>NZ_JAWJYQ010000001.1:0-670545 GCF_032971465.1 Pseudomonas sp. LSJ-87 | reverse complement strand
GTTGGACCATTGCGCAAGCAGCCAGCGTTCCTGCTCACTGAACCCTGCCTGCTTTTTGTGGGAGCGGCCTTGTGTCGCGAAAGGGCCGCGAAGCGGCCCCGGGCATTCTTGCATGAGCGCCGAAATCCTGGGGCCGCTGTGCGGCCCTTTCGCGACGCAAGGCCGCTCCCACAACGGTCTGCGTCAGGCGAAGAACCAGTAGCAGACGAAGATCGCCGCGATCACACCGGACAACTCCGCCAGCAATGCGCAACCGACGGCATGGCGCACGCGCTGGATACCCACCGCACCAAAGTACACCGCCAGCACGTAGAAGGTGGTTTCGGTACTCCCCTGAATCGTCGCCGCCACCAGCGCCGGGAAGCTGTCCACACCGTGGGTCTGCATGGTCTCGATCAGCATCGCCCGCGCCGCACTGCCGGAGAACGGCTTGACCAGTGCCGTGGGCAGGCCTTCGACGAAGCGGGTGTCCAGGCCCAGCCAGGTCACCGCATGGCGAATACCGTCCAAAGCCAGCTCCAGGGCGCCTGAGGCCCGCAATACACCCACCGCCACCAGCATCGCCACCAGGTAAGGCAACAGGCCCTTGGCCACATCGAAGCCTTCCTTGGCGCCTTCGACAAAGGCTTCATACACCTTCACCCGCTTCAAGGCGCCGATCACCAGGAACAGGATGATCACGCCAAACAACGTGAGGTTGCCCAGGATCGACGACAGGCTCGCCAGCGCGGCCGCCGAGAGGGTGCCGAGAAAGGCCATGAAGCCGCCCAGCAGCAATGCACCGGGGATCAGGTAGGCGAGCACTACCGGGTCCCACAGGCGCAGGCGCTGCATCACCGCCACCGACAGCAGGCCGACCAGGGTCGAGACGCTGGTGGCCAGCAGGATGGGCAGGAACACCATGGTCGGGTCCGCCGCGCCTTGCTGGGCCCGGTACATGAAGATGGTCACCGGCAGCAGCGTCAGCGACGAGGCGTTGAGCACCAGGAACAGGATCTGCGCGTTGCTCGCCGTGGTGCTGCTGGGGTTCAGCTCCTGCAGTGCGCGCATGGCCTTCAGGCCGATCGGCGTGGCGGCGTTGTCCAGGCCCAGGCCGTTGGCGGCGAAGTTCATGGTGATCAGGCCCAGGGCCGGGTGGCCGGGCGGAACTTCCGGCATCAGCCGGGCAAACAGCGGGCCGAGCACCTTGGCCAGCCACTCGACGATGCCAGCCTTCTCGGCGATCTTGAGAAAGCCCAGCCACAGGGTCAGCGTGCCGAACAGCAGCACCATCACCTCGACCGACAGCTTGGCCATGGCAAAGATGCTCTCGACCATCGCCGCGAAGATGCCGGCGTTGCCGCCTACCAGCCATTGGGCCAGGGCGGACACTGCCGCCACCAGGAAAAAGCCAAGCCAAAGGCCGTTGAGCATCCGTGTGTTCCCCCTGAAAAATGCCCGAATGATAGCGTATCGGGGCGTAAGGCTGGAGACCGCAGGCGAGGGCTGCGCCCTCGTATCGCGACACAAGGCCGCTCCCACAGAGGTCGGTGTACGCCGGCCATTGTGGGAGCGGCCTTGCGTCGCGATAGGGCCGCAAAGCGGCCCCAAGATCTCACAGGCAACAAAAAGCCCCGACAGGTCGGGGCTTCTTGTTCAGCTCATCAGGCTCAGCGCTTGGCAGCTTCGCCAACCATGGCCGCTTCCTGCTTGCCGGCCATCAGCGAGGCGTAGTACTTCTCGCCCTTGGCGGCGTCGTACATACCCTCCCAGCGAGCGATGACCAGGGCTGCCAGGGCGTTACCCACAACGTTCAAGGCGGTACGGGCCATGTCCATGATGCGGTCGACACCGGCGATGAAGGCCAGGCCTTCCAGCGGGATGCCCACGCTGCCCAGGGTGGCCAGCAGCACCACGAAGGAAACACCCGGTACGCCAGCGATACCCTTGGAAGTGACCATCAGGGTCAGCACCAGCAGCAGCTGCTGGCTCCAGGACAGGTCGATACCGTACAGCTGGGCAATGAAGATGGCCGCGATGCTCTGATACAGGGTCGAGCCGTCGAGGTTGAACGAGTAGCCGGTCGGTACCACGAACGAGCAAATCGACTTCGGTGCACCGTACTTCTCCATCTTCTCGATCACGCGCGGCAGCACGGTCTCCGAGCTGGAGGTGGAGTAGGCGAGGATCAGCTCATCTTTCATGATGCGCATGATCTTGATTACCGAGAAACCGAACAGGCGGGCAACCAGGCCCAGCACCATGAAGGCGAAGAAGGCGATGGCGAAGTACACCAGCAGCACCAGCTTGGCCAGCGGCAGCAGCGAGCTGAAACCGAAGTTGGCGACGGTCACGGCGATCAGGGCGAACACGCCGATAGGGGCGTAGTTCATGATCATGTGGGTGACCTTGAACATGGTCTCGGAAACCGCCTGGAAGGTACGCACCAGCGGGTCGCGCAGCTCTGCCTGCAGGCTCGACAGGCCCAGGCCGAACATTACCGAGAAGAAGATGATCGGCAGCATTTCGCCACGCATCAGCGCTGCGAAGATGTTCGACGGGATCAGGTTCAGCAGGGTTTCGATGAACGCGTGCTCATGCTGCACTTCGGCCGCGGTAGCCTGGTACTTGGAGATGTCCACGGTACCCAGGGTGCTCATGTCGATGCCGGCGCCCGGGTGGAACAGGTTGGCCAACACCAGGCCCACGACGATGGCGATGGTGGTCACCACTTCGAAGTAGATGATGGTCTTCAGGCCGATGCTGCCCAGTTTCTTCGCGTCGCCAACCCCGGCGATACCCACGATCAGCGACGAAATCACGATCGGGACGACGATCATCTTGATCAGGCGAATGAAGATGTCACCAGCGGGCTGGAGGACGTTGCTGATCCACCATGCCTTTTCTGCACTGAAATGATTCAGTAGCGCGCCGATTGCAACACCCAGGACCAGACCGATGACGATCTGCCAGGCGAGGCTCAGTTTTGCCTTCTTCATGTCTTTACCCTTTGTTCTAGTGGTCATGGGCACCCAACGGAAACGCGCGTAACAGAGCCGTTGGCTAGGTCACGAGCAGCAGATGCTTCCGTCCGGCGACTTCATGTAAGGACACCGCAGGCGAGCGACAGGGCGCTCGGGCCGGCGAAAAAGGCGGCAACTATTGCGATGGCAAAGGGGGAAATCTAATGCCGGAAGCGCATACCCCATGCCGTTTATGCATAACATTTTTGACCAAAACGGGAGGTTCGCAAGTGCTTGATTTACAACGTTCGGAATCCCGAACAAGACCAAACCGCCATATTTAGGCAGATTTGGCAGGGTAAAAAGGACAGGGGCGATGGCTTGTTCGACAATCCGAATGGCCGAAATGCCACTTGAACAAGCGCCAGGCTGATCGAAAAAAAATTGATGTACGGTCGAGACAAAATGTGTCTCGAAGAGAAAATCGCGCAGGGAAGAGACGTTTCCTACATGGCTCCTCGGAAGTCAGGTCTGGTCAGATGCCCCTATGGCATCGCCGACCTGAAACTTCCGATTCCGCCTTTCCTGACCCGGCCCATTGCTGGAGGCACTCCCTGTACCCCTAGGCCACTCCGATCCTGCAACAATCAGAACAGCCCGGCCCCTTGGTCATGTGCAGCCCCTCCTCGGGGCGGCGCATCATAGAAGGCTGAAAATATAGAAAGGTTCAGCTTCTATTTCGTGACAGTGCATGACCTTTCCTCCGTACCGGGTGCAAAGCTCAGTACCAGTTCGGGTCACGCTTGAGCTGCTCCTGCAGCATCGCCTTCATGCCGTCGTCCGGCTTACCCAGCCAGCGGTACTGCGCGTGACGGGTGGGCGACTTGTCGCTCGGCAAACCTTCGGGTACCTCCACGAGCATCCCGTAGGCATCGTCCTTGTCCCAGCTGAACGCCACGATCAGGCGCTTGTAGGTGCAGTTGTCCTGGCGTTCGCACAATGGGCCGACCAGGTACTTGTCGCCGTCTTCGGTAACGGCAGACATCTGCTGCTGGGCACTTCCGGTCAGATTGACCACCCAATCAGGCAGACGTTCCTCGCCTTCAATCGTGTCCTGCCAGGTTTCCCGGTACTCCGGGTCCGAGCCGAGCAGCTGGTCGACCCGAACCTGGCCGTCATTGGCCGCCATCGCCGCCGCACTGCCGCCCAGTAACAGGGCGGCAGCCAGGGATGTCCAACGCCTCCTGCCCATCTTCAACCTCGTCCACGTCCAAAGAAGAAGGAGGCTACGAACAGCACCAGGAAGACAATGAACAGAATCTTCGCGATACCGGTGGCAGCGCCCGCGATACCACCGAAGCCCAGTACGGCGGCGACAATGGCGATGATGAGGAAAGTGATAGCCCAACTCAGCATGGTGGTTCTCCTTTCTTTTTTGAAATCGTTAAGGCCAGCGGTCAGAACACCCAGCGGTCCTGGGGTACGACCCTTTCCAGGGTGGCCGGTGACGCGGTGGCCTGGCCAGTTGGAAGCGGGTCGGCGGCCTTGACCAAGGTATTGGCACGGGTTGCCTGAATCTGCGTCAACAGGGCGGTCTGCGCCGCAACTTGCTCGGTCAGGCGCGCGGTCTGCCAGCTGTAATAGAAGAGGCCAGCGGCCAAGGTCAGCAACAGCGCCAGGCCGAGTGAAAGCACTTGGCTCAGGGGCAGTGCAGCGCTCTGCAAGCGGTTGACGGATTGGCGGGTCATGCCGGCTCCTCCTGCTGTAATTCTTGTTCAAACCTGAACAGGTAATTGCAGCCTGCATGCCAGCCTTACGAATCAAATAAAATTCATTTAAATCATATAGTTACGTGAATCCTGCAAAACCGGCAAGGACGTATCCTGCACGATGCCGCCCGGGCCGTCGTGCGAATTGCACGATCAGCCCTCGACCTTGGTCGCCACCTTGAGCAGGTCGGCATCCACCCCGCGCACGCCGATGATCTGCCGGGCGATTTCCACGGCAATGGTTTTCTGCTCGCTGCTGACCACCTCGCCCGAAAGCCGCACCAAACCCTCTTCGCTGGCCACTTTCAGGTTCAGGCCATCGAGGTTACGGCTGAAGCGGTAGCTGTTCTGGATCTTGTCGATTATCCAGCTGTCGCCCGGTTGCGGCCCAGTCGGCGTCCCCACCGGGGTTTCCCGGGCCTTGGCCATGGCGGCGCTATCGAGGCTGACCAGGTTGTTGACCAGGTGCACACCCTCGGTGGTACGCGCCACCACGCCGGCCAGCTCCTTGGCCTCGGCACTGTCGACCTTGCCACGCAGGGTCACCACACCTTCGCTGCTCTGTACATCTATAGGCGCCTTCTCGGTGGTGCGGCTCCATAACAGCCGCGCACGGATCACCGCGGCCAGGGTGGCATCCTCCAGGCGCTGGGCATAGGCACGCAGCGCCAGCGGGCGCTCCACCAGCTGGGCATTGACCCGCAGCTGGTTGTCGACTTGCTCGATGCCACGGGTAGCCAGCGCCACATGCTCGGCCAGCTGGCGTTCGACGTCGTTCTCCACCTCACCGGAAAGCCGCGCCTGCTTGCCGTCCACCTCGACCTGGATACGGAACGGGTCGAGCATGCGGTTCAGCGACAGGGCAGTTTGCAGGGCCCCCTCCAGGCGGGCGTCCTGCACCGGGCCGGCGAATGCCGGGGTGAACATCGGCAGCAGGGTGGTTGCCAACACGGCGGTGCGAATGGAAAAGGACATGGCAGTGCCTCCTTTTGTAGAGCAAAAGCTAAAAATCCTCGCAACCAATGTGCCACCGCGGACCTCTAAGGAAATCATCGGGATATCGCGGCCTTCCAGGCGTTGATTGGCCATTGGCTAGCATGCAAAGGACAGGTTCCTTCACAATGGACCATGCAACTTGCCCGATTTTTCCCACACTAAATGAAGATCTTTCCTAAAGGAGCGCAGCACATGGAGTCAGCCCAGGACAACCAAGGCCGCATTCTGCTGGTGGATGACGAGTCCGCGATCCTGCGCACCTTCCGCTACTGCCTGGAGGACGAGGGCTATAGCGTGGCGACGGCCAACAGCGCCGCCCAGGCCGAGGCCCTGCTGCAGCGCCAGGTATTCGACCTGTGCTTCCTCGATTTGCGCCTGGGCGAGGACAACGGCCTCGATGTGCTGGCGCAGATGCGTATCCAGGCCCCCTGGATGCGGGTGGTGATCGTCACCGCACACTCGGCGATCGATACGGCGGTAGACGCGATCCAGGCAGGCGCCGCCGATTACCTGGTCAAACCGTGCAGCCCCGACCAGCTGCGACTGGCTACCTCCAAGCAGTTGGAAGTGCGCCAGCTTTCCGCGCGCCTGGAGGCCCTGGAAGGTGAAGTGCGCAAACCCAAGGACGGCCTCGACTCGCACAGCCCGGCCATGATGGCGGTACTGGAAACCGCCCGCCAGGTCGCTACCACCGACGCCAACATCCTCATCCTTGGCGAGTCGGGCACAGGTAAAGGTGAGCTGGCCCGGGCCATCCACGGCTGGAGCAAGCGCGCGCGCAAATCCTGCGTGACCATCAACTGCCCGTCACTGAACGCCGAGCTGATGGAAAGCGAGTTGTTCGGCCACACCCGCGGCGCCTTCACCGGCGCCAGCGAAAGCACCCTGGGGCGAGTCAACCAGGCTGATGGGGGCACGCTGTTCCTCGACGAGATCGGCGATTTCCCACTGACCTTGCAGCCCAAACTGCTGCGCTTCATCCAGGACAAGGAATACGAGCGCGTCGGCGACCCGGTCACCCGTCGCGCCGATGTGCGGATTCTCGCCGCCACCAACCTCAACCTGGAAGAGATGGTGCGTGAGAGCCGCTTCCGCGAAGACCTGCTGTATCGCCTGAACGTCATCACCCTGCACCTGCCGCCCCTGCGCGAGCGCAGTGAAGACATCCTGACCCTGGCCGACCGCTTTCTCGCCCGCTTCGTCAAGGAATACTCCCGGCCTGCCCGCGGCTTCAGTGACGAAGCCCGTACGGCCCTGCTCAACTACCGCTGGCCCGGCAACATTCGCGAATTGCGCAACGTGGTGGAGCGGGCCAGCATCATCTGCCCGCAGGAACGCGTGGAAATCAGCCACCTGGGCATGGGCGAGCAGCCCGCAGGCAATGCCCCGCGGGTTGGCGCCGCGCTGAGCCTGGATGAGCTGGAACGCGCCCACATCGGTGCGGTGCTGGCCGCAAGCGACACCCTGGACCAAGCCGCCAAGACCCTGGGGATCGATGCCTCCACCCTGTACCGCAAGCGCAAGCAGTACAACCTATGAGGTGGCCGCCCATGAAGCTGCGCACGCGGCTTTTCCTCAGCATTTCGGCGCTGGTCACCGTGGCCCTGCTCGGGCTGCTGCTGGGCCTGGTCAGCGTGCTGCAGATGGCCACGGTGCAACAGCGACTGGTGCGCGATACCACCCACGCCCTGGAAATCGGGCTGAAGTTGCGCCAGAACCTTGGCGAACAGTTGACCCTGATGCTCGATGACGAGACCGCCCCGGAAAACCTGCGGCTGCTGCAGGACAACTTCCAGGCCCTGCTCAACCAAGGGCTGGACCAAGGTGGCGAGCGCACCGGCTTCAGCAAGGCCAGCAGCAATTACCAGGCTTTTCTCCAGGCCTACCGCGACAGCCCGGCGCCTTCGCGCAGCATGGGGGTCGAACAACCACTGGGGGCCGCGTTCAACCAGGTCCGCACCGACCTGATCGATTCCCACAAGCAGGCCTTGGAGCACATCACCCGCAGCGAGGAGCACACCCGCGACCACGCCTTGCTGGTCAGCGGCGTACTTGGCCTGATGGGCTTGGTGGTGCTGGTACTGGGCTTCATCACCGCGCACAACATTGCCCGGCGCTTCGGCCAGCCGATCGAAGCCTTGGCCATAGCGGCCGACCAACTCGGCAAGGGTAATTTCGACGTAACCCTGCCGGTCACCCAAGCCACCGAACTTAACCAGCTGACCCGCCGCTTCGGCCTGATGGCCGATGCCTTGCGCAAGCACCAGGCCACCAACGTCGATGAACTGCTGGCCGGCCAGCAACGCTTGCAGGCGGTACTGGACAGCATTGACGATGGCCTGCTGATCATCGACCGCCAAGGCCGGCTGGAGCACCTCAACCCGGTGGCGCAACGCCAGCTGGGCTGGACCGATAGCCGCGTGGGCAGCAGCCTGGCCGAAGCCCTGCAACGCCCGGAGCTGGAACAGCAGCTACGCCAGGTACTGCGCGGCGGCAACCTCGACCGCCAGCCGGACGACCTGAACATGGAGGTCGATGACGAAACGCGCCTGCTCGCCTACAGCCTGACTCCGGTCAGCCACCCGCAAGGGCCGATCCTGGGCGCGGTGATGGTGCTGCACGATGTAACCGAGCAGCGAGCCTTCGAACGCGTGCGCAGCGAATTCGTGCTGCGCGCTTCCCACGAGCTGCGCACCCCGGTGACCGGCATGCACATGGCCTTCGGCCTGTTGCGCGAGCGGCTCAAGTTCCCGCCCGAGGCGCGCGAACATGACCTGCTGGAAACCATCGGCGAGGAAATGCAGCGCCTGACCCAGTTGATCAACGATCTGCTCAACTTCAGCCGCTACCAGAGCGGGATGCAGAAGCTCGAGCTGGCTCCCTGCGCCATCGACGAATTGCTGGAGCGTGCACAACAGCGCTTTGCCGAGCCGGCGGCGAACAAGCAGATCGAACTGATCACGGAGCTGGAGCCGCCGCTACCGCGTATCCAGGCCGACGTCTCCCAACTCGACCGGGTGCTGGACAACCTGTTGCACAACGCCATCCGCCATACCGCCAGCGGCGGGCGTATCCGTCTGCATGCACGACGGCATGCGGAGCGGGTGATCATCAGTGTCGAGGACAACGGAGAGGGCATTGCCTATGGGCAACAGGGGCGCATCTTCGAGCCCTTCGTGCAGGTAGGGCGCAAGAAAGGCGGCGCGGGGCTGGGGCTGGCGTTGTGCAAAGAGATCGTGCAACTGCATGGCGGGCGCATGGGCGTCTTTTCCAGACCGGGGCAGGGGACCCAGTTCTACATGGCACTGCCGGTCTGAATGTTGCCTGTCCTGGCCCCATCGCCGGCAAGCCAGCTCCCACAGGGATCGCACCGCACCTGAGGCCATTGCAATACCTGTGGGAGCTGGCTTGCCGGCGATGAGGCCGGTGCAGGATCACTCAATGCTCAACCCGCCGCGGCAGCCGTCCGCGGGTCACCAGCTCGGCAAACTGCCGGGCATTCAGTGGCCGGGCAAACAGCCAGCCCTGGCCATAATTGACCCCTTCGCTGTTCAGCAGCACCGCCTGGTCTTCACACTCGATGCCTTCGGCAATCACCCGCAGGTGCAGGTCGTGGGCCATGCGGATGATATGCGGGGCAACACCGCTGCTGGCGGCGTCATGCCCAAGGGCATCGATAAAGGCCTTGTCGATCTTCAGGCAGTCCACCGGCAGGGTCTGCAGGTAGGCCAGGCTGCAATAACCCGTGCCAAAATCGTCGATCAGCACCTGATGCCCTACTGCACGTAACGCCTGCAGATTGTCGCGCGCCACTACCACATCGATCAGGCCGCGCTCGGTCACTTCGAAGGCAATCTGGCTGGCCGCCACCCGGTGCATTGCCAGCAAGCGCGCAGCTACCCGGCCAATACGCGGCACCATTACATCGCAAGCTGCCAGGTTCACCGAAATGTACAAGTTGGGGTGCGAGCGCAGCAGTTGCCCTAACTGTTCCAGCACACGCTGTAGGACAAAGTCGGTGATCTGGCGAATCTGCCCGGTGTTTTCCGCCAACGGGATGAACAGGTCCGGGCTGGTCAGAGTGCCGTCCGGGCGACGCCAGCGCACCAGGGCCTCGGCCCCGACACAGCGCCGGCTGTCGAGCTCGAAGATCGGCTGGTAGAGCACCTGCAGTTCGCCGCGGCGCAAGGCATTCTGCAACTCCGAGCTCATCGACCGCCGCTGCAGGATGAGTTGCAGCACCAGCCAGCCGATGCAGCAGGCTGCCAGCACACTGCCGGGGAACAAGAGCCAGAGCATGCCGTTCATCCTCAACGGCAGGCTCGCCCGCGGGGCAATCAGCACCAGCTGGTAGTCCGGTGACTTGGTCGGCATGCGGTAGATCAGGCGGTCGCTGAGCTCGAGCAGCGACTTGTGGCTGGTCGACCAGGCCGAGGGCGGCGGCCATACCTGCGGTGGGCCCAGCACGGGGATGGCCCGGGTACCGTTGTCCAGCACCACCACAAGGCTGCCCCCGGGGGGCAGGTCAACCACATCGGTCAGGTGTCCACGAGAGGTGGATACCACGAACTTGCCCCTCCCCAGCATCAGCGCGGCCAGGTTCTCGTTCGGCTCGGTCGTGGTGTTCAGCCAATAGCTATAGGTCGGCCCCTGGATATCGGGGACCCGCAAGGGTTCGAACGCCCGCTCATCACCGCGGTTCGAACAGGCGATATCCCCATCCACGTATGCCGCTTCATAAATGAAGCGTGAACTCAGGCCTACCTGCTGCAATGCCGTCAGCATCGCCGGGCTGCAGCCGCGCAAGGGCTGCGCCTGCAGCAGGTCGACCCCTTCGCGCAACTGGCCGAACACCTGCTCGAGGCGCTCGAGAAAGCGCTCGCCCTGGGCATTCATCTGTGCGCTCTCGCTTTGCTTCATCTGTTGCAGGGCAATGCCGATGCTGGCAGAGAGCAACAGTGCCGCGCTGGCCAGTGCTGCCAATGTGGCCAGCATCCAGGGACGGTAAAAAATTTGGCGCATCAAGGCGATGAAGGCTGACATCGAGGGCATCCAGTTGATAACTAAGGTATAGCAACTGAATCAGGAATCACCTCGCCGTTTGGCGCTTCGTTTGCTTGTTGGGAGATCGCCATCTCCCAAGGCTGCGCTGTCGCGCAGAGAACTCGATTTGCAGGCGCTACACGGACTCTGTGGGAGCGGGCGTGCCCGCGAAGAAGTAAACGCGGTGGCTGGCACCGCGTTGGATTCTTCGCGGCTAAAGCCGCTCCCACAGGGTACGAGGATCGCTTGCGAATACAGCTATCTGTGCGACAGCGCAGCCCAAAGGGCTGGGCAATCTCCCACAGAGCCTCGCTGGCAGCTCAACGCATCCGGTTGAGCACCTGCAGCATCGCCGCCGTCTGCGCATCCGGCATGCCATCGAAGCGCTGCGGGCGGAAACGCATCTGGAACGCGGCGATCACATGGCGGGTGGCAACATCCAGGACCCCGGTCTGCTCGATCGCATAGCCAAACCGCGCCAGCTCCTGCTGATACCAGCCAACGCTCGGCGGGTTGACGCTGAAATAGGCTTGCTGCCGTGCCACGGCATTTGCATCCGGCCAGACACCCAATCCGGCGTCGGCCAGGCGCTTCCACGGGAACAGCGGCCCCGGGTCAAGCTTGCGCAGCGGCGCGATATCGCTGTGGCCAATGATGTGCCGTGGCTCGATGTTGTTGCGTTTGACGATGTCCTTGAGCAGCGCGATCAGCGACTGGACCTGCGCTTCGCTGTAAGGGTGCCAGACCCGGCCATTAGGCGTGTCGGTGAAGCCCGGGTTGACGATTTCGATACCGATGGACGAGGAGTTCAGCCAGGTCCGCCCCTGCCACTGGCTATCACCGGCATGCCAGGCGCGGCGGTTCTCATCCACTAGCTGATACACCGTCGCCGGGCCGTCGCCAATCAGGTAGTGGCTGCTGACTTCGCCATGGGTCAGCAACGCCAGGGAACGCTCCAGCGAAGCATTGGTGTAATGCAAGACTACGAACTGGATGCGGTTGTCCTGGTTGACCGAAGGGTGGCTACGGTCGATGCGCAGGCCTGTCGAGCAACCGGCGACAGACAACAGCAGGAAGGAAATCAGGGTTTTTTTAAGCGTGGAAAGCACGTCAGTAGCCTCAGCGTATGAGCGCTACAGTATAACGTGCTCCCCAAGGGCCGTGCTTGCCGCGAGTCAGCGGCTCCCGGCTATGCCTGCTCGACGCGGTTGCGCCCCGACTCCTTGGCCCGGTACAGCGCCGCATCGGCGCGCTTGAGCACCTGGTCGCCGCGCTCGCCGGAACGGAATGCACCCAGGCCGATGGAAGTGGTGATCACCACCCGTTCGCCCTTGAAGTGGAACGGGCACGCCTCGACCGTGGCCCGTAGCACCTCGGCTATCTGGGCAGCGGCGGCCGGCGAGGTCTGCGGCAGCAACAGGACAAACTCCTCGCCGCCGAAGCGGGCGATGAAGTCACCGCTGCGCAGGCGCTTGCGCAACTGGTCGGCGACAATCTTCAGTACCTTGTCCCCGGCCAGGTGCCCATAGCTGTCGTTGATACGCTTGAAATGGTCCAGGTCGAGGATCGCCATCGCCAGATGGCCGCCGTGTGCCTGCCATTCGAGCATTTCGCGCTCGACCCGCTCGCTCCAGGCCGCACGGTTGGGCAAACCGGTGAGGGGGTCGAGCAAGGCCTTCTGCCGCTGCTCTTCCAGGTGCTCGCGGTAGCCGAGCGCCTCGTGCTCCATGTTCGCCACCCGCTCCGACAGCCCTTGCAGGCGCCCAGCCAGCTCCTGCTCGCGGCGATCACGCTCATGCTTGTGCTCGTCCATGGTCACCAACAGGCCTTCCAGGCGGTTTTCCAGGATGTGCTTGAGGCTGTCGACGTCGGCGGCACCTTGCACACTGCTCTGCAGCCCGTCGACGTGCTCACGCAGCTGGGTATCCAGCTCGCGGGCAGCCGAGCTGTTGTCGGCGTGACCGGCGCTGGCCTCGTGCAGGTGGCTCTGGAAACCTTCCAGGCGTTCGTTGAGCTGCTGCAGGTAGGTTTCGAACTCGTGCTGACCGCTGTCGGTGATCGCCAGCATGAGCACAGCCAGGTCATCCAGCACCGGGATCAGCTCATACCAATTCAAGCCGCGGGCGACCCGTTCACGCATCTCGAGCGCCTGGGCCTTGTGTCGCTCCGGCAGGCTGAGGTCATCGAGCAGGCCGATCAGGGTGTGCTCGATGTGCTCGGCAACCTGGCTGTAGGGCGGCTCCACCGCGTAGGGCAGGGCATAGGGGCCGTCTTCGCCGAAGGTTTCTTCGAGTGTTTGCGCCGGTCCTGCTTCAGCCGGAGGCTCGCTGGCGACAGTTTCCGGTGCCGGCACTTCGTCCGGTAGCGGCTGCGGCAGCGGGGCTGGTGACAGTTCGGCCGTTTCGATCAGCGCCGGGCCAGGTGTCTCCAGCGCGGGCTCTGGCACTACGGGCGCCTCGACAACAGATGCTGATGAGGCTGGCAGCGGCTGCAGCGCGTCCACGTCGTCGGGCTGCGGAGCACCGACGTTGGCCGGTGCTGCCAAGGGCTGCGCGTCGGCAACCGGCAGCGTCAGCGGCACAAGCGCTGGCTCGCCTTGCGCGTGATCCTCGCGGCTGCCGAACAAGCGCTGCAAGAAGCCGGGTCGGGCCTCCTCCCCCGACTTGCCCAGGGCTGACAGCGCGCGGCCCTGCAAGCCGCTCAACTCGCCCAGCAACGGTGGCAGGTCGCGTGACTGGGCCACGCCACCGTCGAGCTTCTTCGCCAGCTTTTTCAACGGCCGCGACACATCGTTCGGCAATGGCAGGCCTTGCAGTTGGTCGACCAGCGCGGTCAGCGCATCGCTGACCTGATTCATGCGAGCTTCCCGGCGCTGTTCGGAGTCCAGCACCGCCTTCTCAAGACGCGGAATCAGCCCGGCAAGGCCAGCGTCCATGTTGTCGCTGCGGATAACCTCGCGCATTTCCTTCATGCACTGGTCCACCACCTTGTCACTGCCTTCGGCAGCCAGGGTGCTGCGTACCAGGCCGCGACGCAGCAGGTCGAGACGGGCGTCCCAACGGCGCTCGAGCTTTTCCTGCTGCTCGATGCTTTTCAGGTATTTTTCTTTCCAGCGCTCAGCGTCTTCAGTCATGCCCAGGTCCGCAAACGGTGATGGCAATTAGCTCAGGACCGGCAGCGTATCCACAGTCAATGCATCAGGCAATCGAATCTCGACAGCAACGGGAAGGTGGTCGGAAATTGGCTGCGCCAGCACCTCGACACGCTCCAGCGTGAGGCTTGGGCTGAGCAGAATGTGGTCCAGGCAACGCTGTGGACGCCAGCTGGGGAAGGTGGCCTCGACTTGGGGGGCAATCAGGCCCAAGTCGCGCAACGGCGAGTGCTCCAGCAGGTCGGTGGCATGGGTATTCATGTCGCCCATCAGCACCTGGTGGCGGTAACCGCCAATCAGCTCGCGGATGTAACCCAGTTGCAAGGCGCGGGTCTTGGCGCCGAGGGCCAGGTGCATCATCACCACGATCAGCGCATCTTCGCCCTCGCCAAAGCGCACCAGAATCGCACCTCGCCCAGCCGGGCCGGGCAATGGGTGATCCTCGAGCAGTTGTGGCTTCAGGCGGCTGAGCACGCCATTGCTGTGCTGGGCAAAACGCCCAAGGTTGCGGTTGAGTTGCTGGTACCAGTAGGGGAAGGCACCCAGGTGGGCAAGGTGCTCGACCTGGTTGACATAGCCCGAGCGCAGGCTGCCGCCATCGGCCTCCTGCAAGGCCACCAGGTCGAAGTCGCCCAGCAGTTGGCCAATCTTCTGCAGGTTGCCCGCACGCCCGTTGTGCGGCAGCAGGTGCTGCCAGCTGCGGGTCACGTAATGCCGGTAGCGCTCGGTGCTGATACCCACCTGGATGTTGAAACTGAGCAGCCGCAGACGACCATCCTCGGGCAGGCCAGGGGCCTGCAGGTGATGCTCGTTGACCTGCGGCTGGTGCAGGCCAATGCCACGCGCGGTTCTGAAGCGGCGCATGGGTTACGCCGCTTACTTAGCGGCGCGCTCCTTGGCGATCAGCTGGTCGGCAACGTTCAGTACGCCTTCCGGCCCGCCGGCAGTACCCAGGTCGAAGCGGTACTTGCCGTTGACCACCATGCTCGGTACGCCGGTGATCTCGTATTTCTTCGCCAGTTCCTTGGCCTGGTTGACCTGGCCCTTGATGGCGAACGAATTGAAGGTGGCGAGGAACTTGTCCTTGTCCACGCCCTGGGTGGCGAGGAAGTCGGCCATGTCCTGCGGGTCGGTCAGGCGCTTTTTCTGGTTCTGGATGGCATCGAACACCGCGGCGTGTACCTTCTGCTCGACGCCCATGGCTTCGAGGGTCAGGAACATCTGGCCGTGGGCGTCCCATGGGCCACCGAACATGGCTGGTACGCGCTTGAAGTTGACGTCCTTGGGCAGTTTTTCAACCCACGGGTTGATGGTCGGCTCGAAGTGGTAGCAGTGTGGGCAGCCGTACCAGAACAGCTCGACCACTTCGATCTTGCCAGGCACGGAAACCGGAACAGGGTTGCTCAGCTCGAGGTATTCCTTGCCGGCGACAGGCTCGGCGGCCTGGACGGCAGTCATACCGAATACGCTGGCAGCGACCAGCGCGGCGCTGAGAATCAGTTTACGCATGCTTTACTCCTGGGCAGTCATTGGTCGCCACGACGCGACCTGCACTGAGACAGGCCGGGAAGGGGCCGAGTTCTGTAGTGTAACGGCTGCGGACGGAAAAAAGGGCGGTCCGGCCGCCCTTTCATCATTGGCCTACAACATTAACTGAAGGTTAATGCGCCGCCTGTAATGGCCCTATCGCCGGCAAGCCGGCTCCCACCTCGAGCGCATCGACCTCAAGCCATATGCAGCATCTGTGGGAGCTGGCTTGCCGGCGATAGGGCCATCACAGGCGGCCGAAGGGCCTCAGTGCAGGCCCTGGATGTAACTGGCCAGCGCCTCGATGTCGTGGTTGCTCAGCTTGCCGGCGATGGTGCGCATGGTCATGGCATCGCCATCGTTGGTGCGGTTGCCTTCGCGGAAGTCGGTGAGCTGCTTGGTCACGTACTGTGCATGCTGCCCGCCCAGGTGCGGGAAGCCGGCCAGGGCGATACCCGCGCCGTTCGGCGAGTGGCAGCCGGTGCAGGCAGGCATGCCTTTTTCCAGGTCGCCGCCGTTGAACAGCGCCCGGCCACGTTCGACCAGCTTGGGATCGGCCGCGCCCACGCTGCCTTTCTGGCTGGAGAAGTAGGCGGCGATATCGGCCAGGTCCTGGTCGCTGAATGCGGCCAGCATGCCGGTCATCTCCAGCACGGTACGCTTGCCCGACTTGATATCGTGCAATTGTTTTTCGAGATAGCGCTGGCCTTGGCCGGCCAGTTTCGGGAAGTTCGGTGCCAGGCTGTTGCCGTCGGGGTTGTGGCAGGCGCCACAGACGGCCGTCTTGGCCTGGCCGGCGGCGGCATCGCCTTTGACGGGTTGCGCAGCAGTGGCCGCACCTGCGACACCCAAGGTCAACAGCAGACTCACGACTAGTTTGTTCATCAGCTAATCCAACACGGCTAAGGGTGAAATGTTATGTATCGGGACTGCCACTCATCCAAAGGATGACCAAACGGTAGTCCTCGGCACTGCAGTCCATGCACAATCCACGCGGCGGCATAGCCTTGAAACCCTGGGTCACGTGCTTCACCAGTACATCCATGCCTTGCGCCAGCCTTGGCTCCCATGCTGCCCGGTCACCCTGCCTGGGTGCCTGTGGCAACTGCCCGGTGTGACAGGCCGCACACGTGCGGTTGTACAACACCTCGGGATCCTGTGTAGCCTGTGCGCTGAAAAACGGCAGGAACATACCGACAGCAAGCAGCCATTTCGCCATGCGGAACGACCTTCAGGGTTGGGGGCCGCGCTGCGTTCTGTTGCGCGAGCTATTGTTCGACACCCCATGCCCGTTCTCCTTCGCCGGGAGAATGAGCACACAAAAACTGGGGCATTATATACTTCCGCCATCCAAACGGAAACGACACCGCTTGCCAGGCTCGGGCTTATAGAGTCAGGCAACACCCACATCGGATATCCCATGCAAGTCAAGAACCCCATCCTCGGCCTCTGCCAGAAAGCCAAATTCGCCCTCAGCGCTGCCAAGGTCGAACAATGCCCGGACGACCAGGGTTACGAGGTGGCTTTCGCCGGCCGCTCCAACGCCGGCAAATCCAGCGCCCTCAACACCCTGACTCATGCCAGCCTGGCGCGCACCTCGAAAACCCCCGGGCGCACCCAGCTGTTGAATTTCTTCAGTCTGGACGATGAACGACGTTTGGTCGACCTGCCAGGCTACGGTTATGCAAAAGTCCCGATTCCGCTCAAGCAGCACTGGCAGAAACACCTGGAAGCCTACCTGGGCAGCCGGGAGTGCCTGCGTGGCGTGATCCTGATGATGGACGTGCGCCACCCGATGACCGACTTCGACAAGATGATGCTCGACTGGGCCAAGGCCAGCAGCATGCCGATGCACATCCTGCTGACCAAGGCCGACAAGCTGACCCACGGCGCGGGCAAGAACACTCTGCTCAAGGTGCAGTCGGAAATCCGAAAGGGTTGGGGCGACGGCGTGACCATCCAGCTGTTCTCGGCGCCCAAGCGCCTGGGCGTGGAAGAGGCGTACCGGGTGCTGGCGGACTGGATGGAGCTGGAAGACAAGACAGCTGCTTGAGGACCCTATCGCCGGCAAGCCAGCTCCCACAGGTACAGCACAGGCCTTGAGGGCAGTGATACCCCTGTGGGAGCTGGCTTGCCGGCGATGAGGCCAGCACGGCCGAGTCAAATTCCGGGCAAAAAAAACCCCGGACTTCGTATGGGGAGGGGGAAGTTCGGGGTCCAAGTCCGGACCGCTAGGGCGGGGTCCAGATATCTGCCAACACTTAACACAACATAGGAGCATCGAAAGGCTTCACCAGCCATTCAGTTACTCTGAGTTCCGCTTCACCGGTTTAGTTCCAAAGCCCTGAAAACTATTTGCGATAGTTTCATGAAGCCTCAGCACCACTGGCACTGAGCGGTGCCAGGATCCGCATCCCTACATCACGGATCCTACACAGCTTTCCCCGCCCGATCAGTGAGCTTCGTCCCAATTCGCACCAATTCCTGCCTCGACCAGCAGCGGTACATCCAGCTGCGCGGCCTTGCTCATGTGCTGGCGAATTTCATCTTTCACCTGCTCCACCAGGTCCTCGCGCACTTCCAGCACCAGTTCGTCGTGTACCTGCAGGATCACCCGGGCGTCCAGCCCGCTCTCGCTCAGCCAGTTATCCACATTGACCATGGCCCGCTTGATGATATCGGCCGCAGTGCCCTGCATCGGGGCGTTGATCGCCGTGCGCTCGGCGCCTTTGCGCAGGGCCGGGTTCTTGGCATTGATATCCGGCAGGTACAGGCGGCGGCCGAACAGGGTTTCGACAAAGCCTTGCTCCGCCGCCTGGGCGCGGGTGCGCTCCATGTAGGCCAGCACGCCCGGGTAGCGGGCGAAGTAGCGGTCGATGTAATCCTGCGACTGCTTGCGGTCGACGCCGATCTGCTTGGCCAGGCCAAAGGCGCTCATGCCGTAGATCAGGCCGAAGTTGATAGCCTTGGCACTGCGGCGCTGGTCGGTGGTGACGTCTTCCAGGGCTACGCCGAATACTTCCGCCGCCGTGGCGCGGTGCACGTCCAGGTCGTTGCGGAAGGCATGCAGCAAGCCTTCGTCCTTGGCTAGGTGGGCCATGATGCGCAACTCGATCTGCGAGTAGTCCGCCGCCAGCAGCTTGTAGCCCGGGCTGGCGACGAAGGCCTGACGGATGCGCCGGCCTTCGGCAGTGCGGATCGGGATGTTCTGCAGGTTCGGGTCGCTGGACGACAGCCGGCCGGTGGCCGCTACCGCCTGCTGGTAGGAGGTGTGGATACGCCCGGTGCGCGGGTTGATCTGCCCCGGCAGCTTGTCGGTGTAGGTGCTCTTGAGCTTGCTCAGGCTGCGGTACTGCATCAGTACCTCCGGCAGCGGGTAGCCTTGCTCGGCCAGTTCGTCGAGCACCGCTTCTGCCGTGGATGGCTGGCCCTTGGTGGTCTTGCTCAGCACCGGCATGCCCAGCTTGTCGTAGAGGATCGCGCCCAGCTGCTTGGGCGAGCCGAGGTTGAACTCCTCACCGGCCAGCTCATAGGCGCGCTGCTCCAGCTCGGCCATCTTCACCCCCAGCTCACCGCTCTGCACCTGCAGCAGCGCGGCATCGACCAGCGCCCCCTGGCGCTCGATCTTGGCCAGCACCGGCACCAGCGGCATCTCGATGTCCATCAGCACCGGCTGCACGCTCGGCGTCTGCGCCAGGCGCGCCTGCAGCGCCTGGTGCAGGCGCAGGGTGATGTCGGCGTCTTCGGCAGCGTAGGGGCCGGCCTTGTCCAGGTGGATCTGGTTGAAGGTCAGCTGCTTGGCGCCCTTGCCGGCGATGTCCTCGAAGGCGATGGTGGTGTGGTCGAGGTACTTCAGCGCCAGGCTGTCCATGTCGTGACGGGTGGCGGTGGAGTTCAGCACGTACGACTCGAGCATGGTGTCGTAGGCAACGCCGCGCATTTCGATGGCGGGCGAGCCATTGGCGAGGATGTTGATGTCGTACTTGGCGTTCTGCCCGACCTTGGCCTTGGCCGGGTCTTCCAGCAGCGGCTTCAGCGCCAGCAGCACGGCGGCGCGGTCCAGCTGGGCCGGCGCGCCTTCATAGTCGTGGGCCAGCGGCACATAGGCCGCTTCATGCGGCTCGACGGCGAACGACAGGCCGACAAGCTGCGCCTGCTGTGCGTCCAGGCCAGTGGTCTCGGTGTCGAAGGCGAACAGTGGCGCCTGACGCAGCTTCTCCAGCCAGAAGTCGAAACGTTCCTGGTCGAGAATGGTTTCGTACCTGGGCTCGGTCTTGGCCACCGGCTCCGCGATCGGCGCAATGTCGTCACCGGCCTTGGCAGCGTCACGCTGCACCTCGGCGACCCAGCTCTTGAATTCCATCTCGGTGTACAGCGCCAGCAACGCGTCGCGATCAGGCTCGCCGCACACCAGGGCATCTACTTCGATATCCAGGGGCACGTCGACCTTGATGGTGGCCAGCTCATAAGACAGGAACGCCGCGTCGCGGTGCTCTTCCAGCTTGGCCGGCAGGGTCTTGGCGCCGCGAATGGCCAGCGTCGGGACCTTGTCCAGGTTGGCGTACAGGTCGCTGAGGCCGCCGCCGATACCGGTCAGCAGGCCCACCGCAGTTTTTTCGCCCACGCCCGGCACACCGGGAATGTTGTCGACCTTGTCGCCCATCAGCGCCAGGAAGTCGATGATATGTTCCGGGCCGACGCCAAATTTCTCGTGCACGCCAGCCACGTCCAGCACGCTTCCGGTCATGGTGTTGACCAAGGTAATGTGCCCGTCCACCAGCTGCGCCATGTCCTTGTCACCGGTCGAGATGATCACCGGGCGGCCCAGCGCGGCGCTGCTGCGCGCCAGGGTGCCGATCACGTCGTCGGCCTCGACCCCCTCGACACACAGCAGTGGGTAGCCCAGCGCCTTGACGCTGGCGTGCAGCGGCTCGATCTGCACCCGCAGGTCGTCCGGCATGCTCGGGCGGTTGGCCTTGTATTCGGCGAACATGGCATCGCGGAAGGTGCCACCCTTGGCGTCGAACACTACCGCGAACAGGCTGTCGGGGTATTGCTTGCGCAGGCTCTTGAGCATGTTCAGCACCCCCTTCACCGCGCCGGTCGGCATGCCTTTGGAGGTAGTCAACGGCGGCAGCGCGTGGAAGGCGCGGTACAGGTAGGAGGAACCGTCCACCAGGACGAGGGGCGCTTGGCTCATGAGCAGAATCAACCTTTTCGACGGGTCCGGCGCTAGAATAGCCAGAATCATTGACGACAAAGGGACAAGGTTATCATGCGTACACTCAATCGCCTGTTACTGCTCGGTCTGTTGGCCACCATGCCTGTCGTCACCCTGGCGGCGGACGACGCCCCCTCGGCCGATCCCGAGGTGACCATTCGCACGGAAGGCGACAAAACCATCCAGGAGTACCGGCAGAACGGGTTCCTGTATGCGATCAAGATCACGCCGAAAAACGGCAAGCCTTATTTCCTGGTACGCGCCGATGGCTCTGATGGCAATTTCATTCGATCCGACCAGCCGGACATGCTGATTCCGTCCTGGAAGATCTTCGAGTGGTAATCTGACGCGCACCGTTCACATCAACCCGGCACTTCCCGGCGGAAGTGCCCGTATGGGCAAATTTTCATCATGTCAGTCTTCACCCCCGTGACCCGGCCTGAGCTGGAAACTTTTCTGGCGCCGTACGCGCTGGGTCGTCTGCTCGATTTCCAGGGCATCGCCGCCGGCACAGAGAACAGCAATTTCTTCGTCAGCCTCGAACAGGGGGAGTTCGTCCTGACGCTGATCGAGCGCGGGCCCAGCGAGGACATGCCGTTCTTCATCGAGCTGCTGGACACTTTGCACGCAGCCGACATGCCGGTGCCCTATGCCATACGTGACCGCGACGGCAATGGCCTGCGCGAGCTGTGCGGCAAGCCGGCGCTGCTGCAGCCACGGCTGTCGGGCAAGCACATCAAGGCACCGAACGCCCAGCACTGCGCCCAGGTCGGCGAGCTGCTGGCGCACATTCACCTGGCTACCCGCGAACACATCATCGAGCGCCGCACCGACCGCGGCCTGGACTGGATGCTGGCCTCGGGTGCCGAGCTGCTGCCGCGCCTTACCGCCGAGCAAGCCGCGCTGCTGCAGCCGGCGCTGGATGAAATCAGCGCGCACAAGGCACAGATCCTGGCCCTGCCACGGGCCAACCTGCACGCCGACCTGTTCCGCGACAACGTGATGTTCGAAGGCACCCACCTGACCGGTGTGATCGACTTCTACAACGCCTGTTCCGGGCCGATGCTGTATGACATCGCCATCACCGTGAACGACTGGTGCCTGGATGAACACGGCGCGATCGATGTGCCACGCGCCCAGGCATTGCTGGCGGCCTATGCGGCGCTGCGGCCGTTCACCGCCGCCGAAGCCGAGCTGTGGCCGGAGATGTTGCGGGTAGGCTGCGTACGCTTCTGGCTGTCGCGCCTGATTGCAGCGGAATCGTTTGCCGGGATGGATGTGATGATCCACGACCCGAGCGAGTTCGAAGTGCGTTTGGCGCAGCGTCAGCAGGTGGCTTTGCACCTGCCCTTCGCCCTCTAGAGCGTGTCTGCTTCTTCGCGGGTAAACCCGCTCCCACACAGGCGTGAGGCTGGCGCTATCCCTGTGGGAGCGGGTTTACCCGCGAAGAGGCCGGTACAGGCTTACAACTGCTCCAGGCACCCAACCAGGTCGCCACCCAGCTTCTCCAGCAAGCGCTCATAGCCCTTGCCATCCACCGGGTCGGTACCGCCCAGGGCATCCAGCTCGGCCAGGCGCACCGGCAGCCCGGCGGTCAAGGTCTCGGCCAGCCGCGGCCGCAGCGGCGGTTCGCTGAACACACAGGTCTTGCCCACTTCCTGCAGGCGCTTGCGCATGGCTGCCACGTGCTGCGCACCCGGCTGCACCTCGGACGCCACGCTGAACACCCCGGTGTGCTTCAGGCCATACTCGGCCTCGAAATAGTCGAATGCTTCGTGGAACACGAAGTAAGGCTTGCCGGCAATCCCGGCCACCCGCGCCTTGATCCGTCCATCCAGTGCGTCCAGGCGTTCGTCGAAGGCCTTGAGGTTGCTCTGGTAGCGCGCCGCATTGGCCGGATCGATCTGCGCCAGGTCAGCCGCCATTTTCGCTGCAATCACCCGCGCGTTGACCGACGATAGCCACAGGTGCGCGTCCAGGCTGCCCGGGCGGTGGTCATGATCATGGTCGTCGTGGTCTTCTTCCTCGTGGGAATGGCTGTCCTCGCCAAAATGCCGCAGCTTCATGCCCGGTAGCGCCTGCACGGCCACCGTGGCCTTGCTGCGATTGCCCAGTACCCGCGGCAGGAAGCCCTCCATGTCCGGGCCGATCCAGTACAGCAGGTCGGCATCGCCCACCCGCCGTACGTCGGACGGGCGCAGCGCGTAGTGGTGCGGCGAAGCCCCCGGCGGCAGCAATACCTCGGGGTTGCCAACACCGTCCTGCACGGCGGCGGCAATCTGCTGCAGGGGTTTGATACTGGTCAGCACGCGCACGTCGGCCTGGGCGGAAAATGCGATGAAAGCGACAAAAAGGACTAGGAATCGGGACACGGTGAATACTCGAGTCGTCAGAAACAGGTAACATAATAACGTCTCCATCCAGAACCGTCGCTGCCCATGTCCATCACGCCGCTGGCCAACCGTCCTCACGATCATTCCCATTGCGTACACAGCGCACTGGCTGAAGCCGACGCCTTGTGCACCCGCCAGGGCCTGCGCCTGACCGCGCTGCGCCGTCGAGTGCTGGAACTGGTGTGGCAAAGCCACAAGCCGCTGGGCGCCTACGATATCCTCGCCGTGCTCAGTGAGCAGGACGGCCGCCGCGCCGCGCCCCCCACGGTGTACCGTGCGCTGGACTTCCTGCTGGAAAACGGCCTGGTGCACCGCATCGCCTCGCTCAACGCCTTCATCGGCTGCAGCCACCCGGAACACCTGCACCAGGGGCAGTTCCTGATCTGCCGGGCCTGCCATGTGGCCATCGAACTGGAACAGGACAGTATCAGCGACGCCATCATCAGCAGCGCCAAGGGCGTGGGCTTCACGGTCGAGACCCAGACGGTGGAAGTGGTCGGCCTGTGCAGCAATTGCCGGAGCGCGGCATGAGCGATGCACTGATCCGCCTGGAGCAGGTCGGCGTCACCTTCGGTGGCGAGGCGGTGCTCGACAGCATCGACCTGTCGGTCGCACCTGGCCAGATCGTCACCCTGATCGGCCCGAACGGCGCGGGCAAGACCACCCTGGTGCGCGCCGTGCTCGGCCTGCTCAAGCCGCACCGCGGCAAGGTATGGCGCAAGCCGAAACTGCGCATTGGCTACATGCCGCAAAAGATCCAGGTCGATGGCACGCTGCCGCTGTCGGTGTTGCGCTTCCTGCGCCTGGTGCCCGGTGTAGACCGCGCGGCAGCCTTGTCGGCGTTGCAGGAAGTGGGTGCCGAGCAGGTCATCGACAGCCCGATACAGACCATTTCCGGCGGCGAGATGCAGCGCGTGCTGCTGGCCCGCGCCCTGCTGCGCGAACCCCAGCTACTGGTGCTCGACGAGCCGGTGCAGGGCGTAGACGTGGTCGGCCAGACCGAGCTGTACAACCTCATTACCCGCCTGCGCGACCGCCACGGCTGCGGCGTGCTGATGGTTTCCCACGACCTGCACCTGGTGATGAGCGCCACCGACCAGGTGGTGTGCCTGAACCGCCACGTGTGCTGCTCGGGCCACCCCGAGCAGGTAAGCGGCGACCCGGCATTCGTCGAGCTGTTCGGCCAGACCGCCGCACCCAGCCTGGCTATCTACCACCACCATCACGACCACAGCCACGACCTGCACGGCTCGGTGGTCGCCCCTGGCACCCATGTTCACGGAGCGCACTGCAAGCATGGCTGATTTTCTTCTCTACGCCCTGCTTGCCGGTTTGTCCCTGGCGCTGGTGGCCGGCCCACTGGGCTCCTTCGTGGTGTGGCGGCGCATGGCCTATTTTGGCGACACCCTGTCCCACGCCGCCCTGCTCGGCGTAGCCCTGGGCTTTGCCCTGGACGTCAGCCCGGCGCTGGCGGTAACCGTGGGCTGCCTGTTGCTGGCGATCTTGCTGGTGACCTTGCAGCAACGCCAACCGCTAGCCTCCGATACCCTGCTCGGCATCCTCGCCCCCAGCACCTTGTCGCTGGGCCTGGTAGTGCTGAGCTTCATGCATGACGTACGCATCGACCTGATGGCCTACCTGTTCGGCGACCTGCTGGCCATCAGCACCACCGACCTGGCCTGGATCCTCGGTGGCAGCGCGCTGGTGTTGCTGCTGCTCGCTGCGCTGTGGCGGCCGTTGCTGGCAGTCACCGTGCACGAAGAGCTGGCCATGGTCGAAGGCCTGCCGGTGGCCGGGCTGCGCATGGCGCTGATGCTGCTGATCGCGGTGGTGATTGCCGTGGCCATGAAGATCGTCGGCGTGCTGCTGATCACCTCGCTGCTGATCATTCCTGCTGCTGCGGCGCAACGTCACGCCCGCTCTCCCGAGCAGATGGCCCTGGGCGCCAGCCTGCTCGGCGTGACCGCGGTATGCGGCGGCCTGGCCATGTCCTGGTTCAAGGACACCCCCGCCGGCCCATCGATCGTGGTCTGCGCGGCGGTGCTATTCTTGCTGAGCCTGGCCCTGCCAAAACGCTGAAAAACAGGGCGCGTGAAGGCGCGCCCTGCAACCTTTTCGCACGTAAAGGGTCTGTAAGACTTGTTTTCGAGCGTGCGCACCTGGGTGTAGACTTGCTCGCTTTTTGCGCAAATAGAGAGTCGCAGGAATGAAGCCGTTCGCCTCCCGTTATCTGCTTGTTGCCGCGTTTTCCCTGTTCCTGGCTGCGTGTTCCAGCGCGCCGGTCGAACAGGCCACCGCACCTGCCCAAGCCGATGCCTGGCAGCAGTTGCAACAGAACATCGCCAGCAACGAGCTGGCCACCGCCGAAGACCAGCTGGCAGCCCTGCAGGCCCAGGCGCCGGACGACGCGCGCCTGGAGCAATACCAGCGCCAGCTTGCCGAAGCCTACCTGCAACGCAGCCAGATCTTCCTGCAGAAGGGTGATGTGAACGCTGCCGCCACCGCCCTGGCCCGTGCCCGCGCGCTCATGCCGCAGGCCCCGGCAGTGACTGGCGGCGATACAGTGACCCAGGCGCGCAAAGCCGAGCTGGAGAAGGCTGAAGCGGCGTTGAAAGCGGCCGAGGCCAAGCCCAAGGCGCGCATCATCGACCCGGCTGCACCGAGCACCGTCGTGGCCTTGAAGACCACCGACAGCCGCGCCATGCGTCGCCAGCTGGATGACATTGCCGCCGATGTGGTGAGCTACCAGTGCGACGTGGTGTTCCAGGTGCCGCGCACCGAGGATGCGCCTTGGCTGAAGACCTTGCTGGAGAAGCGCGTGCGCAAGATCGACAGCGGCTTCGTGCTGAAGCAGAAGCACGAGATTCAGCGGTCGCTGCCGGCGCAGGTAGTTCTGGTTCCGCATCAGCAATAAGCCTTCCGGGCCCTATCGCCGGCAAGCCAGCTCCCACCTCGACCGCACCAATTTCAAGCCTGGTGCAGTACCTGTGGGAGCTGGCTTGCCGGCGATGGGCTGCAAAGCAGCCCCTTAGGCCGGCACAGCCTCCGCAGCCGCCTCCCGCTCCCACACCCGATGCCCTTCTACCGCTTTGACGAAGGCATCCACGGTCTTCTGCTCATCCCCCAGCAGCAACCCCTTGTCTTCTTTCAGCCCCAAGCTGCCCAAAAGCTCTTTGGTCAACACCATCGCCTTCAGGTGCTTGTAGCCCTCCAGCAGGAAATGCTTGGCCAACCCGCTGGTCGCCAGCGCATCGGTCGAAGCCTTGCCACCCGGCACGACAATTCCGTCGAACATGATCGATGGCATCCCCTCCATGGAAGCATCCACCGGCACTTGCTTGCCGTCCGCAGCCTTCACCGGTGCTGAGGTCGGCCCCAGAAGCAATGGCCGGGCACTGTGTGCTTCCAGGGCCTTGACCAACTTGTCCACGCTGGCAGCGTCTACGCCATCTGCCACCAGCACGGCAATCTTGCGCCCCTTGATGCCAACCGAACCCGGGTGGTTCATCTGGCTCAGGGCAGGCGACTGCGCAAGCTGGCTTCCCTTCACTTGAACAGTGCCCGCGCTCGGAGCAGGCAAACCGAGGTTGGCAGCAACCGCAGCCGCCAGCTTCAGGTCGATGTTGGCGAGAATCTCATTCACTTCCCGAGCACGGATCGTCTCCCGCTCCACCTTGCCCAGTTCAAAGCTGTAAGCCTTGATGATGTGCTGCTGCTCGGTCGGGCTCATGCTCTGGAAGAACAACCGCGCCTGCGAAAAATGGTCGCCGAACGAATCGCTGCGTTGGCGGATCTTGTGTGCATCGATACGCTCCTGGTAGCTCTCGAAGCCGCCATCCTGCGCGGCTGGTGGCGTTTCCTTCGGCCAGCCACCGTCGATGGAATTGGGCTCGTAGGATGCGCGACCTTTGTGAACCACATGCTGATGCAAGGCGTCACGCTGGTTGTTGTGGTTAGGAGCGACGGGGCGGTTGACGGGGATCTGGTGGAAGTTGGGCCCGCCCAGGCGGCTAAGCTGCGTGTCGGTGTAGGAGAACAGCCGCCCCTGCAGCAAGGGGTCGTTGGTAAAGTCGATACCAGGCACGATATGACCCGGGCAGAACGCCACCTGTTCCACTTCAGCAAAGAAGTTGTCCGGGTTGCGATTCAGGATCATCTTGCCCAAAGGTGTAACCGGCACCAGTTCTTCCGGGATTATCTTGGTCGGGTCCAGCAGGTCGAAATCAAATTTGTGCTCGTCAGCTTCCGGCACAATCTGCACACCCAATTCCCATTCAGGGTAATCGCCCGTCTCGATAGCCTCCCACAAGTCGCGACGCTGGAAATCAGCGTCCTTGCCTGCCAGCTTCTGCGCTTCGTCCCATAGCAAGGAGTGCACACCCTGGCGCGGCTTCCAATGGAATTTGACGAAACTGGCTACGCCCTGGGCGTTGATCAGGCGGAAGGTATGCACCCCGAAACCTTCCATCATCCGCAAGCTGCGCGGGATAGCACGGTCCGACATCGCCCACATGACCATATGGGCCGACTCCGGTACCAGCGAGACGAAATCCCAAAAGGTGTCATGAGCCGAAGCGCCGGTCGGGATCTCGTTGTGCGGCTCTGGCTTTACGGCGTGGACGAAATCCGGGAATTTGATCGCATCCTGGATGAAAAACACCGGCATGTTGTTGCCCACCAGGTCGAAGTTGCCTTCATCGGTGTAGAACTTGACCGCAAAGCCCCTTACGTCACGCACGGTGTCGGCTGAGCCACGCGGGCCCTGTACCGTGGAAAATCGCACGAACACGGGTGTGATTTTCTCCGGGTCCTGCAGGAAGCCCGCCTTGGTCAGTTCGGCGTGGTTGCCATAGCTCTGGAAATAGCCATGCGCCCCCGTCCCTCGCGCATGCACGATGCGCTCAGGGATGCGTTCGTGGTCAAAGTGCGTGATCTTCTCGCGCATGATGAAATCTTCGAGAAGCGAGGGGCCTCGATCTCCGGCCTTCAGCGTGTTCTGGTTGTCAGCGATGCGCACCCCCTGGTTGGTGCGCAGCGCATGACCCGTCGCATCGCTACGGTCAGCCTCCAGGCTCTGTAACTTGGCGTTGGTGTTGGCCCGGTCCGGGGTCTGGGTGCCAGCGGCTTCGCTGTGCTTCGGCGCGTCCGTGTTCTTGCTGGGCATGGTCGGCTCTCCTCGTCAGTCTTCAGGCGTACCCGTTTCGGGCTTGTGCAAGTAGTGACCGGGAGGCTTTGCCGAGCGTTCAATCAGGATTACCGGTTGTCGCGATATGCCCGAAGGATTGGTGCATTACGAAATAAATGCTAAGAACAGCTATGGGAAAAGGCTAAAATGCGCGACCCCAGCCAACCGCTGACCCAAATTCCATGCGCCCCACAAGGTTCGCTACGTGATCGAGTTCCAACAGGTACACAAGACCTACCGCGTCGCCGGTAGGGAAATCCCCGCACTGAATCCGACCAGCCTGACCATCGAAGATGGCCAGGTGTTCGGCCTGATCGGCCATTCCGGCGCCGGCAAGAGCACCATGCTGCGCCTGATCAACCGCCTGGAAGAGCCTTCCGGCGGCAAGATCATCGTCGACGGCGAAGACGTTACCGCGTTCAACGCCAGCCAGCTGCGCGGTTTCCGCCAGCAGGTCGGGATGATTTTCCAGCACTTCAACCTGCTGGCCTCCAAGACCGTCGCCGACAACGTCGCCCTGCCACTGACCCTGGCCGGCGAGCTGTCGCGCAGCGAAATCGACAAGCGCGTGACCGAGCTGCTGGCCCGCGTCGGCCTTTCCGACCACGCCAGAAAGTACCCGGCGCAGCTGTCCGGTGGCCAGAAGCAGCGCGTCGGCATCGCCCGCGCCCTGTCCACCAACCCGAAGATCCTGCTGTGCGACGAGGCCACCAGCGCCCTCGACCCGCAAACCACCGCCTCGGTCCTGCAATTGCTGGCCGAAATCAACCGTGAGTTGAAGCTGACCATCGTGCTGATCACTCACGAAATGGACGTGATCCGCCGGGTCTGCGACCGCGTGGCAGTGATGGACGCCGGCCAGATCGTCGAGCAGGGCTCGGTGGCCGAGGTGTTCCTGCACCCGCAGCACCCCACCACCAAGCGCTTCGTCCAGGAAGACGAGCAGGTCGACGAAGGCGAGCAGCGGGACGACTTCGCCCATGTGCCGGGCCGTATCGTGCGCCTGACCTTCCAGGGCGATGCCACCTACGCGCCGCTGCTGGGCACCGTGGCCCGCGAAACCGGCGTGGACTACAGCATCCTCGCCGGGCGTATCGACCGCATCAAGGATGTCCCCTATGGCCAGCTCACCCTCGCCCTGATCGGCGGTGACATGGAAGCGGCGTTCGCCCGCTTCAAGGCAGCTGACGTACATATGGAGGTACTGCGTTGATGGACGCCCTGAATTTCTTTGCCAACGTCGACTGGGCCGAAATCTGGCTGGCCAGCGTCGACACCATGATCATGCTGTTCGGCTCGCTGTTCTTCACCGTGCTGCTCGGCCTGCCACTGGGCGTGCTGCTGTTCCTGTGCGGGCCGAAACAGATGTTCGAGCAGAAGGGTGTGTATGCGCTGCTGTCGCTGATCGTCAACATCCTGCGCTCGCTGCCGTTCATCATCCTGCTGATCGTGATGATCCCGATCACCGTGCTGATCACCGGCACTTCGCTGGGCGTCGCCGGCGCCATTCCGCCGCTGGTGGTAGGTGCCACGCCGTTCTTCGCGCGCCTGGTGGAAACCGCCCTGCGTGAAGTGGACCGCGGCATCATCGAAGCCACCCAGTCGATGGGCGCCACCACCCGCCAGATCATCACCAGCGCACTGCTGCCGGAGGCCCGCCCGGGCATCTTCGCGGCCATTACCGTCACCGCCATCACCCTGGTGTCGTACACCGCCATGGCCGGTGTGGTCGGTGCCGGCGGCCTGGGCGACCTGGCCATCCGCTTCGGCTACCAGCGCTTCCAGACCGACGTGATGGTCGTCACCGTGGTGCTGTTGCTGGTACTGGTTCAAGTCCTGCAGAGCGTGGGCGACAAACTGGTCGTGCATTTTTCCCGTAAGTAACCCCAATGGGGTCGGCCCGGCCGACCCGTTCGGGGGCCGTCGCGGCCCTCACAAGGAGTGATCAATGAAGAAGCTGCTTGCTGTTGTCGCCGCTGTCGCGGCCTTCTCGGCCCACGCCGAGTCCCTGACCGTTGCTGCTACCCCGGTACCGCACGCCGAGATCCTCAACTTCGTCAAACCTGCACTGGCGAAAGAGGGCGTGGAGCTGAAGGTCAAGGAATTCACCGACTACATCCAGCCGAACGTGCAGGTGGCCGAAAAGCGCCTGGACGCCAACTTCTTCCAGCACCAGCCGTACCTGGATGAGTTCAACAAGGCCAAGGGCACCAACCTGGTGAGCGTTGCCGGCGTGCACATCGAGCCGCTGGGCGTGTACTCGACCAAGATCAAGAAGCTGGACGAGCTGTCCTCCGGCGCCACCGTGGTCATCCCCAACGACGCCACCAACGGCGGCCGCGCGCTGCTGCTGCTGGACAAGGCCGGCGTGATCAAGCTGAAGGACAACAAGAACATCCTGTCCACCGTGAAGGATGTTGCCGAGAACCCGAAAAGCCTGAAGTTCCGTGAGCTGGAAGCAGCCACCATCCCGCGCGTGCTGACCCAGGTCGATGCTGCCCTGATCAACACCAACTACGCGCTGGAAGCCAAGCTGAACCCGGAGAAAGACGCTCTGGTCATCGAAGGCAGCGACTCGCCTTACGTGAACATCCTGGTTGCCCGCCCGGACAACAAGGACTCGGACGCCATGAAAAAGCTGGCTGCTGCGCTGCACTCGCCTGAAGTGAAGCAGTTCATCAACGAGAAGTACAAAGGCGCTGTGGTTCCGGCGTTCTAAGCCGTCACATCGCGCTGGACTCTTCGCGGGTAAACCCGCTCCCACAGGGATAGCGCAAGGCTCACGGCCTACGCTGTACCTGTGGGAGCGGGTTTACCCGCGAAGCTTTTGGGGCTAACTCAATCCCGCTTCACAAGCCCGGGCAACTGCGCCACCAGCTTCTGGTTGTTGAACGGCGCCCGAATGAACCCGCGCTGACGCCCATCCGGCCCCACAACCGCCAGGTTGCCGCTGTGATCCACGGTATACCCCGGCTTGCTGGTATCGGCCGGAATGAACGGAATGCTCAAGGCATTGGCCAGCTTCTGGGTATCCTCGATCGACCCCGCCACCCCGACGAAATCCTTGTCGAAATAACCCAGGTACTGCTTCAGCTGGTTCGGCGTGTCGCGGTTCGGGTCAACGCTCACCAGCACCACCTGCAGCCGGTCGACGGCCTCCTTGGGCAGCTCGCTCTTCACCTGGCGCAGCTGGGCCAGGGTGGTCGGACAGATGTCCGGGCAGTAGGTGTAGCCGAAGAACAGCAGCGACCATTTGCCCTTCAGGTCATCCAGTTGCACCGGCTGGCCGTCCTGGTTGGTCATGGTCACATCGGCCACGGTACGGCTCTGCGGCAGCAGGATGATGCCGGCATCGATCAGCTCGGTGGGGTTGGGCTGGTCGCGGCCATTGAGCACCTTGTTGACGGTCAGGCCCAGGATCAACGCGACCAGGGCAACGAGGATGAAGACGGTTTTCTGGGTTCGGGTCATAGGTTCAGCAACAGGTAGTGGTCGAGGAGCAACGCGATGAACAGCGCGAACAGGTAGCCGATAGAGTACTTGAAGGTGCCGATCGCTGCGTGCGGCCGGCTGCCACGGTACAACACCCAGGCCCATTGCAGGAAGCGCAGGCCCAGCACCAGGGCGCAGGCCAGGTACAGCGGGCCGCTCATGTGGATGGCGTACGGCAGCAGGCTTACCGCCAGCAATACCAGGGTGTACAGCAGGATATGCAGCTTGGTGTAGCGCTCGCCGTGGGTCACCGGCAGCATCGGGATATCGGCCTTGGCGTATTCCTCCTTGCGGTGGATGGCCAAGGCCCAGAAGTGTGGTGGGGTCCAGGCGAAGATGATCAGCACCAGCAACAGGGGCTCGGCGCTGACATGGCCGCTGACCGCCACCCAGCCCAGCAACGGCGGGGCGGCGCCAGCCAAGCCACCGATGACGATGTTCTGCGGCGTGGCGCGCTTGAGAAAGCCGGTGTAGAGCACCGCATAGCCGAGCAGGGAAGCCAGTGTCAGCCAGGCAGTGAGGGCGTTGGTGAACACCAGCAGCAGGGCCATGCCCAGTAGCGCCAGCGCCAGGGCGAACAGCAGCGCCGGCAGCGGCTCGACCCGGCCTTGGGCCAGCGGCCGCTTGTGGGTACGCGCCATCAGCGCGTCGATGCGTCGGTCCACCACATGGTTGACCACCGCCGCGCCGCCTGCACAAAAGCCGATGCCCAGGTTGCCGAACAGCAGCACGCTCCAGCTGACACCCGCACGGGTGGCAAGGAACATGCCCGCCAGCGAGGTGATCAGCATCAGCACCACCACCTTGGGCTTGGTCAGTTCCAGGTAATCACGCCAACTGGCCCTCTGTGCGCTCAGAAGCGTCGCCACGAATCATTCCTCATGTGGTGGGAGATGCCCACGCCAGCCACGGGCCGCAGGCGCCAGCCATGGCCGACACCCACGCGAACCTTGTCGACCACGCGGATGCGGTAGTTCACCAGCACCATGCTCAGCAGCAACAGTGCCCCACCAGCGTTGTGCGCCACGGCCACGGCCAGCGGCAGGTGCAGCAGCACATTGCTGATGCCCAGGCCGACTTGCACCACCAGCGCCAGCAGCACCAGCCGCGCCAGGCCAGGGAGGCCGCAGCGGTGCAGCTTCCAGCTGAGCATCAGCAGCACGCAGGTCACCAGCAATGCGCCCAGGCGGTGGCTGATGTGGATGGCCGTGCGCGCATCACTGTCCAACTGCCCGCCCAGGTAATTGGGCCCGACGTGCTGGGTCAGGTGGAACCCGTTGCTGAAGTCCGCCGCCGGCCACCACTGGCCGTGGCAGGTGGGCAGGTCGATGCAGGCGACGGCCGCGTAGTTGGCACTGACCCAGCCGCCCAGGGCGATCTGGCCGATCACCACCAGCAAGGCCAGCGCGGCGATCCGGCGCAGGCTCAATGGCAGCTTTGGCAAGGGCGCAAAGGCCCGGGACAGGCGCAGGGACAACAGGAACAACAAACTCAGGGTAGTGAAGCCGCCGAGTAGATGCGCGGTGACCACCTGCGGCCACAGCTTGAGGGTGACCGTCCACATGCCGAAGGCTGCCTGGGCCAGCACCACGCCCAGCAGCAGCAAGGGCAGGCGGTAAGGCTGGCCATCGCGGGCATGCCGGCGCAGCGCCTGCAAGGCGAGCAGGGCGATCACCATCGCCAGGGTGCCGGCGAAGTAGCGGTGGACCATCTCGGCCCAGCCCTTGGCGGCTTCCACCGGGTGTTCGGGGAAATGCAGCTCGGCATGAGCCAGCTGCGCTTCGCTCTTGGGCACGCTGATGAAGCCGTAGCAACCCGGCCAGTCCGGGCAGCCGAGGCCGGCGTGGGTCAGGCGGGTATAGGCACCGAGCAGGACGACCAGCAGTGCCAGCAAGGTGGCGAACACAGCAAGGCGGAATCCGGGTCTGGCCATGGCAGGCTCCTAGCCAATGTTGGACAGCTTGAGCAGGTGGCGCAGGTCGTCCAGCACATGCTTGCCGTTGACCTTGGCGTCGTAGCGCAGCACCAGGTTGCCGTGTGGGTCGACGATCCACAGCTGCGGGCCGGCCTCGCCGACCTTTTGCAGGTAGCGTTGCGCATCCAGCGGGTAACGCTGCAACTGTGGGTATTCGCGGCCGAGCAACGCCTGGTAATCGGCACTTGCCGGCTGGGCGGCCGCCAGGGCATGGCTGGCACGGCTGGCATCACGGCCCAGGCCGACCTGGATCTGCCGGGCCAGGTACACCAGCCGCTGGCAATCCTCGGCACAGGCTGTGGGTGTGCTCACCAGCAGCTGCCAGCGCTCGTCCTGGCCCGCCACGCCGAGATCGGAAAGGCTCTCACCGTTGCCGATCATCACGCCGTGGTAGCTGCGGCCGTCCGGCACCCAGAACTTGAGCTTGTACATGCTGGTGGCCAGAACCATCGGCCCGAGCACCACCAGCAGAATCAGCAGCAGCTGCAAACGCCCGCGGGCTCTGGGTTTGCTACGTTCAGGCACTTCCAGTGGAGTGGCGGTGGCCATGGCGTTTCTCCTTGTTGTGGTGCCAGCCGAAGTAGAGGTAGAGCAGTACCAAAGTGGTTGCCAGGGCAAACCACTGCACGGCGTAACCCAGGTGTTTTTCCGGGCCCATGGCAACGACCGGCCAGTCCAGGCGATAGGTCGCCGGGCCGGGTTCCAGGCGCAGCTCATGGGCGAAGCCTTCGCGATCGAGCTGTTGCCATAGCTGCGCGGCATCCACGGCAGTCAGCAGGTGCGGCCACTGGCCGCCTGCAGGGTCGGGATGCAGCTGGAACGTGCTGCCAGGCGCGACATACACCGAAGCGTCCAGCGCCAACGCCTGGGCAGGGGTATCGAAATGCACCGGCACGCGGCGGTCCGGCCAGGGCAGCCAGCCGCGGTTGACCAACAGCCACACGCCGCTGGCCTGATCATGGAAGGGTTGCAGCAGCTCGACACCGGCCTGGCCATCACGCATGCGGTTGTCCAGCAGCAGGCTGTGCTCGGCGTCGAAGCGGCCATAGAGATGCACGCGGCGGAAGGCATTGTCCTGGTTCGCTGTCAGCTGGGCCGTGGCCACTGGCGCTTCGACCCGCCGCTCGGCATAGGCCGCCAGCAGCACGCGCTTTTCCTCGGCACGACCGAGTTGCCAGCAGCCAAGCGCGATCAGCCCCGGCAGCAGCGCAAGCACCACCAGGGTTGGTACCCAGCCCGGACGAAACGGCCTCATCGGAGCCTCGTCGGGCCGATCGCTATACTTATCCACATCACCGCATCCCCCCGGAGTATCGCCATGCTCAAGGCCGCGATTGTCCTGATGCTGTTGGCCACGATTGCCAGCCTGTTCAGCGGCCTGGTGTTTCTGGTCAAGGACGATGAAAACTCGACCCGTTTATTGAAAGCGCTGACCGTGCGAGTGACCCTGGCGGCGCTGACCATCGGCCTTGTCGCCTGGGGCTTCATCAGCGGTCAGCTCGTATCTCATGCCCCTTTCTGAAGTTTTCACCTGACCCTGTGGGAGCGGGCATGCCCGCGAATGCGATGTTGAATGTACCGACGCATTCGCGGGCGCGCCCGCTCCCACAGCGTTCTCTATTCACAGCACATAGACAAAGATGAACAACCCCACCCACACCACATCGACGAAGTGCCAGTACCAACTGGCCGCCTCGAAACCAAAGTGTTTCTCCGGGTTGAAATGCCCGCGCAGGATGCGCACGAACATCACGATCAGGATGATCGTGCCCAAGGTCACGTGGGCGCCGTGGAAGCCGGTGAGCATGAAGAACGTCGCGCCATAGATACCCGACCCCAGCGTCAGCCCCAGCTTGGTATAGGCCTCGTGGTACTCGTAGGCCTGCAACGCGATGAAGCTGGCGCCCAGGACGATGGTCAGCGCCATCCAGAATTTCAGCGGGCCACGGTGGCCGCGACGCAGGGCATGATGGGCGATGGTGATGGTCACGCTGGAGCTGACCAGCAAGATGGTGTTGATCAGCGGCAGGTGCCACGGGTCGATCACTTCCTTGGGCGGCGGGAACAGTTTCGGGTCGGGCGTGTGCAGCAGCGGCCAGGTGAATTCGAAGGTCGGCCACAACATGTGCGCAACACCCTTGGCCCCTTCACCGCCCAGCCACGGCCCGGCCAGCACGCGCACGTAGAACAGCGCACCGAAGAAGGCCAGGAAGAACATCACCTCGGAGAAAATGAACCAGCTCATGCCCCAGCGGAACGAGCGGTCCAGTTGCGGGCTGTACAGCCCCGCGCGGCTCTCCCGCACCACCGAACCGAACCAGCCGAACAGCATGTAGGCCAGGAACAACGCGCCGATGAAGAAGATCAGCGGCCCGTGCGACTCGGGGTGGCCGGCCTTCATGTCGTTGAACCAGGTACCCAGGCCGAACACCGTGATAAACATGCCGATGGTGGCGATGATCGGCCACTTGCTCTGCGCCGGAACGTAGTAGTGCTCATGACTTGCCATTGCTGTTCTCCTTCCCTTAACGGGCGCCCTGGACGTCCTGGGCCGCGACATGCGCGACCGGCGGGTGACGAGCGGTGATGTCGAACAAGGTGTAGGCCAGTGTCAGGTGCTTCACGCTGGCCGGCAGGTCGCGGTCGACGATGAAGCGCACCGGCATCTCGATGCGTTCGCCGGGCTGCAGCACCTGCTGGGTGAAGCAGAAGCACTCGGTCTTGTGGAAGTACGCCGCGGCCTCGGCCGGGGTGATGCTGGGGATGGCTTGCGCACTCATCGGCCGGTCGGTCGGGTTATGGGCGATGAAGATCATCTGGTTCACCGCACCCGGGTTGACCTCCAACTGGTCGGCAGTGGAGTAGAAGTCCCAGACCATGTCGCTGGCATTGGTCGACATGAACTGCACCCGCACCGAACGCGTCGGGTCGCTGACCTGGCTGCCTTCGTACTGCCCTCCCGTCTTGCCGTTGATGCCGAAGGCCTTGCACATCACGTCATAGATAGGCACCAGGGCGAAGCCGAAGGCGAACATCACCACCGTCAGCATCAACAGGCGCAACACCAGACGTTTCAGCGAAAGGCCGTTCATGGCACGGTTCCTATTTCACTTCCGGTGGCGTCTGGAAGGTGTGGTAGGGCGCAGGCGAAGGGATCGACCACTCCAGGCCCTCGGCGCCATCCCATGGCTTGGCCGGTGCCGGCGCGCCGCCGCGGATGCACTTGATGACGATGAACAGGAAGAAGATCTGCGTGGCGCCGAACATGAACGCGCCGATCGACGACACCATGTTGAAGTCGGCGAACTGCAGGTTGTAGTCGGGGATCCGCCGTGGCATGCCGGCCAGCCCCACGAAGTGCATGGGGAAGAAGGCCATGTTCATGCCGACGAACGATAGCCAGAAGTGCAGCTTGCCGAGGGTTTCGTCGTACATGTGGCCGGTCCATTTCGGCAGCCAGTAGTAGGCCGAGGCGAAGATGCCGAAGATCGCCCCAGGCACCAGCACATAGTGGAAGTGCGCCACCACGAAGTAGGTGTCGTGGTACTGGAAGTCCGCCGGGGCGATGGCGAGCATCAGCCCGCTGAAACCGCCGATGGTGAACAGGATGACAAAGGCGATGGCGAACAGCATCGGCGTTTCGAAGGTCAGCGAGCCTTCCCACATGGTGCTGACCCAGTTGAACACCTTCACCCCGGTAGGCACGGCGATCAGCATGGTGGCGTACATGAAGAACAGCTCGCCGACCACGGGAATACCGACCACGAACATGTGGTGGGCCCAGACGATGAACGACAGGAAGGCGATGGCGCCGGTGGCGTACACCATCGAGGTGTAGCCGAACAGCGGTTTGCGCGAGAACGCCGGGATGATCGAGCTGACCGCGCCGAAGGCCGGCAGGATCATGATGTACACCTCGGGGTGGCCGAAGAACCAGAACACGTGCTGGAACAGCACCGGGTCACCACCGCCGGCGGCACTGAAGAAGCTGGTACCGAAGTGGATGTCCATCAGCATCATGGTCACGACGCCGGCCAGCACCGGCATCACCGCAATCAGCAGGAATGCGGTAATCAGCCAGGTCCAGACGAACAGTGGCATCTTCATCAGGGTCATGCCCGGGGCGCGCAGGTTGAGGATGGTGGCGATCACGTTGATCGCGCCCATGATCGAGCTGATGCCCATCAGGTGGATGGCAAAGATGAAGAAGGTGACGCTGGCCGGCGCGTAGGTGGTGGACAGCGGGGCGTAGAAGGTCCAGCCGAAGTTGGGCCCGCCGCCCGGGCTGAACAGAGTCGAGACCAGCAGCAGGAAAGCCGCCGGCAGCAGCCAGAAGCTGAAGTTGTTCATCCGCGGCAGGGCCATGTCGGGCGCGCCGATCATCAGCGGGATCATCCAGTTGGCCAGGCCGACGAAGGCCGGCATCACCGCACCAAACACCATGATCAGGCCGTGCATGGTGGTCATCTGATTGAAGAACTCCGGCTGGACGATCTGCAGGCCGGGCTGGAACAGCTCGGCGCGGATCACCATGGCGAACGAGCCGCCGAGCAGGAACATGATGAAGCTGAACCACAGGTACATCGTGCCGATGTCCTTGTGGTTGGTGGTCAGCACCCAGCGCATCAGGCCCTTGGCCGGGCCGTGCGCATGGTCATGGCCGTGGGCGTGGTCGTCGATCACTGCACTCATGTCCTGTCTCCTGCAATCCATTGATTGCCGCGAGTAACCCGGTTCATTGCGCTTCTGCCTGCTTCAGCGCCAGCACGTCCTTCGGCGTGACCATGTCACCCTTGTTGTTGCCCCAGGCGTTGCGCTCGTAGGTGACCACGGCGGCGATGTCGACTTCCGAGAGCTGCTTGCCGAACGCGGCCATCGCAGTGCCGGGCTTGCCGTGGAAGACGATGCCCAGGTGGGCTTCCTTCGGCCCGGTGGCGATCTTCGAGCCCTTGAGCGCCGGGAACATCGGCGGCAGGCCCTGGCCTTCGGCCTGGTGACAGGCCACGCAGGTGGTGTGGTAGACCTTGTCACCACGTTCCACCAGCTCCTCAAGGGTCCATTCCTTGCTGGTCAGCTCCTTGAGCTTGGCAGCTTCGGCCTTGCGCTCGCCCAGCCAGGTGTCGTAGTCGGCCTTGGACTTGACCTCGACCACCACCGGCATGAAGCCGTGGTCCTTGCCGCACAGCTCGGTGCACTGGCCGCGGTAGATGCCCGGCTTCTCGATACGGGTCCAGGCTTCGTTGACGAAGCCGGGGATGGCATCACGCTTGACCGCGAAAGCCGGCACCCACCAGGAGTGGATGACGTCGGCAGCAGTCACCAGGAAGCGCACCTTGGCGCCCACCGGCAGCACCAGCGGCTGGTCGACTTCGAGCAGGTAGTGCTCGTCCTTGGGGGCCTTGTTGTGGATCTGCTCGGTGGGGGTGGCCAGGTTGCTGAAGAACTCCACGTCCTGGCCCAGGTACTTGTAGTGCCACTTCCACTGGTAGCCGGTAACCTGGATATCGATGTCCGACTCGCTGGCATCGTAGATGTCGATCAGGGTCTTGGTGGCCGGGATGGCCATGGCCACCAGGATCAGGAAGGGGACCACGGTCCAGAGGATTTCCACCCAGGTGTGCTCGTGGAAATGCGCAGCCTGCTGACCGGTGGAACGGCGGTGGATGACCATGGACCAGAACATCGCGCCAAAGACAACGATGCCGATGATCACGCAGATCCAGAAGATGGTCATGTGCAGGTCGAAGACGGCGTTGGAGACTTCCGTCGCCCCTGGGTGCATGTTCACGGTCCAGGCGGCGTTCGCCTGACCAAAAACCGACCACAACAGGAGGCCCATCCAGACATGTGGATGTCGCATCATTGCGGGTTCCCCTTCTCGTTCTTGTAGTCCCGGAGGCGTGGCCTGCGGCAAGAGGGAACGGTGGTCAAGACTGCCTGGCTTCGACGACCGAGCCCCTGCTAAAAGCAGTCGGGCCTCATCAACGAATCACGTTCACCGGGAGTATAGACAGCGACCAACGGCACGCAACGAAGGCCGTGAAATGAACTTCATGAAAGGGCCGAACGCCCTGAAAACCGCGCGCTTGATAGGGCATGGCGCAATAATGGCATTTCGATATGCCTGAGCATGCACACGTTTGTGCGACTTATAACAAATACGTCTTAGGTATTCTGTATACCGAGCTAATTTAGTGTCTTCCGTTTGAAACGTAATGTCCCTGGAGTTGTCATGAACATCGCTGCTGTACGCGAGCAGGTAAGCCAAGCCCATCAACACGAAGGCCAGACCGGCCAACTGAAAAAGCGTCTCGAGCTGCAACTGCCCCACCTGCACCCCTCGATCCAACTGCCTGAGCAGGACGCCCAGGGTACTTTGGCGCGCTTCGTCAGCGCCTACATCGAACAGGTTCCGGAACTGCTGGAGGCCGCCCATGAGGTCGCCCGCGAGGCCGGGATCGAATCGCAGATCAAACCTGTACTGAAAATCGCCGAAGCCTACTTCCTGCAGCCGCCCAGCGTGATGCAAGGGCATGTGGGCCTGGACTGCCTGCTGGATGAGGCCTACCTGGCGCACCGCCTGGTGGAAGAGGTGAACGACCTGTACATCCGTCACTTCCAGCAACCGTTGATCCCGGTCGACACCACCGTCGCCAACCTGATTGCCCACCAGTTGATTGGCGAGACGTTTGCCAACCAGCTGGACGAAGTGGTGCACCACTCGGTGGACGAAATGTTGAATGATGAAAGCTTCGCAGTGGAATCGGTGGAGGCCTACCGCGAGAAATTGAGCAGCCCGGAAACAGGCGCGGCGTGGAAGCGCTGGCCGTGCCTGTCACGGCAGCTGGGGGTGGAGCTGGGCCAGCCGGCCTGATCGATTGGTAAAAACTGTTCCGGCCTCTTCGCGGGTAAACCCGCTCCCACAGGTAATGCACACGCTATGAACCCTGTGCAGTACCTGTGGGAGCGGGTTTACCCGCGAAGAGGCCAGTTCAGGCGATACAGACTTTCAGCTTCAGGCCCCAACCCCCGCCGTAGTCCGCATCCGCCCCTCGATCCGCCGCTTCAAGCGCCGCTGCTCTATCAGCAACCGCGACCCATTTGCCGAATTACTGCGGCCCCAATCTTCAAGCAGCTCAAGGCACGAGTGATCGATATAGCTGAGGTTACCCAACGGCACATGCAGCGTGGTCCCCGCCGGTACGCTATCCAGCACCTGAGTCAGCGCCGGCACCTTGAGGAAGGTGGCCGCGCCACTAAGCCGCAATTCCATGTGCCCAGCCTTCTCCAGGCTGACCAGATTGATCTTCAACCGCGCCGCCTTCAGTGCCAGCTTCAGCAAGGTCAGGGCAAAGCCCAGCAATACGCCAGTCAGCAGGTCGGTAAAGATGATCGCCAGCGCCGTCGCCGCGTAGGTGAACATCGGCATGCGGCCATAGCGGCCCAACCCACGAAACGCCTTGAAATCCACCAGCTTGACCCCGGTAAACACCAGCACACCCGCCAGGCTCGCCACCGGGATCTGCTGCAGCACACTGCTCAGCGCCACCACGAACGCCAGCAGCCACAGGCCATGGAAGATCGCCGAAGCCCGGGTCTGCGCACCCGCCTGCACATTGGCGGAGCTACGCACGATCACCCCGGTCATCGGCAACGCGCCGAGCACCCCGCACAGCATGTTGCCGATGCCCTGGGCCGACAGCTCACGGTCGAAGTCCGAACGCTGGCCGCTGTGCATGCGGTCAACCGCAGCAGCCGACAACAAGGTTTCGGCGCTGGCGATGAAGGCCAGGGCAAAAGCGGCGACCAACAGGGTAGGGTCGGCCAGTTGCATCAAGTCACCAGGGCGGATCCAGTCGATGGCCTCGGACAGGTCGGCCGGCACCTGTACGCGGTTCACCGGCAAGGCCAACCACATGCTGATGGCCGTCATGGCCGACACGCCCAGCAGGGCACCCGGGACGAAGCGCAGCCGCTGCGGCCGCAGGCGCTCCCAGCCCCACATGATGGCGATGGTGCCCAGGCCCAGCGCACCGGCCATCCAACCGGAGCCGGCGCTTTCCTGTGGCAGGGCCGCGGCCACGGTCGCCGGGAACTCCAGCAGGTTCTGCATGCCGGATGGTTGCGGCGCGGTGTCGAACATCACATGCACCTGCGACAGCACGATCAGCACGCCAATCCCCGCCAGCATGCCGTACACCACCGCCGGCGCGGTAACCCGGAACCAACAGCCCAGGCGCAGGCGCCCGGCCAGCAACTGCAGCAAGCCGGCCAGCAGCAGGATCGGCCCGAGCATGGCCATGCCATGCTGGCGTACCAGCTCGAACACCAATACCGCCAGGCCGGCGGCCGGGCCACTGACCTGCAGCGGCGAACCGGCAAGGAAACCTACTACAATTCCGCCGATAATGCCGGTAATCAGGCCTTTGGCCGGCGGCATGCCCGAGGCGATCGCAATGCCCATGCACAACGGCAAGGCCACCAGGAAGACCACCACCGACGCCAGCAACTCACGCGGCAGGGCCGCTTTCAACTGTGTAATGTTCACCGTGTTTCTCCTTTCTCTGTCACACAGCCATTCCGCTGGCCGTGGGCACGTTTGCCCCTGACGAGCGCGCAGGCGCGGGCCGCCAGCGGGCGTGCCGGCAGGCAGTCAGGGAATTCAAGGCAGCCGAAGGCCGCGCCACACCCCTGCAGGGTGCAGCCGGCTATCAAGGTTCAAGCGGGTGGATGGGTCGCTTAGTAGCGGCCTCTCGGAGTAGCGCAGGGGACCGGCTCGCCAGCAGCCAGGGGCAGGAAGGTATCGCTGGCGGCGTCGTAGGCTTCGATCTTGCTGGTCTCGATGTCGTAGACCCAGCCATGGATGTACAGCTCACCGGCTGCCAGGCGCGAAGCCACCGAAGGGTGGGTGCGCAGGTGATGCAGCTGGGCGATGACGTTTTCCTTGGTCAGCACTTGCATGGTTTCGTGTTCGCTGCCGCACGAGCAGTTGTTCTCGACCACGGTGCGGGCCACTTCGGCGTGGCGCAACCAGGCGGACACGGTCGGCATCTTGGTCAGCGATTGCGGGTTGAGCACGGCACGCATGGCGCCGCAGTCGGAGTGGCCGCAGACGATGATGTGATGCACTTTCAACGCCAGCACGGCGTACTCGATGGCGCTGGAAACGCCGCCGTTCATCTGGCCATAAGGCGGTACCACGTTACCGACGTTACGGGTCACGAACAGGTCGCCAGGCGAACTCTGAGTGATCAGCTCGGGAACGATGCGCGAGTCGGCGCAGGTAATGAACATGGCACGCGGGGTTTGCGCGGTGGCAAGCTTCTTGAACAGCTCTTGCTGCTCGGGGAAAACGTCATGGTGAAAACGCAGGAAGCCGTCGACGATGTGCTTCAGGGCGGCATCGGCGCTCTCCGCGGGGACCTGCGGTACGACCTTGGATGGGTCCTTGACGGGCATGATTCATCCTCTTGACGGTGTGTAGGTAAATCCATTTTACCGGTGAAAGATTCTGGCTATGCAGGGATTTAGATGACACGCACGGGCCATAGATCACAGTCGGTGAAGACTGATTTCCTACGCTAGCGGGGAAAACTTAACTGAAACTTAATTCGAAGGCTCTAGAACGGGTGTTCCAGATAGGAAAGGCGGGTATTGGATAATAGCAAAAAAACATCAACTGCCAAGAGCCATTACTGCAATTATCACTTTGCATTAGTTGAATCATGGGTTAGGTGTGGGAGCGGCCTTGCGTCGCGAAAGGGCTGCAAAGCAGCCCCAGCAACTTGTGTTCCGGCGCAGAAGCCCAGGGGCTGCTTTGCAGCCCTTTCGCGACGCAAGGCCGCTCCCACAAGGGCCGTGCAATGGGTCCAACATCAGAACAGCGCCATCTGCCCACCCGGCGGGCAAAACGCCGAACAATCCAGCGCCTGCGCTTCTCGCCCTTCGAACTCCAGCCGCTTCATGACCTTGGCAAAGCGCTGCGCCAGCAACTCGGCAAACACGCCTTCACCGCGCATGCGTGCACCAAACCGGCTGTCATACAGTTCGCCGCCGCGGCTCTGGCGGATCAGGCTCAATACATGCGCCGCCCGCTGCGGGTAATGGTCCTGCAGCCATTGCTCGAACAACGGTGCCACTTCCAGCGGCAGGCGCAACATCATGTAGGCTGCGCTCTGTGCACCTGCCTCCCTCGCCGCCTCCAGCAGCCGCTCCAGTTCACTGTCGTTGATCATCGGAATCATCGGCGAACACAACACGCCCACCGGCACTCCCGCCTCGCGCAACACGCGGATCGCCCGCAAGCGCGCCTTGGGTGACGCCGCGCGCGGTTCCAGCACCCGTTTCAGGTCATCGTCCAGCGTGGTCAGGCTGATCATCACCCGTACCAGGCGCTGGCGAGCCATCTCGGCCAGCAGGTCGAGGTCGCGCAGCACCAGCGCCCCCTTGGTGACGATGGTCACCGGGTGGCGAAAACGCAGCAGCACTTCGAGCAGGCGCCGGGTCAGCAGTTGTTCACGTTCGATCGGCTGGTACGGGTCGGTATTGGAACCCAGGTTGATCGGCGCGCACACGTAACCCGGTTTGCTCAGTTGTTGCGCGAGCACCTCGGCGGCGTTGGTCTTGGCAATCAGCTTGGTCTCGAAATCCAGGCCGGGGGAAAGGTCCCAGTAGGCGTGGGAAGGGCGGGCATAGCAGTAGATGCAACCGTGCTCGCAGCCACGGTAAGGGTTGATGGAGCGGTCGAAGGGCAGATCGGGCGAGGTGTTGCGGCTGATCACCGACTTGGCCGTCTCTACCCGCACCTCGGTGCCCTGGGTTTGCGGCACCTCCTGGTACCAGCCGTCATCCTCCGCCACCGAATGGCTGGGGGCAAAGCGGTTGTGCGGATTGTACGCCGTGCCACGGCCCTTTTGCGGTGCTGGAGGAATCATGGCCTACCCCGGATACTGTATTCATATACAGTATATTGCCTGCCTGATTCTTTCCAGCACCTCCGGTCAGCGCACGTTCACTTCAGGCCATGCCAACGTAGAAAGGGCAGCTGGCTCGACTGCCGGCCGAGGAACACCTCGATACCTTCACGCAACGGTCGCGATGCCCCTGGGGCAAGCAATGTCTCCTGCAGCGCCCGGCCTGTAACCCGGTCCAGCAAGCCTTGGGCCTCGAAGCGGGTGAACAGGTCGAAGGCGTGCACGTCCGACCACAGATAGGCGTAGTAACCGGCATCGTAGCCGTTTACCAGATGGTCGAAGGCATGCGCCGGGTGCTCGAAATCGGCCAGGGGCCAGTAGCCACAATGCTCACGGGCATCGCCCAGGCGCTGCTCGAGGGACCGGCCATCGTTCGGCATGCCATGCAGGTCCAGGTCGAACAGCGCCATGCTCAGGTCGCGCGCGGTTTCTTCCACACCTTGCTGCCGCAAGCGGCGCAGGCATTCATCGACCCGGGCCCGGGAAAGCTTGCTGCCATCCTGAAGTGGCGAAGAGATCGCCACCAGGTAATCCGCGTCCCAGACCCAGCGCTCAAACAGCTTGCCGAACAGTTCCACGCCATCGGTACCGAGTTCGGTGACGTTGGACATCACGTGGTTGGTCGTGCGCACCAGCAAATGGTGCAAGGCATGGCCAAACTCATGGAACAGCTTGCGCAGTGACAGATGGTCCAGCAACGGCTGGCTACCCGGCAGCGCTGCAGGCACGTCGCTGTAGACCACCACCGAGGCCGCCTGGAAGATGCCCTCGGCATCGACCCGACGATTGCGAATGTAGGTGGTGAACACCGAGTCAGGTTGCTTGCCGGCATGCTGTACGGCGTCCAGGTACAGGAAACCGATCAAGGCGTTGTCCTGCCACACCTCGAACGGTTGCACGCTGTCATCCCAGGTTGCCAGCGGCTTGGCCAGCAGCGTTACACCAAACAGTTCTTCCGCCAACTGCTGCAATGCGCTGACCACGGCATTCAGCGGGAAGTGTTCGCGCAAGGCTTCGGTGGAAAGCACTTCGCGCGACGAGGCTTGCAGGTAGGCAATGTCCCAGGGTTGGACATTCCCCAGCCCTTTGGCTGCCGCCTGGCGCTGCATATCTGCACGCCACTGCAGCACGGCCGGCCGCACATGGTCGGCCAGGTCATGAAGAAAGCCGCGCACCTGGGCAACCGAACCTGCGCTCTTCATCTGCAGGCTCTGCTCCAGATGGCTGGCAAAGCCGAGCAGGTGGGCCTTTTCTTCCAGCAGCCTCGCCAGTTGCTCCAGGTGCGAGCGATTATCCTGCTGTTGGTCAAGGCCGACGCCTCGGGTGTTATAAGCCCGGTACACGCGCTCGCGCAGCTGCCTGTTGTCAGCATGTTTGAGCACGGCGTCGGTGGTCACGCTTTCACACGCAATCAACCACCCCGGCTCACCCGCCTCCTGTGCCCTTGTAGCCAGCTCGTCACGAATGCGTTGAGGTACACCGCTCAGTTCAGATTCATCCGTGATGCTCAGCCCTGGCCGGTTGATGTTGCTGCGAAACGCCTCCCGCGCAGTGCCGATCTGTTTCAGCAGTTCGGCCAGGCGAACCTTGCCTGCGGGGTCGAGCGATGCGCCACTGGAGGCGAACTTGTGCAGATGCCAGCGCAACGTAGCGCGTTTCTGGGCATCCAGCTGCTTGCCGATGTCGCTGTTGGCCAAGCGCTCATACAGGGCCTGCAGTGCGGAATCGGTGAACTTCTGTTCGAACCGCTCCGTGGCCTTGGCGAAGAAGTCGAAAATGGCACCGGCCCAGGCTTCGTCCCGACCAACCAATGGCGAGGCTGCATACAACACCGTCAGAAGCTGACTATCCAGCCCGTCCACCGCCAGCACCATGTCATCCCAGGTGGGCAGTGCCTGCTGGTCGCGGATGATGCGTTCGATGCCTTGCTCGTGCGCCAACAGCACGTGGTCGAAGGCAACTTGCATGTTTTGAAGCGTGATTGACGGATAATCGACGGGAATATGGCTATTTTGCAGAAGGGGGTTGTCCATGGTGCAACACCTTGCTCGTAGAGAAGAGCAGGCGAGCTTGCATGGCCGGCGTGCGGCAGGTGGCCTGACTATCTACCACCCGGGGCATGCCGGCCCGGGCACAAGCCCGGGCGGCACGACGGCCTTATTCAGCCGGTTTCTTCAGCTTCGGGTTGGGGAAGAACTGCACCGTCTGTACCTTGGCAGGCGCGGCTTTCGGCTCCAGATGGTTGACCCGGGTGCCGAGCTCCTTCGGCACCGACAAGCCCTGCTCGTTGAGGGTGTCGGTAAAGCCGCAGGCCACGCACTCGCGGTGCGGTACGCCGTCTTCGTTCCACATCATCAGCTTGTCGGTCTCGCTGCACGCCGGGCATACCGCCCCGGCAATGAAGCGTTTTTTGGTCTTGTTCACGGCTACCTCGCTCATGCTGCAGCGTCCTCGCTCAGGCCACTATGGCGCAGCAAGGCATCGATGGAAGGCTCACGGCCACGGAAGTCGACGAACAGCTCCATCGGCTCGCGCGAACCACCGCGTGCCAGGATAGCCTCGCGGAAGGCACGGCCGGTTTCGGCATTCAGCACGCCTTCTTCCTCGAAGCGCGAGAAGGCGTCGGCCGACAGCACTTCGGCCCACTTGTAGCTGTAGTAGCCCGCGGCATAACCACCAGCGAAGATGTGCGCAAAGCTGTTGGGGAAGCGGTTGTACGCCGGTGGGCGCATGACCGACACCTCGTCGCGTACGCCTTCGAGCACCTGCAGCACGCTGCGGCCGTCGCCATGGGTGGCATGCAGTTCAAAGTCGAACAGCGAGAACTCCAGCTGGCGCACCATCATCATGCCCGACTGGAAGTTTTTCGCCGCCAGCATCTTGTCCAGCAGGTCCTGGGGCAGTGGGGCACCGGTTTCGTAGTGGGCGGAGATCAGTGCCAGGCCTTCCGGCTCCCAGCACCAGTTTTCCATGAACTGGCTCGGCAGTTCGACCGCGTCCCAGGCCACGCCGTTGATGCCGGATACACCGGCATGCTCGATGCGGGTCAGCATGTGGTGCAGGCCGTGGCCGAACTCGTGGAACAAGGTGGTGACTTCATCGTGGGTCAACAGCGCCGGCTTGCCAGGCGCGGCCGGGGTGAAGTTGCACACCAGGTTAGCCACCGGGCTCTGCAGCTGGCCAGCGGCTGTGCGGCGACGGTCACGCGCGCCATCCATCCAGGCGCCGCCACGCTTGTTGGCGCGGGCGTAGAGGTCGAAGAAGAAGCGGCCGACGTGCTGGCCGTTTTCCTTGATCTCGAACAGGCGCACATCCGGGTGCCAGCTGTCGAAGCCCTTGAGCTCGGCGATCTCGATGCCGTACAGGCGCTGCACGATGCTGAACAGGCCACCCAGCACCTTGTCGATCGGGAAGTAGGCGCGCAGGGCCTCCTGCGACACGCTGTAACGTTGCTCGCGCAGCTTCTCGCCGAAGTAGCCGGCATCCCAGCTGGCCAGTTCAGTGCAGCCCTGCTCGGCGGCGTAGGCCTTGAGCTGCTCCAGATCCTGGGCGGCGAACGGCTTGGAACGCTTGGCCAGGTCACGCAGGAAGCTCAGCACCTGGTCGCTGGACTCGGCCATCTTGGTGGCCAGGCTCAGCTCGGCGTAGTTCTTGTAGCCCAGTAGTTCGGCCAGCTCCTGGCGCAGGCCGAGGATTTCCTGCATCACCGGGCCGTTGTCGAACTGGCCGGCATTCGGGCCCTGGTCCGAGGCGCGAGTGCAGTAGGCGGCGTACAGCTCTTCACGCAGGGCGCGGTCGCTGGCGTAGGTCATCACCGCGTAGTAGCTGGGGAATTCCAGGGTGATCAGCCAGCCGTCGAGGCCCTTGGCCTGGGCGGCGGCGGCCATCTGCGCCTTGGCCGAGTCGGTCAGGCCGGCCAGCGCGGCTTCGTCGGTAATGTGCTTGGTCCAGGCCTGGGTGGCGTCGAGCAGCTGGTTGGAGAAACGACTGCCCAGCTCGCTGAGCTTGCTCTGCACTTCGGCGTAGCGCTGCTGTTTATCCGCCGGCAGGTCGATACCCGACAGGCGGAAGTCACGCAGGGCGTGCTCGAGGATAGTCTTTTGCGCCACGTCGAAACCGGCGGCCTCGGGGCTGTCGATCAGCGCCTGGTAGGCTTCGAACAGCGCACGGTTCTGGCCCAGTTCGGTAGAGTAGGCGCTCAGCGCTGGCAGGCACGACTCGTAGGCTTCGCGCAGCTGCGCGCTGTTGCACACCGCATTGAGGTGGCTGACCGGGCTCCAGGCGGCGCCCAGGCGGTCGTTCAATTCGTCCATGGCCAGCACCAGGCCAGCCCAGGTAGGGTTCTTGCCCTGCTTTTCGAGGATCTCGGCAATGGCTTTACGGTTGTCGGCCAGGATCGCTTCGATCGCCGGCAATACGTGTTCGGCACGGATTTGCGAGAAGGGCGGCAGATCGTAGGACTGCAGAAGCGGGTTGTTCGCACTCACGGTTTGGATACCTTGGCAGAAGAAACACTGCCCCATCTTAATTACAATCGACGCCGACCGCAGCAGGCAGCCTGCCTATCGGCACAGATGAGAGACGCTATCATGGCCATCCGAAGCTTCCAGCAACACACTCCGAAAGTTGGGCCCAGGGCCTTCGTCGACCGATCGGCGGTAGTGCTGGGCGACGTGGAAATCGGTGAAGACAGCTCTGTCTGGCCGTTGACCGTGATACGCGGCGACATGCACCGAATCCGCATTGGCGCGCGTACCAGCGTGCAGGACGGCAGCGTGCTGCACATCACCCATGCCGGCCCGTTCAACCCGGACGGCTTCCCGCTGATCATCGGTGACGAAGTGACCATCGGCCACAAGGTCATGCTGCATGGCTGCACCCTGGGCAACCGCATCCTGGTCGGCATGGGCAGCACCATCATGGACGGCGCCATCGTCGAGGACGAAGTGATCATCGGCGCCGGCAGCCTGGTACCGCCGGGCAAGCGCCTGGTCAGTGGCTACCTGTACATGGGCAGCCCGGTGAAGCAGGCCAGACTGCTGAACGACCAAGAACACGCATTTTTCGCCTACAGCGCCAGTAACTACGTGAAGCTCAAGGACCAGCACTTGGCCGAAGGCTACGATCAACCTGAATGACCGCATTCGCGGGTAAACCCGCTCCCACAGGTACGGCGCCGGCCTCAGGCCCTGTGATATCCCTGTGGGAGCGGGTTTACCCGCGAAGAAGGCCACGCAGCACTCAAGTGGAACCCGCAAATGCACCAGCAAAACATCCTCTTCGACCTCGACGGCACCCTGACCGACCCGCGCCAGGGCATCACCCGCTCGATCCAGTATGCCCTGGCCAAACTGGGCATCGACGAGCCGGACCTCACCCGTCTCGAGCACTTCATCGGCCCACCCCTGCTGCAGGCCTTCATGCAGTTCTACAGCTTCGACGAAGCCAAGGCCTGGGATGCGGTGAACTTCTATCGGGAACGCTTCAGCGTCACCGGCCTTTACGAAAACCTGGTGTTCGAAGGTGTGCCGGAGCTGCTCGAAGCACTCAACGGCCAGGGTCGCACGCTGTACATCGCCACCTCCAAGCCGTGGAAGTTCGCCCGTGAAATCGCCCGGCACTTCGCCTTCGACCACCACTTCAAGGTGATCTATGGCAGTGAACTGGATGGCACACGCACCAACAAGGTCGAGCTGATTCGCCACCTGCTTGATGAGGAAGGGCTGGACCCGGCGCAGACGCTGATGATCGGCGACCGCAAGCATGACCTGATCGGTGCGCGCAGCAATGGCTTGCAGGCGGTGGCGGTGGGGTACGGGTTTGGTAGCCTGGAAGAACTGATGGCGGAAGAGCCGGCCTACCACTTTGCTACCTTGGCCGAGATGCATCAGGCATTTCTTAAGGCTTGATGGCCATTGGGGCTGCTTTGCAGCCCATCGCCGGCAAGCCAGCTCCCACAGGGGTAGCACATGGCTTGAGGTCAATGCGGTCGAGGTGGGAGCTGGCTTGCCGGCGATGGGCCGCAAGGCGGCCCCAAAATCTCACCGGCTAACCATCAACCGCCGTAAGGCTGCCTTCCTCTCATCGATCGGCAACCGCCCCAATTGCTCGACCCGGTGATAAAAACGCTGCCAATCCCCGTCAACCTCACCGAACACCGCCGCAAACGCCGGTACCCATTGGTCATACAGCCCGAACGGCAGCAACTTGGCATTGCTCATCGGCCCATACATCCAGGCGTCATAGCGCTTGTCACCACCCCACTGGGCATCACGCACCTGCCGGTATTCCCGCCTAAGCCGCTCGAACTCCGCCTGCTTGGCCGCCCGCTTCTGCGCATCATCCAGAGGCCCGGCATAAATCGCCTGCAACCGCTCGCGGCTGGCAAGCACCAACCGTACGAATTGCTCACGCTGCTGCCCCTGCTCCCCGCCAGAGGCAGCCAGGCCCCGCGCCACGCGCCATTGCCGCGTGCCTTCCTGCTCGACGAATGACGCAAACGACTCGTTGAACTCGGTGTCGTCCTGCACATAGAAGCGCTGGTGGGCCAGCTCATGGAAGATCAGCGTGGCCAGGCGCTCGTCGCTCCAACCCACCATCGACGACAGGATCGGGTCGTCGAACCAGCCCAGGGTCGAATAGGCCTCCACGCCGCCCACATACACATCCATGCCGTCCTGGCGCATCAACGCCGCCGCCCCACGCGCCGCGCCTTGCTGGTAATAGCCGCGATAGGCCACACACCCTGCGATCGGGAAGCAGTGCGTCACTGGCTGCAACGACAGCTCGGGGGTGGCGAACACATTCCATACCACGTAGGGCCGGCCAAGGTCGGCATACACCCGGTAGCTGCGGTTGTCCGGCAGCTTCAGCTGCTGGCTGGCAAATGCCCGCGCCTGCTTGGCGTGCTCCAGGCGCGCGCGCAATTGCGCTGAAGTGGCCGGGTTGGCCACTACCTGATCCACCGGCTGCCGTGCGCGTAGCAGTTGCCACTGGCCCTCGGCCAACTGCCCATAGTAGGCGGCGCTGCTGCAACCGTTCAGCAGGAGCACCGCCAGCAGGGGAACCAAACGGGTGAAAACAAGGTCGAGTGGCCCAGGGCCTGAGCGCTGCATAAGAATAAGTCGAAGCATCCGGGACTGTCTGACTCGCTCAAGGCCGATTCACTCCAAGACTATCTCGCCAAGGGGGAGTTTCGCCATGCGTGCACTGTTGGTCACCGGCTCACTGTTGCTGATATCCGCCTGTTCGACCTTGCCAGACCCGGACCCGAACCAGGCCTGGATCGACCTCACGCCCTACGACAACACCTCGCTGCACGCCGTGCAGGTAGATGAACGCGACTGGGCCGACAGCCGTTACTTCGAAGTACAGCCCGGCAGCCACGAGCTGACCGTGCGCTACCAGTTTCCGGTTACCCCCAGCAATATCGGCCCGGTCGAGGAGCCGTTGTGGCGGGATTGCCAGGTCAAGCTGACCTTCAAGGATTTCAGTGCCGGCCAGCGCTACCAGCTGCAGGCTGGCAGCATCGGTTTCCGCCCCTGGATCAAACTCTACGACCATCAGCAAAAACTGGTTGGCCAGGGCTTGCCTGCAGGCTGCCAGCGCACCTGAAACGCACAAACGGCGCTATGCTTGTAACCTATGAATCGCAAGTGGGAGTCTTGCCATGCGCCAGCCCATGATGCTGATCGCCCTCAGTGCACTGGGGGCTTGCGCCAGCCCCTTGCCGCCCGTCGACCCCAAGCAGGCCTGGGTCGACCTGTACACCATGACTCCCGGCAGGGTAATCATGGCCGACCGCCTCGACGGCAAGCGCCTGGAGGATGGCCGTTACTTCCAGGTGACGCCAGGCAAGCACGAACTGGTAGTGCGCTTCGATTACGAGATATATGGGGGCGGCCTCATGACCCAGCCCAGGGACCGTACCTGCTACCTGACCGTGCGCTTTGACAACTTCAAGGCCGGTGAACGCTATCGCCTGGAGGCACGGGCGCCGGTGATGGAACCGCAGGTGCTGCTGTATGACGGCAGCCGCAAGGTGGTGGTGAACGAGCCCAGCGAGGTGTTCTGCATTCCTTGACCTGGGGCTGCATTGCTCCTACAGGAGATACGCGATCCCTGTAGGAGCGGCCTTGTGTCGCGATGGGGCCGCAAAGCGGCCCCCAAAATCCTGAACCTACCGATCATTCTTCTGATAAATGATCTTCTTGGTCCCACCATCGCAGGTCCCGACGACCATGTTCTGGTCCTTGACCTCGCTGTTGGGCACGATCTCCAGGGTATAGGACGAAACACCCTGGGCCTGGATCTTGGCCTCGATCTCGGCTTTGAGCTCCTCGCACGGCTTGACCGCCGCCAGCGCAGATGTGGCGACCAGGGAAGCCAACACGGTGATTGCTACGCGAATCATGAAACGGCTCCTGAAAGGGCAGCGTGCTGCCGACGCTGTTTAGACTACAACAAACCGCCCTCATTGCACTGCTTCAACCCACCAGCGCCGCATCCAGGCTGATCTTCGCGTTCAGCACCTTGGACACCGGGCAACCGGCCTTGGCCTTGTCGGCGATCTGCAAGAACTGCGCTTCACTCGCCCCAGGCACCTTGGCCCTGAGCACCAGATGCACCGACGTAATGGCAAAGCCATCAGCTTGCTTGTCGAGTGTCACTTCGGCAGCGGTGTCGATCCTGTCCGGGGTGAACCCCGCTTCGCCCAGCATCATCGACAGTGCCATCGAGAAGCAGCCGGCGTGCGCCGCCCCGATCAGCTCCTCCGGGTTGGTCCCGGGCGAGCCCTCGAAACGGGTGTTGAAGCCGTAGGGGTTCTGCTTGAGCGCGCCGCTTTCGGTAGAAAGCAGGCCTTTGCCGTCCTTCAGGCCACCTTGCCAGATCGCCGATGCTGTCTTTTTCATGATGCCTCCTGGTCTCGGGTTACATGCTTATGGCTTCAGAGGTCAGCCGCCTACGGCAAGTTCAGAGCAATCGCACGGCAAGCATTGAATCCGTCGAATGTGCCCATACAGAGTTGAAAAGGCCTGTGGCCAAATACCTTTGCGGAGGCTCCATGACGCAGCTGCGTGACCTGAAGATTTCCACCCTCGACCTGGTGCCAGTACGCGCCGACGCCGGCCCGGCGCAGTCGCTGCGCAACTCGCTGGACCTGGCGCAGCACGTCGAGCGCTTTGGCTACAACCGCTTCTGGGTAGCCGAGCACCACAACATGGACGGCATCGCCAGTTCGGCGACTTCGGTGCTGATCGGCTATCTGGCGGGGGGTACCTCGAGCATTCGCGTGGGCTCTGGCGGGGTCATGCTGCCCAACCATGCGCCGCTGGTGATCGCCGAGCAGTTCGGCACCCTGGCCAGCCTGTACCCGGGGCGCATCGACCTGGGGTTGGGCCGCGCGCCGGGTTCCGACCAGATGACCGCCTACGCCCTGCGCCGCGACCGAGCCGGCGGCCCGGATGACTTCCCGGACGATGTCGAGGAACTGTCACGCTACCTCGGCCCGCGTACCGATGATCAAAAAGTGATCGCCGTACCAGGGCACGACACCGACGTACCGATGTGGCTGCTCGGCTCCAGCCTGTTCAGCGCTCAACTGGCCGGCATGCGCGGCATGCCCTACGCCTTCGCCTCGCACTTTGCGCCGCGCTACATGCACGAGGCGATCCGCGTGTACCGCAACCACTTCAAGCCCTCGACCACATTGGACAAGCCGTATGTGATGCTGGGCATCCCCATGGTGGTGGCGGAAACCGACGAAAAGGCCGAGTACCTGGCCACGTCGGTGTACCAGCGCATCCTCGCGCTGATTCGCGGGCAGAGCCTGATGCAGAAGCCGCCGGTGGAAAGCATGGACGGGCTGTGGCTACCCCATGAGCAGGATGCGGTGGGCAGCTTCCTCGGCCTGGCGATGATCGGCAGCCCGCAGAAGGTGCGTGCCAAGGTGGAAGTGCTGCTGGAGCAGACCGGGGCGGATGAGCTGATCTTCACCTGTGATTTGTATGAGCATGCGGACCGGATTCGGTCCTATGAACTGATGGCGCAGGCTCTCAAGACCGCGTGATCTTCTTCGCGGGCTTGCCCGCCCCCACAGGTACAGCGTCGCTCTCAGGCCTGTGATATCCCTGTGGGAGCGGGCGAGCCCGCGAAGAAGCCAGCACATTAGCCGCGCCGGTACACAATCTCCTTGGTACCAGCCTCGCAGCTGCCAATCACCTTGCCGGCCGGGTCGCCCTTGCCGACGATCTCCAGCTTGTAGCCGGTAACACCCTTGGCATCCAGCTTGGCCGCAATCTCTGCCTTGAGCTCCTCGCACGGCTTGCCCGCCGCCAGCGCACCACCGGCCAGGGTCATCAGGCCCAGCGCCAGAATCAGTTTGTTCATCACTCGCTTTCCTTGTGCAGATGAAATCAGAAAGGGCGCGCGCCAAGGCGCCCCCTCCCTAAATACCCCATCATGCCGGGCTCATCCAGCCCGGCAGTGTTTCAGCTATTGGCGATACGGAAGCCGACCTTCAGCGTGACCTGGAAGTGCGCCGCCTTGTTGTCACGGATATGGCCACGGGTATCTATCACTTCGAACCACTCCAGGTGCTTGATGCTCTTGCCGGCTTCGGCCAGGGCATTGTTGATCGCCTCTTCGATGCTGGTGGTCGAAGACCCCACCAGTTCGATCTTCTTGTAGGTGTGATGATCGGTCATGAGCGCTCTCCTCGGATGATGGTGAGATTGAGCCTAGCAGCGCAGGCCTGGTTTACCTGCGAGCGGTCACCATTGGCGAAAGTTCGATCGCACTTTCCTGCGGGCCCAAGGTCGCAATCCTTACAGTCCATACTGCAAAGGAGAGTCAACATGCACCGCAATTCGCTGCGTAGAACGTCCCTGGAAAGCATGGAAGCGGAGATCGAGAGCCTTCTGAAAAGCCTGGAAAACCTCAAGCATGATGCGTCGGAGGAGTCCCAGAAATCGGTGAAGGCAATCCGCAGCAACGCCGAGAGTGCCCTGCGTCATTCGCGCCACCTGTTGAGCGATGCCTACGAGGAAGTGAAACACCGCACCCGCCAGACCGGCATCGCCACCCGCGACTATGCCCAGGAACACCCGTACACCACCGCCGGCGTCGCCATTGGCGCGCTAGGCCTGCTGGCGGCGTACCTGATGTGCAAACGCAACTAAGCGCCCTGTCGCGCCAGTTCTGCCCTTAGCCACTGCGCTAACTGCTCGGCGCGCCCGTCCGCGGCGCGCCTGGGCACCCACAGCGCCAATGCTGCAGGGGTAGGTGAAAAGCCCCACGGCGCATTCAAACGGCCCGCCCGCAGGTCATCAGCGACCAGCGGCTGCGGCGCAATCGCCACACCCAACCCGGCCACCGCAGCTTCCAGCAGGTAATACAGGTGCTCGAAAGCCTGGCCATAGTGCAGGGTCGCCGGCTCCAGCCCCTGTTCCAGCGCCCAGGTCGGCCAAGCCTGCGGGCGCGAGGTGGTGTGCAGCAAGGCTTCGCCCAGCAAAGCCTTGGCCGGCGCGCCCTGCAAGCGCTCGAAACCGGCGAAATGCGGGCTGAGCACCGGCCCGATGCGCTCCTCGGCCAGCACATGCACCTGCATGTCCGCCGGCCATGGCGGCTCGGCATACACCAGCAGCGCATCCAGCCCTGGCCGCCGCGGGTCCAGGTCGCCTTCACCGGCCGACAGGTGCAGGCGCAGCTGTGGCAAATCCGCCTGTAGCCGGCCCAACCGCGGGATGAACCAACGAGCCAGCAGGCTGCCCGAGCAGCCCAGCACGAACGGCGCCTCGCTGACATCGTGGCTGAGCTCGGCGCACACGCTGCGCAGGCGGTCGAAGGCTTCGCTACTGGCATCGCGCAGGCGTACGCCGGCATCTGTGAGTTTGATGCCACGCCCGTCCTTCACGAACAGCGCGACGCCCAGGTGCTCTTCAAGCACCTTGATCTGCCGGCTGACGGCGCCATGGGTGACGTGCAGCGCTTCGGCCGCCTGGCTGACGCTGTTGAGCCGTGCGGTAGCCTCGAAGGCCCGCAGGGCATTGAGGGGAGGGAGGTCGTGGGCCATTTTACCTGTGAGTTTTTCTGACAAGTTTGCGCAATCTTATCGGTTTTCAGCCGGGCCTGCCGTGGTTAGAGTAAAGCCCATCACTCATTCATTACGCCCTGGAGCGCCCCATGACCCAGTCCCAATACCGCCCCGGCCCCGACGCCAACGGCCTGTTCGGCTCGTTCGGCGGCCGCTACGTGGCCGAAACCCTGATGCCACTGGTGCTGGACCTGGCCCGCGAATACGAAGCGGCCAAGGCAGACCCCAAGTTCCTCGAAGAGCTGGCCTACTTCCAGCGCGACTACATCGGCCGCCCCAACCCGCTGTACTTCGCCGAGCGCCTGACCGAGCACTGCGGCGGCGCGAAGATCTTCTTCAAGCGTGAAGAACTCAACCACACCGGCGCGCACAAGGTGAACAACTGCATTGGCCAGGTGCTGCTGGCCAAGCGCATGGGCAAGAAGCGCCTGATCGCCGAAACCGGCGCCGGCATGCACGGCGTGGCCACCGCCACCGTCGCTGCCCGCTTCGGCCTGCCTTGCGTGATCTACATGGGCGCCACCGACATCGAACGCCAGCAGGCCAACGTGTTCCGCATGAAGCTGCTGGGCGCCGAGATCGTCCCGGTCACCGCCGGCACCGGCACCCTGAAGGACGCCATGAACGAGGCCCTGCGCGACTGGGTCACCAACGTCGAAGACACCTTCTACCTGATCGGCACCGTGGCCGGCCCGCACCCGTACCCGGCCATGGTCCGCGACTTCCAGTCGATCATCGGCAAGGAAACCCGCGCCCAGCTGCAAGAGAAGGAAGGCCGCCTGCCAGACAGCCTGGTTGCCTGCGTCGGTGGCGGCTCCAACGCCATGGGCCTGTTCCATGAGTTCCTCGAAGAGCCAAGCGTGCAGATCATCGGCGTCGAAGCCGGTGGCCATGGCGTGCACACCGACAAGCACGCCGCCAGCCTGAACGGCGGGGTACCGGGCGTGCTGCACGGCAACCGCACCTACCTGCTGCAGGACGAAGACGGCCAGATCACCGACGCCCACTCGATTTCCGCCGGCCTGGACTACCCGGGCATCGGCCCGGAGCACGCCTACCTTCACGAAGTGAAGCGTGTCGAGTACGTCAGCATCACCGACGACGAAGCGCTGGATGCGTTCCACGCCACCTGCCGCCTGGAAGGCATCATCCCGGCCCTGGAAAGCTCCCACGCCCTGGCCGAAGCGATCAAGCGCGCACCGAAGCTGCCCAAGGACCACCTGATGGTCGTGTGCCTGTCCGGCCGCGGCGACAAAGACATGCAAACCGTCATGAACCACATGGCCGCCCAGGAGAAACAGGCATGAGCCGTCTTGAACAACGCTTCGCCGAGCTGAAGGCCGAAGGCCGCTCGGCACTGGTCACCTTCGTCACCGCGGGCGACCCGGGCTATGACGCCTCGCTGCAGATCCTCAAGGGCCTGCCGGCAGCCGGTGCCGACGTGATCGAACTGGGCATGCCGTTCACCGACCCGATGGCCGACGGCGTGGCCATCCAGCTGGCCACCCTGCGTGCTCTGGAAGCCGGCCAGACCCTGGCCAAGACCCTGCAGATGGTTCGCGAATTCCGTGTGGATAACCAAGCCACACCGATCGTACTGATGGGTTACTACAACCCGATCCACCGCTTTGGCGTGGAAAAGTTCGTGGCCGAAGCCAAGCAAGCGGGTGTCGATGGCCTGATCATCGTCGACCTGCCGCCAGAGCACGACGCCGAACTGGCGACCCCGGCCCAGGCTGCGGGTATCGACTTCATCCGCCTGACGACCCCGACCACAGACGACGCGCGCCTGCCGCGCGTGCTGGAGCGCAGCTCCGGGTTCGTCTACTACGTGTCGGTGGCCGGTGTGACCGGCGCCGGCTCGGCGACCACCGAGCACGTGACCGAAGCCATTGCCCGCCTGCGTCGGCATACCGATCTGCCGATCAGCGTTGGTTTTGGCATTCGTACGCCGGAGCAGGCTGCGGCCATTGCCCGCCTGTCGGACGGCGTGGTGGTGGGCTCGGCACTGGTCGACAAGATTGCCCAGGCCAAGAGTGCCGAGCAGGCAGTCAACGATGTATTGAGCCTGTGCTCGGCATTGGCTGAAGGGGTGCGCGGCGCCCGCCGTTGAACCGCGTCGCCTTCATCGCCGGCAAGCCAGCTCCCACAGGTACAGCGCCGCCCTCAGGCCCTGTGATATCCCTGTGGGAGCTGGCTTGCCGGCGATGAGGCCAGTACAGACCATCAAGATCTAGCCCCCAAACATCGACAGATCCAGCGGCCGCACCGCCCCCATCCAGATCGCATGGTCACGGTGGTCCGCCAGTTCATCCCCGGTCAGCGGGTGCATGAACACCACCAACCCCTTCCGATACAGCGCCAACCACGGCAGCACCACCCCCACAAACTCCGGCTCGAAGGCCAGCTGGCAGCTCCAGTCCGGGTGCGGCCCCACCGGTTTCTGGTGCATGCGCCCCATGGTCACGGGAAACAGCCGCGCCGCCTCCTCGCACAGTTCACGGGCCTGTTCCATGGTCGCTGCGTCGTAGTAAACGTGGGCGTGGTAACCCTTGATCCTCTGCACGATAACTCCTGATTGCGGTCCAACCATCACCACCTGCAAAGGGAGTGATGCAGTGAAAAACGCCGAAACCCCAGTGTACAAACTGGTCCTGTTCGGACCTGAAAGCAGCCTGGGCAACGCCCTGATGGTAGAGCTGCTGTCGCGCCAGCACGAAGTCACCGCCGTGGTCGACGACCTCAACCGCCACGCGCCGCGCCCCGGCCTGCATTTCAAGATAGGCGGGCTGGGCGATGCCGACCAGGCGGAGCAGGGCGCGGCAGGCGGATCGGCAGTAATTGCCCTGTTGTCGACGCTGGCGCCGGGCGATCTGCCCGGGCAAGCCCGCATGAGCGAGGCGTTGGTGGCGGGGCTGAAGCGTACGACTATACGCCGGCTGTTGCTGGTGGGCGATTTCGATGTGCTGGATGAGCCGGGCAAGTACAGCGAGGCGGAGCGGGAGTGTGTGGACCAGGTGGTGGACGGGTTACAGCGCAGTGCGTTGCACTGGACGCTGATCAATGCCCCGCAGGAACTGGCCGGGTTGGGGATGGAGCATTTTCGCAGCACCGAAGGTACGCTGGAGCCGGGGTTGGCCGAGCCGTTGCGGCACCTGGCCAGGGTCGCGGCAGGGATGGTGGATATGCTGGAGCTGGATTTGCACCGGGGCGAGCATCTGAACTTCGTGGTCTAGATTTGCCGGGGCTGCTGTGCAGCCCATCGCCGGCAAGCCAGCTCCCACAGGGACGGCGCCATGCTCCAGGCTTGTACAGCACCTGTGGGAGCTGGCTTGCCGGCGATGGGCCGCAAAGCGGCCCCGGGGATGTCACAGGCTGCGCTCGCGCTCCAGCCAATCCACAAACCGCTCGATCAACGCCCCACGCCGCTTGCGTGGTGGCAGCACCGCGTAATACCCGCGCGCCGAGCGCAAACTCCCCTCCAACGGCCGGCATAACAACCCTTGCTCCACCAGCCCATCCACCAGGTGCCCCCAGCCAATCGCCACCCCTTGCCCGGCAATCGCCGCCTGGATCAGCAACGTATAGTTATCAAACCGCAACTGCCCGGCCGGCGGCGGGCTGGCCACACCAAACCCGCGAAACACCCCCGCCCAGTCAAACCAACGGCTAGCCTGCTCGCCCTTCAAGTGCAGCAAGGGCAATCGTTGCAAAGCCACGGCTGACAAGGGTTTGCCATGAATCAGCCGGGGGCTGCACACAGGGAAAACCTCCTCATCGAACAGCCAGCGGCTCTCGCCCTGGTGAAAACGCCCGTCGCCAAACAGCACCGCCACATCGATGTCCGGTCGCAACATGCCCTGGCTGCGCTCACCGGTCACCAGGCTCACGTCCACCTGTGGATAAGCCTCGTGAAAACGCTGCAGCCGTGGCATCAGCCAGAACGCCGCAAAGGCGAAGTCGGTAGCCACCTGCAGCACTTCGCGCTGGCCGCGCCCACTGGCCTGGGCGATGCCGTCCTCCATGGCCTGCAGGCCCTGATGCACCTGTTCGAACAGCACCTGGCCAGCCTCGGTCAGCTCGATACCCCGGTAAATGCGGTCGAACAGGCGCGTGCCCAACTGTGCCTCCAGCCGTTTGACTTGCTGGCTCACCGCTGGCTGCGTGGTACCCAGCTCCAGCGCCGCGGCGGTAAAGCCGCGCAACCGTGCGGCGGCCTCGAACACGCGCAAGGTATCCAGCGACAGCTCGGCAAGGTGGTCAAACATAAGCGTGGCTAATCCCAGTCATTGCCCGCCATGGGCTTTACCCATGTTATCCACAGTAGCATCTTGATAGGCAAGCGGTTCGCATAACCCTCAACGATGGAAGCCACCATGACGCGCCCGAATATCCTGTTCATCATGGCCGACCAGATGGCCGCGCCCTTGCTGCCGATCTACGCCTCTTCGCCGATCCAGATGCCGCACCTGAGCCGCCTTGCCGAACAGGCGGTGGTGTTCGACTCGGCCTACTGCAACAGCCCGTTGTGCGCGCCGTCGCGCTTCACCCTGGTCAGCGGCCAGTTGCCCAGTCGCATCGGCGCCTACGACAACGCCGCCGACTTCCCCGCCGATGTGCCGACCTACGCCCACTATCTGCGCCGCCTTGGCTACCGCACCGCGCTGTCGGGCAAGATGCACTTCTGCGGCCCGGACCAACTGCATGGCTACGAAGAACGCCTGACCAGCGACATCTACCCGGCCGACTACGGCTGGGCGGTGAACTGGGATGAGCCGGACGTGCGCCCGAGCTGGTATCACAACATGTCCTCGGTACTGCAGGCCGGCCCGTGCGTGCGCACCAACCAGCTGGATTTCGACGAGGAGGTGGTGTTCAAGGCGCGCCAGTACCTGTACGACCATGTGCGCGAAAACGATGGCCGACCGTTCTGCCTGACCGTGTCGATGACCCACCCGCACGACCCCTACACCATCCCCCGGCGCTATTGGGATCGCTACGAAGGTGTGGATATCCCCATGCCCCGCGCCGAATTCGACCAGGCAGAACTCGACCCGCACTCGCAGCGCCTGCTGAAGGTCTACGACCTGTGGAACAAGCCGCTGCCTGTGGACAAGATCCGTGACGCCCGCCGTGCCTACTTCGGCGCCTGCAGCTACATCGATGACAACATCGGCCTGCTGCTGCAGACCCTGGAGGAATGCAACCTGGCCGACGACACCCTGATCGTGTTCTCCGGCGACCACGGCGACATGCTTGGCGAGCGTGGCCTCTGGTACAAGATGCACTGGTTCGAGATGTCGGCGCGGGTGCCGCTGCTGGTGCACGCGCCGAAGCGCTTCGCGCCAGCCCGGGTCGGCGCCTCGGTGTCTACCTGCGACCTGCTGCCGACCTTGGTCGAGCTGGCCGGAGGTGCTGTGGATAACCACCTGCACCTGGATGGCCGCTCGCTGGTCGGCCACCTGCAAGGGCAGGGCGGCCATGACGAAGTGATCGGCGAATACATGGCCGAAGGCACCGTCGGCCCGCTGATGATGATCCGCCGGGGGCCGTACAAGTTCGTGTACAGCGAAGACGACCCATGCCTACTCTATGACCTGAGCCGCGACCCGCACGAGCGGGAGAACCTCACCGGCAGCCCGGAACACCAGGCGCTGCTGCAGGCATTTGTCGATGAAGCACAGCAACGTTGGGATATCCCCAGCCTGCGCCAGCAGGTTCTTGCCAGCCAGCGGCGCCGCCGCCTGGTGGCCGAGGCGCTGGCCATCGGCAAGCTGAAAAGCTGGGACCACCAACCGCTGGTGGACGCCAGCCAACAGTACATGCGCAACCACATCGATCTCGACGACCTCGAGCGCAAGGCACGTTATCCACAGCCCGCCCCCCTGGATTGAGAAGAGAGGCCGCCATGCACAAGTTCTCCGCCGCCGTGTTCGCCCTGGCCCTGAGCCTGGGTACCGCCACGGCCCACGCCGCCGACAGCGACGCGCAATGCACCACCGTGAAGATGGCCGACCCCGGCTGGAGCGACATCGCCACGACCAACGCCTTGGCCCGCCTGCTTCTGGAAAGCCTGGGTTACCAGGTGAAAATCGACAGCCTGGCCGTGCCGATCATCTACGGCGGCCTCAAGGATGGCCGCGTCGACGCCTTCCTCGGCAACTGGATGCCGGCGCAGCAGGGCTTTCATGAGAAGTTCATCGCAAATGGCGATGTGCAGCAGCTTTCACGCAACCTGGAAGGAACCGAGTTCACCCTGGCAGTGCCCGACTATGTGTGGAACGCCGGGGTGAAGGATTTTGCCGACTTGCAGAAACACGCCGACCAGTTCGACAAGAAGCTGTACGGGATCGGTTCCGGGGCACCGGCCAACCTGTCGTTGAAGGAAATCATCGACAAGAATGAATTCAACCTCGGCCAGTGGAAGCTGGTGGAGTCCAGCGAGCAGGCGATGCTGGCGCAGGTCGACCGGGCGGTGAAGAAACAGCAGTTCATCACCTTCCTCGGCTGGACCCCGCACCCGATGAACGTGAAGCTGAAGATGCATTACCTGAGCGGCGGGGAAAAATGGTTTGGCAGCAAGGGCGAGGTGTATACCCTGACCCGCAAGGGTTATCCACAAGCCTGCCCGAATGCGGCCAAGCTGCTGGGTAACCTGAAGTTCACGCTGGACATGGAAAACACCATCATGGCCGAAGTTGTGGACAAGAAGATGAGCTTCGATGATGCGGCCAAGGCTTGGCTGAAGGCGCACCCCGAGTTGCTGGAAGGGTGGTTGGCCGGGGTGACGACCAAGGCCGATGGCAATGCGCTGGAGGCCGTCAAAGCCAAACTGTAACCTCACAAGCAAACCTCTATCCCTGTGGGAGCGGGTTCACCCGCGAATGCGACGGTAGATTCACTGCAGCATTCGCGGGTAAACCCGCTCCCACAGGGGACAGTGCAATTTCAGGATTGTGGATAACCCATGCATCGCCTCACTCACCTGCTGCCCTTCCTCTCCTGGCTCCCCCGCCAATCGGGCCGCAGCCTGCGCCAGGACCTGCTGGTGGGCCTGAGCGGTGCAATCCTCGCCCTGCCGCAATCCATCGCCTATGCCCTGATCGCCGGCCTGCCGGCCGAGTACGGGCTGTACGCCGCCATCGTGCCAGTGCTGATCGCCTGCCTGTGGGGCTCGTCCTGGCACCTGATCTGCGGCCCGACCGCTGCCATCTCCATCGTCCTCTACGCCAGCATCAGCCCGCTGGCCGTGGCCGGCAGCGCCGACTATGTCACCTTGGTGCTGCTGCTGACCTTCCTCGGCGGCATCTTCCAGTTGCTGCTGGGGCTTTTGCGCTTCGGCGCACTGGTCAATTTCGTCTCCCATTCCGTGGTGCTCGGCTTCACCCTGGGCGCCGCTGTCGTCATTGCCCTGGGCCAGCTGCCCAACCTGCTGGGCATGGACCTGCCAAGCCAGGCCACGGCGTTGAAGACCGTGCAGGACCTGGCCAGCCATGCCGGCGAGGTCGACCTGCCTTCCTTGATTCTGGGCCTGACCACAGTGGTGATCGGCGTGGCCTTCAAGCTCTGGCGCCCACGCTGGCCCAGCCTGTTGATAAGCCTGATTTTGGTAAGCCTGCTGGCCTGGCTGCTGCCTGGGTTCTTTGGCCATGTGCCGCGCGTGCCGGCATTCACCGGGCAGCTGCCACCCTTCAGCCCGCTGCCCTTGCTGGATGTGGAACTGATCCTGCGCCTGCTGCCCAGCACCGTGGCAGTGGGCATGCTCGGGCTGGTCACCAGCCTGTCGATCGCCCGCTCGTTGTCGGCACGTTCGGAGCAGTTGATCGACGCAGACCAGGAAATACGCGCACAGGGCCTGTCGAACATCGTCGGTGCGTTTTTCTCCGGTTACCTGTCTTCCGGCTCCTTCACCCGCTCCGGGCTGAGCTACGACGCCGGCGCCCGCTCGCCCATGGCCGGGGTATTCTCGGCGCTGTGGGTGGCGGTGTTCGCCGTTGCCGGGGCCGGGCTGATTGCGCACCTGCCGATTCCGGCCATGGCCGGCAGCATCCTGCTGATCTGCTGGGGGTTGGTGGACCACCGGGGGATTCGTGCGCTGTTCCGGGTCAGCCGCTCGGAGTTTCTGGTAATGGCGCTGACGGCGGCAGCGACCTTGTTGCTGGAGCTGCAGACGGCGATCTATGCCGGAGTGCTGGCGTCGCTGTTCTTCTATCTGAAGCGCACCTCGCGGCCACGGGTGCAACAAAGCCGTGAAGGGGAGGCGGACGTGCTGCGGGTGGGCGGGTCGATCTTCTTTGGTGCGGCGCATTACCTGCAGGTGCGCTTGCAGCGCTGCCAGGGGCCGCATGTGGTGATCGATGCGCGGCAGGTGAACTTCATCGATTACTCGGGTGTGGATATGTTGCACCGCGAGGCGCGGCGGTTGCGGCGGGCGGGGGGGAGTCTGACCCTGCACCGGGCCAGGCCGCAGGTGATCGAGGAATTGCAGAAGCTGGAAGGGGTGGAGTTGTGCCCGATCCGGTTTGAGGAGTGAGGCTGAGATATTGGGGCTGCTTTGCAGCCCATCGCAGGCAAGCCAGCTCCTACAGGGACAGCGCCGGCCTCAGGCCTTGTGATATCCCTGTGGGAGCTGGCTTGCCTGCGATGGGCCGCAAAGCGGCCCCCAACAATCTCAGCCCCGAGCCAGCTGCCGGCGCAACTCAGCCAACACTGGCGCCGTATCCGGCCGCACCCCACGCCAGATAAAGAAAGCCTCAGCCGCCTGCTCAGCCAGCATCCCCAGCCCATCCAGCACCTTGGCCGCCCCCAGCTTCTCTGCCCACTGGCAAAACGGCGTAGGCTCCTTGCCATACATCATGTCGTAGCAAACCGTGCGCCCCGCCTCGACCAGGCTGTCGGCAATCGGCGGCAACTCACCGGCCAGGCTCGCCGAGGTGGCATTGATGATCACATCCACCGGCTCCTGCAACCAGGCAAACCCGCTTGCTACCACCGGCCCCAGCTCATCGAACTCACGCGCCAGCTGCTCGGCCTTTTCCACGGTACGGTTGGCAATCACCAGCGACTGCGGCTTGTGCGCCAGGATCGGCTCCAGCACCCCACGCACCGCACCACCAGCACCCAGGATCAGAATGCGTTTGCCCGCCAGCTCGACCCCGGCATTCACCGTCAGGTCGCGCACCAGGCCAGCGCCATCGGTGTTGTCGCCCTGCAGGCTGCCATCGGCCAGCTTGCTCAGCGTGTTCACCGCGCCAGCGCGCTGGGCACGCGGGGTCAGGCTGTCACACAGGCGGAAGGCCTCTTCCTTGAACGGCACGGTGACGTTGCCACCGCAGCCTTGCTTGAAGAAGCCGCGTGCGCAGTCGCTGAACTCATCCAGCGGCGCCAGCAGGGTGGCGTATTCCAGGTCCTGGCCGGTCTGTTCGGCGAACAGGCGATGGATCAGCGGCGACTTGCTGTGGCCGATGGGGTTACCAAAAACGACGTACTGGTCCATGACGGCTCCTTGATTATCCACAGGCTTACTGGCCGAGCCAGTCGCGGTCCTGCAGGAAGTACTCGGTCAGGCGCGCTTCTTCACTGCCGGGCGCGGCCTTCCAGTCGTAGCCCCAGCGCACCTGCGGCGGCAACGACATAAGGATGGACTCGGTGCGGCCACCGGACTGCAGGCCGAACAGGGTGCCACGGTCGTAGACCAGGTTGAACTCCACGTAGCGGCCACGGCGGTATTCCTGGAACTCGCGCTGCTGCGGGGTGTAGGGGGTGTCCTTGCGGCGCTGGATGATCGGCAGGTAGGCGTTGACGTAGGCGTCGCCGATGGCGCGGATGAAGGCGAAGCAGGTGTCGAAGTCCCACTCGTTCAGGTCATCGAAGAACAGGCCACCGATGCCGCGTGGCTCGCCACGGTGCTTGAGGTGGAAGTAGCGGTCGCACCAGGCCTTGTAGCGCGGGTACACGTCGGCGCCGAACGGCGCGCAGGCCTGCTCGGCCACACGGTGCCAGTGAATGCAGTCTTCTTCATTGCCGTAGTACGGGGTCAGGTCGAAGCCGCCGCCGAACCACCAGACAGCCTCTTCACCTTCCTTTTCGGCGATGAAGAAGCGCACGTTGGCGTGGGAAGTGGGCACATGCGGGTTGTGCGGGTGGATCACCAGCGACACCCCCAGGGCCTCGAAGCCACGGCCCGCCAGCTCGGGGCGATGGGCACTGGCCGACGGCGGCAGACCGGCGCCAAACACGTGGGAAAAGTTGACCCCGCCTTTCTCGATCACCTTGCCATCGCCGATCACCCGCGTGCGGCCCCCGCCACCGGCTTCGCGCACCCAGGCGTCCTCGACGAAGCGGGCGCCGCCGTCTTCAGCTTCGAGGGCAGAGCAGATGCGGTCTTGCAGGTCGAGCAGGTAGGCTTTCACGGCCTCGGTGCGGCTAGTCATCGGGTCACCAGGAACGGGCAGGGAAGAATCGCCGCGTAGCATACCACCCCCAGCCCGCGCGCCGCAGTTGACGGCGATCAAGCAAAGGCGTCCGATAGAAGGCCTTTCCCGACCCATACGACAGGAGTGCGAGATGGCCAAGCGTATCCAGTTCAGCCAGCATGGCGGCCCGGAAGTGCTGCAGTTTGTGGAATTCGAACCTGCCCCGCCAGGGCCACAGCAGGTGCGTGTGCGTAACCATGCGATCGGCCTGAACTTCATCGATACCTACTTCCGCAGCGGGCTGTATGCGCCGCCATCCCTGCCTTCGGGGCTGGGCACTGAAGCGGCTGGCGTGGTCGAGGCCGTGGGCGAGGGCGTGTCCCGACTGAAAGTGGGTGACCGCGTGGCCCATGCCGGCGGCCCGCTGGGCGCGTATAGCGAGGTGCATACGCTGCCGGAAGCCAACCTGGTGAAGCTGCCCGACAACATCAGCTTCGAGCAGGCGGCAGCGGTGATGCTCAAGGGTTTGACCGTGCAGTACCTGCTGAAGCAGACCTATGAGGTGAAGGCGGGTGACGTGATCCTGTTCCACGCAGCAGCTGGCGGCGTGGGTTCGTTGGCGTGCCAGTGGGCCAAGGCCTTGGGCGCCAAGCTGATCGGGACAGTGAGCTCTGCCGAGAAGGCCGAGCGGGCCAAGGCTCTGGGGGCGTGGGCGACCATCGACTACAGCCGTGAAGACGTGGCCCAGCGGGTGCTGGAGCTGACCGACGGCAAGAAATGTCCGGTGGTGTATGACGGTGTGGGTGCCGACACCTGGCTGACCTCGCTGGACTGCCTGCAGCCGCGTGGGTTGATGGTGAGCTTTGGCAATGCCTCGGGGGCAGTGAGCGGAGTGAACCTGGGTATCCTGGCGCAGAAGGGCTCGCTGTATGTGACCCGGCCCACGTTGGCGACCTATGCCAACAATGCCGAGAATACCCAGGCCATGGCCGATGAGCTGTTTGCGATGATTGGCAGCGGCAAGCTGGTTGTGGATATCCAGCAGCGGTATCCGCTGAGTGAGGCGGCCAAGGCACAGGCAGAGCTGTCGGCGCGCAGGACTGTGGGGTCGACTGTACTGATCCCCTGATCCCACTCCCACAGGTTCCCAAGAACTGGGGCCAATCACTTTACCTGTGGGAGCGGGTTTACCCGCGAAGAAGACACCGCGGTGCATGGCACCGGCTTTGCCGGTGTTCGCGGGTGAACCCGCTCCCACAGGTACTGCGTCGGCCTTGAATACGGCGCTATCCCTGTGGGAGCGGGCATGCCCGCGAAGCAAGCACCGCAGTGCATGGCACCGGCTGCGCCGGTGTTCGCGGGCACGCCCGCTCCCACAGGTACTGCACCAGCCTTGAATACAGCGCCATCCCTGTGGGAGCGGGTTTACCCGCGAAGAGGGCACTGCGGTGCATGGCACCGGCTACGCCGGTGTTCGCGGGCGCGCCCGCTCCCACAGGTACTGCGTCAGCCTTGAATATGGCGCTATGCCTGTGGGGGACGGGTGGTTGGTATCGACTCGATACCATCGAGAATCGCCTCCACCAATCCCTCCGCAAGTTCAATGGAATGCAGGCTCGACCAATACATGCCACGGCCTTCTTCGCGCAGGTACTCAAGGGCTTTCGAGCCCGTTTCGTAGGCGCCTCGCAGATACAGAGCTACATGAACCAAGGCGTCCTCGGCGGAAATGTTCGGGTTTACGGTGAACAGCGGTTCGTGGCCGGCATCGCAGCGGCCGAAGGGGCGAGTAGAGGTGCAGGGAAGCGGTGGATCGGGGACGATTTTCTTGCTCATGGGATTTCACCTGATCAGGGCGGCCATTCAATCCGTTACCACACGAATTGGGTGGCAGCTGTACGCAGGGTGGTAAACCGGACGAATCCCAAACCCGGCAGGCTCGAAAGCCTCCCGCGCACAGCTGCCATAGGCTGCCATAAGGAGTCGAATCTCCGGGTTACCACACCCGATCGCCAAGTTATTCGGCGACGGCTGAAGCCTAAGGGCAGAGGTTCCCACTGAGAAGGTGATGGCAGAGGACGCGGATCGTAGGATATTTCCCAAGCCGCAAGCTGGACAGCCATTCGAGACAAAATCAGAAAAATCTGCGGGGTTCTGGGGCCGCTTTGCGGCCCAATCGCCGGCAAGCCAGCTCCCACAAGGTCCAGCACTGCCTTCAAGCCTTGTGAAATCCCTGTGGGAGCTGGCTTGCCGGCGATCGAGGGCAAAGCCCTCTCCAGCGATATCAGCCTGGACGAACGACTTCGCCAGTCACCAGGTCACGAATCACACTCGGGTTCTTCCTTCCACCCAAAGCCCCACCCAGCACCAGATCCAGCTGCCCATGGAAGTACTGCTCCACCCGCAACCGGGTCTTCGCCGCCGGGCGCCCGCCCGGGTTGCACGAAGTGGAAATCAACGGCCCCACCAATGCACACAGCTCGCGCACCAACGGGTGGTCGCTGACCCGCAGCGCCACGGTGTCATGCTCCCCGGTCACCCACTCGGGCAACAGGTTCTGGTGCGGTACCAGCCAGGTGTTCGGCCCCGGCCAGGTGCTGCCCATGCGGTCGATCCAGTCTTCGGGGAAATCCTCGAACAAGAAGTCGAACTGGCGGATGTTGTCGGCTACCAGGATCAGGCCTTTATCCACAGGCCGCGACTTCAGCGCCAGCAGGCGATACACCGCGTCCTCGTTCCACGGGTCGCAGCCCAGGCCCCAGACCGCTTCCGTCGGGTAGGCGATCACTGCGCCCGCCCGGATCTCACGTGCGGCTTGTTGCACACGAAAACTGCTCACCATTTCTGTCACTCCGCCTATATACCTTGCTTGTGAGCAGTGTACTTAGCCCGCGCGGGCAAACCAACGCCCGGCTTCATTACTGACCCGGCCTTCCAGCTCCAGTTCGGTCAGCTGCGCCAGCACGTCGGCCAACGGCTGCTCGCTGCAGTGGGCCAGGCTTTCGCTGGTTTGTGGCGCAGCATGCAGCAGGGCGAGCAGGGGATGGTCGAATTTATCCACAACCGCAGGCGGCAGGTTCTGCCAGCCCTGCAGGCTTTCCAGTATCTGCTCTACGCTCTCCACCAGCAGCGCGCCGTCACGGATCAACTGGTGGCAGCCCTTGGCTCCGGGGTGGTGAATGGAGCCCGGTATGGCATACACCTCGCGGCCTTGCTCGGCAGCCAGGCGTGCGGTGATCAGCGAACCACTGGCCAGGCTGGCCTCGACCACCAGCACGCCCAGCGACAGGCCACTGATGATGCGATTGCGCCGCGGGAAGTTGCCGGGCAGCGGCCCGGCATCCAGCGGGTACTCGGAAACCAGCGCGCTACCGTTGTCGATCATCGCTTGCGCAAGCGACTTGTGGCGCTGTGGATAAAGTTTTTGCAACCCCGTACCGAGCACGCCAATCGTGCCCCCACCAGCCTGCAATGCGGCCCGATGAGCGGCACCGTCGATGCCCACGGCCAAGCCGCTGGTAATGGTGAAACCGGCCTGAGCCAGGTAGCGGGAAAATGCCGCAGCAGTATCGAGCGCCGGGGGTGAAGCACGCCTGCTGCCCACAATTGCCAGCTGTGGGCGCTCGAGCAAGGCCGGGTTGCCAGCGACGAAAAGCAGCGGAGGGGCATCGTCGATTTCCGCCAATAGTGGCGGGTAGCCAGGGCCGTCCCACATCAGTAAATGCTGGCCCGGGCGCTCTAACCAGGCCATTGCGGCCAGTGCGCCCTCACGTACTTCGGCACTGCGCCGGGCATCGATGGTGGCCTGTGGTATGCCCAATGCGCGCCACGCGCCGGCCGGTGCGCACAGCGCCGAAGAGGCACTGCCAAAGGCCTCCAATAAGGTGTTAAAACGACGCAATCCCGTTTCCGGCAGCCGGTGCAGGCGTAATCGCGCCTCCAGTTCGGCAGGCGGAAGAGGCGACGAATGGTAGGTCTGCATGGGGATCATCCTTGATCGAATGGGGGCCATCGACGTGGCACAAACTGTGGATAACTTTGTTGATAACGCTTTGACAACCTGTCCATCGAATGGGCTATAAGCGGCCCTTGAAAACCCTAGCCGAGCTTTGCCAGGTGCTGAAATCCCCGTTTCCCTTTATTATGTGTGCTCAGTTTTCAACCGAACGCACAGTGACTGCCTGACCTTATGGCCATCTTGAACATTCTCGAATTCCCGGACCCGCGCCTGCGCACCATCGCCAAGCCGGTGACGGTGTTCGACGACGCCCTGCGTCAGCTGATCGACGACATGTTTGAAACCATGTACGAAGCCCCTGGCATCGGCCTGGCCGCCACCCAGGTCAACGTGCACCAGCAGGTCGTGGTCATGGACCTCAGTGAAGACCGCAGCGAGCCGCGCGTCTTTATCAACCCCACGGTCGAAGAGCTGACCCATGACATGGGCCAGTACCAGGAAGGCTGCCTGTCGGTACCTGGTTTCTACGAGAACGTCGACCGCCCGCTGCGTGTGCGGGTCAAGGCCCAGGACCGCGACGGCAAGCCGTACGAACTGGAGTGCGAAGGCCTGCTGGCGGTGTGCGTGCAGCACGAATTCGATCACCTCAACGGCAAGCTGTTCGTCGACTACCTGTCGCAGCTCAAGCGCGACCGGATCAAGAAAAAGCTGGAAAAGCAGCACCGCCAGCAAGCCTGATCCCCACCTTCCAGAAGGCTTGCTCCGGCAAGCCTTTTTCTTTTTTGAAGCGAGAACTCCATGCGCATCGTCTTTGCAGGCACTCCAGAGTTTGCCGCCGAACACCTCAAGGCCTTGCTCGACAGCCCCTACGAGATCGTGGCCGTCTACACCCAGCCCGACCGCCCGGCCGGCCGCGGCCAGAAGCTGATGCCGAGCGCGGTCAAGCAACTGGCTGTGGCCCATGACATCCCGGTGTTCCAGCCGCCGACCCTGCGCAACGCCGAAGCCCAGGCCGAACTGGCCGCACTGAAGCCGGACCTGATGGTGGTGGTCGCCTATGGCCTGATCCTGCCGCAGGTGGTGCTGGATATCCCGCGCCTGGGCTGCATCAACAGCCATGCCTCCCTGCTGCCACGCTGGCGCGGTGCCGCACCGATCCAGCGCGCCGTGGAAGCCGGCGACGCCGAGAGCGGTGTGACCGTGATGCGTATGGAAGCGGGCCTGGACACCGGCCCCATGCTGCTCAAGGTGGTCACCCCGATCAGCGCCGAAGACACCGGCGGCAGCCTGCACGACCGCTTGGCCGAGATGGGCCCGCCCGCAGTCGTCCAGGCCATTGCCGGCCTGGCCGACGGTTCGCTGCAAGACGAAGTTCAGGACGATGCCCTGGCCACCTACGCGCACAAGCTGAACAAGGACGAAGCGCGCATCGACTGGAGCCGTCCGGCCGTCGAGCTGGAGCGCCTGATCCGTGCCTTCAACCCGTGGCCGGTTTGCCACAGCACCCTCGATGGCGAAAGCGTGAAAGTGCTGGCCGCCAACTTGTCCACAGCGACAGGCACCCCCGGCGAGATCCTCTCCGCCAGCAAGGACGGCCTGGTGGTCGCCTGCGGTGACCAGGCGCTGAGCCTGACCCGCCTGCAACTGCCCGGCGGCAAGCCGCTGAACTTCAGCGACCTGTTCAACAGCCGTCGCGAGAAATTCGCCAGCGGCAAGGTGCTGGGCCAATGAATCCACGCCTCGCCGCCGCCCGTGCCCTTGCCGCTGTGCTCAGTGGCAAGGCCTCGCTGAACAGCTCGCTGCCGGCGCAACTGGACAAGGTCGATGAACGCGACCGCGGCCTGACCCAGGACCTGGCGTTCGGCACCGCGCGCTGGCAGCCACGCCTCGACCTGCTGGCCGCGCAGCTGCTGCAGAAGCCGTTCAAGGCCGCCGATGCCGATGTGCAGGCGCTGCTGCTGGTCGGCCTGTACCAGCTGTTCTACAGCCGTATCCCGGCCCACGCGGCCATTGGCGAGACCGTCGGCTGTGCCGACAAGCTGAAGAAGCCGTGGGCCAAGGGCCTGCTCAATGCAGTGCTGCGCCGCGCCCAACGCGAAGGCGAAGAATTGCTGGCCAGCATGGAGCGCGACCCGGTGGTACGCACTGCCCACCCGCGCTGGCTGCAGAAGTCGCTCAAGGCCTTCTGGCCGGAGCAGTGGGAGGCCATTTGCGCCGCCAACAACGCCCACCCGCCGATGATCCTGCGGGTCAACCGCCGCCACCACAGCCGCGATGCCTACCTGGCACTGCTGGCCGAGGCAGGTGTTGGCGCCAGCGCCTGCCAGTACAGCCGTGACGGTATCGTGCTGGCCGAAGCCTGCGACGTGCGCGGCCTGCCAGGCTTTGCCGAAGGCTGGGTGAGCGTGCAGGACGAAGCCGCGCAGCTGTCCGCCGATCTGCTGGAACTGGCCCCCGGCCAGCGCGTGCTCGACGCCTGCTGTGCACCAGGCGGCAAGACTTGCCACCTGCTGGAAGCCGAAGCCGGCCTGGCCCACGTGGTGGCCATCGACCTCGAAGCCAAGCGCCTGACCCGCGTGCGCGAGAACCTTGACCGCCTGCAACTGGACGCCGAGCTGATCGCCTGCGATGCCCGCGACACCGCCAGCTGGTGGGACGGCAAGCCATTCCAGCGCATCCTCCTCGACGCACCGTGCTCGGCCACCGGCGTGATCCGCCGTCACCCGGACATCAAGCTGACCCGTCAGGCCGACGACATCCCGGCCCTGGCCACGCTGCAAGGCGAGCTGCTCGATGCCCTGTGGCCGACCCTGGAAGTGGGCGGAATGCTGCTGTACGCCACCTGCTCCAGCCTGCCGACCGAGAACACCGAAGTGATCGATGCCTTCCTTGCCCGCACCCCGGGCGCCCGTGAGCTGGACCTGGCCACCGAAGCCGGCCTGCGCCAGCCCCACGGCCGCCAGTTGCTGGCCCAGGAAGGCGGCCACGACGGTTTCTACTATGCCAAGCTGATCAAGATCGCCGCTTCGCGCGGATAAGAACAAAAGGTAGGGAGTAGCGGATGAAGATCATCATCCTCGGCGCAGGGCAGGTAGGCGGTACGCTGGCGGAGCACCTGGCCAGCGAAGCCAACGACATCACCGTGGTCGACACTGACGGCGACCGCCTGCGCGACCTGGGCGACCGCCTGGACATCCGCACCGTGCAAGGCCGCGGCTCGCTGCCTACGGTGCTGCGCCAGGCCGGTGCCGACGACGCCGACATGCTGGTGGCGGTAACCAACAGTGACGAGACCAACATGGTCGCCTGCCAGGTGGCCTATTCGCTGTTCCACACCCCGACCAAGATCGCCCGGGTGCGCGAGTCGGCCTACCTGACCCGCGAAGAGCTGTTCGACAACGACCATATCCCGGTCGACGTGCTGATCAGCCCCGAGCAGGTAGTGACCAACTACATCAAGCGCCTGATCGAGCACCCGGGCTCGCTGCAGGTAATCGACTTCGCCGAAGGCAAGGCCCAGCTGGTGGCAGTGAAGGCGTACTACGGTGGCCCGCTGGTAGGCCAGCAACTGCGCCAGATCCGCGCGCACATGCCCAACGTCGACACCCGCGTGGCGGCCATCTTCCGCCGCGACCGCCCGATCACCCCGCGGGGCGACACGGTGATCGAAGCAGACGACGAAGTGTTCTTCATCGCCGCGAAGAAGGACATCCGCGCGGTGATGGGTGAGCTGCGCCGTATCGACGAAACCAACAAGCGTGTGGTCATCGCCGGTGGCGGGCAGATCGGCGAACGCCTGGCCGAGGCCATCGAAAGCCGCTACCAGGTGAAGATCATCGAGATGAGCCCGGCCCGTTGCCGACACCTCTCCGACACCCTGGAAAGCACCGTGGTGCTGCAGGGCAGCGCCTCGGACAAGGACCTGATGCTGGAGGAGAACATCGCCGACGCCGACATCTTCCTGGCCCTGACCAACGACGACGAGGCCAACATCATGTCGTCGCTGCTGGCCAAGCGCCTGGGTGCGCGCAAGGTGATGACCATCATCAACAACCCGGCCTATGTCGACCTGGTGCAGGGTGGCGACATCGACATCGCCATCAGCCCGCAGCTGGCCACCATCGGCACCTTGCTGGCGCACGTGCGCCGGGGCGACATTGTCAGCGTGCACTCGCTGCGCCGTGGCGCGGCCGAGGCGATCGAAGCGGTGGCGCACGGGGATTCGAAGTCGAGCAAGGTGGTCGGCAAGGCGATCGAAGACATTGCCCTGCCGCCAGGCACTACCATCGGCGCGATCATTCGTGACGAAGAGGTGATGATTGCCCACGACGACACCATGATCGAATCGGGCGACCATGTGATCCTGTTCGTTGTGGATAAAAAGCATATTCGGGATGTGGAGAAGCTGTTCCACGTCGGCTTGAGTTTCTTCTAGGAGCACAGGGCATGCGTGAATCGCTGGAGAAGATGCTGGCCAAGGGTGTGGATAACCCGCTGCTGAGGTTTGGCTTGGGCAAGGCCTGGCTGGATGAAGGCAATGGTGCTGAAGCGGCGGTGCATCTGGCACGGTGCGTGGAACAGGACCCGAAGTACTCGGCGGCGTGGAAGCTGCTGGGCAAGGCGCATCAGCTGCAGGGTGACCTGGCGGCGGCGCGCAAGGCCTGGGAGGAGGGGATCGTGGCGGCGCAGGCCCATGGGGACAAGCAGGCCGAGAAAGAGATGACCGTGTTTCTGAAGAAGCTCAACAAGACATCAGGTTAACGCGGTCCCTGTGGGAGCGGGTTCACCCGCGAATGCGATGTTGGATTCACCGACGCATTCGCGGGTAAACCCGCTCCCACAGGGGACAGTGAAAATCTCAGTACCAGCGCGGCTCGCCAGCCGGGCGCTTCTTGAAGCGCTTCATGCTCCACATGTACTGGCTCGGGTACTCGCGCACATAGCGCTCGACCACCTTGCTCATCGCCGCTGCCGACACGGTCACATCGGTGCTGTACATCTCTTCTGGCGCCGCCTCCAGGAACACCTTGAAGCCCGAGCCATCCGGCAGCCGCAGGGCATGCAGGAAGACCCCCACCGCCTTGCCCCCGGCCAGCATGTTCGGCACGAACTTGCTGGTCAGCGCCTGGGTACCCAGGAACGGCACGAACACCCCCGCCGACTCTGCCGGCTCCGGGTCGGCAGGAATACCTACCTGGCCACCACGGCGCACTTCCTTGATCACGCTGAGGATGCCTTCCTTGGTCGAAGGCGCCACGCGGTTGCCCATCTGCACCCGCTGCTCGCGCAGCAGGTCATCCACCGCCTTCAGCTTTGGCGGGCGGTAGAAGATGATCGGTTTGCACTGGTTGCAGTAGAAGTGGTTCAGCACTTCCCAGTTGCCCAGATGGCTGGTGATGCCGACCACGCCCTTGCCCGAGGCCAGGGCCTGCTCCAGCACTTCCAGGCCGTGCACTTCCTTGACCAGCTCCAGCGAGCGCTGCGGCGGCCAGATCCAGGCACAGGCACTTTCGACGAAGGATTTACCGATATCCTTCAACGCGCGGCCAACAAGCTGCTCGCGCTCGGCCGGGTCCATCTCCGGGAAGCACTTGGCCAGGTTGATGCGCACGACATTGCGCGAGCCGTTGGGGATCTTCCACATCAGCCAGCCGATACCGGCGCCGACGCGCTGCACAGCGCCCCAGGGCAGCTTGGCAAACAGACGCAGCACCCCGACCATCAGGGCGCCCTTGAACTTTTCCACAGGCGAATTCCTTATTTCAGCAAGGCGCGCATTGTAACCCCTCAGCGCAACAAGGCGGCGTAGCGATCGCAATCGGTGGTGTGGTCCATGACCATGCCGGTGGCCTGCATGAAGGCATAGCAGATGGTCGGGCCAACGAACGTGAAGCCGGCTTTCTGCAGGGCTTTGCTCATCGCCTTGGCTTCATCGGTAACCGCTGGCACCTCGCTGCGGCCCGTGAAGTGGTTGATCTTCGGCGCACCACCAACGAATGACCAGAGCCAGTCGGCAGGGTTGTCCACAGCCAGCCAGGCCTGGGCATTGCGCCTGGCAGCCTTGAGCTTGAGGCGGTTGCGGATGATGCCGGCATCCTGCATCAGCTCCTCGATGCGTTCGTCGCTCATGACGGCGAGTTTCACCGGATCGAAGCCGTGCATCACCTCGCGATAACGCTCGCGTTTGCGCAAAACGGTGATCCACGAAAGCCCTGCCTGGAACCCTTCGAGCAAAAGCATCTCGAACAGCAACGCCGGGTCACGCTGGGGCGTTCCCCATTCCTGGTCATGGTAGGCCTGGTACAACGGATCGTCGGTACACCAAAAGCAGCGTGGCATAAGGCTCCAATGAGTAGAGGGCGAGGCGAATCAGGTTATACTCCCGCTCTTTACATCCGCATCCCCAGATACAGGTGAATTTCGTGAGCCAGCCTACGCCAGCCGTGCGTACCTTCCAAGACCTGATCCTCGCCCTGCAGAACTACTGGGCCGAGCAAGGTTGTGTGGTGCTTCAGCCCTACGATATGGAAGTAGGCGCCGGCACTTTCCACACCGCTACATTCCTGCGCGCCGTGGGTCCAGAAACCTGGAACGCCGCCTATGTGCAGCCTAGCCGTCGCCCTGCCGACGGGCGGTATGGCGAAAACCCCAACCGCCTGCAGCACTACTACCAGTTCCAGGTGGTACTGAAGCCCAACCCGGCCAACTTCCAGGAGCTGTACCTCGGCTCGCTGAAAGCCATCGGCCTGGACCCGCTGGTCCACGACATTCGCTTCGTCGAAGACAACTGGGAATCGCCGACCCTCGGCGCCTGGGGCCTGGGCTGGGAAATCTGGCTCAACGGCATGGAAGTCACCCAGTTCACCTACTTCCAGCAGGTAGGCGGTATCGAGTGCTACCCGGTCACCGGTGAAATCACCTACGGCCTGGAGCGCCTGGCCATGTACATCCAGGGCGTCGACTCGGTGTACGACCTGGTGTGGGCCGACGGCCCGTTCGGCAAGGTCACCTACGGCGACGTGTTCCACCAGAACGAGGTGGAGCAGTCGACCTACAACTTCGAGCACGCCAACGTCGAGAAGCTGTTCGAACTGTTCGACTTCTACGAAAGCGAAGCCAACCGCCTGATCAAGCTGGACCTGCCGCTGCCGACCTATGAAATGGTGCTGAAGGCCTCGCACACCTTCAACCTGCTGGACGCCCGCCGTGCCATCTCGGTAACCGAGCGCCAGCGCTACATCCTGCGTGTACGTACCCTGGCCCGGGACGTGGCGCAAAGCTATCTGCAAGCCCGCGCACGCCTGGGCTTCCCGATGGCCACCCCTGAACTGCGTGACGAAGTGTTGGCTAAGCTGGAGGCTGCACAATGAGTGCTCAAGATTTCCTGGTAGAACTGGGCACCGAAGAGCTGCCACCGAAGGCCCTCGCCAGCCTCGGCGAAGCCTTCCTGGCTGGTATCGAGAAAGGCCTGCAGGCCGCTGGCCTGAACTACACCGGCAAGCAGGTTTACGCCGCGCCGCGTCGCCTGGCCGTGCTGATCCGCCAGCTGGACGTGCAGCAGCCTGACCGCAGCATCAATATCGACGGCCCGCCCCTGCAGGCTGCTTTCAAAGACGGCGAGCCGACCCAGGCTGCCTTGGGCTTTGCCAAGAAATGCGGTGTGGATCTGTCGGAAATCGACCAGACCGGCGCCAAGCTGCGTTTCTCCCAGCACATCCCGGGCAAGGCCACCGCTGGCCTGCTGCCGACCATCGTCGAAGATTCGCTCAACGACCTGCCGATCCCCAAGCGCATGCGCTGGGCGGCCAGCCGTGAAGAGTTCGTGCGCCCGACCCAATGGCTGGTGATGCTGCTGGGCGACCAGGTGGTCGACTGCACCATCCTGTCGCAGAAGGCCGGCCGTGAATCCCGTGGCCACCGCTTCCACCACCCGGAAAACGTGGTCATCACCACCCCGGCCAACTACGTCGAAGACCTGCGCAAAGCCTACGTGCTGGCCGACTTCGCCGAGCGCCGCGAGCTGATCAGCAAGCGTACCGCCGAACTGGCCATGCAGCAGGAAGGCAGCGCCATCGTGCCGCCGGCACTGCTGGACGAAGTGACCGCCCTGGTCGAGTGGCCGGTGCCGCTGGTGTGCTCGTTCGAGGAGCGTTTCCTCGAAGTGCCACAGGAAGCCCTGATCACCACCATGCAGGACAACCAGAAGTACTTCTGCCTGCTGGACAGCGAAGGCAAGCTGCTGCCGCGCTTCATCACCGTGGCCAACGTCGAAAGCCGCGACCCGAAGCAGATCGTGCAAGGCAACGAGAAGGTCGTGCGCCCACGCCTGACCGATGCCGAGTTCTTCTTCAAGCAGGACAAGAAGCAGCCGCTGGAAACCTTCAACGAGCGCCTGAAGAACGTGGTGTTCCAGGCTCAGCTGGGTACCGTGTACGACAAGGCCGAGCGCGTTTCCAGGCTGGCCGCCTTCATCGCCCCGCTGATCGGCGGCGACGCCCAGCGCGCCGGCCGTGCCGGCCTGCTGTCGAAGTGCGACCTGGCCACCGAGATGGTCGGCGAGTTCCCTGAAATGCAGGGCGTGGCCGGTTACTACTACGCGCTCAACGACGGTGAGCCGGAAGACGTGGCCCTGGCCCTGAACGAGCAGTACATGCCGCGCGGTGCTGGCGCCGAGCTGCCGCAGACCCTCACCGGTGCTGCCGTGGCCATCGCCGACAAGCTCGATACCCTGGTCGGCATCTTCGGCATCGGCATGCTGCCTACCGGCAGCAAGGACCCGTACGCCCTGCGCCGTGCCGCCCTGGGCGTGCTGCGTATCCTGATCGAGAAGCAGCTGGACCTGGACCTGACCGGTGCGGTCGAGTTCGCGGTCAAGCAGTTCGGCACCAAGGTCAAGGCCGCCGGCCTGGCCGAACAGGTGCTGGAGTTCATCTTCGACCGCCTGCGTGCGCGTTACGAAGACGAAGGCATCGACGTGGCCACCTACCTGTCGGTACGTGCCCTGCAGCCAGGTTCTGCCCTGGACTTCGACCAGCGCGTGCAAGCCGTACAAGCCTTCCGCAAGCTGCCGGAAGCCGAGGCCCTGGCCGCGGTGAACAAGCGCGTGTCGAACCTGCTGAGCAAGGCCGAAGGCGCCATCGCCGATCACGTCGAGCCGAAGTACTTCGACAACGCCAACGAGTTCTCCCTGTACTCGGCCATCCAGCAGGCCGACCAGGCCGTGCAACCGATGGCTGCTGCACGCCAGTACAGCGAATCGCTGGCCCGCCTGGCGGCCCTGCGTGACCCGGTCGACGCCTTCTTCGAGGCGGTGATGGTCAACGCCGAGGATGCCAAGGTACGCGCCAACCGTTATGCCCTGCTCAGCCGCCTGCGCGGCCTGTTCCTGGGCGTGGCCGACATTTCGCTGCTGGGGTAAGCCTTGAAACTGCTGATTCTCGACCGTGACGGAGTCATCAACTACGACTCCGACGCCTACATCAAGACGCTGGACGAGTGGGTGCCGATCCCTGGCTCGGTCGAAGCGATCGCGCAGTTGAGCAAGGCGGGCTGGACGGTGGCCGTGGCCACCAACCAGTCCGGCATTGCCCGTGGCTACTATGCGCTGGCAACCCTCGAGGCCATGCACGCGCGCCTGCGCGCGCTGGTGGCCGAGCAGGGTGGCGAGGTGGGTCATATTGTGTATTGCCCGCACGGGCCGGACGAAGGCTGCGATTGCCGCAAGCCCAAGCCTGGCATGCTGCGGGCGATCGCCGAGCATTATCAGGTCGGCCTGGAAGGCGTCTGGTTCGTTGGCGACAGCAAAGGTGACCTGGAGGCCGCCCTGGCCGTCGGTGCACAACCCGTGCTGGTGAAAACCGGCAAGGGCGAGCGGACCCTGGAAAAAGGCGTCCCGGAAACTACACTGATTTTCGACGATCTGGCAGCTATCGCCAGAGAACTAATTTAAACAGTGCGCCTTCGGGCGCATTTTTCTCAGGCGGGCATGCCCCGCAATGGTACAAGCCACTATGTCGATCCTGCAGGCGATCAGAATCTTTCTTTTTTACCTGCTGCTGGGCACCAGTTCGCTGCTGTGGTGCTCGCTGAGCTTCTTCGTCGCGCCGTTCCTGTCGTTCCCCAAGCGCTACAAGTTCATCAACGTGTACTGGTGCCGTTGCGCGTTGTTCCTGGTGCGCACCATCCTGGGTATCGACTACAAGATCACTGGCGCCGAGAACGTGCCTGATGAGCCTTGCGTGATCCTGTCCAACCACCAGAGCACCTGGGAAACCTTCTTCCTTTCCCAGTATTTCTCGCCGCTGAGCCAGGTGCTCAAGCGCGAGTTGCTGTATGTGCCGTTCTTCGGTTGGGCAATGGCCATGCTGCGGCCGATCGCGATCAACCGCGATAACCCCAAGGAAGCCCTGCGCCAGGTAGCCAGCAAGGGTGACGAGTTGCTCAAGCAGAAGACCTGGGTGCTGATCTTCCCGGAAGGCACCCGCGTGCCATTCGGCACCATGGGCAAGTTCTCCCGTGGCGGTACCGCGCTGGCAGTGAATGCCGGGCTGCCGGTGCTGCCGATTGCCCATAACGCCGGCAAGTTCTGGCCGAAGACCGGTTGGGGCAAGCGCGCTGGCACCATCGAGGTGGTGATTGGCGAACCGATGTACGCCAACGGCACCGGGCCACGGGCCATCGCCGAGCTCAACGACCGCGCCGCGGCGTGGAACGAAGCGACCCAGCGGGCCATGGGTTCGCTGCCGCCAGCAGAGGAAAAACCCCAGGAACAGATGGCCTGACCATCTGTGGATAACTTGTGAACTGTTTTTGGATTAAAAGCCTGAAGTGATCGCTAAGTGTTTGAATTAGCTGTTTATTTCTGTGTATGACATTTTTCTGAAAATCGTGCATAAGTTTTTTTGGGGCATAAGAAAACCGGCTTTTACAGCCGGTTTTTTTATGGGCTCGGTAGCAGGATTGCACCATCTGTGGGAGAAGACTGTGGGAGCGGCCTTGCGTCGCGAAAGGGCCGCAAGGCGGCCCCAGCAATTCATGCATCACAGCTGAAATCCTGGGGCCGCTGCGCAGCCCAATCGCGACACAAGGCCGCTCCCACAACAAGCGCGTCAGCGCCTGAGCATTTGGTGCAGGCCTTGAGCTGTCAGATCTTGTCGATATCCACGTCCTTGGTTTCCTTCAGGCAGAAGATCCCCACCACCAGGCTGACCCCGGTCACCAGCACCGGGTACCACAGCCCGTAGAAGATATCCCCGGTATACACCACCAGCGCGAACGACACCGTTGGCAGGAAGCCACCGAACCAGCCGTTGCCGATATGGTAGGGCAGCGACATGGAGGTGTAGCGGATGCGGGTCGGGAACAGCTCGACCATCACCGCCGCCAGCGGGCCATAGGTCATGGTCGCGATCAGGATCATCGCCACGATCAGCACCACCACCATCACCTGGTTGACCTGCCCAGGGTCGGCCTTGGCCGGGTAGCCGGCCTGTTCCACCGCCGCACGCATGGCTGCTTCGTCGAAGCCGTTGATGGTCTTGTCACCGATGTTGACCACCACATCGCTGCCGGCCACATCCACCGAGCTGTACGGCAGGCCCTGCTTGACCAGGAAGGTCTTGACCTTGTCGCACGGGCTGTCGAAACGCGCCTTGCCCACCGGGTCGAACTGGAAGGTGCAGCCTTGCGGGTCGGCAGTGACAACGATCGGCGCCTGGCGGCTGGCCGCGTCGATCTGTGGGTTGGCGTAGTGGCTCAGCGCCTTGAACAGCGGGAAGTACAGCACCGTGGCCAGGAGCAGGCCGAGCATCAGGATCGGCTTGCGGCCAATACGGTCGGACAACCAGCCGAAGAACACGAAGAATGGCGCACCAATGACCACGCTGATGATCAGCAGGGTGTTGGCCTGGGCCGGGTCCATCTTCAGCATCTGGGTCATGAAGAACAGCACGTAGAACTGCGCCGTGTAGAAGGTCACGGCCTGCCCGGCGTTGATGCTGAACAGGGCGGTGAGCACCACTTTCAGGTTCGGCCAGGAGGTGAACGACTCACGGATCGGCGACTTGCTGACCTTGCCCTGAGCCTTCATTTTCACGAAGGCCGGCGACTCGTGCATGCTCATACGTATCCAGGTGGAAATCGCCAGCAGCACGATCGACAGCAGGAACGGCAGGCGCCAACCCCAGGTTTCGAACTGGTCGCCACTGATATAGCGGCTGCCCAGCACCACCACCAGCGACAACAACAGGCCAAGGGTGGCGGTGGACTGGATGAAACCCGTGTGGAAACCGCGCTTGCCGGGCGGTGCATGCTCGGCCACATAGGTGGCCGCGCCGCCGTATTCACCACCCAGCGCCAGTCCCTGCAGCATGCGCAGGACTACCAGGATGATCGGTGCCGCGATGCCGATGCTGGCGTAGGTGGGCAACAACCCCACCGCGAAGGTGGACAGGCCCATCAGCACGATGGTGACCAGGAAGGTGTACTTGCGCCCGATCATGTCGCCCAGCCGGCCGAACACAAGCGCACCGAATGGCCGCACCAGGAAGCCGGCGGCAAAGGCCATGAGGGCGAAGATGAAGGCGGTGGTGTCGTTCACGCCAGCGAAGAACTGCTTGCTGATGACCGCTGCCAGCGCACCATAGAGAAAAAAGTCATACCACTCGAAAACAGTCCCGAGGGATGACGCGAAAATGATCTTGCGTTCTTCACGACGGCTGGAGCTGCTGGCCGCCGCACCCTGCTCTTGGATGTAATCCGACATCGTTGCTGTCCTCGGCCCGCAGGCCACAGTGATTATTCTTGTTGTTCCACTGTCGGCAGCTTCTGACCGCCAGCTGCCGGTACTGCACGCACCCGGGGTCAGGGCGTCGGTATCGCGTCTTCGTTCAGATAGGTCTGGGTGGCAGCTCCTTTGAGGATCAGTTGCGCCGCCTTCTCGGCGATCATCAGGGTGGGTGAACAAGTATTGCCGGAGGTGATCTGCGGCATGATCGAGGCGTCCGCCACGCGCAGGCCAGGGATGCCGTGTACGCGCAACTGGTTATCCACAACGTCCAGTTCGCCATTGCCCATGCGGCAGGTGCCTACCGGGTGGAAGATGGTGGTGCCGATCTTGCCGGCGGCTTCGAACAGCTCTTCTTCGGTTTGCAGGGCTAAGCCCGGCAGGTATTCCTTTGGGTCGAACGCAGCAAGGGCTGGGGCCTGGACGATCCGCCGGGTAAGGCGAATGGAGTCGGCGGCGACGCGCAGGTCCTGGGGGTCGCTGAGGTAGTTGGGGTCGATCAGCGGTGTGCTGTTCATGTCGCTGCTGCGGATATCGATACGCCCGCGGCTGGCCGGGCGCAGGTTGCACACCGAGGCGGTAAAGGCCGGGAACCTGTGCAGTGGCTCGCCGAAGCGCTCAAGTGACAACGGCTGCACGTGGTACTGCAGGTTGGCGGTGGCCTGCTCCGGGCTCGAACGCACGAACGCGCCCAGTTGGCTCGGCGCCATGGCCAGCGGGCCACTGCGGTCATAGAGGTAGCGCAGGCCCATGCCCATCTTGCCCCACAGGCTGTTGGCCATCTGGTTCAATGTACGGGTATTGCGGATCTGGTAGATCAGGCGCAGTTGCAGGTGATCCTGCAGGTTGCCGCCAACACCGGGCATGTCGTGACGCACGCCAATGCCCAGGCTTTCCAGTAACTGCCGCGGGCCGATGCCGGAGCGCTGCAGGATACCGGGAGAGCCTACAGCGCCCGCACAGAGGATGATCTCGCGACGTGCCGCAAACTCGTGCCAGGCATCCTGCCAGAACGCCTTCACCGCCCGTGCACGGGTGTTGTTGAGCAGCACCTGGTCAACCTGAACGCCGGTCAGCACGGTGAGGTTGGGGCGGTCCTTGATCGGTCGCAGGAAAGCCTTGGAAGCGTTCCAGCGCACACCGCTGCGCTGGTTGACCTGGAAATATCCACAGCCCTGGTTGTCGCCGGTATTGAAGTCATCGACCTTGCCGATGCCGCTTTGCTCGGCGGCATCACGGAAGGCATCGAGGATCGGCCAGCTATAGCGCTGGCGCTCGACCCGCCATTCGCCATCACCACCGTGGTGCTCGCTGGCGCCGGCAAAATGGCTTTCGCTGGCCTTGAACAGCGGCAGTACGTCCTTCCAGGCCCAGCCGTCGTTGCCTTGCTCGGCCCAACGGTCGTAGTCGGCGGCCTGGCCGCGCATGTAGATCATGCCATTGATCGAGGAGCAGCCACCCAGCACCTTGCCGCGTGGATAACCCAGCGCACGACCGCCCAGGCCGGGCTGCGCCTCGGTCTTGAAGCACCAATCGGTGCGCGGGTTGCCGATGCAATAGAGATAACCGACGGGGATATGGATCCAGGGATAGTTGTCGCGCCCACCCGCTTCCAGCAGCAGCACTCGGCAGGAAGGGTCGGCGGACAAACGATTGGCCAACAGGCAACCGGCGGGACCGGCCCCTACGACCACGTAGTCGAAGACAGAATCGGCTGATGGCATGTGCAACCTCGGGCCTGATTATTATTCTTGTCCCGATCCATCTTAGTGAGTAATTTCGTGGAGGAAACACGAGATTTCGCGCAGCCGCTGTGCGTTTTAGCACAGTGGTAAGTCTGTACTGGCCTCTTCGCGGGCACGCCCGCTCCCTCAAGGTAACGCGATCCCTGTGGGAGCGGGCGTGCCCGCGAAGAGACCGGAACGAACTGCCAAAAAGGATCAGCATGTTCGACTGGAACGATCTGCGGTTTTTCCTCGAGTTGCAGCGCAGCGGCCGCCTGCTTACCGCCGCCAAGCGCCTCAACACCACCCACAGCACCGTGGCCCGGCACATCGAGAGCATCGAGCAAAGCCTGGGTACTGCGCTGTTCGTTCAGCATGCCCAGGGCTATGAACTGACCCCCTCGGGCCAGGCCCTGCTCAAGCACGCCGAAGCCATGGAAAACGTCGCCCTGCTGGCGCAGGAAGAAATCACCCAGGCCATCACGCCGCTGGGCAAGATTCGCCTGGGGGTGACCGAAGGCATCGGCATCATGTTCTTCACCCCGCGCATGAATGCGCTGTTCGACCGCTACCCCGGCCTGGAAGTGGAGTTGGTGGCGGTACCGCGCTTCGTCAGCATCCTCAACCGCGAGGCGGAGATCAGCATCCACCTGGAACGGCCCAACGCCGACCTGCTGATCACCCGCAAGCTCACCGACTATCGCCTGGCCCTGTACGCCAGCCAGGACTACCTGGATCGCGCGCCCCCGCTGCGCAACCGCGAGGACCTGGCCCGGCATAGCTGGATCGGCTACGTCGACGACTTGCTGTTCAGCCAGGAACTGCTGTTTCTCAACAGCTTCTGCCGAGCCCCCAACGTGGTGTTTCGCAGCACCAGCGTGATCGCCCAGCAAACCGCCGCCCGCGCCGGGCTGGGCATCGCCGTACTGCCCAACTACATGGCCCGCCACGACCCGACGCTGGTGCGCGTGCTGCCTGGCGAAACCATCCAGCGCAGCTACTGGATCTGCACCCGCCGCGAACTGCACAAGTCGGTGCGCCTGCGGGTAGTGTGGGACTACCTGCTGGCGCTGTGCGCGGCAGAACAGAGCGAGCTGCTAGCCCAGTAGCGCCTTGCCGGCCAGCAGCAGGGCCGCAGCCCAACCGGCCACGGCAAACATCTGCTGCAAGCGCGGCCCGGCCAGCCTGGCCGCCAATGGCCGCGCCAGCAGCAGGCCGAGCACCGCGCCAACGGCGAACGGGGCGCCAACCTGCCAGTGCATGACCCCTGCGAGGCTGGCGCTGACCACACTTCCGGTGGACACCAGCGCGATCACCGCCAGCGAAGTGGAGACGATGCTGGCCATGCGCAGGTTGGTGTAGCGGTTAAGGGCCGGGATGATGACAAAGCCACCGCCCACGCCGAGCAGGCCGGATAGCAGCCCGGACAATGCGCCGGTGAAGGCCAAGGCGCGCGCGCAGGGCAGGGTCCAGCGCAAACGGCCCTGCAGCGGGTTCAGCACGCAGGGTTCGATGTAGCGATGGGCATCATTGGCTTCGCCGCGCAGCTCCTTGGCCGCCTTGCGCCAGATGCGCAGGCAGGCATACACCAACACCCCGGCGAAAACCAACTGCAGCGGCGTGTTCGGCAGGCGGTGCGCCAGCATCAGCCCGAACGGCGCCGCTGCCACACCGATCAATGCGATGAACAGCGCCGCCCGATAGCGCACCAGGCCCTGCCGCAAGCCCAGCACAGCACCCACCGCTGCCGCCATGCCTACGGCCAGCAGGCCGACCGGTGCCGCCTCGACCATCGACAGCCCCAGGCCGAACACCAGCAAAGGCACTGCGAGAATGCCACCGCCGGCACCGGTCAACGCCAGCACGGCACCGATGATCGCGCCCAGGCCCGCTCCCAGTATTTGATGTTCGATCACTGCCGACCCTCGGCTACCAACGGCTGTGGCCGTGCCAGCCACTCGCGGCCCTTGAGCATGCCTTTCCAGTACAAGGGTGGCAGCACCTGCGCCTTGAGCAACCAGGCCAGACGTGTCGGCTTGCGGCCATCCTGCAACCAGTTGGGGAAGCTTGGAGCCAGCTTGCCGCCATAGGTGAACTCGGCAAGGACGATCTTGCCGCGCTCGACGGTGAGCGGGCACGAGCCATAACCATCGTACTGGGCCAGGGTAGGCAACCTGCCCAGGGCCACCAGCACGTTGTTGGCCACGACCGGAGCCTGCTTGCGTGCAGCGGCGGCGGTCTTGGCATTGCTGGTGTTGGTCACGTCCCCAAGGGCATGGACATTGGTGAAGTGGCGATGGCGCAGGGTGTGCGGGTCGACATCGACCCAGCCGGCGCTGTCGGCCAACGGGCTTTCACGAATGAAGTCCGGTGCCACCTGCGGCGGTACCACGTGCAGCATGTCGAAGGCCTCGATACGGGTTTCGCTGCTGCCATCGGCCAAGGTGCGCACGAAGGTGGCGCGCTTGTTCGGGCCGTCCACGGCGACCAGGCGGTGGGAAAAATTGAGGTCCACGGCGTACTTGTCGATGTACTTCATAAGTGCAGGCACATAGTCCGCCACTCCGAACAACACTGCGCCGGCATTGAAGAAGCTGGCTTTCACAGCCCCCAGGTGACCATGCCGCAGCCAGTGGTCGCAAGACAGGTACAGCGCCTTCTGCGGCGCGCCTGCGCACTTGATCGGCATGGGCGGCTGGCAAAACAGGGCTCGGCCTTGCTTGAGCTTCTGTACCAGTTCCCAGGTGTAGGGCGCCAGGTCGTAGCGGTAGTTGGAGGTGACGCCGTTGCGGCCCAAGGTCTCGCTGAGGCCATCAATGGCCGCCCAATCCAGCTTGAGGCCGGGGCAGACCACCAACTGTTCATAACTGATGGCGCGGCCGCCTTCGAGGAGGACCAGTTGGCCCAGCGGGTCGAACCCCTGCACACGTGCCTTTATCCAGCGCACACCACGCGGAATGGTCGAGGCCATGGTGCGGGCAGTGCTTGGCGCCTTGAACACACCGGCACCGACCATGGTCCAGCCGGGCTGGTAGTAATGCACTTCGGCGGGGTCGATCAAGGTCACATCCAGCGACGGGTCACGGCTGATCAGGCTGGAAGCGGTGGCGATTCCGGCGGCGCCGGCACCGACGATGACCACTTTGTGGTGGTCGGTATTGGCAGGGGACAACAAGGCAGGCATGGCGGTAAATCCTGTAAATCTGGTTATGGGGCAGGGCGGTCACAGCTTGTTCAGCGGAATCTTCAGGTAGCTCACACCGTTATCTTCCGGCGCGGGGAACTGGCCGCTGCGCATGTTCACCTGCACCGAAGGCAGGATCAGCACGGGCATGTCGAGGGTCTTGTCGCGGGCTTCACGCATGGCGACGAAGCTGTCCTCATCGATGCCCTGGTGGATATGAATATTGTTGGCGCGCTGCTCGGCCACGGTGGTGACGTACTGCATGTCACGGCCACCTGGCATGTAGTCGTGGCACATGAACAGCCGGGTCTGGTCGGGGAAGGCCAGCAGGCGACGGATCGAGCGGTACAGGGTGCGGGCATCGGCCCCAGGGAAGTCGCAACGGGCGGTACCGTAGTCGGGCATGAACAGGGTGTCGCCGACGAACACCGCTGTCTCGCCGGCGTCCTCGATCATGAAGCTCATGCACGCAGGCGTGTGCCCCGGGGTGTGCAACGCGCGGGCATGCAGGTTGCCAATGCGGAAACCTTCCTCGTCCTCGAACAGCACATCGAACTGGCTGCCATCGCGGGCGAAGCCAGGCTCGGCGTTGAACAGAGCACCGAACACTTTCTGTACCTGGGTGATGTGCGCGCCGATGGCGGTATGGCCGCCGAGCTTTTCCTTCAAATAGGCCGCTGCCGAAAGGTGGTCGGCATGCACATGGGTTTCCAGCACCCACTGCACCTCAGCTCGCAGCTCCTTCACCCGGTCAATCAACTGGTCCGCAGAAGCAGTGCAGATACGCCCCGACTTGGGGTCATAGTCCAGGACACTGTCGATCAACGCACACTTGCGCGTTTCGCCGTCCATGACCAGGTAGCTGATGGTCGAGGTCGCCTTGTCGTAAAAGGCGTCCACGTGCAGGTTGTTGCCGATGATCATCGCGTTCTCCAATTTATCCGCCCAGCCTTGTACAGGCGTAGGCAGTGCCAGGAGGTTTATCAAGATGCATGCCAGGCATTTTCCTGCGCTTGGGCCAATGAAACCGGCCCGTTGCTGACAATCGCCGACGACAGTGGCAGCGCAGATGGCAGTCGACTGTCAGCCAATGGCAGTGTTTGGCAGTCCTTGTTACCCTGCGCCGGTCATCCAATCGGTGCCGTCATGCCTGAAGCCCATCCCCTCATCCTAGCTTTGGTTTCCTATCTTGAGCACGATGCCCTGCCAACCATCGTGCTGGATACCGACTACAACATCCTGGCGGCCAACGCTGCCTATCGCCGCCAGTTCGGTCGCCATGAGCAGGCGCCGCTGGGTGAGAAATGCCACAAGGTCTCGCACCACTACGCCGTGCCTTGCGACCAGGCCGGCGAGCATTGCCCGATGCGCAAGGCGTGGCACAGCAAGGTTCCGGAGCGGGTGTTGCACATTCATCACACACCACGCGGCCCGGAGCATGTGGATGTCGAGCTGCGGCCGATCCTGGATGAACAGGGCAGGGTGGTGGCCTTTGTCGAACGCCTGACCAGCATCACCCTCGCGTCGGCGCAGCCTCAGGAACAAGGCCTGGTCGGCCGGGCGCCAGCGTTCAAGGCGGCCCTGGCCAGCCTGCAACGTGCGGCGCCGGCGCAGATCCCGGTGTTGCTGCAGGGTGAGTCGGGTACCGGCAAGGAACTGTTCGCCCGTGCGGTGCACATGGGCAGCCCCAGGGCCAACGGCCCGTTGGTGGTGGTCGACTGTACCGGCCTGACCGAGTCGTTGTTCGAGAGCGAGTTGTTCGGCTACGAGAAGGGCGCGTTCACTGGCGCCAACCAGCGCAAGATCGGCCTGGCTGAAGCGGCGCACGGCGGCACCCTGTTCCTCGATGAAATTGGTGAGGTACCGCTGGCGATGCAGGTGAAGCTGCTGCGCCTGATCGAGTCCGGCAGCTTCCGCCCGGTGGGTAGCCTGCGCACAGTGCATTCGGATTTTCGCCTGGTGTCGGCAACCCATAAACCGCTCAGGCAAATGGTCGCGGACGGCAGCTTCCGCGAAGACCTGTACTACCGCATCAGCGGCTTCCCGATCCGTCTGCCGGCGTTGCGCGAACGGGTAGAAGACCTGCCCTTGCTCGCCCAGAGCCTGCTGCAGCGCATGGCTGGCAAGCCGACGCCCAGGCTGAGCGACGAAGCTTTGCAGCAGCTTGGGCTGCATCCATTCCCGGGCAACATTCGCGAACTGCGCAACATTCTGGAAAGGGCGCGCTTGTTTGCCGATGACGGGCTGATCCGGCCCGAGCATTTGCCGGAGGATATCGGCCCGGCGGGGGCGATCAAGACAGGTGGCCGGCGCAATCACCTGGGTGAGCTGGCGCAGGCACTGGAACAGTTCAAGGGCTCGCGCAGTGAACTGGCCCGTCACCTTGGCCTGAGCGAGCGCACGCTGTATCGCCGGTTGAAGGAGCTTGGCCTGAATTGACGCGTTCGGTTAACGCGGTCTGCAAGGGCCCGCGTATCCCCGAGGGCAACACATATCCTGTGGGAGCGGGTTCACCCGCGAACACCGGCGAAGCCGGTGGCCATCCACCGCGCCTCCTCAGACCTTTACCGGACCTTTACCTCTGTCCTGACATTAAGCGGGAATGATTGTGGTCTGATCAGTTAACCGAACCTGGCAGCCAGTCAGCCCCCGCCAGGCGTCAACATGCAGAGGACCGCAAAATGAAGAAAACCCTGACCGTGATCTGCGCCGCGCTCATGCTAAGCGCCCCCTTGGCCAGTTTCGCGCAGCCAGGCCCACCTGACCGGCATGATGGCGGCCCATCGCACCAGGGCAACCCACCGCATGGGCAGCCACAGTACCAAGGCCGACATGATAATGGTCGCGGTCCTGCCTACCGCGACCCGAACTTCCGCCCACAACAGGGCATGCCGGTTCCGCATCAACAGTGGCAACGTGGCCATGTGGTTGACCCGCACTACCGTGGCGACCGGTACTGGGTGACCGACTGGAAAGCACGCCACCTGTATGCGCCACCGCGTGATCACCGTTGGTTGTATGTGAACGGGGACTATGTGCTGGTGGCTATTGCCAGCGGTGTGATCGTCAACGTCCTCAGCGGTTACTGATTTCTGCAGGCACTAAAAAGCCCGCTTCCGCGGGCTTTTTAGTGCCTGACGATCTACACCGGATCAGAAGTCCAGGTTCGATACCGACAGCGCGTTGCTTTCGATGAAGTCACGACGTGGCTCGACCGCATCACCCATCAGGGTGTTGAAGATCTGGTCGGCTGCGATCGCATCCTCGATGGTGACCTTGAGCATACGGCGGACGGTTGGGTCCATGGTGGTTTCCCACAGCTGCTCAGGGTTCATCTCGCCCAGCCCTTTGTATCGCTGGATGGTGTGGCGCTTGGTGGTTTCGTTCATCAGCCAATCCAGGCCTTCCTTGAACTCGACAATTGCCTTGCGGCGCTCACCGCGCTGTACGTAAGCACCTTCGCCCAACAAGCTGGACAGCTTGGCACCAATGTTGACTACGGTACGGTAGTCATTGCTGCCGAAGAAGTCCCGGTTGAAGGTGACGTAGCTGGCCAGGCCGTGGGAGGTAACTTCCACTTCTGGCAACCATACGTTGCGCTCTTTGTCTTCGCGCAGGCTGGCTTTGTAAACCAGGCCGGACTTCTGGCTGTTGTTCAGACGTTCCTGGAACTGGGCCAGCCAGGCTTGCATCACAGCGTGGTCACCCAGCTGTTCCAGGCTCACCTCCGGCAGGTAGATGAAGTGCTCGGTCAGCTCTTCCGGGTACAAGCGCGACAGACGCTTGAGTGTCTTCATGACACTACGGAATTCATTCACCAATGCTTCCAGCTGTACACCGGAAACCGCTGGTGCCGACTCGTCCAAGTGCAGGCTGGCATCTTCCAGGGCCGACTGGGTCATGTACTCTTCCATGGCCTCGTCGTCCTTGATGTACTGCTCCTGCTTGCCTTTCTTCACCTTGTACAGCGGTGGCTGGGCAATGTAGATGTAGCCGCGCTCGACCAGCTCCGGCAGCTGACGGAAGAAGAAGGTCAGCAGCAGGGTACGGATGTGCGAACCGTCAACGTCAGCATCGGTCATGATGATGATGTTGTGATAACGCAGCTTGTCGATGTTGTACTCTTCGCGGCCGATACCGCAGCCCAGTGCAGTGATCAGCGTGCCCACTTCCTGGGACGAGATCATCTTGTCGAAGCGCGCTTTCTCGACGTTGAGGATTTTACCCTTCAACGGCAGGATTGCCTGGGTACGACGGTTGCGGCCTTGCTTCGCCGAGCCACCCGCGGAGTCACCCTCCACCAGGTACAGTTCGGAAAGAGCAGGGTCCTTTTCCTGGCAGTCCGCCAGTTTGCCTGGCAGGCCGGCAATATCCAGCGCGCCTTTACGGCGAGTCATTTCACGGGCTTTACGTGCCGCTTCACGGGCACGGGCAGCATCGATCATCTTGCCAACGACGGCCTTGGCCTCGTTCGGGTTTTCCAGCAGGAAGTCGGCGAAGTACTTGTTCATCTCCTGTTCCACGGCGGTTTTCACCTCCGAGGAGACCAGCTTGTCCTTGGTCTGCGAGCTGAACTTAGGGTCCGGCACCTTCACCGAGATGATCGCGGTCAGGCCTTCACGGGCGTCGTCGCCAGTGGTCGCCACCTTGTTCTTCTTGGCCAGGCCTTCCTGTTCGATATAGCTGTTCAGGCTACGGGTCAGCGAGGAACGGAAGCCCACCAGGTGAGTACCGCCATCACGCTGCGGAATGTTGTTGGTGAAGCACAACAGGTTTTCGTTGAAGCTGTCGTTCCACTGCAGGGCGACTTCAACACCCACGCCATCGTCACGCTGGACGTTGAAGTGGAATACCTGGGAGTTGACCGGGGTCTTGTTGGTGTTCAGGTATTCGACGAACGCACGCAGGCCGCCTTCGTACTTGAAGAACTCTTCCTTCCCGCTACGTTCATCCTTCAGCAGGATGCCAACGCCCGAGTTGAGGAAGGAAAGTTCGCGGATACGCTTGGCCAGGATGTCCCAGCTGAAGTGAATGTTCTTGAAGGTTTCAGCCGAAGGCTTGAAGTGGATGTGGGTACCGGTGGTTTCGCTGTCACCGACAACCGCCATCGGCGCCTGTGGCACACCGTGAACGTAAGTCTGTTCCCAGATTTTGCCGCTACGGCGAACGGTCAGTACCAGTTTCTCGGACAGGGCGTTCACTACAGAAACACCTACGCCGTGCAGACCGCCGGATACCTTGTAGGAGTTGTCGTCGAACTTACCGCCAGCGTGCAGCACGGTCATGATGACCTCGGCTGCGGAAACGCCTTCTTCTTTATGCACGTCGACCGGAATGCCGCGACCGTTGTCGCGCACACTGATGGATTCGTCCGGGTGGATGATGACGGTGATGTCATCGCAGTGACCGGCGAGGGCTTCGTCGATCGAGTTGTCGACCACCTCGAAGACCATGTGGTGCAGGCCGCTACCATCATCGGTGTCGCCAATGTACATGCCGGGGCGCTTGCGCACGGCATCCAAACCTTTCAGCACTTTGATGCTGGAGGAGTCGTACGTTTGATTTTCGCTCATGCATTCACTCCCGATGGTCGTGGGTCTGGGTGATACGGCCTTGTTCCACGTGGAACAAAGCAACTGGCGTTTCCGTCTGCCAGCCTTCCCTCAGTAATTCGTGATCTACACAGGTGATGAACACCTGGCAGCGTAATTCTTCAAGCAAGCGACACAGCGCGCGGCGATGCTGGTCGTCCAGTTCGGACGGCAAGTCATCCACGAGATAAATACAGTGACCGCGGCGAGCCTGACTAACGAGGTGGCCTTGGGCAATGCGCAATGCGCACACCACCAGCTTTTGCTGACCACGCGACAGGATGTCGGCTGCATTGTTGGCAGCCAGACGAAGACGCAGATCAGCACGCTGCGGACCGGCCTGGGTGTGGCCCATCTGCTGATCGCGAAGGAGAGAGGAAGCGAGTACTTCTTGCAGTTCCCGGTCCTTGTCCCAGCCTCGGTAGTAGCTAAGGGTCAACCCGTCCAGCTCGACCAGTTCGCTCAGGGTTCGCTCGAAGACGGGCTTCAAGGCCTTGATGTAGTTGCGACGGTATTCATCTATTTCCGCACTGGCCAGGCACAATTCCCGGTCCCAGGCGGCTTGCGAAGCTGGGTCAAGTGTACCATGCCGCAACCATGAGTTCCGCTGCCGCAGTGCCTTCTGCAGCCGTTGCCAGGCTGGCAGAAAACGAGGTTCCACGTGGAACACCCCCCAATCCAGGAACTGGCGGCGTATTTTCGGAGCGCCTTCCAATAAGCGGAAACTGTCCGGATTGATGAGCTGAAGCGGTAGCAATTCAGCCAGTTGCGCCGCACTCCGCGCATTCTGCCCATCGATGCGAATAGTGAACTCCCCCTGCCGCTCCCGGGATACACCCAGGTTACTGCTGCCACCCTCGGCCAATTGCACTTCGCCGAACACGGTACAGGCCGGTTGTTCGTACTGGATAACCGGGTTCAGGCGGGTGCTGCGGAACGAGCGCGCCAGCCCGAGCAGATGCACGGCCTCAAGCACGCTCGTTTTGCCGCTGCCGTTGGCGCCGTAAAGGATGTTGATGCGGGGGGACGGTGAGAGTGTCACCGGGTGCAAGTTGCGCACCGCGGTGACCATGATACGTCGAAGAGACATTTCGCCTGCTACGTTACAGACGCATCGGCATGACAACGTAGGAAGAATCGTCATTGCCAGCTTCCTGCAGCAGGGCACTGCTGTTGGAATCGGACAGGATCAGACGAACTTGCTCGGTAGTCATTACGCCCAGCACGTCCAGCAGGTAGCTGACGTTGAAGCCGATTTCCAGCGAGCTACCTTCGTAGTCCACGCTGATTTCTTCTTCAGCTTCTTCCTGCTCGGGGTTGTTGGCCTGGATCTTCAGTTGGCCAGCAGCCAGTTGCAGGCGGATACCGCGGTACTTTTCGTTGGAAAGAATCGCAGTACGGCTAAAGGCTTCACGCAGCGCCTGACGGTCGCCGACCACCAGCTTGTCACCGCCCTTGGGCAGTACGCGCTCGTAGTCCGGGAACTTGCCGTCCACCAGCTTGGAAGTGAAGGTGAATTCACCGGTGGTGGCGCGAATGTGGTGCTGGCCCAGGACGATGCTGACCATGCCTTCCGGATCGGTCAGCAGGCGTGCCAGTTCGAGGATACCTTTGCGTGGCACGATGACTTGGTGGCGATCATCCTGCTCGATCGGTGCGCTCATGGAGCACAGCGCCAGGCGGTGACCGTCTGTGGACACAGCTCGCAGGGTGTTGCGGGAAACCTCCAGCAGCATACCGTTGAGGTAGTAGCGCACATCCTGCTGGGCCATGGCGAAACTGGTGCGCTCGATCAGTCGGCGCAGCTTGCTCTGTTCCAGGTTGCAGGTCAGCGAGCCCGGGCCTTCTTCCACGGTCGGGAAGTCATTGGCTGGCAGGGTCGACAGGGTAAAGCGGCTGCGGCCGGCCTTGACCAACAGTTTCTGCTCGTCGACCTTGATATCGATCAGGGCGTCGTTTGGCAGGCTTTTGCAAATGTCCATCAGCTTGCGTGCCGGGACAGTGATTTCGCCAGGCTCGGCCGGCTCTTCCAGTTGCACGCGGCCTACCAGTTCGACTTCCAGGTCGGTACCAGTCAACGACAGTTGCTGGCCTTGCACGACCAGCAATACGTTGGACAGGACCGGCAAGGTCTGGCGGCGCTCGACGACACCGGCGACCAGTTGCAGGGGTTTCAACAGGGCTTCGCGTTGAATGGTGAAATGCATGGTCTAGTCCCTTGCCTTCAATTAGCTGCGCAGACGGCCATCAGGTCGTCAGCGTCCGCAGCAGGTTCTTGTAGTCCTCGCGGATGTCCGCGTCGGATTCCTTCAGTTCGTTGATCTTGCGGCAGGCATGCAGCACGGTCGTATGGTCGCGACCACCGAACATGTCGCCGATTTCCGGCAGACTGTGGTTGGTCAGTTCCTTGGACAGGGCCATGGCCACCTGGCGTGGACGCGCCACGGAACGCGAACGACGCTTGGACAACAGATCGGAGATCTTGATCTTGTAGTACTCGGCGACGGTGCGCTGAATGTTATCCACACTGACCAGTTTGTCCTGGAGCGCCAGCAGGTCCTTGAGCGACTCACGAATCAATTCGATGGTGATGTCGCGGCCCATGAAGTGCGAGTGAGCGATAACCCGCTTCAATGCGCCTTCCAGTTCGCGGACGTTGGAACGGATGCGCTGGGCAATGAAGAAGGCCGCGTCATGCGGTAGTTCGACCTTGGCCTGGTCGGCCTTCTTCATCAGGATCGCCACGCGGGTTTCCAGCTCTGGTGGCTCGACGGCAACCGTCAGGCCCCAACCAAAGCGCGACTTCAGGCGCTCTTCCAGGCCTTCGATTTCCTTGGGGTAGCGGTCAGAGGTAAGGATTACCTGCTGACCACCCTCGAGCAGGGCGTTGAAGGTGTGGAAAAACTCTTCCTGCGAGCGCTCTTTACGGGCAAAGAACTGGATATCGTCGATAAGCAACGCATCCACCGAGCGGTAGAAACGCTTGAATTCGTTGATGGCGTTGAGCTGCAGCGCCTTGACCATGTCCGCGACGAAGCGCTCCGAATGCAGGTACACGACCTTGGCGTTCGGGTTCTTCTTCAGCAGGTGGTTACCCACAGCATGCATGAGGTGGGTTTTACCCAGGCCCACACCACCATAAAGGAAGAGCGGGTTGTAACCATGCTTGGGGTTGTCTGCCACCTGCCAGGCAGCCGCGCGCGCCAGTTGGTTCGACTTACCTTCGACGAAGGTGTCGAACGTGAAGGTGCGGTTCAGGTAACTGGTGTGTTTGAGCGCTCCTTCAACCTGCACGGTGCGCTGTTCAGTCCGGGCACTGCCGGCCGACGCAGAAGCCGGCTCGGCCATGGCATCGAAGCTGTCACGCGAGGATGGCTCGGCCAGTTCATCGACCAGCACAGGCTCGGCAGCCGCCACGGCGACGGGTTCGACCGCTGCCGGCACTGCCTTCTGTGTCTGGCTCTGGACCTGGGTCTGGGCCAGCGAGGCGGCCACCGCAGCACTCACTGGCGCGTTGGGTGCGGCACGTGGCGCGGAGCTGCGACGGCTGCCGATCAACAAGGAAAGGGCAGGCGCAATGCCGCTGCCGTTTTCGCCCAACAGCTCGAGCAAACGACCCAGGTACTTTTCATTGACCCAATCGAGAACGAAACGGTTAGGCGCATAGACGCGCAACTCGTCGCCTTCGGCTTCGACCTGTAGCGGACGGATCCAGGTGTTGAATTGCTGGGCAGGCAGTTCATCGCGCAGAAGCTCCACGCACTGCTGCCAAAGTTCCACTGACACGGATATCCCCTGAGTTTGAAAGCCGGATGAGGCAAAAACAAACCGCCATTGTACCGGTCGAGCGTTCAGTTATCCACATGTGGACACGTTAGGAACCATGACAAAACAGCCATTTATCGACCAAAACGGCTTCTTCGCACTGTGAATAAGCCCTGTGGATAAGCAGCCATGAGCGCTATGCACAACCCTGAGGTCAAGCCTGTTGATAACTCTGCTGTGGATAAACAGCTATTTAATCCACAGCTTTTGACCACGAAGAAAACAAGCGCAGCACCGGTTGAGAACACAGTTGTAAAACTCTGTACAGCCCGGATTTTCTGGCCTCAAGGAGGTTATCCACAGAAGGTTATCCACTTAAGATTTATAGATTCTTCAGAAAAGCTTTTTATATGTCTCTTCTTTTTTTTCATGTTGTCCCCAATTCGTGTGTCCGATCAAGCACCCTTGGGGAATGGACAAGCACGCACCGTCCATCACGTGCTCTATATGGAAAGACTGGTTGGAAATTGACCTACGGGCTTGCTTTCTCTAGAATCGCCGGTCTCTTAAAAAGGGGGCCATCCCGGCCCGTCGTCGACAAACCAGGTAACACGCCATGAAACGTACTTTCCAACCAAGCACCATCAAGCGCGCGCGCACCCACGGCTTCCGTGCCCGTATGGCTACCAAGAACGGCCGCGCTGTTCTGTCGCGTCGTCGTGCCAAAGGCCGTAAGCGTCTGGCCATTTGATTTTTCGGCACAGGTGGTGAGTCAGGACTTCAGTCGGGAAAAGCGACTGCTTACACCCCGACATTTCAAAGCGGTCTTCGACTCCCCAACCGGCAAGGTTCCAGGGAAAAACCTGCTGATCCTTGCTCGCGAGAACGGCCTCGATCACCCACGCCTTGGCCTGGTGATCGGCAAGAAGAGCGTCAAGCTCGCCGTTCAACGCAACCGCCTCAAGCGCTTGATGCGCGATTCCTTTCGCCTGAACCAGCAATTGCTTGCCGGGTTGGACATTGTGATCGTCGCGCGCAAGGGATTGGGTGAGATAGAAAACCCGGAATTGCACCAACACTTTGGCAAACTCTGGAAACGCCTGGCGCGCAGCCGGCCCGCTCCAGCAGTGACCGCCAATTCCGCAGGGGTAGACAGACAAGATGCGTAAACTGGCGCTCGTTCCGATCCAGTTTTACCGTTACGCCATTAGTCCTCTGATGGCCAGCCACTGTCGTTTCTTCCCCAGTTGCTCCTGTTACGCTTATGAAGCCATCGAAAACCACGGCCTCTGGCGTGGTGGGTGGCTAGCCGTTCGTCGCCTGGGGCGTTGTCATCCGTGGAACGACGGCGGTTTCGATCCCGTTCCTCCCGCTCCTTCCTCCCGAACTTCTTCGATAGCCGAGTAATCATGGATATTAAACGCACGATCCTGATCGTCGCCCTGGCAATCGTGTCCTACGTCATGGTCCTCAAGTGGAACCAGGACTACGGCCAGGCTGCCCTGCCGACTCAGAATACTGCTGCCAGCACCGTTGCCCCGGGCTTGCCGGATGGCGTACCGGCCGGTAATGCCGGCGCCAGCGCCGATGTGCCAAGCGCCAACGCCGAAACCAGCGCAGCCGAACTGGCGCCGGTTGCGGTCAGCAAGGACCTGATCCGGGTCAAGACCGATGTCCTGGAGCTGGCTATCGATCCGGTCGGTGGTGACATCGTCCAGCTGAACCTGCCGCAGTACCCACGTCGCCAGGACCACCCGGACATTCCGTTCCAGCTGTTCGACAACGGTGGCGAGCGTGTCTACCTGGCACAAAGCGGCCTGACCGGCGTCAACGGTCCGGATGCCCGTCCTGCCGGTCGCCCTCTGTACGCTACCGACAAGAAGGGTTACCAGCTGGCCGATGGCCAGGAACAACTGGTAGTCGACCTGAAGTTCAGCGACAACGGTGTCAACTACATCAAGCGCTTCAGCTTCAAGCGCGGCGAGTACGACCTGACCGTCAGCTACCTGATCGACAACCAGAGCGGTCAGGCCTGGAGCGGCAACATGTTTGCCCAGCTCAAGCGTGACGCCAGCTCCGATCCGTCGTCGAGCACTGCCACCGGCACCGCCACCTACCTGGGCGCTGCCCTGTGGACTGCTTCCGAGCCTTACAAAAAGGTCTCGATGAAGGACATCGACAAAGGTAGTTTGAAAGAAAATGTGTCCGGCGGCTGGGTTGCCTGGCTGCAGCACTACTTCGTGACCGCCTGGATTCCGGCCAAGTCGGACAACAACGTTGTTCAGACCCGCAAGGACAGCCAGGGCAACTACATCATCGGCTATACCGGCCCGGCCATCAGCGTGCCTGCTGGCGGCAAGGTCGAAACCAGCGCCATGCTGTACGCCGGCCCGAAAATCCAGTCCAAGCTGAAAGAGTTGTCCCCAGGCCTGGAACTGACTGTCGACTACGGCTTCCTGTGGTTCATCGCCCAGCCGATCTTCTGGCTGCTGCAACATATCCACAGCCTGCTGGGTAACTGGGGCTGGTCGATCATCGTGCTGACCATGCTGATCAAAGGCCTGTTCTTCCCGCTGTCGGCTGCCAGCTACCGTTCGATGGCGCGCATGCGTGCCGTTGCGCCGAAGCTCGCTGCACTGAAGGAGCGCTTCGGTGACGATCGCCAGAAGATGTCCCAGGCGATGATGGAGCTGTACAAGAAAGAGAAGATCAACCCGCTGGGCGGCTGCCTGCCGATCCTGGTGCAGATGCCAGTGTTCCTGGCCCTGTACTGGGTACTGCTGGAAAGCGTGGAAATGCGCCAGGCTCCATGGATGCTGTGGATTACCGACCTGTCGATCAAGGATCCGTTCTTCATCCTGCCGATCATCATGGGCGCCACCATGTTCATCCAGCAGCGCCTGAACCCGACGCCGCCGGATCCGATGCAGGCCAAGGTGATGAAAATGATGCCGATCATCTTCACCTTCTTCTTCCTGTGGTTCCCGGCTGGTCTGGTGCTGTACTGGGTTGTGAACAACTGCCTGTCGATCGCACAGCAGTGGTACATCACCCGCAGCATCGAAGCAGCCAGCAAAAAAGCTGCTGCTTGACAGGCTACTGCGCTAGCCTGTGAATAAAAAACGCCCCCTAGTGGGGCGTTTTTGCTATCTGTCGTTTTTGTCGTAGAGGCTTTCGAGCATGAACACTGTGCGTGAAACCATCGCCGCCATCGCCACCGCCCAAGGCCGCGGCGGTGTGGGTATTGTCAGGTTGTCCGGCCCTCTGGCTGCCAAGGCCGGCCAGTTGATCACCGGCCGTACGCTTACCCCGCGCCACGCCCATTACGGCCCGTTCCGCGACGAGGAAGGCCTGGTGCTTGACGAAGGGATCGCGCTGTTCTTCCCTGGGCCGAATTCGTTCACCGGCGAGGACGTGCTGGAACTGCAGGGCCATGGTGGCCCGGTGGTGCTGGATATGCTGCTGCAGCGCTGTGTACAGGTTGGTTGCCGGCTGGCTCGCCCAGGTGAGTTCAGCGAACGTGCATTCCTCAATGACAAGCTCGACCTGGCCCAGGCCGAAGCCATTGCCGACCTGATCGAAGCCAGTTCCAGCCAGGCTGCGCGCAACGCACTGCGTTCGCTGCAGGGCGAGTTCTCCAAGCGCGTGCACAGCCTGACCGAAGCACTGATAGCCCTGCGCATCTACGTCGAGGCGGCGATCGACTTCCCCGAGGAAGAAATCGACTTCCTCGCTGATGGCCATGTACTTTCGATGCTCGATAACGTTCGCGGCGAGTTGTCCACAGTGCAGCAGGAAGCCGGGCAGGGCGCCTTGCTGCGTGACGGCATGACCGTGGTCATCGCCGGTCGGCCGAATGCCGGCAAGTCGAGCCTGCTGAACCAGCTGGCCGGGCGGGAAGCGGCCATCGTCACCGATATTGCCGGCACCACGCGGGACATCCTGCGCGAACATATCCACATCGACGGCATGCCGCTGCACGTGGTCGATACTGCGGGCCTGCGCGACACCGATGACCATGTGGAAAAGATCGGCGTGGAACGTGCGCTGAAGGCCATTGGCGAGGCAGACCGTGTGTTGTTGGTGGTGGATTCCACCGCGCCCGAGGCCAGCGACCCGTTCGCCCTGTGGCCAGAATTTCTCGACCAGCGGCCAGACCCGGCCAAGGTGACGCTGATTCGAAACAAGGCCGATCTTAGTGGTGAGCGGGTAGCGCTGGAACAGTGCGATGACGGCCATGTAACGATCACCCTCAGTGCCAAAGGGGACGATGCAGGGCTGCAGTTGCTGCGTGACCACCTGAAGGCCTGCATGGGTTATGAACAGACGGCCGAGAGTGGTTTCAGCGCTCGCCGGCGCCATCTGGATGCCCTGCGCCAGGCCAGTGAGCACCTGGAACATGGCCGTGCACAACTGACCCTGGCTGGCGCGGGTGAGCTGTTGGCGGAAGACCTGCGGCAGGCGCAGCAGGCCCTGGGGGAGATTACCGGGGCATTCAGCTCTGATGACCTGCTGGGGCGGATTTTCTCCAGCTTCTGCATCGGCAAGTAACTCACAGCCAGGCAAAACCAAGAGCCGCTCCTTCGGGAGCGGCTTTTTTTTGCCTCAAATTTCGCAGCTTCTACGGAAATCGCGCCGCACCTGAAGGCTGTGCAGAACCCTGTGGGAGCGGGTTCACCCGCGAAGAGGCCGGTGCAGGTTCACATTTTTTCATTCACCTACCCCAATCTGCTCTCAGGAGCCCTGTGGAAAACTCGCCTTCAGCTCCGTTGATAAGCAGGCTTTTTTTCTGAGGACAAACCCGCTTGTGGGTAAACAGCCATTTAATCCACAGGCTAAATCGTGTTATCCATAGCCCTCATGGTACTCCAGCCACAGGGTTTAATTTTTCTCTACACGGTATGAATAAAGGCCTGCATAACCTTATCCACAGCAAAGCTTGTGCATAAGAATAAACATAAAAACAAAGCTTTTTTAAATTCTTCCTCTTTGATTTCTGTTGGCTGCCACTCATCCACAGACTGGTCAAAATTTGCTCAGACGGTTTCTTTAAAGGGGGTGAAGTCCCTATACTTGTCCGCTTACCTTCTCTATTCGCAAAAACAGGCACGAGGTGCGTGGTGGATTTCCCTTCCCGTTTTGAAGTGATCGTCATCGGCGGCGGCCATGCCGGTACCGAGGCTGCGCTTGCGTCTGCACGCATGGGTGTAAAAACCCTGCTGCTGACCCATAACGTGGAAACCCTCGGTCACATGAGCTGCAACCCCGCCATTGGCGGTATTGGCAAAAGCCATCTGGTCAAAGAGATCGATGCCCTCGGCGGCGCCATGGCGCTGGCCACCGACAAGAGCGGCATCCAGTTCCGCGTTCTGAACAACCGCAAGGGCCCGGCCGTACGCGCCACCCGTGCACAGGCCGACCGCGCCATCTACAAGGCAGTGGTGCGTGAAATCCTGGAAAACCAGCCGAACCTGTGGATATTCCAGCAGTCCTGCGACGACCTGATCGTCGAGCAGGATCAGGTCAAAGGCGTGGTGACCCAGATGGGCCTGCGTTTCTTCGCCGAATCGGTGGTACTGACGACCGGTACCTTCCTCGGCGGGCTTATCCACATTGGTTTGCAAAACCATTCCGGTGGTCGCGCCGGCGATCCACCTTCGATCGCCCTGGCCCACCGCATGCGTGAACTGCCGCTGCGCGTCGGCCGCCTGAAAACCGGTACCCCGCCACGCATCGACGGCCGCTCGGTGGACTTCTCGGTGATGACCGAGCAGCCAGGCGATACGCCGATTCCGGTGATGTCGTTCATGGGCAATGCCCAGATGCACCCGCGCCAGGTGAGCTGCTGGATTACCCACACCAATGCGCGCACCCACGAGATCATCGCCTCGAACCTCGACCGTTCGCCGATGTACTCGGGTGTCATCGAAGGTGTCGGCCCGCGCTACTGCCCGTCGATCGAAGACAAGATCCACCGCTTCGCCGACAAGGAAAGCCACCAGGTGTTCATCGAGCCGGAAGGCCTGACCACCCATGAGCTGTACCCCAACGGTATTTCCACTTCGCTGCCGTTCGACGTGCAGCTGGAGCTGGTGCGGTCGATCCGCGGCATGGAGAACGCCCACATCGTTCGCCCGGGCTATGCCATCGAATACGACTACTTCGACCCGCGCGACCTCAAGTACAGCCTCGAGACCAAAGTCATCGGCGGCCTGTTTTTCGCCGGCCAGATCAACGGCACTACCGGTTACGAAGAAGCCGGCGCCCAGGGTTTGCTGGCCGGGACCAACGCGGCCCTGCGGGCGCAGGGCCGCGACAGCTGGTGCCCGCGCCGCGACGAGGCATACATCGGCGTACTGGTCGACGACCTGATTACCCTGGGTACCCAGGAGCCGTACCGCATGTTCACTTCGCGTGCCGAGTACCGCCTGATCCTGCGCGAAGACAACGCCGACCTGCGCCTGACCGAAAAGGGCCGCGAACTCGGCCTGATCGACGACCTGCGCTGGGCCGCCTTCTGCGCCAAGCGCGACGGCATCGAACGCGAGGAGCAGCGCCTGAAGTCGACCTGGGTACGCCCGAACACCGAGCAAGGCCAGGCCATTGTGGATAAGTTCGGTACCCCGCTCAGCCACGAGTACAGCCTGCTCAACCTGCTGGCGCGCCCGGAAATCGACTACGCCGGGCTGATCGAGGCAACCGGCGGCGAAGCGATCGATCCACAGGTCGCCGAGCAGGTCGAAATCCGCACCAAGTACGCCGGCTACATCGACCGCCAGCAGGATGAAATCGCACGTCTGCGCGCCAGCGAAGACACCCGCCTGCCTGTGGATATCGATTACTCGACGATTTCCGGCCTGTCCAAGGAAATCCAGGGCAAGCTGGGCCAGACCCGACCGGAAACCCTGGGTCAGGCTTCGCGTATCCCGGGCGTGACCCCGGCGGCGATTTCCCTGTTGCTGATTCACTTGAAAAAACGCGGCGCTAGCCGCGAATTGGAGCAAAGCGCTTGAGTTCCCTGGTCACCCCGCAACACGCTGAAGAGTTGTCCACAGGTGCGCGCCAGCTCGGTGTCGAGCTGAGCGCCGAGCATCACGAAAAGCTGCTCGGCTACCTGGCCCTGTTGATCAAATGGAACAAAGCCTACAACCTCACCGCCGTGCGCGACCCCGACGAGATGGTGTCGCGTCACCTGCTCGACAGCCTCAGTGTCATGCCGTTTATCCACAGCGAGCGTGACAACTGGCTGGATGTCGGCAGTGGCGGTGGCATGCCCGGTATCCCATTGGCTATCCTGCATCCGCACAAGCGCGTGACAGTGCTGGACGCCAATGGCAAGAAGACCCGCTTCCTGACCCAGGTGAAAATGGAGCTCAAGTTGGACAACCTCACGGTTATCCACAGTCGGGTCGAAGCCTTCCAGCCGACACAACCGTTCAGCGGAATCATCTCCCGCGCCTTCAGCAGCATGGAGAACTTCACCAACTGGACCCGCCACCTGGGCGACACCGGGACGCAATGGCTTGCAATGAAGGGGCTGCATCCTGCCGATGAACTGGTAGCATTGCCCGCAGACTTCACAGTGGAAAGCGAGCAGGCCCTGACCGTTCCAGGTTGCCAGGGCCAGCGCCATCTGCTGATACTGCGCCGCAAGGCATGACTGGGAACACACGCAACAATGGCTAAGGTATTCGCAATCGCGAACCAGAAAGGTGGTGTGGGCAAGACAACCACCTGTATCAATCTCGCCGCCTCGCTGGCCGCGACCAAGCGTCGTGTGCTGCTGATCGACCTCGATCCGCAGGGCAACGCCACCATGGGCAGCGGTGTGGACAAGCACGAGCTCGAGCACTCGGTCTACGACCTGTTGATCGGGGAATGCGACCTGGCCCAGGCCATGCATTACTCCGAGCATGGTGGTTTCCAGTTGCTGCCGGCCAACCGTGACCTGACCGCCGCCGAAGTGGTGCTGCTGGAAATGCAGGTCAAGGAGAGCCGCCTGCGCAACGCCCTGGCGCCGATTCGCGAGAACTACGACTACATCCTCATCGACTGCCCTCCGTCGCTGTCGATGCTCACGCTCAACGCCCTGGTCGCCTCCGATGGCGTGATCATCCCGATGCAGTGCGAGTACTACGCACTGGAAGGTCTCAGCGACCTTGTGGATAACATCAAGCGCATCGCCGCCCGGCTGAACCCGGAGCTGAAGATCGAGGGCCTGCTGCGGACCATGTACGATCCGCGCCTGAGCCTGAACAACGATGTCTCGGCGCAGCTGAAGGAGCACTTTGGCCCGCAGCTGTACGACACGGTCATTCCGCGCAACATTCGCCTGGCCGAGGCCCCGAGCTTCGGCATGCCGGCCCTGGCCTACGACAAGCAATCGCGAGGCGCGCTGGCTTATCTGGCGCTGGCCGGGGAACTGGTACGCCGTCAACGCCGTCAATCACGCACTGCACAAACAACTTAAGGAATCCGTATGGCCGTCAAGAAACGGGGTCTCGGACGTGGGTTGGATGCACTGCTCAGTGGTCCTTCCGTCAGCGCGCTCGAAGAGCAGGCTGTGAAGATCGACCAGAAAGAACTGCAACACCTGCCGGTCGAGCTGATCCAGCGTGGCAAGTACCAGCCGCGCCGGGACATGGACCCGGAGGCGCTTGAAGAGCTCGCGCACTCGATTCGCAACCATGGCGTGATGCAACCGATCGTGGTGCGCCCGATCGATGGCAACCGCTTCGAGATCATCGCCGGTGAGCGCCGCTGGCGCGCCACCCAGCAGGCTGGCCTGGACAAGATCCCGGCGATGGTCCGCGAAGTGCCCGACGAAGCCGCCATCGCCATGGCGCTGATCGAGAACATCCAGCGCGAAGACCTCAACCCGCTGGAAGAGGCCCTGGCCCTGCAGCGCCTGCAGCAGGAGTTCGAGCTCACCCAGCAACAGGTGGCCGATGCCGTGGGCAAGTCGCGGGTGACCGTGGCCAACCTGCTGCGCCTGATCACCCTGCCTGACGCGATCAAGACCATGCTCGCCCACGGCGACCTGGAGATGGGCCACGCCCGTGCATTGCTCGGCCTGGAAGAACACCGCCAGGAAGAGGGGGCGCGTCATGTTGTCGCACGTGGCCTCACCGTGCGCCAAACCGAGGCACTGGTTCGTCAGTGGCTCAGCGACAAACCTGATCCGGTCGAACCGAGCAAACCTGATCCGGATATCGCACGCCTTGAACAGCGGCTCGCAGAGCGCCTGGGCTCGGCCGTGCAGATCCGCCATGGCAACAAGGGCAAAGGCCAATTGGTTATTCGCTACAACTCGCTTGACGAGTTGCAAGGCGTGCTTGCTCACATCCGCTGAAACAATTCCCGTTGTAGCGCGCAGTCGGAAATCACTACCGAATAGTTGAATAGGGGTTAATCCACCCCTATACTCTGCGCGCATTTTGTCGGCACAAATTATGCCAAGTCATAACTGACTTGCTGGTCGACTTCCGAGGAGCAGTTGTGATGGAAATCCGCACGCCAAACCGCCTGCCTTTCCATCGCTGGGCGGTTTTCCCGGTACTGCTGGCTCAATTCGTCGTACTGCTGCTGGCAACGTTGGTGTTGTGGCAGTGGAAAGGGGCGGTCAGTGGATATTCAGGCCTTTGCGGAGGTTTGATTGCCTGGCTACCCAATGTGTATTTCGCCTGGAAGGCTTTTCGCTTCAGCGGGGCCCGGGCGGCACAAGCCATCGTCAAGTCGTTCTACGCTGGCGAGGCAGGCAAGATGATTTTGACGGCAGTGCTTTTTGCACTGACCTTCGCAGGAGTGAAGCCACTGGCGCCGTTAGCAGTATTCGGCGTCTTCGTGTTGACCCTTTTGGTCAGCTGGTTCGCGCCCCTGCTGATGAATAAAAGACTTTCGAGACCTTAGGGCGTTTGAGGCAACCATGGCAGCAGAAACCGCTTCGGGCTATATCCAGCACCACTTGCAGAACCTGACCTACGGTCAACTACCAGACGGCAGCTGGGGCTTCGCCCATTCGGCTGCAGAAGCCAAGGCAATGGGCTTCTGGGCGTTCCACCTGGACACCCTGGGTTGGTCCGTCGCGCTGGGTCTGATCTTCCTGTTCATCTTCCGCATGGCGGCCAAGAAGGCGACTTCCGGCCAACCTGGCGGCCTGCAGAACTTCGTAGAAGTGATGGTGGACTTCGTCAACGGCAGCGTGAAGGACTCCTTCCACGGCCGTAGCCCGGTAATCGCTCCGCTGGCGCTGACCATTTTCGTCTGGGTATTCCTGATGAACGCCGTCGACCTGGTACCGGTCGACTGGATTCCTCAGCTGGCCATCCTGATCTCCGGTGACCCGCACATTCCGTTCCGCGCCGTGTCGACCACCGACCCGAACGCGACCCTGGCCATGGCCTTCTGCGTGTTCGCCCTGATCATCTTCTACAGCATCAAGGTCAAGGGCCTGGGCGGCTTCATCGGTGAGCTGACCCTGCACCCGTTCGGCAGCAAGAACATCTTCGTTCAGATCCTGCTGATTCCGGTCAACTTCCTGCTGGAATTCGTCACCCTGATCGCCAAGCCGATCTCGCTGGCACTGCGTCTGTTCGGCAACATGTATGCCGGCGAACTGGTGTTCATCCTGATCGCTGTAATGTTCGGCTCCGGCCTGCTGTGGCTCAGCGGCCTGGGTGTGGTGCTGCAATGGGCGTGGGCTGTGTTCCACATCCTGATCATCACCCTGCAAGCTTTCATCTTCATGATGCTGACCATCGTCTACCTGTCGATGGCTCACGAAGATAACCATTAAGACCGCCTGGCGTGTCTGATAGCCTTCCCCGCCTGTTCGGGGGGAGGGCTTAAAAAGTCCGCAAGGGCATGCTGTACCAAACGATTTGTTTTACCGCTTCAAACTAAAAACCTAACCAATACGACGTAAAAGTCGGGAGGAAAGATGGAAACTGTAGTTGGTCTGACCGCTATCGCTGTTGCTCTGCTGATCGGCCTGGGTGCTCTGGGTACCGCCATTGGTTTCGGCCTGCTGGGCGGCAAGTTCCTGGAAGGCGCTGCTCGTCAACCAGAAATGGTTCCGATGCTGCAGGTTAAAATGTTCATCGTTGCCGGTCTGCTCGACGCCGTAACCATGATCGGTGTTGGTATCGCTCTGTTCTTCACCTTCGCGAATCCGTTCGTTGGTCAGATCGCCGGCTAATCACTCGTCACCACGAGTTGATGGCTGTATGAATTAAGACCGAGCGAGGTGTTGGCGTGAACATTAATGCAACCCTGATTGGCCAATCCGTTGCTTTTCTGATTTTTGTACTCTTCTGCATGAAGTATGTATGGCCTCCGGTCATCACTGCCCTGCAAGAGCGCCAAAAGAAGATTGCCGACGGTTTGGACGCTGCCAACCGCGCAGCTCGCGACCTGGAGCTGGCCCAAGAGAAAGCGGGTCAGCAACTGCGTGAAGCTAAAGCACAGGCAGCCGAAATCATCGAGCAAAGCAAGAAACGCGCTGCTCAGCTTGTCGAGGAAGCCCGTGATCAGGCCCGCGTCGAAGCTGACCGTGTGAAGGCTCAGGCTCTGGCCGAGATCGAACAGGAACTGAACAGCGCTAAAGACGCCCTGCGCGCCCAAGTGGGTGCCCTGGCCGTTGGTGGTGCTGAAAAGATCCTTGGCGCCACAATCGATCAAAACGCGCATGCGGAGCTGGTTAACAAACTGGCCGCTGAAATTTAAGCGAGGGCGATCATGGCAGAACTGACCACGTTGGCCCGACCTTACGCTAAGGCTGCCTTTGAGCATGCCCAGGCCCATCAGCAACTGGCCAATTGGTCAGCCATGCTCGGCCTGGCTGCTGCGGTGTCGCAAGACGACACCATGCAGCGCCTGCTCAAGGCCCCGCGACTGACGAGCGCAGAAAAGGCCGCCACGTTCATTGACGTGTGCGGTGACAAGTTCAATGCACAGGCACGGAATTTCATTCATGTTGCCGCGGAAAACGACCGTCTCCTGCTTCTGCCGGAGATTGCCGCCCTGTTCGACCTGTACAAGGCCGAGCAAGAGAAATCCGTGGACGTGGAAGTCACCAGTGCCTTCGCGTTGAACCAAGAACAGCAAGACAAACTCGCCAAGGTTCTCAGTGCACGGTTAGGCCAGGAAGTGCGCCTGCACGCGTCGGAGGATGCCAGCCTGATTGGCGGCGTCGTCATCCGCGCTGGTGACCTGGTAATCGATGGCTCTGTTCGCGGCAAAATCGCGAAACTGGCCGAAGCATTGAAATCTTGAGTTTGAAGGGGCAGCAGAGCAATGCAGCAACTCAATCCTTCCGAAATTAGTGAAATCATCAAGGGCCGCATCGACAACCTCGATGTGAGCTCCCAAGCCCGTAACGAAGGTACCGTTGTTTCGGTATCCGACGGTATCGTGCGGATCCACGGTCTGGCCGACGTCATGTACGGCGAAATGATCGAGTTCCCTGGCAGCGTATTCGGCATGGCCCTGAACCTGGAGCAAGACTCCGTTGGTGCAGTGATCCTGGGTGCCTATGACACCCTCGCCGAAGGCATGAGCGCCAAGTGCACCGGTCGCATCCTGGAAGTTCCGGTCGGCAAAGGCCTGCTGGGCCGCGTCGTCGACGCTCTGGGTAACCCGATCGATGGCAAAGGTCCTCTGACCACCACCGAAACCGACGCGGTCGAAAAGGTCGCTCCAGGCGTGATCTGGCGTAAGTCGGTAGACCAGCCTGTACAGACTGGCTACAAGTCCGTCGACGCCATGATCCCTGTCGGCCGTGGCCAGCGCGAGCTGATCATCGGTGACCGTCAGATCGGCAAGACCGCCATGGCCATTGACGCCATCATCAACCAGAAAGACTCCGGTATTTTCTGTGTTTATGTTGCTGTCGGCCAGAAGCGTTCCACCGTTGCCAACATCGTTCGCAAGCTGGAAGAAGCCGGCGCCCTGGCCAACACCATCGTGGTCGTTGCCAGTGCTTCGGAATCCGCCGCACTGCAGTTCCTGGCGCCATACGCCGGCTGCACCATGGGCGAGTTCTTCCGTGACCGCGGTGAAGACGCCCTGATCGTTTACGATGACCTGTCCAAGCAGGCCGTTGCCTACCGTCAGATCTCCCTGCTGCTGCGCCGTCCACCAGGACGTGAAGCGTACCCAGGTGACGTGTTCTATCTCCACTCCCGTCTGCTGGAGCGTGCATCGCGCGTTTCGGAAGAGTACGTCGAGAAGTTCACCAACGGTGCTGTGACTGGCAAAACCGGTTCCCTGACCGCCCTGCCGATCATCGAAACCCAGGCTGGCGACGTTTCCGCGTTCGTTCCGACCAACGTGATTTCCATCACCGACGGTCAGATCTTCCTCGAATCGGCCATGTTCAACTCGGGCATCCGCCCTGCAGTGAACGCCGGTGTTTCGGTATCCCGCGTAGGTGGTGCCGCTCAGACCAAGATCATCAAGAAGCTGTCCGGTGGTATCCGTACCGCTCTGGCTCAGTACCGTGAACTGGCTGCATTCGCCCAGTTCGCTTCCGATCTGGACGAAGCGACCCGCAAGCAGCTTGAGCATGGTCAGCGCGTTACCGAGCTGATGAAGCAGAAGCAGTACGCGCCGATGTCCATCGCGGACATGGCCCTGTCGCTGTACGCCGCTGAGCGTGGCTTCCTGACTGACGTAGAAGTCTCCAAGATCGGTAGCTTCGAGCAAGCACTGATCGCCTTCTTCAACCGTGATCACGCTGAACTGATGGCGAAGATCAACGTGAAGGGTGACTTCAACGACGAAATCGACGCAGGCCTGAAAGCCGGTATCGAGAAGTTCAAGGCCACCCAGACCTGGTAAGCCGCAGCGGGGGCTCAGGCCCCCGCTTGCTAACCTGATAGGTGATACATGGCAGGCGCAAAAGAGATTCGCAGTAAGATTGCGAGCATCAAAAGCACGCAAAAAATTACCAGCGCCATGGAGAAAGTGGCGGTCAGCAAGATGCGCAAGGCACAAATGCGCATGGCTGCTAGCCGTCCTTACGCGGAGCGTATCCGCCAGGTGATCGGTCATCTGGCCAACGCCAACCCGGAATACCGCCACCCGTTCATGATCGAGCGCCCTGTAAAGCGCGCCGGTTATATCGTGGTGAGCAGTGACCGTGGTCTGTGCGGTGGCTTGAACACCAACCTGTTCAAGGCCCTGGTCAAGGACATGAACGAAAACCGCGAACAGGGCGTGGAAATCGACCTGTGCGTGATCGGCAGCAAGGGTGCGACTTTCTTCCGCATCTTTGGCGGCAACGTCGTAGCCGCGATCAGCCACTTGGGCGAAGAGCCATCGATCAACGATCTGATCGGCTCCGTCAAAGTAATGCTGGACGCCTACCTGGACGGCCGTATCGATCGCCTCTCGGTGGTTTCGAACAAGTTCATCAACACCATGACCCAGAAGCCAACGGTCGAGCAATTGGTACCGTTGGTGGCAACCCCGGATCAGGATCTCAAGCATCACTGGGACTACCTGTACGAACCCGACGCAAAAGAGCTGCTGGACGGCTTGATGGTGCGTTACGTGGAGTCGCAGGTGTACCAGGCGGTGGTCGAGAACAACGCTGCTGAACAAGCGGCCCGGATGATCGCCATGAAGAACGCCACAGACAACGCCGGTGATTTGATCAAAGAGCTTCAGTTGATCTACAACAAGGCGCGTCAGGCTGCGATCACCCAGGAGATCTCGGAAATCGTCGGCGGCGCTGCCGCGGTTTAACGGTTCAAATATTCAGAGGATCCAGCTATGAGTAGCGGACGTATCGTTCAAATCATCGGCGCCGTCATCGACGTGGAATTCCCACGTGACGTCGTGCCGAGTGTTTACAACGCGCTGAAAGTACAAGGCGCGGAAACCACCCTGGAAGTTCAGCAGCAGCTGGGCGACGGCGTGGTTCGTACCATTGCGATGGGCTCGACCGAAGGCCTGAAGCGCGGTCTGGAAGTCGTTGACTCCGGCGCTGCCATTTCCGTTCCTGTTGGTAAGGCCACCCTGGGCCGTATCATGGACGTACTGGGCAACCCGATCGACGAGGCCGGCCCGATCGGCGAAGAAGAGCGTCGCGGTATCCACCAGCCAGCGCCTTCGTTCGCTGACCAGGCAGGCGGCAACGACCTGCTGGAAACCGGCATCAAGGTTATCGACCTGGTTTGCCCGTTCGCCAAGGGTGGTAAGGTTGGTCTGTTCGGTGGTGCCGGTGTCGGCAAGACCGTAAACATGATGGAACTGATCCGTAACATCGCCATGGAACACAGCGGTTACTCCGTGTTCGCTGGTGTGGGTGAGCGTACTCGTGAGGGTAACGACTTCTACCACGAGATGAAGGACTCCAACGTTCTCGACAAGGTAGCGCTGGTCTACGGTCAGATGAACGAGCCACCAGGAAACCGTCTGCGCGTAGCGCTGACCGGCCTGACCATGGCCGAGAAGTTCCGTGACGAAGGTAACGACGTTCTGCTGTTCGTCGACAACATCTATCGTTACACCCTGGCCGGTACCGAAGTATCCGCACTGCTGGGCCGTATGCCTTCGGCAGTAGGTTACCAGCCGACCCTGGCTGAAGAGATGGGCGTTCTGCAAGAGCGTATCACCTCCACCAAGGAAGGTTCGATCACCTCCGTTCAGGCCGTATACGTACCTGCGGACGACTTGACCGACCCGTCGCCAGCGACCACCTTCGCCCACTTGGACGCCACCGTCGTTCTGTCCCGTGACATCGCCTCCCTGGGTATCTACCCAGCGGTCGACCCACTGGACTCGACTTCGCGCCAGCTGGACCCGAACGTGATCGGCAACGAGCACTACGAGACCGCTCGTGGCGTTCAGTATGTTCTGCAGCGCTACAAAGAGCTGAAGGACATCATCGCGATCCTGGGTATGGACGAACTGTCCGAAGCCGACAAGCAACTGGTAGCCCGCGCTCGTAAGATCCAGCGCTTCCTGTCGCAGCCGTTCTTCGTGGCCGAAGTCTTCACCGGTTCGCCAGGCAAGTACGTTTCCCTGAAAGACACCATCGCTGGCTTCAGCGGCATCCTCAAAGGTGACTACGACCACCTGCCAGAACAAGCGTTCTACATGGTCGGCAGCATCGACGAAGCGATCGAGAAAGCCAAGAAACTGTAATTCCTGCGCCCCGCAAGGGGCGCTATCAGGTTGAGGCAAGCAGATGGCTATGACAGTCCATTGCGATATCGTCAGCGCGGAAGGAGAGATCTTCTCCGGCCTGGTCGAGATGGTAGTTGCGCACGGTAACCTAGGTGATCTTGGTATCGCTCCGGGTCACGCGCCGCTGATCACCAATCTCAAGCCTGGTCCGATTACGCTGACCAAGCAGGGTGGCGCCCAAGAGGTGTTCTACATCTCTGGTGGTTTCCTCGAGGTTCAGCCGAACATGGTCAAGGTGCTTGCCGATACCGTGCAACGTGCTGCAGACCTGGATGAAGCTCAGGCTCAGGAAGCCCTCAAGGCTGCCGAGAACGCCCTGAATCTGAAAGGCGCGGACTTCGACTACGGCGCCGCCGCCGCACGTCTGGCCGAGGCCGCAGCTCAGCTGCGTACCGTCCAGCAAATGCGCAGAGGCAAGTAATCGGCCCTCGGCTGATAACTTCTGTTGCGATTGAGTAAAAGGGTAGCCTCGGCTACCCTTTTTCTTTTTCTGATTTCTCCCCGGTCATTTCACTGACCACCCAGGATTGGTAGCCAGTAATGTCACTCGATATCGTTATTCTCGCCGCCGGCCAAGGCACCCGCATGCGCTCGGCGCTGCCCAAGGTGCTGCACCCGGTAGCCGGCAACTCCATGCTCGGCCATGTTATCCACAGCGCGCGCCAGCTGCAGCCGCAAGGTATTCATGTGGTGATTGGCCATGGGGCCGAGCTGGTTCGCGAGCGCCTGGCCGCCGATGACCTGAACTTCGTCATGCAGGACAAGCAGCTGGGTACCGGCCATGCGGTTGCCCAGGCACTACCGGGCTTGACCGCCGAAACCGTGCTGGTGCTGTACGGTGATGTGCCGTTGATCGAAGTGGAAACCCTGCAGCGTCTGCTGGCCAAGGCCAACGAGCAGCAGCTGGGCCTGCTCACGGTGACCCTCGACGACCCGACCGGCTATGGCCGCATCGTGCGTGACGAGCAGGGCAAGGTGACCGCCATCGTTGAGCACAAGGACGCCAACGATGCGCAGAAAGCGATCAAGGAAGGCAACACCGGTATTTTGGCCCTGCCAGCCGCGCGCCTGGCCGACTGGATGGGCCGTCTGTCGAACAACAACGCTCAGGGCGAGTATTACCTGACCGACGTCATCGCCATGGCTGTGGCCGATGGCCTGGTGGTGGCTACCGAACAGCCGCACGACCCGATGGAAGTGCAAGGTGCCAACGACCGCCGCCAGTTGTCGGAGCTGGAGCGCCACTACCAGTTGCGCGAAGGTCGTCGCCTGATGGCCCAGGGTGTGACCCTGCGCGACCCGGCGCGCTTCGATGTCCGCGGTGAAGTGACCGTTGGCCGTGACGTGCTGATCGACATCAACGTGATTCTCGAAGGCAAGGTGGTCATCGAGGATGATGTGCAGATCGGCCCTAATTGCGTGATCAAGAACACCACCCTGCGCAAAGGCGCAGTGGTCAAGGCCAACAGCCACCTCGAAGGCGCCGTGATGGGCGAGGGCAGCGATGCCGGCCCGTTCGCCCGCCTGCGCCCGGGCAGCGTGCTGGACGCCAAGGCCCATGTGGGTAACTTCGTCGAACTGAAAAACGCCCACCTCGGGGAAGGCGCCAAGGCCGGTCACCTGACCTACTTGGGCGATGCCGAAATCGGTGCGCGCACCAACATCGGCGCCGGCACCATTACCTGCAACTACGATGGCGCCAACAAGTTCAAGACCGTGATGGGCGAGGACGTGTTCATCGGCTCGAACAACTCGTTGGTAGCGCCTGTGGAAATCAAGGCTGGTGCGACCACTGCTGCTGGTTCGACCATCACCCAGACCGTGGAGGCAGGCGACCTGGCGGTGGCTCGTGCGCGTCAGCGCAACATCTCGGGTTGGAAGCGGCCGGAAAAGATCAAGAAGAGCTGAGTTATACACAGCTGTTTCGATCGAAAGCCGACTTATGTGAATAAGTCGGCTTTTTTCTTGGTCGTTTGGTGTTACTTGTGGGAGCGGCCTTGTGTCGCGAAAGGGCTGCGAAGCAGCCCCGGCAATATTCGCGTTGCCTGTGAAATCATTGGGGCCGCTTTGCGGCCCTTTCGCGACACAAGGCCGCTCCCACAAGGGCATGGCGATTGCCGGAAGAAACTATCCACAGGCAGTGACACCTTGACGAATCGCTCATCTTAGGTTTTGATTGCCGCCATTATCTTTCGAATCGAAACTTAAGCGCTCATGTCGAAACGAAATACCCCGCAGCGGCGGCACAACATCCTGGCTTTGCTCAGCGAGCAGGGCGAGGTGAGTGTGGATGCGTTGGCCAAGCGTTTCGCTACCTCGGAAGTCACCATCCGCAAGGACCTCGCTGCCCTCGAAACCAACGGCCTGTTGCTGCGGCGCTACGGTGGCGCGGTCCCGGTGCCACAAGAGTTGCTCGGCGAACCTGCCCAGCCGGTGTCTTCCTATAAAAAGGCCATCGCCCGCGCCGCCGTGGCACGTATCCGCGAACATGCGCGCATCATCATCGACAGCGGTAGCACCACGGCAGCCATGATCCCCGAACTGGGGCGCCATCCTGGCCTGGTGGTGATGACCAATTCGATGAACGTGGCCCGCGCCATCTGCGACCTCGAACACGAGCCGGTGCTGCTGATGACCGGTGGCACCTGGGACCCGCATTCCGAGTCGTTCCAGGGCCAGGTGGCCGAGCAGGTGTTGCGCTCCTACGATTTCGACCAGCTGTTCATCGGCGCCGACGGCATCGACCTCGGTCGTGGTACCACCACCTTCAACGAACTTCTCGGGCTGAGCCGGGTCATGGCCGAAGTCGCCCGTGAAGTGATCGTGATGGTCGAATCGGACAAGGTAGGGCGCAAGATCCCCAATCTCGAGCTGCCCTGGGGCAGCGTGCACACCCTTATTACTGACGAACGCCTGCCCGCAGCGGCACGCGAACAAATTCAAGCCCGCGGCATCAACCTGATCTGCGCCGCGATCAGCCAGGAGCAATAAACCATGTGTGGAATCGTTGGTGCCGTCGCCGAACGCAACATCACAGCCATCCTGATCGAAGGCCTCAAGCGTCTTGAGTACCGCGGGTACGACAGCGCCGGCCTGGCCGTCCTCACCCAGAACGGTGAACTGCAGCGCCGTCGCCGTATCGGCAAGGTCAGTGAACTGGAAGCCGCTGTTGCCGCCGAGCCACTGGCCGGCCAGCTGGGCATCGCCCACACTCGCTGGGCCACCCACGGTGCGCCGACCGAGGGCAACGCCCACCCGCACTTCTCGGGCAATGAAGTGGCCGTGGTGCACAACGGCATCATCGAGAACCACGAAGAACTGCGCGAAGAGCTGAAGGGCCTTGGCTATGTCTTCACTTCGCAGACCGATACCGAAGTCATCGTCCACCTGATCCACCATACCCTGAAGAGCGTTCCGGACTTGACCGATGCCCTGAAGGCTGCGGTGAAGCGCCTGCATGGTGCTTACGGCCTGGCGCTGATCAGTGCCAAGCAGCCTGACCGCCTGGTAGCCGCACGCAGTGGCAGCCCGCTGGTCATCGGCCTGGGCCTGGGCGAGAACTTCCTGGCATCCGACCAGCTGGCCCTGCGCCAGGTCACCGACCGCTTCATGTACCTGGAAGAAGGCGACATCGCCGAAATTCGCCGTGACCAGGTCTCCATCTGGGACCAGGATGGCCACAAGGTCCAGCGCGAAACCGTGCAGTACCACGAAGGTGCCGAAGCTGCCGACAAAGGCACCTACCGCCACTTCATGCTCAAGGAAATCCACGAGCAGCCAAGCGTGGTGCAGCGCACCCTGGAAGGTCGCCTGGGCAAGGACAACGTGATGGTCCAGGCCTTCGGCCCGCAGGCTGCCGAACTGTTCGCCAAGGTGCGTAACGTGCAGATCGTTGCCTGCGGTACCAGCTACCACGCCGGCATGGTCGCCCGTTACTGGCTGGAAAGCCTGGCCGGGATCCCGTGCCAGGTCGAAGTGGCCAGCGAGTTCCGTTACCGCAAGGTGGTAGTTCAGCCGGACACCCTGTTCGTCTCCATCTCGCAGTCTGGCGAAACCGCCGACACCCTGGCCGCACTGCGCAACGCCAAGGAGCTGGGCTTCCTCGGTAGCCTGGCGATCTGCAACGTCGGTATCAGCTCGCTGGTGCGTGAGTCGGACCTGACCCTGCTGACTCTGGCTGGCCCGGAAATCGGCGTGGCGTCGACCAAGGCTTTCACCACCCAGCTGGTTTCGCTGATGCTGCTGACCCTGGCTCTGGGCCAGGTGCGCGGTACCTTGGAAGCCGGCGTCGAAGCCGAGCTGGTTGACGAGCTGCGCCGCCTGCCGGCCCGCCTGGGCGAAGCCCTGGCCATGGACGCCACCGTCGAGAAAATCGCCGAGCTGTTCGCCGACAAGCACCACACCCTGTTCCTCGGCCGTGGTGCGCAGTACCCGGTGGCGATGGAAGGTGCGCTCAAGCTCAAGGAAATCTCTTACATCCACGCCGAAGCCTACCCGGCAGGCGAGCTGAAGCACGGCCCGCTGGCGCTGGTGGATAGCGACATGCCGGTAGTTACCGTTGCGCCGAACAACGAACTGCTGGAGAAGCTGAAGTCCAACCTGCAGGAAGTACGCGCCCGTGGTGGCGAGCTGGTAGTGTTTGCCGATGAGCAGGCCGGCATGACCAATGGCGAAGGTACCCACGTGATCAAGGTGCCGCACATCGCCGACGCCCTGGCGCCGATCCTGTACACCATCCCGCTGCAGCTGCTGTCTTACTACGTGGCCGTGCTCAAGGGCACCGACGTGGACCAGCCGCGTAACCTGGCCAAGTCGGTTACGGTCGAGTAAGCCAGAAGCCAGGGACGCTTTGCGCCCCATCGCGACACAAGGCCGCTCCTACAGGAGAACGCAATATCCTGTAGGAGCGGCCTTGTCGCGATGGGCTGCAAAGCAGCCCCGGCTATCTCACATCAAATCTGCATCGCCATCCCGTCCACATTCATCGCTGCCTGGCGCAAGGCCTCGGAGCGGGTCGGGTGGGGGTGGCAGGTGAGGGCGATGTCTTCCGCCGAGGCCGAGAACTCCATGGCCACGCAGAACTCACCGATCATCTCGCTGACACTTGGGCCTACCAGGTGCACACCCAGCACTTCGTCGGTCTCGGCATCGGCGATGACCTTGGCGAAGCCTTCGGTCTCGTGGTTGATCTTGGCCCGGCTGTTGGCCGTGAACGGGAACTTGCCGACTTTATAGGCACGCCCTTCGGCCTTGAGCTGCTCTTCGGTCTTGCCCACGGTGGCCAGCTCCGGACGGGTGTAGATCACGCCAGGGATAAGGTTGTAGTTGACCTCGTGGGGCTTGCCGGCGATGCGTTCGATGCAGGCCACCGCTTCGTCTTCGGCTTTGTGCGCCAGCATCGGGCCGGAGGTGACGTCGCCAATCACCCAGATACCCGGCACGGAAGTGCGGTGGTGGTCGTTGCCGAGCATGCCGCGCTTGTCGGTTTCCAGGCCCACGCTTTCCAGGTTGAGCCCTTTGGTATAGGGGCGGCGGCCAATGGCGACCAGTACATAGTCAGCCTGCAGCGTTTCTGCGGTGCCACCGGCGGCCGGCTCCAGGGTCAGGCTCACGCCATCGGCGCTGGCGCTGGCCTGGGTCACCTTGCTGCCCAGCTTGAACACCATGCCTTGCTTGGCCAGGGCCTTCTGCAGGGTCTTGGCGGTTTCTTCGTCGGTGCCCGGGCAGATGCGGTCGAGGTATTCGATGACCGTGACCTGGCTGCCCAGGCGGCGCCATACCGAACCCAGCTCAAGGCCGATCACGCCGGCGCCGATGACGACCAGGTGCTTGGGCACCTGTGGTAGCGACAGCGCGCCGGTCGAGTCGATGATGCGCTGGTTGTCGATGGTCACGCCCGGCAGGGGCGTAGGTTCGGAGCCGGTGGCAATGACAATGTCCTTGGCCTGCAGTGCGGTTTCGCTACCGTCCTCAGCCTTGACCACGACCTTGCCGACGCCATCCAGGCGGCCCCAGCCCTTGATCCAGTCGACCTTGTTCTTGCGGAACAGGTACTCGATGCCCTTGGTCAGGCCGGTCACGCTCTCGTCCTTCTGTTTCATCATCTGGGCGAGGTTGAGGGTAGGTTTGACTTCGATACCGAGGTGGGCGAACTCGTTACCACTGGCGGCTTCGTACAGCTCGGAAGCATGCAGCAATGCCTTGGAGGGCATGCAGCCCACGTTCAGGCAGGTGCCGCCCAAGGTCTGGCGGCCTTCCACGCAGGCTACGCTCAGGCCCAGTTGGCCGGCGCGGATGGCTGCGTTGTAGCCGCCAGGGCCACCGCCGATGATCACCACGTCATAGGATTTCATGGGTTCAACTCCAGGATGAAGAAGCGCAAGAGGGGCACAAGGTTAAGCTGAGATGCAAAAATTGTATACAATCTGCTGCTTGGATAAGATCAGTTGGTTCTAGACCATGGTCTCGTTTAGAGGAAACATCCCACGAATGAACTACTCTGATCCGGCGACGTTCGAAATATCAGGCGTCGTGGCCAAATACGGACAGGAGGGTCGTTCATGCTTGCGCAACTTCCACCGGCATTGCAGAGCCTGCATCTGCCGCTGCGGCTGAAACTGTGGGACGGTAACCAGTTCGATCTGGGGCCTAGCCCGCAGGTCACTATTCTGGTCAAGGAGCCACAGCTGATCAGCCAGTTGAGCCACCCGAGCATGGACCAGCTGGGCACGGCATTCGTCGAAGGCAAGCTGGAGCTGGAGGGCGATATTGGTGAAGCCATCCGCGTATGCGATGAGCTGAGCGAAGCGCTACTGACCGATGAGGACGACGCCCCACCGCAGCGCCGGGCCCATGACAAGAGCACCGACGCTGAAGCCATTTCCTACCATTACGATGTTTCCAACGCGTTCTACCAGCTATGGCTGGATCAGGACATGGCCTACTCGTGCGCCTACTTCCGCGAGCCGGACAACACGCTGGATCAGGCACAGCAGGACAAGTTCGATCATCTATGCCGCAAGCTGCGCCTGGACGCAGGTGAGTACCTGCTCGACGTCGGCTGCGGCTGGGGCGGGCTGGCGCGTTTCGCTGCTCGCGAATATGGCGCCAAGGTGTTTGGTATCACCTTGAGCAAGGAGCAACTCAAGCTCGGTCGCGAGCGGGTGAAGGCAGAGGGGTTGGCCGACAAGGTCGACCTGCAGATTCTCGACTACCGCGACCTGCCTCAGGATGGCCGCTTCGACAAGGTTGTCAGCGTTGGCATGTTCGAGCATGTCGGGCATGCCAACCTGGCGCTGTATAGCCAGAAGCTGTTCGGTGCCGTGAGGGAAGGGGGGCTGGTGATGAATCACGGTATCACCGCCAAGCATGTCGATGGCCGCCCGGTCGGGCGTGGCGCTGGCGAGTTCATCGATCGCTACGTCTTCCCCCATGGCGAGCTGCCGCACCTGTCGATGATCAGTGCCAGCATCTGTGAAGCGGGACTGGAGGTGGTAGACGTGGAAAGCCTGCGTTTGCACTACGCCAAGACCTTGCACCACTGGAGCGAGAACCTGGAGAACCAGCTGCACAAGGCGGCGGCGCTGGTGCCCGAGAAGACTTTGCGCATCTGGCGCCTGTACCTGGCCGGGTGTGCCTATGCCTTCCAGAAGGGGTGGATCAACCTGCATCAGATTCTGGCCGTGAAGCCGTACGCCGATGGGCACCATGACCTGCCTTGGACGCGTGAAGACCTGTATCGCTGAATTGCTCCAAAGCACGCAAGCGCGACACCATACACCCTTTGGGAGCGGGTTTACCCGCGAATGCGTCGGTACAGCCACTGACGTCTTCGCGGGTAAACCCGCTCCCACAAGGTCCGCGATACCCTGCAACGGGCGCAGGCGCATCAGAGAATCGGCGAAATCAGCCGCGCAATCCGCATCCCCAGTTGCTGCAGCCGATGAGTATCCCGGCTGTCCTCCGCAGTAATTTCCCGCGCCTGTTCAAAGTCATTGTTCAGCATGTTCTCGACCTGGTCAGCGAAGCCGCGGTCGACCGTCAGCAGGGTAATTTCGAAGTTCAGGCGGAACGAGCGGTTGTCCAGGTTGGCACTGCCAATCGCGCTGACATCGTCGTCCACTAGCACCACCTTCTGATGCAGGAAGCCCGGTTGGTAGCGGAACATGCGCACACCCGCACGTACCGCTTCAAAGGCGAAAAGGCTGGAGGCGGCATAGACGATGCGATGGTCTGGGCGTGACGGAATCAGCACTCGCACATCGACCCCACGCAGTACCGCCAAACGCAATGCGGCGAACACCGCCTCGTCGGGGATGAAGTACGGGCTGGTGATCCACACGCGCCGGGTGGCTGAATGGATCGCCTCAAGGAAGAACAGCGAGCAGGTTTCCTGTGGGTCGGCCGGGCCGCTGGCCAAGGCTTGGCACAGCACGCCGTTGTCCGGGTAGGCATCCGGCAGAATCAGCGGCGGTAGCTGGCGCGTGGCCCAGTACCAGTCTTCGGCGAACGATTCCTGCAGGCAGGCCAGCACTGGCCCGCTGATCTGCACATGGGTGTCGCGCCAGGGTGAGAGCTGCGGGTGGCCACCGAGGTACTCATCGCCAACGTTGTGCCCGCCGATGAAACCGAGCAAGCCATCCACCACCACGATCTTGCGGTGGTTACGGAAGTTCACCTGGAAGCGGTTGAACCAGCCACGACGGGTTGCGAAGGCATGAATCTGTACACCACCGTCGCGCAGCAACTGGCTGTAGCTTGCCGGCAAGGCATGGCTACCGACACGGTCATACAGCACGAACACCCGCACCCCCTCGGCGGCCTTGCGCAGCAGCAGTTGCTGCAGCGCTTTGCCAAGGTTGTCGTCATGGATGATGAAGAACTGCACCAACACCACGTCGCGGGCTTTTTCGATGGCGGCGAATATTGCATCGAATGTTGCCTTGCCATCGATCAGCAGCTTCACCTCGTTATTGGCAAGGCAGGGCATGCGCCCGAGCTTGGGCATGGCGCGCAACGCCGCATAGCTTTCCGACTCGCGGGCGGTAAGGGCTTCTTCTACCCAAGGCCGCCAGTTGAGGTTGGCCATGGCCACATGCATTTCCTGGTTGGCCTGGCGCCGGGCCTTGATGTAGGCATAGAACGAGCGCGCACCGAAGATCAGGTAAGGGATCAGGGTGAGGTAGGGGATGAAGAACAACGGCATGGCCCAGGCGATTGCGCCCTGGGCAGTGCGCACGGTGAATAGTGCGTGCAGTGCGGCGACGATACCCAGCAGGTGAACCAGGCCGAGTAGGTAACCGAAGAAGTAGGGGCTGTGGTAGTCCATATGCATCCTGCTTGCCGAGTACACTTGAGTAACAGAACACGTTCCCGGTCCGCCTTGCAACCTGCAGGTGGATTTGGCGTCTAAGGCTCAGCCCGGCCCGCTTGGCCGGCTTTTTCCAGGAGCGTTCGTCCATGAAGATTCGTCTGCCACTGTTGGCGTTGGCCCTAGGTGTGAGCAGCCCGCTGGTGCATGCTCAGATGCTACAGCCAGGTTTGTGGGAGCTGACCACCAGCAACATGCAGGTCGATGGCAAGCCGTTACCCGACATGGAGTTCATGCTCGGTCAGTTGAAGAACCTGCCGCCAGAGCAGCGCGCGATGATGGAAGGGGTGCTGGCCAAGCAGGGAGTGACTGTTGGGGGTAAGGGGGTGCGCTCTTGCCTGACGCCAGAACAGGTGGCAACCAACGATATCCCACTGCAGGACCCGAAGTCAGGGTGTACCCAGAAGATCACCGACCGCACCGGCAATGTGTGGAAATTTCAGTTCAGCTGCCCCAAAGCGCAGGGCAGTGGCCAGGCGACATTCCTCAGTGACCGGGAATTCACCACCCAGGTCAATGGAACCTTCAACGCCTCGGGTGTACAGCAGCAAGGCAGCATGAACACCCGTGCCGTGTGGTTGGGCAATGACTGCGGCTCGGTCAAGCCGCGCAGCTGACATCCCATTGCCACTGGCTGGTCGCGACAGCATCGTGGGCATGCAGGCTCTCTGCATGTTCCACGCGCAGCTTGAAGGCCGTGCTCCATTCCATTTGCCGTAGCGCCTTGTGCAGGCGTCGTGCGGCGTCTTCGCAGAACATCAGGTTCTGGCCGTTGGCCAAGGCAAAGGCTTGTTCGTCTGCGCGCTTCACTGCGGTCTGCACCGCCGTCCCCAGGCTTGCTTCTATCCGGTCGATCAACTCGGTGATTGGCAGAACCTGCTGATTGCTGCGCAGCCTTACCTGGATTTGCGCGTTACTACGTTGGCTATGGGGCGTCGCTACGATGCCTTCGGCGCTGCCAAGCCACTGTAGGACTGCAGATTTGTCGACCTGCTCGGCGCTGAAATGCGCCTGGAACTGCTGCTGAATCAGCTGCCGTGCAAGTGCAGCCGAGCATGGGCAGGTCGAGGAGTAAGGGATGGAAACGGATAGTTCCACGTGGAACATTTCATTTTCGATCCTTGCATCGACTGTGACGGCATAGCTTTTCCAACCCTCCAGCGGGCTGATCAATGCAGGCCTTTTTAGCAGATGCTCGAAGCGCAAACGCAGATAGGCGGCTGAAGAAAGGCCTTCGTGGCTGCTGAGGAAGTCAGCCAGCAGTTGGCGGATGGTGAGCGGCGTCAGAGGCTGATGCTCCAACGACTCCAGGGCGAGATAAAGCCGCGACATATGGATACCGCGTGCGCTGCCGTCTACCAGGCTAACGCCGGCATCGACAGTGGCAGCTGCTGTGCGCCCCTCGAACTGCACAGGTTGGGCGATCCCGCACATACCCACCCAGTTCAAAGGCAAGGCGTATTCATGGTTTTGTGCGGCAATGTCGGGGAGCTTGAGCTGAGTCATCTGGTATTCCAAACAAAAGGGAGATCAGCGGCCACCACCGATCAAGCTGCAATGCCGGGAGGGGCACCCTGGCACTTGGCGGGTTCATTCATCCTCCCGGGGGTACTCGTTCGTCACGAACGGCTTGGCGAAATTGTATTGTTACTTTATAACATTGTGCAATGCATCGTTTCGAATGCGCTCGCCTGAAGAGGTTTCGCCATGTCCAACCGTCTCCCTGTCACCGTGCTGTCCGGCTTCCTTGGCGCCGGCAAGAGCACCTTGCTCAACCATGTGCTGCGTAACCGCGACAACCTGCGGGTTGCGGTCATCGTCAATGACATGAGCGAAATCAACATTGATGCCAGCGAGGTGCAGCGCAATGTAAGCCTCAACCGTGCCGAGGAGAAGCTGGTGGAGATGAGCAATGGCTGCATCTGCTGCACGTTGCGTGAAGACCTGCTCGAGGAAGTGGCGCGGCTGGCCGAAGAAGGGCGTTTCGATTATTTGCTGATCGAGTCCACGGGGATCTCGGAGCCACTGCCGGTGGCCGAGACCTTCACCTTCCGCGACGAACAGGGCCGTAGCCTGTCCGACATGGCGCGCCTGGACACCATGGTCACTGTGGTCGATGGCCTGAACTTCCTGCGTGATTTCCAGGCAGCAGATAGCCTGGCCAGCCGTGGCGAAACCCTGGGTGAGGAGGACGAGCGCTCGATCAGTGACTTGCTGATCGAGCAGGTCGAGTTCGCCGATGTACTGTTGCTGAGCAAGATCGACCTGATCAGCCAGCACGAGCGCGAAGAGCTCATGGCCATGCTGCGCAGCCTCAATGCCCGGGCGCAGATCGTGCCCATGGTCATGGGCAAGGTACCGCTGGAACGTATCCTCGACACCGGTCTGTTCGACTTCGACCAGGCTGCCCAGGCACCGGGCTGGCTGCGAGAGTTGCGCGGCGAGCATGTGCCGGAAACCGAAGAGTACGGCATTGCCGCCACCACCTGGCAGGCCCGGCGCCCCCTTCATCCACAGCGCTTTTTCGATTTTATCCACACGCCCTGGAGCAATGGCCGACTGCTGCGTTCGAAAGGCTTTTTCTGGCTGGCCAGCAAATACCAGGAGGCCGGCAGCTGGTCGCAGGCAGGCGGCATGATGCGCCATGGCCTGGCGGGCCGCTGGTGGCGCTTCGTGCCGCGCGAGCAGTGGCCCCAGGATGTGGATAACTCCGCCGCGATCTTGAAGAACTGGATTGCCGAGAGCGGTGACTGCCGCCAGGAACTGGTGTTCATCGGGCAGAATATTGACTTCGAAAAATTATCCACAGCACTCGATGCATGCCTTTTGACCGATCAGGAAATGGAATTGGGGCACATGGGCTGGTTGCGCCTGCCCGATCCGTTCGGTCCATGGCATGAGGAGGCGGCAGCATGAACCCTGCACGCAAGCCTGTGGATATTTTTCAGGTATTTGGCGAGACACCGCAGGTGCTGACCGATGTGCTGCAGGATGGCGTGAACCTGGCGGTATGGCGCCGACGCTTGCCGCCACAACTGGAGGACTTTGCCGCCCTGGTAGTCAGCCTCGGCCAGCCCTTGGCAGACCAGCGCGTCATCGATGTGGACGAGCAGCACATGCCGGTATTCACCGAACTCTTGCGCGAAGCGGCCGACTTGCACGGCTATGAGGCATTCGTGGCGGATGTGGCCTGGCTGGTGGCGGCCTATACCTGCCTGGTGGGTGCGCAGCGGGTAGGTTTGCGCCTGCGGGTACTGACAGGCCCGATGTGCCCGCGCTTCCATGTGGATAACGTTCCGCTGCGTCTGCTCACTACCTACGCAGGCCCAGGTAGCGAGTGGTTGAAAGAGGACGCGAGCCCTCGTGGCAACTTACATACAGCAATACTGCCTGTGGATAACGTTCAGCACCTGCAAGCGGGCGACGTAGCTGTGCTCAAAGGTGAGAAGTGGCAGGGCAACGAAGGGGCGGGCCTGGTGCATCGTTCGCCGTCGGGGCAGCTGGGGCGTCTGCTGCTCAGCCTTGACTGGCTGGCCTGACAGCGCATAGTGAGGCATCACCATCGCCCGAAGCCGCCCCATGCTGCAGAACATTCCCACCCACGTGATTGCCGGCCCGCTGGGGGCCGGCAAGACCACCCTGATCCGTCACCTGCTGGCCCAACGCCCGGCCAATGAGCGCTGGGCAGTATTGATCAACGAATTCGGCCTGGTAGGCCTGGATGCGGCCTTGCTCAGCCGTGACGAAGACGGCATCGCCATCGGCGAAGTCGCAGGTGGCTGCCTGTGCTGCGTCAATGGCATGCCGTTCCAGGTGGGCCTGGGCCGACTGCTGCGCAAATCCCGCCCTGACCGGCTGTTCATCGAGCCGTCCGGGCTGGGTCATCCCTTGCAGTTGCTCGCTCAGTTGCAAAAAGCCCCTTGGGCTGGAGTGCTGACAATACAGCCATTGCTGATGGTCGTGGACGCGCAGTCGATGGTCCGGAACGAGCAGCTTCCGGAGGATCAACAGCAGGCGTTCGATGCTGCTGAAAGCGTTGTCTTGAACAAATCAGAGGCTGTGGATGAAAGCACTAAATTGTTGATAACTAATAAATTTTATAAAAAGAAAATATTCTGGACCGTCCAAGGTGGGCTGCCCTTGTCGGACCTTCCGTCTGTACCCCATGGCACTGTCGACAGCTCGCTTGTGGATAACAGGATTGTCGACAATCTTGTAAATCCACCGGCAGCGCTATGGGCAGACCCCGGCCAGCCTATCTGTCTTGCCCAGCAGGGAGAGGGAGGTTGGAGCATCGGCTGGCGCTGGCACCCTGGCCAGCAGTTTTATCCACAGCGGCTGCAGGCGTTCTTGCGGGCTTGGCCGTGGCGGCGCGCGAAGGGGGTTATCCACAGCGTGGAGGGCTGGCAATCATTCAATGGCCTGAATGGGGACATGCCTGCCTGGCAGCCCAGCGACTGGCGCAGGGATACGCGTATCGAGCTGATTTTCGACCAGCCGCAATCGCAATCCGCGCTGCAGGCCGGGTTGAGCGAATGCCGTGTCAGCTGATCAGTTGCGCCAGCGGTTGTGCTCCTGGCGCCACTGCTGCATCTCGATGACATTGTCGGTGCGCGGTGGGGTCTTGATCTCGAACGGGTAGGGCGCCAGTTCAATCTGTACGCTGTGGGCGCCGAACTGGGTCACGGTACCGGGGTGGCGCTGCTCGCCCGTAACGGTGAACTCGAAGGCGTAGACGCGCGCCAGGCGCTTGCGGCCGTTGGCGTCACGGACAAAGGCGATACGCTTGAGTGCGACCGCGTCGTCGAGCAGTTCGAGGTCGAGCTTGGCGCAATGCTGTTTGACCCGTTCCAGGGCTTTCTCGCGCAACCCGTGGTTGTGCCACAACCAGGCGCCTGCCGTGGCGACCAGCATCAGGACGAAGAGGTTTTCCAGGGTCAACATTTGCGTATGCTCCAAACAGGTCGATCCAGCTTAACTGCGTCCCTGGCCTGTCGTACAGGTGGCAATCGAGTTCATACTGCGGTGCGCACAATCCCTGAAACAGCTTTGGAAACCTCCCGCATGAAACGTACCCCGCACCTGCTCGCCATCCAGTCCCACGTGGTGTTCGGCCACGCCGGCAACAGCGCCGCGGTGTTTCCCATGCAGCGTATCGGGGTCAATGTGTGGCCGCTCAATACCGTGCAGTTCTCCAATCACACACAGTATGGCCAGTGGGCGGGTGAAGTGCTTGCCCCCGCGCAAATTCCTGCGTTGGTGGAAGGCATTTCCAACATTGGCGAGCTGGGCCATTGCGACGCGGTGCTGTCCGGTTACCTGGGCAGCGCCGAACAAGGTCGGGCGATTCTGGCCGGCGTCGAGCGCATCAAGGCAGTCAACCCAAAGGCTTTGTACCTTTGCGACCCGGTCATGGGGCACCCTGAGAAGGGTTGCATCGTGCCAGCGGAAGTCAGCGAGTTCCTGCTCGACGAGGCGGCTGCCAGAGCTGACATCCTGTGCCCCAACCAGCTGGAACTGGACAGCTTCTGTGGCCGCCGAGCGCAGTCGCTGGAGCACTGCGTGAACATGGCGCGCAGCCTGTTGCAGCGCGGGCCGCAGGTGGTGCTGGTCAAGCACCTGGCGTACCCCGGGCGCGCCGAAGACCAGTTCGAGATGCTGCTGGTGACCGCCGAGCAAAGCTGGCACCTGCGCCGCCCGCTGCTAGCGTTCCCGCGGCAGCCGGTAGGGGTGGGGGACCTGACTTCAGGCCTGTTCCTGGCCCGCGTTCTGCTCGGCGACAGCTGGGTGCAGGCGTTCGAATTCACCGCTGCGGCCGTACACGAAGTGCTGCTCGAAACCCAGGCCTGCTCCAGCTATGAACTGCAGCTGGTGCGGGCCCAGGACCGCATTGCGCACCCGAGGGTGCGCTTCGAGGCACAGATGCTGGCGCTTTAAATCGCGTCGGTTTTCAGGTCCTGGTAGCGCTTTTCCAGCTCCTGGCGGATCTGTCGGCGCTGCTGGCCCTGCAGGAAGCGGCGCTTTTCTTCACTGCTTTGCGGCTGGCGCGGCGGCACCTGCACCGGGCGACGGTTGTCGTCGACCGCGACCATGGTGAAGAAGCAGCTGTTGGAATGGCGCACCGAGCGCTCGCGGATGTTCTCGGTCACCACCTTGATGCCCACCTCCATCGAGGTGTTGCCGGTGTAGTTGACCGACGCCAGGAAGGTCACAAGTTCACCCACGTGCACCGGCTCACGGAAGATCACCTGGTCGACCGACAGGGTGACTACATAGCTGCCGGCATAGCGGCTGGCGCACGCATAGGCCACTTCGTCGAGGTACTTGAGCAGGGTGCCGCCATGTACGTTGCCAGAAAAGTTGGCCATGTCCGGGGTCATCAGGACGGTCATGCTCAGCTGGGCGTTTCCAGGTTCCATAGTGTGCTCACGGTGAGGTTGCGCTGAATCGGGCGAATGGGGGGCATTATCTGCAGACACTTCTGTTCCCCTCTTTTGAATTTGCCTTCCTGGTACGGGACGTTGGCTGACGCTCCATCGTCACGCCGATCATGCCATCAGCGGCGCTTTTCCAGCCGATCTGTTTCTGCATATTGCACCGCCTTTTTGCGGCGGGGTGCGATGTTAACCTGACTACACCCATGCAACATGGGCTTTTCCTGCATTCAAAACAGTATGTACTTGCTGCTCGCTCGGGGTTGCCTTGGCAGAGGAGCGGTCTGCCCAGGCATCCAGCAACGGACGAGAAAAGGAGTATCACGCCATGCATGCCATCAGCTTCATCCAGGACCTGGCAGTCATCATGCTGGTTGCTGGCGTGGTCACCATTCTCTTTCACCGCCTCAAGCAGCCTGTGGTGCTGGGCTACATCGTCGCCGGCTTCATCATCGGCCCGCACACCCCACCGTTCGGCCTGATCCACGACGAAGACACCATCAAGACCCTCGCCGAGCTGGGGGTGATCTTCCTGATGTTCTGCCTGGGGCTCGAATTCAGCCTGCGCAAGCTGTTCAAGGTAGGCGCCACGGCGTTCATCGCGGCGTTCCTGGAAATCGTGCTGATGATCTGGATCGGCTTCGAGATCGGCCGCTGGTTTGGCTGGAACACCATGGATTCGCTGTTCCTCGGCGCCATCCTGGCGATTTCCTCGACCACCATCATCGTCAAGGCGCTCAACGACCTGAAGATGAAGAACGAGCGTTTCGCCCAACTGATATTCGGCGTGCTGATCGTCGAGGACATCCTCGGTATCGGCATCATCGCCCTGCTGTCGGGCATCGCCGTCAGCGGCACGGTCAGCTCGGGCGAGGTATTCTCCACTGTCGGCAAGCTGTCGCTGTTCATGATCGTTGCGCTGGTCATCGGCATCCTGCTGGTGCCGCGCCTGCTGGCCTACGTGGCCAAGTTCGAAAGCAACGAGATGCTGCTGATAACCGTATTGGGCCTGTGCTTCGGCTTCTGCCTGCTGGTGGTGAAGCTCGAGTACAGCATGGTGCTTGGCGCCTTCCTGATTGGCGCGATCATGGCCGAATCGCGCCAGTTGCTGAAGATCGAGAGCTTGATCGAACCGGTACGCGACCTGTTCAGTGCCATCTTCTTCGTCGCCATCGGCCTGATGATCGACCCCCAGGTGCTGATCGACTACGCCTGGCCGATCGTGGTCATTACCCTGGCGGTGGTGTTGGGCAAGATGTTGTCGTGTGGCATGGGCGCGTTCATTGCCGGAAATGACGGGCGCACATCGCTGCGGGTGGGCATGGGGCTTTCGCAGATTGGCGAGTTTTCCTTCATCATCGCCGCGTTGGGCATGACCCTGCAGGTGACCAGCGATTTCCTCTACCCGGTGGCTGTGGCGGTATCGGCAATCACCACGCTGCTGACACCCTACCTGATCCGTGCCGCCGACCCGCTGTCGCTCAAGTTGGGCAAGGTGGTGCCCAGCCGCCTGGCGCGGGTGCTGTCGTTGTATGGCGAATGGTTGCGCAGCATCCAGCCGCAGGGTGAGGGCGCCATGCTCGCGGCGATGATCCGGCGCATCCTGTTGCAGGTTGGGGTGAACCTGGCGCTGGTGATCGCCATCTTCTTCAGTGGTGGCTATTTCGCCGGGCGGATCGGCAACTGGCTCAGCGAGTGGGTCAGCGATGCCAGCCAACAGAAAGCGCTGATCTGGGGCGCAGCGCTATTGCTGTCGCTGCCATTCCTGATTGCCGCCTATCGAAAGCTCAAGGCGCTGTCGATGCTACTGGCAGAGATGGGCGTCAAGCCGGAAATGGCCGGGCGGCATACCCAGCGCGTGCGCCGTGTGATTGCCGAGGTGATCCCGCTGTTGTCGCTGCTGGTGATTTTCCTGCTGCTGTCGGCGCTGTCAGCGAGCATTCTGCCCACCAGCGAGCTGCTGCTGGTGATTGCCGTGGTGGCTGCGGTGGTAGTGGCCTTGCTGTGGCGCTGGTTTATCCGCGTGCATACGCGCATGCAGATTGCCTTGCTGGAGACGCTGGAGAACAGCCGCGAGAATACGCACTGAAGGGGGCAATGCTCCCTGCGCAAGATTTCACCGTCGTCCGAGGGGATGGAGCGGTAGCGATGTCGCCGGGCGCAGAAAGCCTGGCGATTTTGACTACATTGATGGCACTAGGCCATAATTTTTCCTATTCCTGTGCCGGCCTCTTCGCGGGTAAACCCGCTCCCACAGGTACTGCACAATGCTCAACACCTGTGCAGTACCTGTGGGAGCGGGTTTACCCGCGAAGAGGCCGGCACAGGCAGCATCAAATCAGAGGTTGGAATCAGCTCTCCAGCCAGACATCCCGCGCCCAGTGCCACACCGATTCCCAGCTGTCTTCACCGACGATTTCCTCTTCGGCATCCCACAGCACCACGGTGCCATCCTCTTCGACGCAGTAGTAGTTGTCGCCGTCCTGGCACAGTGGAATCAGGTCACGTGGTACGCCGGCATCCCAGGCGTTGGCGGCGACTTCTGGCAGGTAGGTATGCGATTGTGGGTCGGTAACGGTCACCGGCTCCAGTGAGCCATACACCACGTCACTGACGGTCAGCAGGAACTCTTTGAACACGAACGGAATGTTGATGAACAGCTCTTCTTCGATCTCGACCAGTTGGTCCTCGTCGGGAAGCTCAAGGGGCACCGGCACTGGCTCGTTGGCTTCACGGAGTTGTTCGATCACTTCTTCCACGGTTCACTTCCTCTGACCTAGATGACAACGCTGCGCGTTATACCCTAGTAGGCCACTCTGGCAAAAGCAAAAACCCCGGGACAGGCCCGGGGTTTTTTGTGCAGCACGCAGCGGTTAGCCGTTTTGACGGATACCGGCCACCAGCCAAGGCTGGTTTTCGCCCTGGGCGCGGACCATGTGCCAGCTTTCGCTGAACACTTCGCCCTGGTCGAAGCGCGAGTTCTTCGACACGCCACGGAAGGTCAGGGTGGCGTCGGTACGGTCGGCGCGGTCGTCGACACCGTCCAGCTGTACCTCGAGGTTGTCGATGTAGGTGGACTGGAAGCCATCACCCAATTCGGCGCGCTCGCGCTTGAGGAACTCGAGCATCTGCGGGGTGACGAACTCGGCGATCTTGTCCATCTCGTTGGCGTCCCAGTGCTGCTGCAGCGCCTGGAAGTGGTTACGGGCAGCAGCCAGGAAGTTCTGCTCGTTGAACCAGGCCGGGGCGTTGATCACTGGGGCGGCTGCGGCAGCAGGTGTGGCCGAACCACCGAAGATCGACGGCTGGGCAGGCTGCGCGTGAGCTTCACGCTGCATCGGCGCATGGCCCGGCATGGCCATTTGCGGCTGCTGCTGGCGACGGCGCGCGGCGATGAAGCGGAACACCAGGAAGGCGATGAGCGCCACGATCAGGAAGTCCATGATCTGGAAGCCTTCGAAACCGTCGCCCATGAACATGGAAGCCAGCAGGCCACCGGCGGCGAGGCCGGCCAGAGGGCCCAACCAGCGCGAAGCACCGCTGGCGGCCGGAGCGGCACGGCCAGGTGCGGTCGGCGCGGCGGCAGGCGTGGTTGGCGTGGCCTGGCGGGTCTGGTGAATAGGCGCGGAGCCCGAACTCTTGCCGCCGCCAAAACGCTTGGCGTTGGCGTCCAGGCTCAGCGTCAGGCCGACGCAGAGCGCCAGAGCGATGCTAAGAAAACGTTGCATAAGTGGGATATCCCCTGTTGTGGATTGCACGCGCGTCATGGTGCACAGGTTCCCGGGCACATGACCAGCGACATAATGTTTCGAGCTTTTGCCTGAATGTTACAAACCCGGCACGACCTGCTCTCGGAATGCTGGCGCAATACTTGTGGGAGCGGCCTTGTGTCGCGATAGGGCTGCGAAGCAGCCCCAAGATATCAGCGTCAAAGCCACAATCGTGGGGCCGCTTTGCGGCCCTTTCGCGACACAAGGCCGCTCCCACAAAGGCCGCTCCTACAAGGGACTTCGCAGGCTTTTAGATGGCCTCGAGCTTGGCATACCCCAGCATCAGCCACTTGCTGCCTTCGGCAAAATTCACCTGCACCCGCGCCTGGGCGCCGGAGCCTTCGAAGTTGAGGATCACACCCTCGCCAAACACCGCATGCTGCACACGCTGGCCCAGATTGAACGCGGTCTGCGGAATGCTGGCATTGGCGAACAGGTTGCTGTTCGTGGCCGTCTTGGCCCCGCCGAACGGGCGGCTGACGCTGTTGGACAGGCGCACTTCCTGAACCAGGCCTGCCGGAATTTCGCGTACGAAACGTGACACCTTGTTGTAGGTCTCGCTGCCATACAGGCGACGCGTTTCGGCGTAGGTCATGACCAGCTGGCGCATGGCGCGGGTGATGCCCACATAAGCCAGGCGGCGTTCCTCTTCCAGGCGGCCAGGCTCTTCCAGGCTCATCTTGTGCGGGAACAGGCCTTCTTCCATGCCCACCAGGAACACATACGGGAACTCCAGGCCCTTGGCGCTGTGCAAGGTCATCAGCTGGACGCTGTCTTCATGCTCGTCGGCCTGGGCATCGCCTGCCTCGAGCGAAGCGTGGCCGAGGAACGCCGAGAGTGGCGAGAGGCCGGCGTCTTCTTCGGTGGACTCGAAGTTGCGCGCTGCGCTGACCAGTTCCTCAAGGTTTTCTACCCGTGCCTGGCCCTTCTCACCCTTTTCTTCCTGGTGATAGATGATCAGCCCGGACTGCTCGATGGTGGTCTGGGTCATGGTATGCAGTGGCATGTCCACGACCTTCGCCGCCAAGCCCTCGATCAGCTCGATGAACGCACCCAGGGCACTGGCCGCGCGGCCTTTCAGGGCTTTGGCGGCGAGCAGCTGGCACATGGCCTCCCACATCGACACCTGGCTGTGGCGGGCGTGCTCGCGGATGGCTTCGACGGTTTTTTCGCCAATGCCACGTGGCGGCACGTTGATCACCCGCTCCAGGGCTGCATCGTTGCCACGGCCTTCGATCAGCCGCAGGTAAGCCATGGCGTTCTTGATTTCGGCTCGCTCGAAGAAGCGCTGGCCACCGTAGATGCGGTAGGGGATGCGTTCGCGCAGCAGGGCTTCTTCCAGCACCCGCGACTGGGCGTTGGAGCGGTACAGAATGGCGATTTCGTTGCGCGCATTGCCCTGCTTGACCAGGCTCTCGATGGTTTCCACCACGTAGCGGGCTTCGTCGTGCTCGTTGTAGGCCGCATACAGGGTCAGCGGTTCGCCTTCGCCCATGTCGGTCCACAGCTCCTTGCCCAGGCGCCCGCTGTTGTTGGCGATCAGCGCGTTCGCTGCCTTGAGGATGCCGCCAGTGGAGCGGTAGTTCTGCTCCAGGCGGATCATCTCGGCGTCGGGGAAGTCGGCAGTGTACTGGTGAATGTTCTCGATCTTGGCACCGCGCCAGCCGTAGATCGACTGGTCGTCATCGCCCACCGCCATCAGGCTGTCACCGCCGCGCGCCAGCAGGCGCAGCCAGGCGTACTGCACGGCGTTGGTATCCTGGAACTCGTCCACCAGCACGTGGCGGAAGCGCCGCTGGTAGTGCTCCAGCAGGCCCGGGTGGTCGCGCCACAGGTCCAGGGCGCGCAGCAGCAGCTCGGAGAAGTCGATGACCCCGGCGCGCTCGCAGGCCTGCTCATAGGCGGTATAGACGTCGCGCATGGTCGACAGGAACAGGTCGCCCCCGGCCTGGATATGCTGTGGGCGCAGGCCTTCGTCCTTCTGCCCGTTGATGAACCACTGGGCCTGGCGTGCCGGCCATTTCTGCTCGTCCAGGCCCAGCTCGCGCATCACCCGCTTGATCAGGCGCTGCTGGTCGTCGCTGTCGAGGATCTGGAAGTTCTGCACCAGCCGTGCTTCCTGCCAGTGGGCCCGCAGCAGGCGATGGGCCAGGCCGTGGAAGGTGCCGACCCACATGCCCGCCGGGTTGATGCCCAGCAGTTGCTCGATCCGCTGGCGCATTTCTGCCGCGGCCTTGTTGGTGAAGGTCACCGACAGGATCGAGTGCGGCGATGCCTGCTCCACCTGAATCAGCCAGGCAATGCGGTGCACCAGCACGCGGGTTTTACCGGAACCGGCGCCAGCAAGCACCAGTTGACGCCCGAGCGTGGCCGCTACGGCCTGGCGTTGGGCATCGTTGAGGGAATTCAGCAGGAGGGAGAGGTCGTCTGTGCGCATCGGGCCATTCTAGGGCGCGGCAGGAAATGGGGCAAACCTCCACTGTATAAATATTCACCTGCCGCACGCCCGTTCATCGAGCCGATGGCAGGTGCCAGGCCACCGCTCGGGCGGCCTGGCAGGTAGCTGTTCAGTCAATCGCCTCGATGGTGCGAATTTCGCAGCGCTGCGAACCGCCGGCATGGATGATCTCCACGATTTTCCAGCCAGTGCCGCCTGCACGTTCGAAAGCCACGGTTTTTTCGGTCAGCACCTGCGGGGTGATTGCGCCGCTATCCAGCAGCTGAAGCTCCAGCACTTCCCAGCCACCCCGGTGGCGCAGCTTGGGTTCGACCAGCACCGGTTCGATGGCCGGAGAGGCGACCGTAACGGTGCCATGAACCCTGAAAGCCTGCTTGCCGTGGGCGATGTCGTTGATTGCAACGAGGTTGGTGATAGTAGCCATTGTCTGCTCCTGTCTCGGGTTGAAAGTAGCGCCAGCGCGCTGGGGCTACTTTCTGCCCTTTCGCCTGCGACGGGAGCAGGGCAGTGCTTCAGCTATGCCAGTGCCTGCCGTGCCTGGCCAGCAGGCTGTTGGCTTGCTCCGGCCCGTTACTGCCTGCCGGGTACGGTCGCGGTGCCTGGAAGTGCTCTTCACAGCCCTTGATGATCGGGTCGATCCAGGCCCAGGCCGCTTCCACTTCATCGCGGCGCATGAACAGCGTCGAGTCGCCCTCCAGCACATCCAGCAGCAGGCGCTCGTAGGCGTCCCAGCGGCGGGTCTGGCTGAACACCTGGGCCAGGTTCAGGTCCAGGTCCACAGGTTCCAGGCGCATGCCCTTGCCCGGGCTCTTGGTCATCATGCGCAGGCTGATGCGTTCGTCCGGTTGCAGCTGGATCAGCAGCTGGTTGACCTGGCCGCCATTGAAAAGCTCGTGGGGCACCGGCTTGAACTGGATGACGATCTGCGATGAGCGCCGTGCCATGCGCTTGCCGGTCCGCAGGTAGAAGGGCACGCCCGCCCAGCGCCAATTGTCGATGTGCGCCTCGATGGCGATGAAGGTTTCGGTGTCGCTGTCGTTGTCGACGTCCTTTTCGAAGTAATAGGCCGGCACTTCCTGGCCGCCGATGCGCCCGGCGCCATACTGGCCGCGTACGGTCTTGTCCTGCACGTCCTGGCCAGTGATGGGCTTGAGGGCCCGCAAGATCTTCACCTTCTCGTCACGCACCGCTTCGGCCTCGAACTGCGCGGGGGGCTCCATGGCCACCAGGCATAGTAGCTGTAGCAGGTGGTTCTGCAACATGTCGCGGGTCGCCCCGGCGCGGTCGTAGTAGGCGCCGCGGTTCTCTACACCCAGGGTCTCGCAAACGCTGATCTGCACGTGGTCGACCTGATTGTTGCGCCACACCGGCTCCAGCAGGGCGTTGGCAAAACGCAGGGCCATCAGGTTCTGCACGGTTTCCTTGCCCAAGTAGTGGTCGATGCGAAATACCTGGTTCTCCTCCAGCACTGCGCCAATCGCTTCGTTGATGGCGGTAGCCGATTCCAGCGAGTGGCCGATCGGCTTTTCCAGCACGATGCGCGCTTCGGCGTCGGCCAGGCCGGCGTTATGCAGGTGCTTGGCAATCGGCACGAACAGGTTGGGGGCGGTGGCCAGGTAGAAGATGCGCGTCAAGCCGCCGGGTTCGCCCAGGTAGCGCGCCAGGCGGCCGAAGTCGGCGCTTTGCGAAGCATCCATGGCGAAATAGTCGACCCGCGCGGAAAACCGCTGCCAGACCTCTTCGTCGAAGTCGTTGCGGGCAATTTGTGCCCGGCAATGGCGCTCGGCGAGCTTGAGATAATCGTTACGTGGCAAGTTGCGTCGTGCCAGCGCGATGATGCGCACGGCGTTGTTAAGACGGGCCTCGCGAAACAGGTGGTAGAGCGCCGGAAGCAGTTTGTGCAGGGCCAGATCGCCGGTGCCGCCGAAGACCAGAATGTCGCAAGGAATAGTCAAACCACCACTCTCCACGTTCGTTTAACTGGGCGGGTTGGCGTCCATGTAGTATAACTACAAGATAGCTACAACCCGGCCAGCCGATCATAACCGAGTCCAGCCTGTGAATCTGTTGCAACATATCGCCCAATCGCGCCACCTGCTGCGCAAATCGGAACTCAAAGTAGCCGACCACGTGCTACTCGACCCGGCTGCCGTCATGCACAGCTCCATGGCCGACCTGGCGCACAGCGTGGGTATCAGCGAACCGACCATCGTGCGTTTCTGCCGCGCGATCGGTTGCTCGGGCTTCCAGGACCTGAAGCTGAAGCTGGCGCAGAGCCTGGCTGCGGGGGCCAGTTTCGGCCAGTTCGCCATCCATGAAGACGACTCGGTCGCCGACTACAGCCTGAAGATCTTCGACACCACGCTGCACACCCTGATGGAAGTGCGCGAGCACCTCGACCCGCAGGCGCTGCAGCAGGCGGTGACCGCCATGGCCCAGGCGCAGCGTGTGGAGTTCTATGGCTTTGGCGCCTCCGGTGCGGTAGCGGCCGATGCCCAGCACAAGTTCTTCCGCCTGCTGCTCAGCGCGGCAGCCTATTCCGACCCGCACATGCAGGCGATGTCGGCGGTGACCCTGAAGCCGGGTGATGTGGCGGTATGCATTTCCCAGTCGGGCCGTTCCAAGGACCTGCTGATCACCGCCAACCTGGTCCGTGAGAGCGGCGCCAACCTGATTACCTTGTGCCCCAGCCAGACACCACTGGCGGAGCTGTCGACGGTAAACCTGGCGATCGACGTGCATGAAGACACCGAAATCTATACCCCGCTGACCTCGCGTATCGCCCACCTGGTGGTGATCGACGTGCTGGCCATGGGCGTGGCCATGGCGCGCGGGCCGAGCCTGGTCAACCATCTGAAGAGTGTGAAGCGCAGCTTGCGCAGCCTGCGCTTGTCGCCCAAGTCGATCAAGGCTACCGACGACTGATCTGCATTGCCTGTGCTGGCCCTATCGCCGGCAAGCCGGGCTCCCACACAGTCACCACAGGCCTCGAGTCCTGTGGAGTACCTGTGGGAGCTGGCTTGCCGGCGATAGGGCCAGCACAGGTGCTATAAATTTCACTGTTTTGTCACCATTCCACAGCCAAACCGTAAACCACTCAAGCCAGTCTGAAACTCCCGCATCCTATCTGGGAGACAGGCAATGGCTCGTGACTTCGACGGTACGTACCAACCCAGCGCCAAGGCTCGCAAGCAGCAGGAAAAGGATCAGCGCCGCATGGAATACCGCCGCGCGATCGAGAGCTATTGCGACCAACGTCAACTGCTCCGCGAACTAGTGGACTACCCCGAGCTGCAAGAGCTCACGGTCTGGCAGGCGTCGGCAGCAGCTTCCCCGAAAAACGCTCAACCAGTGCGCTGATCAGCGCACGTTCGCTGCGGATGAACGCCAGGAAAGCCAAGGCCACCGGCGACTGCCGTTTGGCCTTGGACTGCACCACGCACCAGCTGCGGTACAGGGGTAGTTCCTCCACGGGCAGCTCCCTCAGCACACCGGTGGCCAGCTCCAGGTTGACCGCATGGCGGGTAAGCATGGCAATGCCCAGGCCGGCGATCACGCATTCGCGCTGGGCGTCGGCCGAGGCCACCTCCAGGGTCTGGGTGAAATGCACGCGCTTGTCCTTGAAGTATTCCTCGCAAGCCTTGCGCGTGCCCGAACCCTGTTCGCGGACCAGCAGGGTATGAGGCTCCAGGTCCTGCAGGCGCAGTTGCTCCAGCTTGCACAGCGGGTGCTCGGGCGGCGCCACCGCGATGATCGGGTTGTTGAGGAACGGCAGAAACTCCAGGCCCATGTCCTGCGGCACCATGGACATGATGATCAGGTCGTCGCGGTTGTCCGACAGGCGGCGGATGGCCTGGGCGCGATTGACCACCGTCAGGGTCAGGTTGACCTCCGGGTGACGCTGCTTGAAGGCCGCGAACAGGTGTGGCACGAAGTACTTGGCACTGGACTCGATCGCCAGTTTCAACTGCCCCTGCAATGAGCCCTGCATGTCCGAAAGCTGCATGTCCAGGCTTTCCAGGCGCCCGAAGATGTCGCGGCTGGCGCGTTGCAGGGCCTCGGCAGCTTCGGTCAGGTAGAGCTTCTTGCCCACGTACTCGAACAGCGGCTGGCCGATCAGCTCTTCGAGCTGGCGGATCTGTAGACTAACGGCGGGTTGCGTCAGCGCCATCTCTTCCGCCGCACGGCTGTACGAACGCAAATCGCATACCTCGTTGAAGATCTGCAGTTGACGCAAAGTCATACGCATCAAGGACTTACGCATTTTTATCCGCCCTTCGGCAACACCTTGTTACCGCACTATAAGCTTTTGCTAATACAGCCCCTAACAAATATTGATTTTTGTTTATCAACCTACAGCGCTAGGGTGAATGTGCGACTGGCCAGCAACGTCTGGTCACGCGCCGACCGGGAGAACCGGCTCGACTGTTCCTACGGCTTTGGGAAGACTCCAGTGATAAAAAAAATCCTGATCGCCAACCGAGGTGAAATTGCAGTTCGGATCGTGCGTGCCTGCGCCGAGATGGGCATTCGCTCGGTGGCGATCTATTCCGACGCCGACCGCCACGCGTTGCACGTCAAGCGCGCCGACGAAGCCCACAGCATTGGTGCCGAGCCGCTGGCCGGTTACCTGAACCCGCGCAAGCTGGTGAACCTGGCTGTGGAAACCGGCTGTGATGCCCTGCACCCGGGCTATGGTTTCCTGTCGGAAAACGCTGAACTGGCAGAGATCTGCGCCGAACGCGGGATCAAGTTCATCGGCCCGGCCGCCGAGGTCATTCGCCGCATGGGCGACAAGACCGAAGCACGCCGCACCATGATTGCCGCCGGTGTACCGGTAACCCCGGGTACCGAAGGCAACGTTGCCGATATTCACGAAGCCCTGAGTGAAGGTGACCGCATCGGTTACCCGGTCATGCTCAAGGCCACCTCTGGTGGTGGTGGCCGTGGTATTCGCCGTTGCAACAGCCGTGAAGAACTGGAACAGAACTTCCCCCGCGTCATCTCCGAGGCTACCAAGGCCTTTGGTTCTGCGGAAGTGTTCCTGGAAAAGTGCATCGTCAACCCCAAGCACATCGAGGCGCAGATCCTCGGTGACAGCTTTGGCAACGTCGTGCACCTGTTCGAGCGCGACTGCTCGATCCAGCGCCGCAACCAGAAGCTCATCGAAATCGCCCCGAGCCCACAGCTCACCCCCGAACAGCGCGCCTACATCGGCGACCTGGCGGTGCGTGCGGCCAAGGCAGTGAACTACGAGAACGCCGGTACCGTGGAGTTCCTGCTCGCCGATGGCGAAGTGTACTTCATGGAAATGAACACCCGGGTGCAGGTGGAACACACCATCACCGAGGAAATCACCGGTATCGACATCGTCCGTGAGCAGATCCGCATTGCCTCGGGCCTGCCGCTGTCGGTCAAGCAGGAAGACATCCAGCATCGCGGTTACGCGCTGCAGTTCCGCATCAACGCCGAAGACCCGAAGAACAACTTCCTGCCCAGCTTCGGCAAGATCACCCGTTACTACGCCCCCGGCGGCCCGGGCGTGCGTACCGACACGGCGATCTACACCGGCTACACCATTCCGCCGTTCTACGACTCCATGTGCCTGAAACTGGTGGTGTGGGCGTTGACCTGGGAAGAAGCCATGGACCGCGGCCTGCGGGCCCTGGACGACATGCGCGTGCAAGGGGTGAAGACCACCGCCGCGTACTACCAGGAAATCCTGCGCAATCCCGAATTCCGTAGCGGCCAGTTCAACACCAGCTTCGTCGAAAGCCACCCGGAACTGACCAACTACTCGATCAAGCGCAAACCCGAAGAGCTGGCCCTGGCCATCGCCGCTGCCATCGCCGCCCACGCAGGCCTGTGAGGAACCCCATAATGTCCAAGAAAATTCACGTAACCGACACGATCCTGCGCGACGCCCACCAGTCCCTGCTGGCCACCCGCATGCGTACCGAAGACATGCTGCCGATCTGCGACAAGCTCGACAAGGTCGGCTACTGGTCGCTGGAAGTCTGGGGTGGCGCCACCTTCGACGCCTGCGTGCGCTTCCTCAAGGAAGACCCGTGGGAGCGCCTGCGCAAGCTACGCGCGGCACTGCCCAACACCCGCCTGCAAATGCTGCTGCGCGGCCAGAACCTGCTGGGCTACCGCCACTACAGCGACGATGTGGTCAAGGCGTTCGTCGCCAAGGCAGCGGTCAACGGTATCGACGTGTTCCGCATCTTCGATGCCATGAACGACGTGCGAAACCTGCGCGTGGCCATTGAAGCGGTCAAGGCTGCCGGCAAGCACGCCCAGGGCACCATCGCCTACACCACCAGCCCGGTACACACCATCGAAGCCTTCGTGAATCAGGCCAAGCAGATGGAAGCCATGGGTTGCGACTCGGTGGCGATCAAGGACATGGCCGGCCTGCTGACCCCGTTCGCCACCGGCGAACTGGTCAAGGCGTTGAAGGCCGAGCAGTCGCTGCCGGTGTTCATCCACTCCCACGACACTGCCGGCCTGGCCGCAATGTGCCAGCTGAAGGCTGTGGAAAACGGCGCCGATCACATCGACACCGCCATCTCCAGCTTCGCCTGGGGCACCAGCCACCCGGGTACAGAGTCGATGGTTGCCGCGCTCAAGGGCAGCGAATTCGATACCGGCCTGGACCTGGAGCTGCTGCAGGAAATCGGCCTGTACTTCTATGCCGTGCGCAAGAAATACCACCAGTTCGAAAGCGAGTTCACCGCCGTGGACACTCGCGTGCAGGTCAACCAGGTGCCGGGCGGCATGATTTCCAACCTGGCCAACCAGCTCAAGGAGCAGGGCGCCCTCAACCGCATGAACGAAGTGCTGGCTGAGATCCCGCGCGTGCGTGAAGACCTCGGCTTCCCACCGCTGGTAACCCCGACCTCGCAGATCGTCGGTACCCAGGCGTTCTTCAACGTGCTGGCCGGCGAGCGCTACAAGACCATCACCAACGAGGTGAAGCTGTACTTGCAAGGCGGTTACGGCAAGGCTCCGGGCGTGGTCAACGAGCAGCTGCGCCGTCAGGCGATCGGTAGTGAAGAAGTGATCGACGTGCGCCCGGCCGACCTGCTGAAGCCGGAAATGGCCAAGCTGCGTGCCGATATCGGCGCCCTGGCCCGTTGCGAAGAAGACGTGCTGACTTTCGCCATGTTCCCGGACATTGGCCGTAAGTTCCTCGAAGAACGCGAAGCCGGCACTCTGACCCCTGAAGTCCTGCTGCCAATTCCTGAAGCGGGCGCAGTGGCGTCTCATAGCGGTGAAGGCGTACCGACCGAGTTCGTCATCGACGTGCACGGCGAAACCTACCGCGTCGACATCACCGGTGTGGGCGTGAAGGCCGAAGGCAAGCGCCACTTCTACCTGTCGATCGACGGCATGCCGGAAGAAGTGGTGTTCGAGCCGCTCAACGAATTCGTCGGCGGCGGCAGCAGCAAGCGCAAGCAGGCCAGTGCCCCGGGCCATGTCAGCACCACCATGCCAGGCAACATCGTCGATGTGCTGGTCAAGGAAGGCGACATGGTCAAGACCGGCCAGGCCGTGCTGATCACCGAAGCCATGAAGATGGAGACCGAAGTGCAGGCGGGTATCGCTGGCAAGGTCGTGGCCATCCACGTGGCCAAGGGCGACCGCGTGACACCGGGCGAGATCCTGATCGAGATCGAAGGCTGAGATAAGCCCTCATCTACAAGCGGTTTACCTCTGGGGAGCGGATGCTCCCCTTTTTTTTGCGTTGAATCTGCCGGCCTCTTCGCGGGCTTGCCCGCTCCCACAGGTACACCACCAGTCTCGAGACCTGTGGAAAACCTGTAGGAGCGGGCAAGCCCGCGAAGTGGCCGGTTGGTCCAGTGCAATTCTCAACCCTTGCGGCACGCCTCCAAGGTCTGCACCTGCCCCTCGGGCTTCTGGTTTTCCTCGCTCAACCAACGCTCGAACCCGGCAGCCACCGCCGGCCACTCATCATCGGTGATCGAATACCACGCCGTATCCCGATTGTGGTCCTTCACCACCAGGTGCTTGCGGAACACTCCTTCATAGACAAAGCCAAACCGCTCCGCCGCACGCTTGGAGCGTGCGTTGGCGTTGTTGCACTTCCACTCCAGCCGGCGGTTGCCCAGTTCGAAGCCCAGCTTACCCAGCCGGTACACCGCTTCGGTGCCCTTGGGCGTACGCTGCATGGCAGCGCCGAAGGCGATGTGGCCGATTTCGATGCGGCCGTGGTCGGGCACGATCGACATCAGGCTCAGGATGCCCTGGGCCTGGCCGCTGGCGCGGTCGATGACGGTGTAGAACAGCGGGTCGCGGCCAGCGGCGTTGCCTTCCAGCCAACGGTCGAAGGCGGCACGTTCGGTGAACGGGCCATAGGGCAGGTAGTCCCACAGCACCGGGTCGGCCGCCGGGCCTTGCAGCACCTCCCAGAGGTCGTCGCCATGGCGCGCCGGGTCGAGCTTTTCCAGGCGGATGAAGCGGCCGTCGATGGGCTCGGCCTGGGGAGCTGTGGCGGGTTTCCAGTTCAATGCGTCGGTCATGTTCGGCTTAGAACTCTTTGCGGAATTGGATGAAGCCCGAGCGCTCGGCAACCTGTTGGTACAGGCTGATGGCGGTGGCGTTGGTCTCGTGGGTCAGCCAGTGCACCTTGGCGCAGTTGTCGGCCTTGGCTTTGGCGTAGACGTGCTCGATCAGCTGGCGGCCGATGCCCAGGCTGCGCTGTGTGCTGTCCACGTACAGGTCCTGCAGGTAGCAGGCGTTTCCGATGCTCCAGTTGGAACGATGGTAGATGAAGTTGACCATGCCCACTGCCTTGCCATCGACCCAGGCCAGGGCCGAATGGGTCGGTTCGTTCGGGTCGAGCAGGCGTTGCCAGGCGCTGAGGCTGACCTCTTCGGTCAATTCGGACTCATAGAAGTGCAAGTAGGCCTGCCACAGGGCGAGCCAGGCAGCATGGTCTTGGGTGGTAACAGGACGCAGGGTAACGCTGGACATGGGCTATTCCTTCAGAGTTGGCGCATGTGCGCCGCGAGTTGGTTATCCAGGTAATCGGGGCTGGCGCTCAGGCCTTCACGCACGCCGGCAATGTCTTGCTCAGAGCGGTTCTGGCTGAGCTTGCGCGCGCCTTGCAGGCGGGCGATGGGCAGGCGAATGCCGACGATGGCGCGGAGCATGCCATCGAGGTAGTCACGCGGGGCATCGGTGACGTTCCACGGTTCGCCGCGGCCTTGTTCGTGGCGCTCGGTCAGGCGACTGACAATGGCCAGCAATGGCTCGGCTTCGTGAATCACTTCGGCCGGGCCATAGGCGTGCACGGCCAAGTAGTTCCAGGTTGGCACCACCTTGGGGTTGTCGGCCTTGCTCGGGTAGTAACCGGGGCTGACATAGGCATCGGCGCCGGGGAACACCAGCAGGGCTTCGCCGCCTTGCTTCAGGTCGTGCCACTGGGGGTTGGCCCGCGCCAGGTGGGCATAGACGGTGCCGAATTCGCCTTCGGCGATATCGACCAGCGCTGGCAGGTGCGTGGCCAGCAGGCCTTGTTCGCCCTGGCTGACCAGGATGGCCAGGCGGGTGTCGAGCATGTGCTGGTGCAGGCGCCCGAGGTCGTGTTCCTGATGGGGTTTGCTGTTGTACATGCTCGGTTTCCTTGTGCGATGGCTCCATCCTAGGCAGGCTATTGGTTCATAGTAAGTGCCATTAACAGCTGTTTTTATAGGTCCAATACCGTGAGCGAGCGCCCCCTAGTGTTGCCTTTCGACCCTGCCGGGATCACCCTCGATCGCCGTCGCGGGCTCAGCCAACAGCTGTATCAGGCGCTACGTGCGCGGGTGCTGGACGGGCGCCTGAGCAGTGGCACGCGGCTACCGGCCACTCGTGATCTGGCCGCCATGCTGGCGCTGTCACGCAACAGCGTGGTGCGGGCCTATGACCAGCTATATGCCGAGGGCTACATCGAAAGCCGGGTAGGCGACGGCACCTATGTCAGTCAGTTACCGAAACTCTCCGCTGCAAAACTATCCACACAAGTATCCACAGGGTTACCCCGGGGGTTATCAACAGACTTATCCACATTTTCCTCAAAAAATACTGAGGATTTATCCAGCAAGCGCTTTTCCAGCGAGCCTTTGCAGCGCCTGAAAATTAACCATCTGCCGCCCCCAAGAAGCGGTGCACCGCGTGCTTTTCGCGTCGGTATTCCGGCGTTCGACCTGTTCCCGTTCGACGTCTGGGCCAAGCTGCAGGCGGGTTTCTGGCGCAACCCGGCTCCGGCGCAGTTAGGTTATGGCGACCCGGCAGGCGAGCCGCTGCTGCGCGAGCTGATCGCGGCCTACCTGCGTCGCTCGCGTGGGTTGAGTTGTACTGCTGAACAAATTGTGATCACCAGTGGTGCGCAGCAGGCCATCAGCCTTTGTGCACAGTTGCTGTTGCAGCCGGGCGACGGTGTGGCTGTGGAAAACCCGGGTTACCGCGCAGCCGGGCATGCCTTTGCGCTGGCCGGTGGCAGGTTGTGTGGTGTGCCGGTGGACGAGGACGGCATGGACTGTCGCCGGCTCGGGCAGCTGACGGATTGCCGGCTGGCCTATGTCACGCCAGCCCACCAGTACCCGACCGGGGTGACCATGAGCCTGGCGCGACGCCTGGATCTGCTGGCCTGGGCCGAGCGCAGCGAAGGCTGGATCATCGAAGACGACTACGACGGCGAGTATCGCTACAGCGGTGCGCCCTTGGCCCCGCTAGCGGCGCTCGACCGGCACGGGCGGGTACTGTACGTCGGTACCTTCGGCAAGATCGCCTTTCCGGCGTTGCGCCTGGGCTACCTGGTACTGCCGCCGCAACTGGCGCAGGCGTTCAGCCAGGGCAGGGCGCTGGCGGTGCGGCATTCGGAGGTCAGTAGCCAGTGCGTGATGGCCGAGTTCATGGCCCGGGGGCACTTCCAGCGGCATATTCGGCGCATGCGCAAGGCAGCGTTGAGCCGGCGCAATGTGCTGAAGGCTGGCTGGCCTGTGGATATTCCGGGTTTGGGCGGCATGCCGGAGGTGGCGGCCGGGCTGCATGTGAAGGTCGATGTGGATAACTTTGCGCGAGAGCAGGAGCTGGTGGCCAAGGCTGAAGCGGTAGGGGTGGAGGTGACGCCGCTGAGCAATTTCTGGCTGGCGGACAGCGAGCAGCCTGTGGATAAAAGGGCAGGGCTGGTGCTGGGGTTTGCAGCGGTGCCGGAGGGGGAGATTGCCGAGGCGTTGATGCGCTTGCGCAAGGCCTGGAGAAAGTGAATGGGGCCGCTGTGCGGCCCTTCGCGGGCACGCCCGCTCCCACAGGGACTGCACTGGTCTTGAGAGCTGTGCAGCCCTGGGGAGCAACTGCCTTGCTCTAAATCCTCAAGCTTGCGCGATCCCTGTGGGAGCTGGCTTGCCGGCGATTGGGCTGCAAAGCAGCCCCCGGCTCTAAATCAGGTGCCGGACTTGATTCGCGTCCAGGCCCTGGTCCGAGCCCGCTCGGCATCCCGCGCCAGGGGCTTGAGGGTATACAGCTTGGCCATCGCCTCCGCCGTCGGATACAGGTTGGGGTTGTTGCGAATCGCCGGGCTCACCTTGTCAGTCGCGTCCTTGTTCGGGTTCGGGTACCCGACAAAGTCGCTGATCGGCGCAATCACTTCGGGCCGCAGCAGGTAGTTGATGAACGCGTGGGCATCTTCCGGGTTGGCCGCGTTCTTCGGAATCGCCAGCATGTCGAACCAGATCGGTGCACCTTCCTTGGGCAGGCGCATGTCCACCACTACGCCATTCTTCGCCTCGACGGCGCGGTTGGCGGCCTGCGAAAAGCTGCCGCTGTAGCCCACTGCCACGCAGATATCGCCGTTGGCGATGTCGGCCATGTATTTCGAGGAATGGAAGTAGGTGATGTGCGGGCGAATCTTCAGCATCAGCGCTTCGGCTTTCTTGTAATCAGCCGGTTTGTCGCTGTTCGGTGGCAAGCCCAGGTACTGCAACGCCAGCGGCATGATCTCAGACGGCGAGTCGAGCAGGGCCACGCCGCACTGCTTGAGCTTGGCGATGTTCTCTTCCTTGAAGATCAGGTCCCAGCTGTCCACCGGGGCGTTGTCGCCGAGCGCAGCCTTGACCTTGGCCGGGTTGAAGCCGATCAGCACGGTGCCGTACATGTAAGGCACGGCAAATTTGTTGCCGGGGTCGTTGGCCTCGATCAGCTTCATCAGCGCCGGGTCCAGGTGCTGCCAGTTCGGCAGCTTGCTGCGGTCCAGCGGCTGGAACACCCCCGCTTCGATCTGCTTGGCGAGGAATACGTTGGACGGCACTACCACGTCATACCCGGAGTTGCCGGTCAGCAGCTTGGCTTCCAGCGCCTCGTTGGTGTCGAAGATGTCGTAGACCAGCTTCACCCCGCTGTCTTTCTGAAATTCGGTGAGGGTTTGCGGGGTGATGTAGTCGAACCAGTTGTACACCCGCAGGGTGCGCTGTTCGGCCTGGGCTTGCAGGGCACCGGTGATCAGGGTAGCGGCGATGAACGGGGCGAGCAGACGCTTGAGTCGGACCATTACCGGGCTCCTGGCTGGGCGCGCTGGAAGCCTTCCAGCACATTGACCGCGTTGATACCGATTTCTTCCACAGCGTAGCCGCCTTCCATCACGAACAGGGTCGGCTTGCCGAGCTGGGCAATGCGCTTGCCCATTTCCAGGTAGTCCGGGCTGTCCAGCTTGAACTGCGAGATCGGGTCGTCCTTGAAGGTATCCACGCCCAGCGAGATCACCAGTACATCGGCGTCATAGGCGGCGATGCGCTGGCAGGCGTCCTCCAGGGCAGCGCTCCAGGCGGCCCAGTCGCTGCCGGCCGGCAGAGGGTAGTTGATGTTGCAGCCTTCACCGGCACCCTCGCCGGTTTCATCGGCATAGCCGAGGAAGAACGGGAACTCGTCGCGCGGGTCGCCATGGATCGAGGCGAAGAACACATCGTTGCGGTTGTAGAAGATGTCCTGGGTGCCGTTGCCGTGGTGGTAGTCGACGTCGAGGATGGCGACCTTGCGCCGGCCCTGGTCGAGGAAGGCCTGGGCGGCGATCGCGGCGTTGTTCAGGTAGCAATAGCCACCCATGACTTCGCCGGCGGCATGGTGCCCTGGCGGGCGGCACAGGGCGAAGGCGGAATGGGCGCCTTGCTGGATAGCCGCCTGCGCGGTGAGGGCGACCTGGGCGGCGCTGTAGGCGGCCTGCCAGGTACCGGCGGTGATCGGTGCGCCGGCATCGAAGCTGTAGTAGCCCAGCTCACCGTGCAGGCCGGTGGGTTTTACCTGGCGCAGGGTGCGTGCGGGCCAGGTGAACGGCAGCAAGTCGCCTTCCTGGCCCAGTGCGGCCCAGCGCGCCCAGGCGCCTTCGAAGAAGTCCAGGTAGCCGGCGCTGTGGATGCGCAGCAACGGTGCGCGACCGAAGTCGGTGGGGCCCAGGATGTCGCCGAGGTTGCGCTTTTTTACCTGGTCGAGCACATGGTCGGCGCGTGACGGCATTTCGAAACAGGGCATCAGCTTGCCGTCGATCAGCTCGCAGCGGCCGTGGTGCAGGCGGTGGTCATCGGAATAGATCGTCAGCATTGTTGTTCTCCGGTGGGTACTGGCGTGGGCCCATTCTCATGGGCGGGCCAGTGGGGGAGAACGACGCAAGTGGCCAAAAGGGGATCGATATGGCCAAGCTCTTTGGCTGGATTTGTTGGTGGCCTGTACTGGCCCTTTCGCGGGTGAACCCGCTCCCACAGGTACAGTGTTGCACCTGAGTGTGTGCAATCCCTGTGGGAGCGGGTTCACCCGCGAAAGGGCCGGTACAGGTCAACCGCGGAAGTGACTGGGCGCGACGCCACTCCAACGCTGGAAGGCATGCCGAAAACTGGCGGTCTCGCTGAACCCCAGGCACTCGGCAATCCGATAGATCGGCATCTGCTCATCAGCCAGCATCTGCTTGGCCCGCTCGAACCTCAGTTCATCCAGCAGCTGTTGATAACTGCTGCCCAACGCCTGCAAATGCCGGCGCAGGGTGCGCGATGAGCAGTTCATCTGCCGCGCCAGCCCTTCCAGCCCGGGCGCTGCATCCAGTTGCTGCGCCAGCAGTTGGCGAATCCGCCCCAGCCAGGCCTGGCGGCCGGTGAATTCCAGGTTCAGGCGCCGGCAGCGTTCGCTCATGGCCTTGTGGGTAATCGGGTCGGCCAGCGGCAGTGGTGTGTCCAGCCAGCGCCGTTCGAAGGCAAAGGCATTGTCCTCGGCCTCGAAACCGACCGGGCACTGGAATGCCCCGGCATAGAGTGCGTGGTAACCGGGCCGTGGGTGTTCGAAACGGGCTGCCAGCAGGGGCAGCGGGCGGCCGAGCAGGTCGTCGCAGATGACCTTGAGCGACACCAGGCAGAACTCGGCGTTGAAGGCGGTCAGCGTCGGGCTATCGTGGTAGTCGCTGGCGCTGAACCAGACGCGCTGGCCGTCGTCGAGCAAACGCAGCTTGAAGACTGTTCCCAGCAGTGCCGGATACTGCAGCGCCAGGCGCAAGGCGTCACCCAAAGTGGCACTGGAGAGCAGGGCGTAACCGAGCATGCCGTAGCACGACACATGCATGCGCCGGCCCAGTTCCAGGCCGATATCCTCGCGTCGGGCAACGGCGTTGGCGCACACCTGCAGTTCCTGCTGGGTAGTGATGCGCGCATCGGCATGGCCCAGGTCTGCCGGGCCGATGCCGCTGCCGGCCAGCAGCGCCGACGCGTCGCAACCGTCTGCCTGGAAGACGTTGAGGATCAGCGAAACCGCGTTGAGGGTGGTCAGGTGGCTGTGCAGCATGCTGGGTAATCCCGTTGGGCTGGGACGCATTATGGAGCAAGTTGTGTGCCGATGTTCGGGGGCCGCTCCCACATTGGCCGTTGTACGCAGGGCTCTTGTAGGAGCGGCCTTGCGTCGCGATGGGCTGCAAAGCAGCCCCAAATCCTTCAGGCAAAAAAAAGGCCCGAAGCATAGGCTCGGGCCTTGGAAAGGTTGAGAGGTGTCTAGTCCCTCGACCTGGTGAGACTGTTTACAGCGGCCTGGTTACGCCTTCAGCGGAACCAGACGGGGAGCGATCATGTTTTCCGGACGCAGGATGTCGTCGAGCATCGCGTCGTCCAGCAGCTTCTCTTCGCGCACCAGTTCCAGTACGCCGCGGCCGGTTTCCAGGGCAACGCGGGCGATACGGGTGGCGTTTTCGTAGCCGATGTACGGGTTCAGGGCGGTGACCAGGCCGATCGAGTGCTCGACCAGTTCACGGCAGCGCTGTTCGTTGGCGGTGATGCCGACGATGCAGTGCTCGCGCAGCATGTCCATGGCGCGTTGCAGCAGGCGGATCGAGTCGAAGATCTTGTAGGCGATCAGCGGCTCCATAACGTTCAGCTGCAGCTGGCCACCTTCGGCGGCGACGGTCAGGGCCAGGTCGTTGCCCATGATGGCGAAGGCCACCTGGTTGACGGCTTCCGGGATAACCGGGTTGACCTTGCCTGGCATGATCGAGCTGCCTGGCTGGCGCGCTGGCAGGTTGATCTCGTTGATGCCGGTGCGTGGGCCGCTGGACAGCAGGCGCAGGTCGTTGCAGATCTTCGACAGCTTGACGGCGGTACGCTTGAGCATGCCGGAGAACAGCACGAAGGCGCCCATGTCGGAGGTGGCTTCGATCAGGTCGGCAGCCGGTACCAGCGGCTGGCCGCTGATGGCAGCCAGGCGCTGTACGGCCAGGGCCTGGTAGCCAGGGTCGGCGTTGATGCCGGTGCCGATGGCGGTACCGCCCAGGTTGATTTCGGTCAGCAGTTCCGGGGCCAGCGAGCGCAGGCGCTGCAGGTCTTCGGTCATGGTGGTGGCGAAGGCGCGGAATTCCTGGCCCAGGGTCATCGGTACGGCGTCCTGCAGCTGGGTACGGCCCATCTTCAGTACGTGGTCGAATTCCTTACCTTTGGCAGCGAAGGCCTGGATCAGGCTGTCGAGGCTGGCCAGCAGGGCGTCGTGGCCCAGCAGCAGGCCCAGACGGATGGCGGTCGGGTAGGCGTCGTTGGTCGACTGCGCCATGTTCACGTCGTTGTTCGGGTGCAGGTACTGGTACTCACCCTTCTGGTGGCCCATGGCCTCCAGCGCGACGTTGGCGATGACTTCGTTGGCGTTCATGTTGGTAGAAGTACCAGCACCGCCCTGGATCATGTCCACCACGAACTGGTCGTGGTAATCGCCTTTGATCAGGCGGGCGCAGGCTGCGGTGATGGCAGCGTGCTTGGCATCGCTCAGGTGACCCAGCTCACGGTTGGCGTCGGCAGCAGCCTGCTTGACCATGGCCAGGGCCACGACCAGCTTCGGGTAGTGCGACAGCGGAACACCGGAGAGGTGGAAGTTGTTGGCAGCGCGCAGGGTCTGGATGCCGTAGTAGGCATCTGCAGGAACTTCAAGGGTACCCAACAAATCTTTTTCGACGCGGAACGATGCAGCGGAGGACATGATGTATATCATCTCGATTTTGACCCGGCACATGCCGGAATGGCGCCAATCCTAGGCCTGAAGGTGATTTTGCGGCCAATGCTGTTGCACGCTAACCTATGCACAAACGGCATAGTGTTTCATGTGACGCCAATTGACATTCGAGCGTGTTCCATTTTGGTGCACGCCAGGAGATGTGCTTCGTGAACCTTGAAAGCAAATGGCTGGAAGACTTCAGCGCGCTGGCCGCCACCCGCAGTTTTTCCCAGGCGGCAGAGCGGCGTTTCGTCACCCAACCGGCCTTCAGCCGGCGCATTCGCAGCCTGGAAGCAGCCTTGGGCCTGCAATTGGTGAATCGTTCCCGCACGCCGATCGAGCTGACAGAGGCCGGCCAGCTGTTTCTCGTCACGGCGCGTACTGTTGTCGACCAGTTGAGCGAAATTCTCCGCCACTTGCATCATCTGGAAGGCGGGCAGGGTGAAGTGGTGCAAGTGGCCGCGGCACACTCGCTGGCATCGGGCTTTTTCCCGCGTTGGGTGGCCCAGTTGCGCAATGACGGGTTGAACATTGCCACCCGCCTGGTTGCGACCAACGTCGGAGATGCCGTGCATGCATTACGCGAAGGTGGCTGCGACCTGATGCTGGCCTTCTATGACCCGGATGCCGCCCTGCAGATGGATGCCGAGATCTTCCCGTCGCTGCACATGGGCACCACTGAAATGTTGCCGGTATGCGCCGTGGATGCCGACGGCAAGCCGTTGTTCGACCTGGAAGGCGAGGGCAGCGTGCCGCTGCTGGCCTATACCGCCGGCGCCTTCCTCGGTCGCTCGGTCAATTTGCTGCTGCGTCAGCGCAACCTGCGCTATACCACCGTCTATGAAACCGCCATGGCCGACAGTCTGAAGAGCATGGCGCTGGAAGGCATGGGCATCGCCTGGGTGCCGCGCCTGTCGATGCGTGGCGAACTGGAACGGGGCGAACTGGCGATCTGCGGCGGCAGCCAGTGGCACGTGCCGCTGGAAATCCGCCTTTACCGCTGCGCCCTGGTGCGCAAGGCCAATGTGAGGCTGTTGTGGCGCAAGCTCGAGGGGGCGGCGATGGTTGACCCAAAAGTCAGTCAAAGCCCCGAAAAATAAGGGGCGACAGTTGGTCGCCGGGGTGCCTTAAACGCACCACCTTACGGTATACTGCGCGGCCTTTCGACCGGATGCGTCCGGTCCTGATCAGCAAACAAGCCACGCCGGTCGTCCCGCGTGGCTTGTTGTTTTTTGACGCGCCCAAGGGCGCACAAGCGAAGAGGCTCGACGATGAGTGCACTGGTTGGCGTGATCATGGGCTCCAAGTCCGATTGGTCCACCCTTAGCCACACCGCCGATATGCTGGAAAAACTCGGCATTCCCTACGAGGTGAAGGTGGTTTCCGCCCACCGTACCCCGGATCTGCTGTTCCAGTATGCCGAGGAGGCTGAGGGCCGTGGCATCGAGGTGATCATCGCCGGTGCCGGTGGCGCAGCCCACCTGCCAGGCATGTGTGCCGCCAAGACCCACCTGCCGGTGCTGGGCGTGCCTGTGCAATCGTCGATGCTGTCGGGTGTCGATTCGCTGCTGTCGATCGTGCAGATGCCAGCCGGCGTGCCGGTTGCCACCCTGGCCATCGGTCGTGCCGGTGCGGTCAACGCCGCGCTGCTGTCGGCCAGCATCCTCGGCGCCAAGTACCCGCAGTACCACGCGGCGCTCAAGCAGTTCCGCACGGAACAGACCGACACCGTGCTGGACAACCCAGACCCGCGCCAGGCTTGAGGCTCAACCCATGAAGATCGGTGTAATCGGTGGCGGCCAGCTGGGCCGCATGCTGGCCCTGGCGGGTACCCCGCTGGGCATGAACTTCGCCTTCCTCGACCCGGCGCCGGACGCCTGCGCTGCGCCGCTGGGCGAGCACCTGCGTGCCGACTACGGCGACCAGGACCACCTGCGCCAGCTGGCCGACGAAGTCGACCTGGTCACCTTCGAGTTCGAAAGCGTCCCGGCCGAGACCGTGGCCTTCCTCTCGCAGTTCGTGCCGGTGTACCCCAGCGCCGAAGCGCTGCGCATCGCCCGTGACCGCCTGTTCGAGAAGAGCATGTTCCGCGACCTGGGTATCCCTACCCCGGCCTTCGCCGACATCCTCTCGCAGGCCGACCTGGACGCCGCGGTGGCCAGCATCGGCCTGCCGGCCGTGCTGAAAACCCGCACCCTGGGTTACGACGGCAAGGGCCAGAAGGTGCTGCGCACGCCTGAGGACGTGGTCGGTACCTTTGCCGAGCTGGGCAGCGTACCTTGCCTGCTGGAAGGCTTCGTGCCGTTCACCGGCGAAGTGTCGCTGGTGGCCGTGCGTGCCCGTGATGGCGAAACCCGCTTCTACCCGCTGGTGCACAACACCCACGAAAGCGGCATCCTGCGCCTGTCGGTCGCCAGCCAGGCGCACCCGCTGCAGGCCCTGGCCGAAGACTACGTGGGCCGTGTGCTCAAGCAACTGGACTATGTGGGCGTGATGGCCTTCGAGTTCTTCGAAGTCGATGGCGGCCTGAAGGCCAACGAAATCGCCCCGCGCGTGCACAACTCCGGGCACTGGACCATCGAAGGCGCCGATTGCAGCCAGTTCGAGAACCACCTGCGCGCCGTCGCCGGCTTGCCGCTGGGCTCGACTGCCAAGGTCGGCGAGAGCGCGATGCTCAACTTCATCGGTGAAGTGCCGGCGGTGGACAAGGTGGTTGCCATCGGTGACTGCCACCTGCACCACTACGGCAAGGCCTTCAAGGTTGGTCGCAAGGTTGGCCACGCTACCCTGCGCTGCCACGACATGGCCACCCTCGAGCGCAAGATTGCCGAAGTAGAAGCCCTGATCGGCAACTGATCGAACTTCTACCAGCGGCTTGCCCTCTGAAATGGCAACAAGCCAAAGCGCTGTCTAGGCTTTGGCTTGTTCCATCTTCACTGCAGAGGGATTGCCATGGGTATCATTGGAACCATCTTCATCGGCCTTATCGTCGGCCTGCTGGCCCGCTTCATCAAGCCGGGCGACGACAGCATGGGCTGGATCATGACCATCCTGCTGGGGATTGCCGGCTCCCTGCTGGCCACCTACGGCGGCCAGGCGCTGGGTATCTACCAGGCCGGGCAGGCTGCCGGTTTCCTTGGCGCGCTGATCGGTGCAGTGATCCTGCTGGTGATCTACGGATTCATCAAGAAACGTTGAATACTGGTTAGAATGCCCGGCAATTCATTCGAGTTGCCGAGCATTTTCATGCGTGCCTTTTTCCTCGCCCCACTGCTGTTGGCCAGCGCCCTGGCCCATGCCGAACTGCCTGAAACCGACTGGCTGGAGCTGATGCCCAAGTCGGACCAGCAGGCGCTCGAGCAAATGCCCGATATCGACCACAACTCGCCGGAAGCCATGGGCACCTTTACCGACAAGGGCGGCCTGAAGCAGAGCAAGGGCCTGCCGGCGGTGATGTACTCGACCAAGACCGTGGCGGCCATGAACGGCAAGGATATTCGCCTGGGCGGCTACCCGGTGCCGCTGGAGAGCGATGCCAAGGGCAACAGCACATTGTTCTTCCTGGTGCCGTACCCGGGCGCGTGCATCCATGTGCCGCCACCACCACCGAACCAGCTGGTGCTGGTGCGCTACCCGCAAGGCCTGAAGATCGATGATATCTACACACCGCTGTGGGTCAGCGGCAAACTGAAGGTGGAGAAGGTCAGCAATGACCTGGCCGATGCGGCCTATGCGCTGGATGCCGGGAAGGTGAGGGTGGTGGAGGACGCAGACCTCTGATTGCCTGCACTGGCCCTTTCGCGGGTAAACCCGCTCCCACAGGGTCTCCACAAACCTTGAATATTGTGGAGACCTTGTGGGAGCGGGTTTACCCGCGAAGGGGCCCGAACAGGCACTGCAAGACTCAGATCATTTCACAGCCAATCCTGACCCCCAGCGAGCTGCTGCCCCCAGGCTTCAATTCCACCAGGTCATCCCACACATTCGCCGTCTCGATGCACAGCATCCGCTGCCACCCATCATCAGCCATGTCCGGCAGATCCCTGGCCCGTTCAGTCCAAGGGTTCCAGATCACCGCCGAGCGCGACCCGCTGCTGGTCAAGGTAATGCGCCGCTCCCAGTGCGGGTCGACGATGCTCAGGGTTTGCGGGGTCGCCAGGTAGATCCGGTCAGTCTCCCCGGCAAACGCCAGCGGCCCCTGCTGCTGGCGCTGCTCCCAGTCAGCCAGGGTCTCGATATAGCTCAGCCCCTCCACCCCTTCGACCCGCGCCTGGCGCACATCACTGACCGCGAAGTAGCTGTGCAGGGCCTGGCTGATGGTGACGGGGGTATTGCCCATGTTGCGGCTGGTCAGGTTCAGCTGCAGGTCCTTGCCCAGCTCCACTACCAGCTTCAGCTCGACGTCATGAGGCCAGCCAGGCAGGTCACCCTGCGCTTCCGGCAGTTCGAATTCGATACGTAGGCCTTCGCCCGCTTCTTCGATAGCCAGCAATTGCCAGTCGCGCGCGCGCGCCAGGCCGTGGGCGGGTGCCTGTTTGCCGTGGTACATGGCCTGCACGGCCTGGGGGTTGCGCTGCAGGTTGCCGAACCACGGCCAGCACACCGGCACACCGGCGCGTACCGACTTGCCCTGACGGAAGATGGCCTGGTCGCTCAGCCACAGCAGCGGTGGCTCGCCAACGCGCTGGTAGCTGAGGATCTGCGCGCCCTGCTGGGCGATCAGTAGTTCGGCTTGGTCGCTGCTGATACGCCAGCAGTTGAGTTCGCCATGTTGCTCGGTTACGACCTGGAAGGTAGCCATTGCATTCATCTCATTGATTGCCAGTGGGCCTTGGACCCGGGCACATGCAATGAGTTTACCGCCGGCGTGGCTCAGCGACGAGGTACGGAGCGGGTGCGGCCACTGCCGTCGATGGCGACGAAGACGAAGACTGCTTCGGTGACCTTGCGCCATTCGCTGGACAGCGGGTCGTCGCTCCACACTTCGACCATCATCTGGATCGAGCTGCGGCCGATTTCCAGGGTCTGGGTATAGAATGACAGCTGCGCGCCGACGGCGACCGGGACCAGAAAGGCCATGCGGTCGATGGCCACGGTGGCCACGCGGCCGCCGGCGACACGGCTGGCCATGGCGGTACCGGCCAGGTCCATCTGGGCGACCAGCCAGCCGCCGAAGATGTCGCCAAACCCGTTGGTTTCGCGCGGCAGTGCGGTGATCTGCAAGGCCAGGTCGCCTTGCGGGATTGGATCTTCTTGTTCGAGCTCAATCATGCGATGGGGCCTCTGACCCGTGACGCTTTTCGTTGGTGTGGCGCAAAGGCCGGGTAAACGATTCAGCTTGAAACATACTACGCCGATTTCGTTTCACTGAGCGGCCGTAGGGAAACTCTGCGAAACCGCCTGACATAAAGACCGGCGTTTTCGCACAACATCCCACGCTAGCAGCAACCTTTTCCTACGAACTGCCAGTATATAGAGCATAACGGCCAGCGACGACCGTGCATTCATGAATATGTGTAGGGATTTTGTATCGCTTCCGGCGCAGCTCAGCAATTTGCTATCTTCGCCTGTCTCCCACTCCAGAAGCCGCGTGCCAAGCGGCCTGCATGCCTACAAAGAGAACAATCAGCGATGACTTCCGTGCCGAGCAGTATCGAGCAGCCCTCGCGGCCGCTGACCCGCAGTGACTACAAGACTCTCTCACTGTCCGCCCTGGGCGGCGCACTGGAGTTCTACGACTTCATCATCTTCGTGTTCTTCGCCACGGTGGTCGGCAAGCTGTTCTTCCCCGCCGACATGCCCGAATGGCTGCGCCTGATGCAAACCTTCGGCATTTTTGCCGCTGGCTATCTGGCGCGGCCGCTGGGCGGCATCATCATGGCCCACTTCGGCGACCTGCTCGGGCGCAAGAAGATGTTCACCCTGAGCATCTTCATGATGGCCTTGCCAACGCTGATCATGGGCCTGCTGCCCACCTATGCACAGATCGGCATGTGGGCGCCGATCCTGTTGCTGCTGATGCGCGTGATCCAGGGCGCGGCCATCGGCGGCGAGGTACCCGGCGCCTGGGTATTCGTGTCCGAGCACGTGCCAGAACGCAACACCGGCTACGCCTGCGGCACCCTCACCGCAGGCCTGACTGCGGGTATCCTGCTTGGCTCGCTGGTGGCGACCCTGATCAACAGCGTCTACAGCGCGCAGGAAGTGGCCGATTACGCCTGGCGTATCCCGTTCCTGCTCGGCGGTGTATTCGGCCTGTTCTCGGTGTACCTGCGCCGTTGGCTGCACGAAACCCCGGTGTTCGCCGAGATGCAGCAGCGCAAGGCGCTGGCCGAGGAGCTGCCGTTGCGCGCGGTGCTGCGTGACCATCGCGGTGCGATCATCCTGTCGATGCTGCTGACCTGGATGCTGTCGGCCGCCATCGTGGTGCTCATCCTGATGACTCCGGCGCTGCTGCAGAGCATCTACCACATCAGCCCCACCGACTCCCTCAAGGCCAACAGCCTGGCCATCGTGCTGCTCAGCTTCGGCTGCATCGGCGCTGGCAGCCTGGCCGATCGCTTTGGCGCGGGCCGGGTGTTCGTGATCGGCAGCCTGTTGCTGCTGGCGACCTCCTGGACCTTCTACCACAGCCTGCCTACGCGCCCCGAGCTGCTGTTCCCGCTGTATGCAGTGACCGGGCTGTGCGTGGGCGTGATTGGCGCGGTGCCTTATGTGATGGTCAAGGCGTTCCCGGCGGTAGTGCGCTTCAGCGGGCTGTCGTTCTCGTACAACGTGGCCTACGCAATCTTTGGTGGGCTGACGCCGATGGTGGTGACTGCGCTGCTGAAAGTGAGCCCGATGGCGCCGGCCTACTATGTGGCGGGGCTGTGTGCCGTTGGTCTGGTTGTGGGCCTGTACCTGCTCGCCAACAAGCGCTGATCGGCATGGCTGGCACAGTCATTGTGGGAGCGGCCTTGTGTCGCGAAAGGGCCGCAGCGCGGCCCCAAGGGCTCAGCGCAGAAGCATGAATTGCCGGGGCTGCCTTGCAGCCCTTTCGCGACACAAGGCCGCTCCCACAAAGATCGGCGTCTGTGGCGAGAAAGCGTGCGCTCTTCAGTGATGGCCTTTCATCCAATTGTCATATTCAAGTCATATCGTATTCATGCGGCCTGCAGATACTTGGGCCCGTTCCATCCAACACCCCAATATTCCTGCTAGGAGCAAGGCATGAAACTGAAGCGTTTGATGGCGGCCCTCACCTTTGCCGCCGCTGGCGTTGCAACCGCCAACGCGGTAGCCGCTGTCGATCCTGCGATCCCGACCTACACCAAGACCACCGGTGTTTCGGGCAACCTCTCCAGCGTCGGTTCGGACACCCTCGCCAACCTGATGACTCTGTGGGCCGAGGCCTACAAGAAGGAATATCCGAACGTAAACATCCAGATCCAGGCTGCCGGCTCCTCCACCGCGCCACCCGCGCTGACCGAAGGCACCGCCAACCTCGGCCCGATGAGCCGCAAGATGAAGGACGTCGAGCTGCAGGCCTTCGAGCAGAAGTACGGCTACAAACCGACCGCCATCCCGGTCGCCGTAGACGCCCTGGCCGTGTTCGTGCACAAGGACAACCCGATCAAAGGCCTGACCATGGCCCAGGTCGACGCCATCTTCTCTTCCACCCGCCTGTGCGGTGGCAAAGCCGACGTCAAGACCTGGGGTGACCTGGGCGTGACCGGCGACCTGGCCAACAAGCCAGTACAGCTGTTCGGCCGTAACTCGGTATCGGGCACCTACGGCTACTTCAAGGAAGAAGCCCTGTGCAAAGGCGACTTCAAGCCTAACGTCAACGAACAGCCTGGCTCGGCCTCGGTCGTGCAGTCGATCAGCTCCTCGCTGAACGGTATCGGCTACTCGGGCATCGGCTACAAGACTGCCAGCGTCAAGACCGTGGCCCTGGCCAAGAAGGAAGGCGGCGAGTTCGTTGAAGACAACGAAGCCAACGCCCTGAACGGCACCTACCCGCTGTCGCGCTTCCTGTACGTCTACGTCAACAAGGCCCCGAACAAGCCTCTGGCCCCGCTGGAAGCCGAGTTCGTCAAGCTGGTGCTGTCGCAAGCTGGCCAGCAGGTCGTGGTGAAGGATGGCTACATCCCGCTGCCGGCCAAAGTAGTCGACAAGACCTTGGCTGACCTGGGCCTGTCCCACGCAGGTAACGTCGCAAAAAAGTAAGTAATTGAAGGGGAGGCCGGCGCTGATGCCCGGCCTCTTCCACGAAATTCCAGTCCGAAGCCAGGTTTCCTGTGCGGCGGGCTTTCGTGCGTCACCACTTTGTAATGTTTTTGTCACACGGGACCGCTAGGGTGTGCGCATGAATGATCTGGCCAACTCCAACATGACCCAAAACTCCCAGCCCGTGCGGATTGATTTCAATACGCCGGAGTTGCAACGCAAGCGCCGCATGCGCGCGCTAAAGGACCGCCTGACCCGCTGGTATGTACTGGTGGGCGGGCTTGCCGTATTGGCGGCGATCACCCTGATCTTCTTCTATCTGGCCTATGTGGTGCTGCCGCTGTTCCAGGGCGCCGAGCTGACCAGCAAGAAAGCCCTGGAGCCGACCTGGCTGCAACAGGATGCCGGCAAGCCGCTGATGATCGCGCTTGAAGAGCAGAACCTGGTGGGCATGCGCGTTTCGGACAAGGGCCAGGCACTGTTCTTCGATACCAAGACCGGTAACGAGCTCAAGCGTTTCGACCTGCCAGTGCCGGCAGGCACCCAGGTCACTTCGATCAGTGCCGACCAGCCGGGCAGTCCGCTGGTAGTGCTGGGCTTGTCCAATGGCCAGGCGCTGGTGTTCCACCACACCTACAAGATCACCTACCCGGACAACAAGAAAACCATCGCCCCCGGAATCGACTACCCGTACGGCGAGCAACCGTTCGTGCTCGACGAGCAGGGCCGTGCGCTGGAGCATGTCAGTGTCAACGTCAATGGCGACACCCTGCTGATGGCCGGTTCCACCGGCGCGCACCTGCAGGTGGTCGAGCTGACCCGCACCGAAAACATGATGACCGAAGAGGTCACCACCGAGCAGAACCGCATCGAATTGCCGCAGATGACCGAAACGGTGAAGAACATCTTCATCGACCCGCGTCAGCAGTGGCTGTACGTGATCAACGGCCGCGCCACCGCAGACGTGTTCAACCTGCGCGACAAGAGCCTCAACGGCCGCTACAAATTGTCTGAAAGCGCCGACACCGAAATTACCGCCACCGCCCAGCTGGTCGGCGGCATCTCGCTGATCATCGGCGACTCCAAGGGTGGCCTGGCTCAGTGGTTCATGGCCCGTGACCCGGATGGCGAATCCCGCTTCAAGCTGATCCGCACCTTCCAGATGGGCAAGGCCGCGGTCGTGCAGATCGACGCCGAAGAGCGCCGCAAGGGCTTCGTCGCCCTCGACGCCGCAGGCGAGCTGGGCGTGTTCCACAGCACCGCGCACCGTACCCTGCTGGTCGAGCCGGCCGCCGAAGGCCCTGGCATCCTGGCCCTTTCGCCACGTGCCAACCGCATCATCATCGAAGAAGGCGGCAAGCTGCTGCCACTGAGCCTGCGCAACCCGCACCCGGAAATTTCCTTCAGCGCGCTGTGGGGCAAGGTGTGGTACGAGAACTACGACGAGCCGAAATACGTCTGGCAATCGACCGCCTCGAACACCGACTTCGAGCCCAAGCTGAGCCTGTCGCCGCTGACCTTCGGTACCCTGAAGGCCGCGTTCTACGCCATGATCCTGGCGGCCCCGCTGGCGATTGCCGCGGCCATCTACACCGCCTACTTCATGGCCCCGGGCATGCGCCGCAAGGTCAAGCCGGTGATCGAACTGATGGAAGCGATGCCGACCGTGATCCTCGGCTTCTTCGCCGGCCTGTTCCTCGCCCCGTACCTGGAAGGCCACCTGCCGGGCGTGTTCAGCCTGTTCCTGCTGATGCCGCTCGGTATCCTGCTGGCCGGCTTCGCCTGGACCCGCCTGCCCGAGTCGATCCGCCTGCGTATCCCGGATGGCTGGGAAGCGGCGATCCTGATCCCGGTCATCCTGTTCACCGGCTGGTTCGCCCTGACCATGAGCCCGCACCTCGAGAACTGGTTCTTTGGCGGCGACATGCGCCTGTGGATCACCAACGACCTGGGGATAACCTACGACCAGCGCAACGCCCTGGTCGTGGGTATCGCCATGGGCTTCGCGGTCATCCCGAACATCTACTCCATCGCCGAAGACGCCGTGTTCAGCGTGCCGCGCAGCCTGACCCTGGGCTCCCTGGCCCTGGGAGCGACGCCATGGCAGACCCTGACTCGCGTGGTCATCCTCACCGCCAGCCCGGGTATCTTCTCGGCGCTGATGATCGGTATGGGCCGTGCGGTGGGCGAGACCATGATCGTGCTGATGGCCACCGGCAACACCCCGGTGATGGAGCTGAACCTGTTCGAGGGCATGCGCACCCTGGCCGCCAACGTGGCCGTGGAAATGCCGGAGTCGGAAGTCGGCGGCAGCCACTATCGCGTGCTGTTCCTGGCCGCGCTGGTGCTGCTGATGTTCACCTTCATCATGAACACCTTGGCCGAGCTGATTCGCCAGCGTCTGCGCAAGAAATACTCGTCGCTTTGATAGAAAGGTAGCGATCCGTGAAAAAGGATTCCCTCAAAGGCTGGTTCAAGAGCGGCGCCCCAGGCGTCTGGATGAGCGGCGGCGCGGTGGCCATGGCAGTGATCATGACCGTTGGCCTGCTGGCGGTGATTGCCGTGCGCGGCCTGGGCCACTTCTGGCCGGCCGATCTTGTCCAGGCCACCTACAAGGTGCCGGGCCAGGCCGACCACGTCGTCATTGGCGAAGTGGTGCAAAAGGAAGAAGTACCCCGTGCCCGCCTGAAGGGCGCCGGCCTGCCAGTGCCTGACCAAGGCCCGGAGTTCATGACCCGTGAGCTGATCAAGGTGGGCAACCGCGATCTCAACGGCAGCGACTTCACCTGGGTGGTCGGCGACTGGCTGGTCGACGAAAAGCACCCGACCGACCTGATCGCCCTGGAGCGTCGCGAGTGGGGCAACTTCTACGGCTACCTGGTCAGCGTCAAGGAAGAAGGCCGCGTGGTCGCCGAAGGTGCTGCCGCCTGGGCCGAGCTGCAGGCCCGCCTTAAGCGCGCCAACCAGCTCAACAGCGAACTGCAAAGCCTAGAGAAGAAAGACATCGGCGCCATCAACCATGGCCTTGAGCGCCTGCGTCTGCAGGCGCGCAAGCTGGAGCTGGACGGCAAGCTGGACGCCGCCGCCCAGGCCGACATGGACGCCGAGCGCGCCGAGCTGAACAGCCGCTACAAGGCCATCGAAGATCGCCTGACCGGCCTGCACCAGGCCTTCGCTCGCGACAGCCTGGTGGCCCGTGATGGCAACGGCCGTGAAGTGGAAATCAACCTCAGCAAGGTGGTGCACGCCATCCAGCCGAACGCCATGTCGGGGTTCACCAAGCTGGGCACCTACTTCACCAAGGTCTGGGAGTTCCTCAGCGACGACCCGCGTGAAGCCAACACCGAGGGCGGTATCTTCCCGGCCATCTTCGGTACCGTGATGATGACCCTGATCATGGCCGTGATCGTCACCCCGTTCGGTGTTCTGGCTGCCGTGTACCTGCGCGAATACGCCAGACAGGGCCCAGTGACCCGCCTGATCCGCATCGCGGTGAACAACCTGGCCGGTGTACCAGCGATCGTCTACGGCGTGTTCGGCCTGGGCTTCTTCGTCTATGTGCTGGGTGGCTCGATCGACCGCCTGTTCTTCCCCGAAGCACTGCCGGCGCCAACCCTGGGTACCCCGGGCCTGCTGTGGGCATCTTTGACCCTGGCGCTGCTGGCCGTGCCGGTGGTGATCGTGGCCACCGAGGAAGGCCTGGCGCGTATCCCGCGTACCGTGCGCGAAGGCTCGCTGGCCCTGGGCGCGACCAAGGCCGAAACCCTGTGGAAGATCGTCCTGCCGATGGCCAGCCCGGCGATGATGACCGGCATGATCCTCGCCGTGGCCCGCGCCGCCGGTGAAGTGGCACCGCTGATGCTGGTCGGTGTGGTGAAGTTGGCCCCGTCGCTGCCGGTGGACGGGAACTACCCGTACCTGCACCTGGACCAGAAGATCATGCACCTGGGCTTCCACATCTATGACGTCGGCTTCCAGAGCCCCAACGTCGAGGCCGCGCGGCCGCTGGTATATGCCACGGCGTTGCTGCTGGTGCTGGTGATTGCGGCCCTCAACCTCTCGGCCGTGTGGATCCGTAACCACCTGCGCGAGAAGTACAAGGCCCTCGACAGCTGATCCTGATTGCAAGCGTGCCGCCCGTGAGCCGGGCGGCCCTTTGAAACGAATTGTTAGCGTATGGAGTTGACCATGCAGCAAGAATCCCATACCCACGGCATCGACATGTCTGCCCTGGGCCGCGACAAGCAGAGCCTGCGCCTGGCCGAAGAAACCGTAGCCATCGAAGTGCCGGGCCTGAGCCTGTTCTACGGCGACAAACAAGCGCTGTTCGACGTGCAGATGAACATCCCCAAGCAGCGCGTGACCGCCTTCATCGGCCCGTCCGGCTGCGGCAAGTCGACCCTGCTGCGCACCTTCAACCGCATGAACGACCTGGTTGACGGCTGCCGCGTGGAAGGCGCCATCAACCTGTACGGCAACAACATCTACCGCAAGGGCGAAGACGTGGCCGAGCTGCGCCGCCGTGTGGGCATGGTGTTCCAGAAGCCTAACCCGTTCCCCAAGACCATCTACGAAAACGTGGTCTACGGCCTGCGCATCCAGGGCATCAACAAGAAGCGCGTGCTCGACGAAGCGGTCGAGTGGGCGCTGAAGGGCGCGGCCCTGTGGGACGAGGTCAAGGACCGCCTGCACGATTCGGCACTGGGCCTGTCCGGTGGCCAGCAGCAGCGTCTGGTCATCGCCCGTACCATCGCCGTGGAGCCGGAAGTGCTGCTGCTCGACGAACCGTGCTCGGCACTGGACCCGATCTCGACGCTGAAAGTCGAGGAACTGATCTACGAATTGAAATCCAAGTACACCATCGTCATCGTGACCCACAACATGCAGCAGGCGGCCCGTGTTTCGGACTACACCGCGTTCATGTACATGGGCAAACTGGTCGAATTCGGGGATACCGACACCCTGTTCACCAACCCGGCGAAGAAGCAGACCGAAGACTACATCACCGGTCGCTACGGCTGATCGCCGCTCCGGATAGGTACCTGGCCCCTGTGGGAGCGGGTTTACCCGCGAAGCAGGCGCCGCGGTGTCTGGCACCGGCTTCGCCGGTGTTCGCGGGTAAACCCGCTCCCACAGACCAGGGAACGAGACGAACAAATTGAAGCTTGCAGCTTCTTCGCGGAGCGAACGATGATCAACAAAGAAAGCCTTACGCATCACATTTCCCAGCAGTTCAACGCCGAGCTCGAAGAGGTGCGTAGCCACCTGCTGGCCATGGGCGGCCTGGTCGAAAAGCAGGTCAACGACGCAGTCACTGCGCTGATCGAAGCCGACTCGGGCCTGGCCCAGCAAGTGCGCGAAGTCGACGAGCAGATCAACCAGATGGAGCGCAACATCGACGAGGAGTGCCTGCGCATCCTCGCCCGTCGTCAGCCGGCGGCCTCCGACCTGCGCCTGATCATCAGCATCTCCAAGTCGGTGATCGACCTGGAGCGCATTGGTGACGAGTCGACCAAGATCGCCCGCCGCGCCATCCAGCTGTGCGAGGAAGGCGAGTCGCCGCGCGGCTATGTCGAGGTGCGTCACATCGGCGACCAGGTACGCAACATGGTCCGCGACGCGCTGGACGCCTTTGCCCGCTTCGACGCCGACCTGGCGCTGTCGGTGGCCCAGTACGACAAGACCATCGACCGTGAATACAAGACCGCCCTGCGTGAGCTGGTGACCTACATGATGGAAGACCCGCGCTCGATCTCGCGGGTACTGAGCGTGATCTGGGTCCTGCGTTCGCTGGAGCGTATCGGCGACCATGCGCGCAACATCTCCGAGCTGGTGATCTACCTGGTGCGCGGCACCGACGTGCGTCACATGGGCCTCAAGCGCATGACAGCAGAAGTGCAGGGCACTGCTGTTTCCGACGGCGAAAACGCTAATGTTCCGGCCGAACCTGACGATAAGTAAGGTTGCTCCCGAGCATCGACGCCCGGCCTTGGCCGGGCGTTTTCGTTTGCGGTCGAGGAGCCGGCAGGCACCCGCGAACGATGTGAAGAAGTCCCGGCGTGACCAGGTTGTAGCAAGTGGCCATTATTCGGCGGTAGGCTAGTCGGGATTCAGAAGGAGTATCGATGAGTAAAGTGAATGTGCTGGTCGTGGATGACGCCCCGTTTATCCGTGATCTGGTCCGCAAATGCCTGCGTAATGCCTTCCCGGGCATGACCATCGACGACGCCGTCAACGGTCGCAAGGCCATGGCCATGCTGGGCAAGGAAGCGTTCGACCTGGTTCTGTGCGACTGGGAGATGCCGGAAATGTCCGGTCTGGAACTGCTCACCTGGTGCCGCCAGCAGCCTGAGTTGAAGAACCTGCAGTTCATCATGGTGACCAGCCGTGGCGACAAGGAAAACGTCATCCAGGCGATTCAGGCGGGCGTTTCCGATTTTGTCGGCAAGCCGTTCACCAACGAGCAATTGCTGACCAAGGTGAAAAAGGCCCTGACCAAGATCGGCAAGCTCGACAGCCTGATGGCCAGCGGCCCGGCACGGGTCAACTCGGCGTTCGCCAATGACTCGCTGAATGCACTGACAGCCGGCAAGCCTGAAGCGGTGAAGGTCACGGCGCCAGCGCCGGCACCTGCCAGGCCAGTGGCCACTGCCCCCCGGCCCGCCGCTCCTGCGCCGACCGGCCGTGGCCAGGGCCAGTTGCGCCTGGCCGGCGGCATGCAGCCGTGCGTGATCAAGGCGCTGAGCCTGAAAGAGGCCCTGCTGGTGGTGCGCCGTGGCGAAGCGCTGCCCCAAGTGCTGGAAGGCGCGGTGCTGGACCTGGAGCAGGGCGAGAACGCCGAAGTCGCGCGCTTGAACGGCTACCTGCATGCCGTCGCGGCACTGGAACCCAAACCTGACAGTGACTGGTTGCAACTGACCTTCAAGTTCGTCGACCAGGATGCCCAGAAGCTCGACTACCTGTCGCGGCTGATTGCCCGCGGGACGGCGCAGAAGCATTTCACCCCGGGCGCCTGAGTAATCACTACTGGCCCCATCGCCGGCAAGCCAGCTCCCACAGGTACAGCGTCAACCCCTGGCCTTGTGCATTTCCTGTGGGAGCTGGCTTGCCGGCGATGGGGCCAGTCCTGTTGACGCCATCCGACAAACTGTCATACCCGCCGCAAAACCCCCTGCTAGGCTTCGACAAATCATAACTGTCAAAAAGCCACTATCATGCCCGCCCGCCTGCTGCTGTTCTGTGCATTGCTCATGGCCTCGGCGTCGAGCCTGGGCATGACTATCTACGAGATCACCGATGATGGCCGCGTGACCTCCTATTCCGACCGGCCCGGCCCCGGTGCCAAAACCTATGTGCGGCGCGTACCCATGGTCGAAGTGCCCGAAGGCCAGGTGCTGCTGAACGCGATAACCTTCAACGGTGGCGTGAGCTTTTCGGCCCGCAACCAGCTGCATGTGCCGGTGGAGGTAGAGCTGCGCCTGGACAACCTGGTGAACGCACAAGGTGGCAATGCCCCGCGTACCGTGCGCCGGGTACTGCCGCCGCGCACCACGCAAATGCTCAGCGTGCTCAGGGGGCGCCCCGGGATGTTGCTGAACTACCGCTCGACCCTGCTGCAGGCCATGGGCGACCCGGGCAAGCGGCCCCAGGGCTTCCGCTATGCATTCCCCTGGATTGGCGGGCCGTTCCGCGTGACCCAGGGCCCCAATGGACGGGTCAGTCATTTTGGGCCCAAGGGGCGTTATGCCATGGATATCGCCATGCCCGAAGGCACCACCATCATCGCGGCGCGGGAAGGGGTGGTGGTGAAGACGGAGAACAGCCAGAGCGGGCGCGGCCCCAACCCGTCGGGCAATTTCGTCAGGATCCTGCACCCGGACGGTACCATGGGCGTGTACCTGCACCTGATGCGCGGGTCGGTGGTAGTGGCGGAGGGGCAACGAGTGCGGCAGGGGCAGATGCTGGCCAAGTCGGGCAATACTGGCAACAGCACCGGGCCGCACCTGCATTTCGTGGTGCAGCGCAATGTGGGGTTGGCGCTGGAGTCGATACCTTATCGGTTCGACAGGCCGATCGGAGGGTTGCCTGACTTCACTGCGGGTAATCCATGATCCGTGTCGGCTTCTTCGCGGGCTCGCCCGCTCCCACAGGTAATCTGAAAGGCCTGGCCTTTGGTGATCCTGTGGGAGCGGGCGAGCCCGCGAATGGCCCTCAATCCAGCTTGAGCACCTTGGCCAGCACGATCTTCGGCCCTTTCATCTTCTTGATGATGATGCGCAGCCCTTCGACCTCCAGCACTTCCTCTTCTTCAGGCACGCGCTTGAGCGTCTCGTAGACCAGACCGGCGAGGGTTTCTGCCTCGATATGGTCAAGGTCGACGCCCAGCAGGCGCTCGACCTTGAACAGCGGCGTGTCGCCACGCACCAGCAGCTTGCCCGGCTGGTAGGCGAGGATGCCGCGCTCGGTCTTGCGGTGCTCGTCCTGGATGTCGCCCACCAGCACTTCCAGCACGTCTTCCATGGTCAGGTAGCCAATCACCTTGCCATCGGCTTCCTCCACCAGCACGAAGTGCGCGCCGCCCTTGCGGAACTGCTCCAGCAACTGCGCCAGCGGCATGTGCCGCGACACGCGCTCCAGTGGCCGTGCCAGGTCGTCGAGGTCGATGGTTTCGGGCAGGTGCTCGAGTTCGGCCAGCTCCAGCAGCAGGTCCTTGATGTGCAGCAGCCCGGTGAATTCCTCACGCTCGGCGTCGTACACCGGGTAGCGGCTGAACTTGTGGCGGCGCACCAGAGCCAGGATCTGCTTCAACGGCGCATGGGCGTCGATGCTGACCATGTCCTCGCGCGAGTTGGCCCAGTCGACCACCTCCAGCTCGCCCATTTCCACGGCCGAGGCCAGCACGCGCATGCCTTGGTCGCTCGGGTCCTGGCCACGGCTGGAGTGCAGGATCAGCTTGAGCTCTTCACGGCTGTAGTGGTGCTCGTGGTGTGGGCCGGGCTCACCCTGGCCGGCAATGCGCAGGATGGTGTTGGCGCTGGCATTGAGCAGGTAGATGGCCGGGTACATCACCCAGTAGAACAGGTACAGCGGCACGGCGGTCCACAGCGACAGCAGCTCGGGCTTGCGGATGGCCCAGGACTTGGGCGCCAGCTCGCCGACCACGATGTGCAGGTACGAGATGACGAAGAAGGCGACGAAGAACGAGATGGCCTTGATCAGCTCGGGCGTGTCCACGCCCAGGTAGGCCAGCAGCGGCTCGAGCAGGTGGGCGAACGCCGGTTCACCGACCCAGCCCAGGCCCAGCGAGGCGAGGGTGATGCCCAGTTGGCAAGCCGACAGGTAGGCGTCGAGCTGGTTGTGTACCTTGCGCAGGATGCTGCCACGCCAGCCATGCAGCTCGGCGATGGACTCGACGCGGGTGGCGCGCAGCTTGACCATGGCGAACTCGGCGGCAACGAAGAAGCCGTTGAGCAGCACCAGGAGCAAGGCAAAGATGATCATGCCGAAATCGGCGAATAACGAGGTGAGGCTGATACCAGGGGAAGGGTCCATGATGGAGTTTTTACGGGGTCCGTCTTCGAGATAGAGAGAAAAAAAGTGCCAGCTCTTGCTGGCACAGGGGGTCCAATGTAGCGGCTGGTGCGGCAAAAGCAAAGGGTGGCGGACTTATTGCGGTCCCTGTGGGAGCGGGCGTGCCCGCGAAGGGCTGCGCAGCAGCCCCGATCTCAAGCCTTGCCGTTGGCCAATTGTGCCGGCGCGAAGTGACAGGTAAAGGTACTGCCATGCCCCGGCACGCTGCTGATCTCCAGCTTGCCGCGGTGGCGCATCAGCACATGCTTGACGATCGCCAGCCCCAGCCCGGTGCCGCCGGTATTCGACGCACGGCTGGAATCGACGCGGTAGAAGCGCTCGGTCAGGCGTGGCAGGTGCTTGGCATCAATGCCCACCCCCGAGTCCTGCACCGACAGGTGCGCGCCTTGGGCATCGGCCCACCAGCGAATACGGATGCTGCCTTCGTCCTGGGTGTACTTGACCGCATTGAACACCAGGTTGGAAAAGGCACTGCGCAGCTCCGACTCGCTGCCTTTCAGCTGCACGCCAGGCGCGGCTTCCAGGGTGATGCGCTGGTTGCGGGGCCCGGACAGGGCCTGGGCGTCGTTCTTGATCGCGGCGAGCAAGGCATCGACCGCCACTGGCTGGTTGTCCGACGGGTAGTCGGTGGCCTCCAGCTTGGCCAGCAGCAGCAGGTCGTTGAGCAGTGTCTGCATGCGCGAGCCTTGCTGGCTCATCTGCTGCAGGGCTCGGCCCCAGCGCGGGTTCACGTCTTCGACGTTGTCCAGCAGGGTTTCCAGGTAGCCGGTAATCACCGTCAGCGGCGTGCGCAGCTCGTGGGACACGTTGGCGACGAAGTCCTTGCGCATCTGCTCCAGCTGGTGAATGCGGGTAACATCGCGCACCAGCATCAGGTGCTCGTTGTTGCCGTAGCGGGTGATGTGCAGCTGCACGCGCATGCGGTCGTTGATCGGCGAGGGGATTTCCAGCGGCTCGAGGTAGTTCTCCGCCTCGAAGTATTCCTTGAAGCGCGGGTGGCGCACCAGGTTGGTCACCTGCTGGCCGCCGTCCTGTGGGGTCTTGAAACCCAGCAGAGTCTCGGCGGCGCGGTTCCACCATTCCAGGTTGCCGTCACTGTCCAGCATGATCACCGCGTCACGCAGCGCGGCGGTAGACTCCTGCACCCGGTCGATCACCGCCTGCAGGCGGCCGCGCACGCGCTGGTCGCGGCGTTGCAGGTGATAGATGCTGTCGAACACTTCGCCCCAGAGGCCGTAGCCATCGGGCGGTGCTTCGTCGGGTTGGTGGTTGCGCAGCCAGTCATGCAGGCGCAGCAGTTGCTTGAGGGTCCAGCCCAGGTAGAGCGCCAGGCCGATGGCCAGGCTCCAGCCATAGTAGCCGCTGACCAGCCCGCCGATCAGGCAGACGGTGATCAGCAGCAGCAGGTGGCGAATCAGGGTCGCGTGCCAGTTCTGGTTCAATTGACGGTCCTTGTACAACGACGTGCAGCTTGGCGCTTTTCAGCTCGATCAGCTCTTGGTCGAGAAGCGGTAGCCGGTGCCCCGGACGGTTTGTACCAGATTTTCGTAGGCTTCACCCAGCGCCTTGCGCAGGCGGCGGATGTGTACGTCGACGGTGCGCTCTTCGACATAGACGTTACCACCCCACACCTGGTCCAGCAGCTGGCCACGGGTGTAGGCGCGCTCCTGGTGGGTCATGAAGAACTGCAGCAGGCGGTATTCGGTAGGGCCCATTTCGGCCGGCTTGCCGTCGATGGTCACGCGGTGGCTGATCGGGTCGAGCAGCAGGCCGCCGACTTCGATCGGTGCCTCGCTATCGCTCGGGCCGGTGCGGCGCAGCACGGCTTTCAGGCGGGCGACCAGTTCACGCGGCGAGAACGGCTTGGTGATGTAGTCGTCGGCGCCCACTTCCAGGCCCTGGATCTTGTTGTCCTCTTCACCCTTGGCGGTGAGCATGATGATCGGGATGTCGCCGGTCAGTTCGTCGCGCTTGAGGCGGCGGGCCAGTTCGATGCCGGATGTGCCCGGCAGCATCCAGTCGAGCAGGATCAGGTCCGGTTTGCGGTCGACGATGATCGCGTGGGCCTGTTGGGAGTTTTCCGCTTCCAGGCAGTCATAGCCGGCCATTTCCAGGGCAACGGCGATCATCTCGCGAATTGGTGCTTCGTCGTCGACGATCAGAATGTTCCTGCCAACCATGCTCAAAACCTCTCCTGGATACGGTGTCTTGGCCCGCATTAGATAACGGAATTATTGCAGCTGTGTGACAGGGTGTTGGCCGTTCTGGCGACATTCCATGACTGAACTAGGCTTGAAAGGGCCGTAGTTGTGGCAACCAGAACTCAATCCCCCCGAAACAATGGTGAATCCAATGACACGACAAACGCTGAGCTGGATGGCCCTTTTCACTGCGCTGGCGCTCCCGGGGGTGGCCTTGGCCGACCATGCGATGGAGAAGGGCGGGATGTTGGTCGATCATGCCGGCATGACCCTGTACACCTTCGACAAGGATGCGGGCGGCAAGTCGATGTGCAATGGCGAATGCGCCACCAACTGGCCGCCGCTGATGGTGAAGGCCGATGACGAGCCTGCCAAGGACAAGTGGACGGTGGTGATGCGCGATGACGGCACTAAACAGTGGGCCTACGACGGCAAACCGCTGTATACCTTCGTCAAGGACAAGAAGGCCGGGGACAAGACCGGTGATGGCGTGAAGGACGTCTGGCATATCGCCAAGCCTTGAGATTGCCGGGGCCGCTTCGCGGCCCATCGCAGGCAAGCCAGCTCCCACAGGTCATGTGCAAGCTTCAAGGGCAGCGCTGCACCTGTGGGAGCTGGCTTGCCGGCGATAGGGGCCTCAGCTTCAACGCAGTGCGTAATCCAACACTACCCCGATAAACACCAGCGACCCCGCCCAGTGATTGTGCAGAAACGCCTTGAAGCACGACTCCCGGTCCAGCTTGCGCGTCGACCAGTACTCCCAGGCAAAGCACGCCGCCGCGCCCAGCAGCCCCAGGTGGAACCAGCCACCCAGCTCGAAGCGGCTGCCGGCCAGCAACAGGCAGCCCAGCGACAGCAGCTGCAAGGTCAGGATGATGGTGCGGTCTGCGTCGCCGAACAGGATAGCGGTCGACTTCACGCCTATCTTCAGGTCGTCATCACGGTCGACCATGGCGTAGTAGGTGTCGTAGCCCACCGTCCACAGCAGGTTGGCGATATACAGCAGCCAGGCGCTGGCCGGCAGCTCGCCACCCGCTGCGGTGAAGGCCATGGGAATGCCCCAGGAATACGCCGCCCCCAGCACCACCTGCGGGTAATAGGTGTAGCGCTTCATGAACGGGTAGCAGAACGCCAGTGCCACCGCACCGAACGACAGCCAAACCGTGCGGCTGTTGGTACACAGCACCAGCAGGAAGCTTACTCCGACCAGGATGGCGAACAGCACCAGTGCTTCGCGCGGGCGGACCCGGCCGCTGGCCAGTGGGCGGTCGGCGGTACGTTTGACGTGGCCGTCCACCTTGCGGTCGGCAAAGTCGTTGATGCAGCAACCTGCAGCGCGCATCAGCACTACACCTAGGCCGAAGATCAACACGTTGGCCAGGGTTGGTGAACCGTTGCCGGCAATCCACACCGCCGACAAGGTCGGCCACAGCAGCAGGTAGATACCAATCGGCCGGTCCATGCGGCTGAGCTGGACGAAGTCCCAGGCCCGCGGGTGCAGGCGGTTGAGCGACTTGAGCAGTTGCAGGTACATCAGCGGTTTCCCTCCTTGGCCGCTTGCCACAATGCTGGCAGAAACACCTCTGCCACCAGCAGGTCCAGGCCGCCACGTTCGAAGCGCGAACGGCGGCCCCACAGCGCCGCGTGGGCGGCTTCGCCCGGCAGCCAGGCCTGTGGATAACTGCACACCTCGATGGGGTGGCGGATGAACGCCTGGTCACAGAACAGCAACTCGCCCAGCGAACGGCTGCCCAGGGTTTCCAGGTCCAGCCCGCCGCGCTCCAGGGCGCTGCGGCTGGCGACGCTGCGGGCGAACACCCAGGGTTGGCCATGGCCGCGCAGGTACACCTCACGCACCCAGCCTTCGGCGCCAGCGGCGATGCCCAGTGCCTGGCATTCGTCATCGCGCAGCGGCTGCCAGCCCTCGAACAGCGGGGTGACGGAGAAGTGATCGTTGGACAGGCGGGTCAGGCGGCGGGTCAGCGAGCCCTCGTCGAACAGCCAGTCAAGGGTGGGCTGGTCGATGTCGGTCGCCAGCCGTGAATACGGCAGCCACGCGACAGCGGCTGCTTGCGGGGATTCGTACGACACGTCGGTCTGCTTGTTACAACCAGAGAGGCGGCGAGCTTAGCATGATTGCCCCGACTGCTTGCATACTGCCGACAGGGCCGCTACAAAGCCCCACGAATTGCGCGCTGGCCTCTTCGCGGGCGCGCCCGCTCCTACAGGTTATGCACAACTCCTGTGGGAGCGGGCATGCCCGCGAAGAGGCCATCAGCAGCAACACAACGCTCCAGCCTGAACCGAGGAAACCCACCCCCATGAAAAAGTGGCAATGTATTGTCTGTGGCCTGATCTACGACGAAGCCGAAGGCTGGCCAGACGACGGCATCGCCCCCGGCACCCGCTGGGAAGACGTGCCTGAAGACTGGCTGTGCCCCGACTGCGGCGTGGGCAAGAGCGACTTTGAAATGATCTCCATCGGCTAATCGAGGAAAGCACGACATGACGTCCCCTGTGGTAATCATCGGTACCGGCCTTGCGGGCTACAACCTGGCCCGTGAATTTCGCAAGCTCGATGCGCAGACGCCGCTGCTGCTGATCACCGCCGATGACGGTCGTTCCTACTCCAAGCCCATGCTGTCCACCGGCTTTGCCAAGCAGAAGGACGCCGACGGCCTGTGCATGGCCGAGCCGGGCGCCATGGCCGAGCAACTGAATGCCGAGATTCGCACCCATACCCGCATCAGCGGCATCGACCCGGGCCACAAGCGTTTGTGGATAGGTGAAGAGGCGGTGGAATACCGCGACCTGGTGCTGGCCTGGGGCGCGCAGACGGTGCAGGTGCCGATCGAAGGTGATGGCGGCGATCGAGTGTTCCCGATCAACGACCTGGAAGACTACGCGCGCTTCCGTGCCGCCGCCGTCGGCAAACAGCGCGTGCTGATCCTCGGTGCCGGCCTGATCGGCTGCGAATTCGCCAACGACATGAGCCTGGGCGGCTTCCAGGTCGATGTGGTGGCGCCGTGCGAGCAAGTCATGCCGACCCTGCTGCACCCGGCCGCTGCCACTGCCGTGCAGGCCGGGCTGGAAGGCCTGGGCGTGCGTTTTCACCTCGGCCCGGTACTGACCCGCCTGCAGCAGGTGGCCCAGGGCCTGGAGGCGCACCTGTCCGACGGCAGCGTGATCGCCTGCGACCTGGTGGTTTCGGCCATCGGCCTGCGCCCGCGCACCGACCTGGCCGCCGCCGCTGGCCTGCAGACCAACCGCGGCGTTTGCGTGGACCGCCAGTTGCGCACGTCCCACGCCAACATATTCGCCCTTGGCGACTGTGCCGAAGTCGATGGCATCAACCTGCTCTATGTGATGCCGCTGATGAGCTGTGCCCGGGCTCTGGCGCAAACCCTGGCCGGCAAGCCGACAACGGTCGCCTACGGGCCGATGCCGATCACCGTGAAAACCCCGGCCTGCCCGCTGGTGGTCTCGCCGCCGCCCCAGGGCCACGAAGGCACCTGGCAGGTAGAAGGGCAGGGCAGTGACCTCAAGGTGCTCTGCCTTGATGCAGAGGGCAAGCTGCTGGGCTACGCCCTCACCGGGGCGGCCGTGATGGAAAAGCTGGCCCTGAATCGCCAGCTGCCGGCCGTGATGGCGTAAATAGCTGGCGTTCTGTCGGATTTATCCTGTTGTTGCTTGCACAATGGCCGCCCAGATACTGGCGCGGCCCCTGTGCACGTGCCATCCTCACTTCCGTCTGCCGCAGATTAGAGCCTGCGGTGCCTTGAGCGCTGCTCCCAGGGCAGCACGGCATAACAACAAGAATTCCGTCAAAGAGGCTTCACTATGCGCAAACCAGAACTCGCCGCCGTCATCGCCGAAAAGGCCGATCTGACCAAGGAAAAGGCCAATCAGGTTTTGAACGCGATTCTCGACAGCATCACGGGTGCCCTGGACAAGGACACCGTGACCCTGGTCGGTTTCGGCACCTTCGAAAAACGTCATCGCGGTGCGCGTACCGGCAAGAACCCGCAAACCGGTGAACCGGTCAAGATCAAGGCCAGCAATACCGTGGCTTTCAAGCCAGGCAAGAACCTGCGCGACAGCGTCAACGCCCCCGTCAAGCCGGCCAAGAAAGGCAAGTGATCGCTCCCTGACGACCCCAGTGTCAGCCAAGCGGGCGCCCCAGGGCGCCCGTTGTGCTTTCTGCAGGCAAAATGTTTCGAACTTGCATAAATAGTTCCGGAAAAGGATAGACTGCGCGCCTTAGTCACTTTTAATTCGAGGCGCGTTGATGAAGTTCCGCTTTCTTCTCTGGGCCATTGGGCTGTTGATGGCCAGGGCCAGCCGCAACAACCCGGCATTCCAGCAGCAGCTCAAGGGCAAGGACCTGGTGTTCCAGATGCAGACCCTGGACGGCAAGGTCGCCCGGCACTTCATCGTCAACAACGAACGCGTCAGCAGCAAGGGCGGCGCGCACCCGCAGCCGGCGTTCGCCATTGCCTTCAAGGACGCCGCCTATGGCTTCGCCACCATGCAGGCAGGTAACAAGCAGTTGGCGTTCATGCAGGGGATCCAGGACAAGCACATCCAGATCAAGGGTAACCCGGCGCTGGTGATGTGGTTCCAGGGGTTGATGAAGTACCTGAAGCCGAAGAAGAAGGGCTGAAACTCAATAGGCCTGCTGACTCATACCCTGTGGGAGCGGGTTTACCCGCGAACACCGGCAACGCCGGTGCCATGCACCGCGTCGCGATCTTCGCGGGTAAACCCGCTCCCACAGGGGCCAATCATGTCAGTGAGGTGTGTGGAACTGCGAAGCCAGCTCACGCAGCAGGCTCTCTGCCTCGAGCACCTTGTTCACCACATCCTCGGCCTTGTCCCGGGTAATCCCCAGCCGCTCCAGCAACTCGTCTGGAATCTCCTGCTGCGGCCCCGAGCCAATCCCCCGCGAGCGCAGCAGGCGGGTGGCCAGGCACACCAGGTTGGGGAACGCCGAAAACTCGCCTTCATAGGCCGGGTCGTGCTGGAAGCGCAGCGCGGTGGACAGCTCTTCCGGCATGTCCCACAGCTTCATCAACCAGGCACCGATCTGCTCGCGGCTGATGCCCAGCAGGTGTTGTTCCACGTAGGTGTGGCACAAGTGCGGGTTGACCTCCAGGTGGCGGCAGATCAGCGAGAAGTGCGGCGGGAAAACGTGCGCCAACAGCAGGTAGCCAAAGTTGTGCAGCAGCCCGGCCAGGTAGGTCAGGCCGGCCTCGGGGCGCTCGGCCCGTGGCATGGCGCGGGTCAGGCCTTCGATGATCGCGGCGGTGTAGATCGACTGCTGCCAGTACGGCGTGGCTTGCTGCGGGTGGTCTTTCGGCAGGCTCAGGGTCTTGCCCAGCGCCAGGCCAAGGGCCAGGTTGATCACCAGGTCGAAGCCCAGCACACGCACGATGGCATCTTCCACCGAGCGGATCTTGCCAGGTGAGGCGTAGTAGGGCGATGCCGCCCAGCTCACCACCTGTGCTGCCAGCGCCGGGTCGGTTTCGACCACGCCGGTGATATCGTCGATGCTGGCGTTGGGGTCTACCCGCAGCTTGATGATCTTTTGCGCGGTGTCGGCCAGCGGCGGGATTTCGATGGTTTCTTCCAGGCGCTTCTGGATGCGCCGGGCAGTGAAGGCCTGGACGGCGTTGGTGATTTCCCGGGTGTCATCATCGGGGCGGTCGAGGTTGGGGCTGATGGCCTCGACTTCCTGGCCGAAGCTGCTGGCGCTGGCCTTGACCAGCATGCGCTTGAAGTGCGCGCGTTCGATTTCCAGCAGCAGGCCGGCTTCGCCAGACTGGATAAACACGGTTTCAGCGTCGAGCAGGCTCTTTTCGTACTGGCACGGCGAGCTGGTCAGCGCCGGGATGCCCGGCAGGGCCTTGAGCTGGTGCTTGTCCAGCATCTGCTTCAGGCGCGGTACCGACACTGCGGTGAGCTTGCGCCCGGTCAGTTCGGCCAGGCGGTTGAGGTCCAGCAGTTGGCTCTGCGGGAACAGCACCATCAGGGCGCCGACCTCGTCGTCGAGCAGCACGGCCTGTACCCGCGACGCTGCCGGCAGGTGCGGATGTTCGACCACCTCGCGGTAGGCCACGCCGAGTTTGTCGAGCAGCAGCCGGATGACCGAGGGAGCGTGTGGGGTTGCGGTGTCCAGGGCAACTTCAGTCATGGTCCGTATCCACTGATTCTTTTAAACGCGAAGTATAACCAGCCTGGGGGCAAAACTGGATCCATTATGGGACCAGCGTCACACTTGGCCATATTGCTGGCCATGGCGCAGCCAGCGATCGAGCAGGGGGCTGACGTGCTCCGGCCAGCGTGCGATCAGGGCCTGGGCGGCGTCGCGCACGGCCGGCAGCAGGTCGGCGTCGCGCATCAGGTCGGCGACCTTGAACTGCAACAGGCCGGTCTGGCGGGTGCCGAGCATCTCGCCTGGGCCACGCAGTTCCAGGTCTTTCTCGGCGATGATGAAGCCGTCGTTGGTTTCCCGCATGATCCCTAGGCGCTCGCGGCCGATCTGCGACAGTGGCGGGTGGTACAGCAGCACGCAATGGCTGACGGCGCTGCCCCGGCCAACCCGGCCGCGCAGCTGGTGCAACTGGGCCAGGCCCAGGCGCTCGGGGTTCTCGATGATCATCAGGCTGGCGTTGGGCACGTCCACGCCCACCTCGATGACCGTGGTGGCGACCAGCAACTGCAGGTTGCCGGCCTTGAACTCGGCCATGATCTCGGCCTTTTCCGCCGGCTTCATGCGCCCGTGGATCAGCCCCACCCGCAGCTCGCCCAGGGCGCTGCCCAGCTCCTCGTAGGTGCTTTCGGCGGCTTGGCAGGTCAGCTCTTCGGATTCTTCGATCAGGGTGCACACCCAATAGGCCTGGCGCCCTTCGGCGCAGGCGGCGCGCACACGCTCGACCACTTCGAAGCGGCGGCTGTCGGCCACCAGCACGGTGTTCACCGGGGTGCGCCCGGGCGGCAGCTCGTCGAGCACCGAGGTGTCCAGGTCGGCGTAGGCGCTCATGGCCAGGGTGCGCGGAATGGGCGTGGCGGTCATGATCAGCTGGTGCGGGCACAATTCCCCGGCCACGCCCTTCTTGCGCAGGGCCAGGCGTTGCTGCACGCCAAAACGGTGTTGTTCATCGATGATCGCCAGGGCCAGGTGCTTGAACTTCACCTCTTCCTGGAACAGCGCGTGGGTACCGACCACCATTGGCGCACCGTTGGCGATCTGCTCCAGGGCGGCTGCCCGAGCCTTGCCCTTGAGCTTGCCGGCCAGCCAGGCCACTTCGATGCCCAGCGGTTCGAGCCAGCGCTTGAAGGTGATGTAGTGCTGTTCGGCGAGGATCTCGGTGGGCGCCATCAAGGCCACCTGGTAGCCGGCCTCCAGGGCCTGCAGCGCGGCCAGGGCGGCGACCACGGTCTTGCCGGCACCCACATCGCCCTGCACCAGGCGCATCATCGGCTCGTGCTGGCTGAGGTCGTAGGCAATTTCATTGGCCACCCGCTGCTGCGCGCCGGTCGGCTGGAAGCCCAGGTTGGCCAGGTACTGCGCCTGCAGGCGCTGGGCCTTGGGCAGCACCGGCGCGCGCAGGCTGCGCAGGCTTTCGCGCAGGCGTTGCTGCGACAGCTGGTGGGTCAGCAGTTCTTCGAAGGCCAGGCGGTGCTGGGCCCAGTGCTGGCCTTCGGCAAGCTCGTCGAGGTCGGCGTCGGCCGGCGGGTTGTGCAGGTAGCGGATGGCATCGTCCAGCGGCGCCAGCTGGTAGTCCCGGGCCAGTTCGTCGGGCAGCCAGTCCGGCAGGCTGCGCGGGCCGAGCAGGCCCAGGCTCTGCTGGCACAGCAGGCGCAGGCGTTGCTGGGTGAGGCCTTCGGTGGACGGATAGATCGGCGTCAGGGTCTGCTCGACCGGTGGCGGCGGCTCGTCGCCGTTCAGTGCGCGGTATTCTGGGTGGTAGATTTCCAGGCCCGAGGCGCCGGGGCGGGCTTCGCCGTAGCAGCGCAGGTGAGTACCACGCTTGAGGCCTTCCTTCTGCGCGTTGCTGAAGTGGTAGAAGCGCAGGCTCAGCACGCCGCTGCCGTCACCCAGGCGCACCACCAGGCTGCGGCGCTTGCCCATGGTCACGTCGGCGCCGCTGACCACGCCCTCGATCACCGCGTCCTGGCCAGGGCGCAGCTGGCCTATCGGCACCACGCGAGTGCGGTCCTGGTAGCGCAGGGGCAGGTGGAACAGCACGTCCTGCAGGTTCTCCAGGCCGACCTTGGCGAGTTTCTCCGCCATGGCCTCGCCAACCCCCTTGAGTACCGTGACCGGGACCTTCGACAGCTCACTCATGACTCAGGCCGGTTGTTCCGCAGGGGCTTTGGCGACCGAGCACAGGCGGATCGAGTCGGCGAGAATCTCGATGGCCTTCGGCCGCGGGAAGCTGGCGCGCCAAGCGATGGCCACGGTGCGGAATGGTGCCGGTGCGGTCAGTGGGCGAACCTCGATGACGCCGGGGGCGTAGTGGTGGCTGTGCACCGCCGACAGCGGCAGGATCGACACGCCAAGGCCGGAGGCCACCATGTGGCGGATGGTTTCCAGCGAGCTGGACTCGACCGTGGTGTGCTTGGAGCCTTCACCGCCCTTGTTCAGCGTTGGGCAGGCTTCCAGCACCTGGTCGCGGAAGCAGTGGCCTTCACCGAGCAGCAACAGGCTCTTGTCGTTGAGCATGGCGGTGTCGATGGTCTTTTTCGCCGTCCACGGGTGGTCGGCCGGCATCAGGGCGCAGAACGGTTCATCGTACAGCGGCAGGGTCAGCACGTCGGCTTCGTTGAACGGCAGGGCGATGATCACCGCATCCAGTTCGCCGTTGCGCAGCTTTTCGCGCAGTACATGGGTGAAGTTCTCTTCGATGTACAGCGGCATTTGTGGCGCCACGCGGTGCAACTGAGGGATCAGGTGCGGGAACAGGTATGGGCCGACGGTGTAGATGGCACCGACCTTGAGCGGGGCGGTCAGCTGGTTCTTGCCGGCCTGGGCCAGCTCGCGAATGCCCTGGGCCTGCTCCAGTACCTTCTGCGCCTGGGCGACGATGCTTTCGCCGACCGGGGTAAGGCGGACCGCGCTCTTGCTGCGCTCGAAGATCAGCACGCCAAGCTCATCCTCGAGCTTCTTCACACCGACCGACAGGGTCGGCTGGCTCACGTGACAGCGTTCGGCGGCATGGCCGAAGTGCTGTTCCTGGGCGAGTGTGACGATGTAGCGTAATTCTGTGAGGGTCATAACGTGCGTCCATGAAGTTGCGAGCCCAGCATAGCGGCTGCAATCGATAGACGCACGTTATCAGACTTGCCGATTTGTGACAGAAACAAAAGTCTCAGCGGCGGTCCAGCGAGTAGACGAACGGTGCCACGACTTCGATCGTGCCATTGTTCAGCAACTCGGGTGGCGGCTTGGGTACCGTGCCGGCCCGACGGATCATTTCCAGGGTCGCCCGGTCCAGGGCGGCACTACCCGAGCCACCGGCCATGGAGTACGACACCACCTTGCCTTCGGCGTCGACCACGAAGCGCAGGCGGTTGATGCCCTGCAGACCGCGACGGCGCGCGTCTTCCGGGTAACGCTTGTACTTGGCCAGGTGACGCAGCAGGTCGCTCTGCCAGGTCGGCAGGGCGTTGCTGTTGGACGCAATGCTCGGCGCCGGTGCCGCGGACTTCTGCGGCGGCGTGTTGCTGGGCGGTGCGTCTACCGTTTGTTCGGTCGGCGGTGCTTCCTTCGGCGGCTCAGGCTTTTTCTCGGGCTTGGGCGGCTGTGGCTTGGCCTTCGGCTTGGGCGGCTTGGGAATGGCGATCTTGGGCTTGGGTGCCTCGGCCAGCTTCGGCAGCGGCGGTTCCTCGACCGGCGCCGGTGGCTGCGGCGCCGCTTTCGGGGGCGGTGGTGGCGCAGGCTCCGGCAATGGCGCCAGCTCGACCATCATGGCTGCCGGTGGCAGTTCGATGGCCTGGGGCACCGACCAGTTGAGCGTCAGCAGCACGGCGACCACGTGCACGCCCAGCACGATCGCCAGGCTGCCACCGTAGCGCGCCATGTTAGAGCGCGTTTTTGTCATTTCTTGGCTGCCGTCTCGAGACCTACCAGACCGACTTTCAGGTAGCCGGCCGCGCGCATGTTGTTCATCACTTCCATCAGGTCACCGTAATCCACGCCTTTGTCAGCCTGGAAGAAGATGGTGGTTTCCTTGTCGCCCTTGGTCTTGGCATCGAGCATCGGGCCAAGCTGGTCGGGGGCAGGGACCTGATCGTCACCGACGTACAGCTTCTGGTCGGCCTTGACGCTGACGAACACCGGTTTCTCGGGCCTCGGCGCCGGCTTGGCGGTCGAGGCCGGCAGGTCGACCTTGATGTCGACCGTGGCCAAGGGGGCTGCGACCATGAAGATGATCAGCAGCACCAGCATCACGTCGATGAACGGCGTAACGTTGATTTCGTGGTTTTCGGCGAGGTCGTCGCCACCTTCGTTGAGATGCAGGCCCATGGCTTACCCCACTTTCACCATGTGCGGGGCGGCGCGTTCGCTGCCCTGGTGGTCCAGGTCACGGCTGACCAGCAGCAGCACCTGGGCGGAGGCGTCGGACACCTGGGCCTTGTAGCCGGCGATGGAGCGGGCGAAGACGTTGTAGATGACCACGGCCGGGATTGCGGCGACCAGGCCCAGGGCGGTGGCCAGCAGGGCCTCGGCGATACCCGGGGCAACCACGGCCAGGTTGGTGGTCTGGGTCTTGGCGATGCCGATGAAGCTGTTCATGATGCCCCATACGGTACCGAACAGGCCGACGAATGGCGCAGTGGAGCCGATGGTGGCGAGTACGCCGGTGCCGCTGCTCATGGTGCGGCCGCTGGCGTGTACCAGGCGCTCCAGGCGGAAGCTGACGCGCTCCTTGATGCCTTCTTTTTCGCGGGCGTTGGCCGACAGGCGCATCTCTTCGAGGGCGTCGTGGACCAGGGTGTGGGCCAGGGTGCCTTCCTTGTTGGAAACGTCGCTGGCTTCCTTGAGGCTGGCGGATTTCTTCAGCAGGGCGATTTCACCACGCAGACGACGCTTGGCGCCCATCAGCTCGAAGCCTTTGGCGATCCAGATGGTCCAGGTGATGATGGAGGCGATGGCCAGGCCGATCATCACCGCCTTGACCACCACGTCGGCGTTCTTGTACATGCCCCATGGGGACAGGTCGTGGGCCATGCCCAGCGAGGTGTCTTCAACCAGGGCTTCGACGCTCGGGTCTGCAGCGACCGGGGCATCAACCGGGGTGGCGGCAACTGCGTCGGCAGCCGGTGCTGCGGCTGGGGCAGCGGCCGGCGCAGCTGGTGCGGTAGCGGCAGCAGGCGCGGCAGCATTGGCGGTTGGCTCATCGGCCATGGCCACCGGGGCCAGCACCAGGCTGAGCGTCAGCGCGGCGATGGCGCGCCAGGCGCGCGACGGGGTTGGCGAAGCGGAAGGTTGAGTACGTGTCATGCTGGCCGGACCTGATGAAGAATAAAGTGAACGTTCTCCAAGGCCTCGAGGTAGGCCGAGAACAATTTGGCGGCCATTATTGCAAGTAATTCTTGTTAACAAAAGTAATCTTGTTGCTTTTTTCGCCTATGGTCTAGCCATCCATCGTGTAGCGTGGTCAGGCTGATCAATTGGTCTAGGGAGTTTAGAGATGTCAGACCTTTCCGTGATGGTGGTGGGATGTGGTGATGTAGGCGGGCGTCTTGCCCGGCAGATGCTTGCGCGCGGCTGGCAGGTGAGCGGCCTGCGTCGCTCGGTCGGGCAGTTGCCTGCGGGGGTCGTGCCGGTGGCGGCGGACTTGTCCGAGCCATCGATCCCCGACGCCTGGCCGCAGCGCGCGCCGGACTACCTGGTGTATTGCGTGGCGGCCAGCCAGCACGACGAGGCGGGTTACCAGGCAGCCTATGTCGACGGTTTGCGCCATGTGCTAGGTTGGCTGGCCGAGCGCGGCCAACGCCCACGGCGCCTGCTGTTCGTGTCCAGCAGCAGCGTGTATGCACAGAAGGACGGCGAGTGGATCGAAGAAGGCGCGGCCACCAAGCCTGAAGGTTATTCCGGGCGGTTGATGCTGGAGGCTGAGCGGCTGGCGCTGGCCAGCGGCATCCCGGCCAGCGTGGTGCGCCTGACCGGCATCTATGGCCCCGGCCGCGAGTGGCTGCTCAGTCAGGTGCGCCAGGGCTACCGCGTGGCCGAGGAGCCACCGCTGTATGGCAACCGCATCCATGCCGAGGATGCCGCCAGCCTGTTGGCGTTCCTGTTGCAGGCCGATGCCGACGGCAAGGTGCTCGACGATTGCTACATCGGCGTCGACGACGACCCGGCGCCGCTGGCCGATGTGGTGGCCTGGCTGCGGGCGTACATGGGGGTAACCGAGTGGTCGGATGAGCAGCGAGTGCGGCGTACCGGCAGCAAGCGCTGTAGCAATGCCCGGGCGCGGGCGTTGGGCTGGGCGCCGGTGTATCCGAGCTACAGGGAAGGCTATGCCGCAATCCTGAAAGGCTTGCGCTGAGTCTACCGGCCTCTTCGCGGGTAAACCCGCTCCCACAGGTGCACCGCTGGTTTCAAGCCTGGCGGTGTGCCTGTGGGAGCGGGTTTACCCGCGAAGAGACCGATGAGGTCGAACACGATTTCAGCAGGTTTCAGTCCAGTTCCAGCACCCACTGGCGCTTGCCGGCCGCCAACACTGGCATTTCATCCGGCTGTGCGCGGTTCACCGCCTGGAAGATCTCCAGCTTGTCGCCATCGCGCTTGAGGATGAACGGCGCGCCACGCTGGTTGCGCTCCAGCCACAGGCTGTCATTGCTGCCACCCATGGTCGCGCAGTCACCCGCCAGGCACAGGGCGAAACGGTCTGGCCCCGGCAGGCCGGTGACGTTGCCGGTGTCGCCGAAGCGCACGCTGGCACCTTTGCCCTGGCCTTCGATGATCTTCCAGTTACCGCCCAGATAGGCCTGGTACAGGGCTTTCTCGAAGCTGCTGCCCAGTGGCGCATTGGTCGCCGCCGGTGCTTTGGCGCGCACGAAGGTCTGCTTGCCGCCGCTTTGATCGACCGCCTGCAGTTCGTCGCCATCGAGCGACAGCTGTTCGGTCTGGCCACCCTGGAAGCTGGCCCGCCATTGCTTGTCGGTGGCGCTCAGCTGGCCGTCGGCCGCTTCGAAACCATTGCTGTAGCTGGCCTGTTGGCTGGCGACGTCGAGCTTCCACTCGAACACCGGCCCGTGCTCATTGAGCGCCTGACGCAGGCTGCCGCCCTTGACGGCCGCATTGATGGCGTCCTGGTTGATCCAGGTGCCGTTGAAATCTTCGGGTTTGTGGCTGGCGCAGCCGCCCAGAAGCAGGGCTGCCAGCGCGAGGGGCAGTGCTTGACGCATGACGGGGTAACCTTGCAGAGAAGGGAAGGTGACGGGCAGGGCGCCCGTCACCGGGGCATCATTCGATGACCAGGATGGCGTCCATTTCGACCTGGGAGCCTTTCGGCAGCGCGGCAACGCCGATGGCGGCGCGGGCTGGGTAAGGCTGCTCGAAGTAGCGGCCCATCACCTCGTTGACCTTGGCGAAGTGGCTCAGGTCGGTGAGGAAGATGTTCAGCTTGACGATGTCCTTGAACGAACCGCCAGCGGCTTCAGCCACGGCCTTGAGGTTCTCGAACACCTGTACGGTCTGGGCTTCGAAGCCTTCGACCAGTTCCATGGTCTTCGGGTCCAGCGGGATCTGGCCCGACATGTACACGGTGTTGCCGGCCTTGATCGCCTGCGAGTAGGTGCCGATGGCGGCAGGGGCCTTGTCGCTGTTGATGACGGTCTTGCTCATGATGACTCCTTGCGGTTGGCGGACTACGTACGCATGCGGGTGATGCGGACCACACCGGTCAGGGTACGCAGCTTCTTGATCACACGCGCCAGGTGCACGCGGTCGTGCACGCTGACCACCAGTTGGACCACGCTGATACGGCCGTCGCGTTCGTCCATGCTGATCTTCTCGATGTTGCCGTCGGCGGCGTTGACACTGCTGGCCAGCAGGGCAATCAGGCCGCGCTGGTGCTCCAGTTCGACACGCAACTCGACATTGAATTCACCAGTGATGTCCTTGGCCCAGGAGAGCTGTACGCACTTCTCCGGGTTGTGGCGGATTTCACTGATGTTGCGGCAGTTTTCCAGGTGCACGACCATGCCCTTGCCGGCTGACAGGTGGCCGACGATCGGGTCGCCCGGGATCGGCGTGCAGCACTTGGCGTAGCTCAGCACCAGGCCTTCGGTACCGCGGATCGCCAGCGGGCCTTCCGGTGCCGGCAACTGCTCGCCTTCGGCCGACAGCAGGCGGCGCGCGACCACGTAGGCCATGCGGTTGCCCAGGCCGATGTCTTCGAGCAGGTCTTCGATCAGCTCCAGGCGGTACTCGGCGAGAATCGCCTGGATACGCTCCTGGGGGATCATCTCAAGGCTGCTGTCGAAGCCGGTGAGCACCTTGTTCAGCAGGCGTTCGCCCAGGCTGATGGACTCGGAGCGGCGCTGTTGCTTGAGCGCGTGGCGGATGTGCGTGCGCGCCTTGCCGGTAACCACGAAGTTGAGCCAGGCCGGGTTCGGCCGTGCGCCCGGGGCGCTGACGATTTCCACCGTCGAGCCGCTTTGCAGCGGTTCGGACAGCGGCGCCAGGCGGCGGTTGATGCGGCAGGCGATGCAGCTGTTGCCGACGTCGGTGTGCACCGCGTAGGCGAAGTCGACCGCCGTGGAGCCTTTGGGCAGCTCCATGATGCGGCCTTTGGGCGTGAACACGTAGACCTCGTCCGGGAACAGGTCGATCTTCACGCTTTCGATGAATTCCAGCGAGTTGCCGGCACGTTGCTGCAGTTCGAGGATGCCCTTGACCCACTGGCGGGCGCGGGCGTGGCTGCCCTTGGGCTGCTCGTCGTCGTTGGATTTGTACAGCCAGTGCGCGGCGATGCCGTTGTTGGCCATCTCTTCCATCTCGCGGGTGCGGATCTGGATTTCGATGGGCACGCCGTGCATGCCGAACAGCGTGGTGTGCAACGACTGGTAGCCGTTGGCCTTGGGGATCGCGATGTAATCCTTGAAGCGACCGGGCAGCGGCTTGTACAGGTTGTGCACCGCACCGAGTACGCGGTAGCAGGTGTCGACCTTGTCGACGACGATGCGGAAGGCGTACACGTCCATGATCTCGTTGAAGGCGCGGCGCTTGCCGCGCATCTTCTTGTAGATGCCATAGAGGTGTTTCTGTCGCCCGCTGACCTCGCCCTCGATGCCGTCGGCGGCCAGGCAGTTGGCCAGCGAATGCTCGATCTTGGCGACGATCTCCTTGCGGTTGCCGCGAGCGCTTTTCACCGCACGGTGGATCAGCGACGAACGCATCGGGTGCATGGCCTTGAAGCCGAGGTCCTCGAACTCCACGCGCACGGTGTGCATGCCCAGGCGGTTGGCGATGGGAGCGTAGATCTCGAGGGTTTCCTTGGCGATGCGCCGGCGTTTTTCGCCGGACAGCACTTCCAGGGTGCGCATGTTGTGCAGGCGGTCGGCCAGCTTGACCAGGATCACGCGGATGTCGCGGGCCATGGCCATGGCCATCTTCTGGAAGTTTTCGGCCTGCGCCTCGGCCTTGGTCTCGAAGTTCATCTGGGTCAGCTTGCTGACCCCATCGACCAGTTCGGCCACGGTCTCGCCAAACTGCTGGCTGAGGGCTTCCTTGGCGATGCCGGTATCTTCGATCACGTCGTGCAGCATGGCCGCCATCAGGCTCTGATGGTCCATGTGCATGTCGGCGAGGATGCTGGCCACGGCCAGCGGGTGGGTCACGTAGGGCTCGCCGCTGCGGCGGCGCTGCCCATCGTGGGCCTGTTCGGCGTAGAAATAGGCGCGCCGGACCAGGTTGACCTGTTCGGGGCCAAGATAGGTCGACAGCCGTTCGGCCAAGGCTTCTATACCCGGCATGGGTTCACCTCCTGCCGAGGAAGGGGGCCTTGCGCCGTGCGACGTCGACCTGGCATCAATTAGACAGCCTCGTTGTTCTCGTCCTCGAACGCGGCGAACACCGGATCCTCGGTGACGATCTCTTCAGCGGCGATGAACTCGTTGGTGACGATGCCTTCGGCGATTTCACGCAGGGCAACAACGGTCGGCTTGTCGTTTTCCCACGCAACGCGTGGCTCTTTGCCGCCGGTCGCCAGCTGGCGAGCGCGCTTGGTCGAGAGCATGACCAGCTCAAAGCGGTTATCCACGTGTTCCAGGCAGTCTTCAACAGTTACGCGGGCCATGGTCTTCCTCAGTAGCAATTGCGGTGGGCGTGCAGCCCAATAATGGGCAGGCGGACTCGATAGTTTAAAAAATCACCAGCCAATAGGGAAGCGCTGTTTTGTCGGGTGGTTACCTTCAAGCCCGGTGTTGCCTTCTTCGCGGCTGAAGCCGCTCCCACAGGGACCGCATTGTCCTCAGGTTCATCACCGCACCCTGTGGGAGCGGCTTCAGCCGCGAAAGGGCCGGAACAGACACCCTTGATACATGAGCCTGACGATAACCTCAGAGCATCGCGTCACGCAACCGCGGGGTCAGCTCCTCGAACAGGGTCTGCACCGAGCGCAACGCCCGGCAGTCCGGCCGGGTCAGCAGCCACAGCTGGGTGTCGCAACCCGGCAGCGGCCCGCTCAGCGCATCCACCCCGGGCAGCGCGTGCACCATGTAGTCCGGCAACGCTGCCACGCCGAGCCCGGCCGTGACCAGCTGGGCGATGGTCGACATGCCGCTGCACTGGTAGCGCGGGCTCAAGCCCGGGTGCTGCTGGTTGCGCCAGACCACCGTGGGATGGTCCTGCATCGAGTCGTCGGGGGCGATCCACGGCACGCTGGCAGGTGACTCGGCCAGGCGCTCGCGCCACTGCGGCTGGCCGCAGATCACGTAGGAGGTGGACCCCAGGTTGCGGCCCACCAGGTGCTCCGGCGGCGTGTTGGTCAGGCGCAGGGCAATGTCGGCATCGCGCCGGCTGAGGTTGGCGAAGGTATTGGAAGTGCCCATCTCCAGCGACAAGGCCGGGTAGTTGGGCATGAACTCGGCCAGCGCCGGCAGCAGCAGGCTGTGCATCACCGCCTCGGTACAGGTCAGGCGCACGGTGCCGCTGACCACCTGCTCGCCACTGGTCATGGCGATGCGCGCCGCCTCCAGTGCCTGCTCGGCGCGTTCGGCCTGCTCGGCCAGGGCCTGGGCGGTGTCGGTCGGCAGGTAGCCTTTGCGGCTCTTGACGAACAAGGCTGTGCCCAGCGCCGACTCCAGCCGGCGGATCGAGCGGAACACCGTCGAAACATCGACCTTGAGCAACTCGGCAGCCTTGGCCAGCGAGCGGCCACGTTCCAGGGCCAGGACCAGGGAGAGGTCGGCATGGGTAATCTGATATTGCATTGGTGCACGCTCTGCTTGCCGAATTGCCAATGTCTGTTGCGTTTTGGCCATTTTATAGTGAAACGGCCCCCGGGAATCAATGCGCCCGGTCGGGTAACCAATCCCCACGATGGGAAAGTGAAAAGAACAACAGCTGCAACCATCGTCGCCCGTGAGGCGCCAGCCGTATCCCCCACATCGCCGCAGCAAATCAAAGGATGTACAGCCATGACGTCGGTAACCCCGTGCGCCAGTTCTTCCAGCGAGATGAATGACTTCCTCCAGGCCCATCCGGACACGCAGTACGTCGACCTGCTGATCTCCGACATGAACGGCGTGGTACGTGGCAAGCGCATCGAGCGGGCCAGCCTGCACAAGGTGTACGAGAAGGGCATCAACCTGCCGGCATCGCTGTTCGCCCTGGACATCAACGGGTCCACCGTCGAGAGCACCGGCCTTGGCCTGGACATCGGCGATGCCGACCGCATCTGCTTCCCGATCCCCGGCACACTGTCGGACGAGCCGTGGCAGAAGCGCCCCACCGCCCAGCTGCTGATGACCATGCACGAACTGGATGGCCAGCCGTTCTTCGCCGACCCGCGCGAAGTACTGCGCCAAGTGGTGAGCAAGTTCGATGACCTGGGCCTGGATATCTGCGCCGCGTTCGAGCTGGAGTTCTACCTGATCGACCAGGACAACCTCAACGGTCGCCCGCAGCCGCCGCGCTCGCCGATTTCCGGCAAGCGCCCGCAGTCGACCCAGGTGTACCTGATCGACGACCTCGATGAATATGCCGACTGCCTGCAGGACATGCTCGAAGCGGCCAAGGAGCAGGGCCTGCCCGCCGACGCCATCGTCAAGGAAAGCGCCCCGGCACAGTTCGAGGTCAACCTGCATCATGTTGCCGACCCGCTGAAGGCCTGCGACTACGCGATCTTGCTCAAGCGCCTGATCAAGAACGTTGCCTACGACCATGAAATGGACACCACCTTCATGGCCAAGCCCTACCCGGGCCAGGCAGGCAATGGCCTGCACGTGCACATTTCGTTGTTGGACAAGAAAACCGGCAAGAACATCTTCGCCAGCGACGACCCGCTGCAAAGCGACGCGCTGCGCCATGCCATCGGTGGTGTGCTGGAGACCATGCCGGCGTCGATGGCTTTCCTCTGCCCGAACATCAACTCCTACCGCCGCTTCGGCGCGCAGTTCTACGTGCCCAATGCGCCAAGCTGGGGCCTGGACAACCGTACCGTGGCGGTGCGCGTGCCCACCGACAGCAGCGACAACGTGCGCCTCGAGCACCGCGTGGCCGGTGCCGACGCCAACCCCTACCTGATGCTCGCGGCGATCCTCGCCGGTGTTCACCACGGCCTGACCAACCAGGTCGAGCCGCAGGCACCGATCGAAGGCAACTCCTACGAACAGCTGGAGCAGAGCCTGCCGAACAACCTGCGCGATGCCCTGCGCGCGCTGGACGACAGCGAAGTCCTCAACCAATACATCAGCCCGGACTACATCGATATCTTCGTGGCCTGCAAGGAAAGCGAACTGGCCGAGTTCGAAGTGTCGATTTCCGACCTCGAGTACAACTGGTACCTGCACACGGTGTAAGCCCATGAGCGCAAATGCGGTCCCTTTGATCGGTGTCAGCGCCTGCCGCCAGCAGGTGGGGAAAAACTCGTCGCATACGGTAGGCGACAAGTATGTCGAGGCGGCCGGCTTTGCCGGCTTGCCATTGATCTTGCCGGCCCGTGACGGGGGCAGCGACACGCAGGCGCTGCTGGCCCGTCTGCACGGCATTGTTTTTACCGGCTCACCTTCAAATATCGAACCGCATCATTACAATGGCGCCCCCAGCGCGACGGGTACCCGACACGATCTGGCACGCGATCGCCTGACCCTGCCGTTGTTGCAGGCGGCCATTGCCGCCGGTGTGCCGGTGTTCTGTATCTGCCGTGGCTACCAGGAATTGAACGTGGCCCTGGGCGGCAGCCTGCACCAGCGCGTGCAGGAACTGCCCGGCTACCTTGACCACCGTGAACCTGAGGACGCACCCCTGGAGGTGCAATACGGCCCTCGTCACCTTGTCGGCATCGAGCCTGGCGGGTTGTTCGAGCGCCTGGGCCTGGCGGCGCAGTTCGAGGTCAACTCGCTGCACAGCCAGGGCATCGACCGCCTGGCCCCGGGCCTGCGCGTCGAGGCACGGGCCCCGGATGGCCTGATCGAAGCAGTGTCCATGCCTGCGGCGCCGGGTTTTGTGCTCGGCGTGCAGTGGCACCCGGAGTGGCGATTTACCGAAAACCCGGTCTCGCTGCGCCTGTTCCAGGCGTTTCGCGAGGCCTGCATTGCTTACGCTACACGGGAGGGCGCACGGCAGGAGGCATTCTGACGTCACCCGAAGGTCTCGGATGACTTGTTCCCGGCAGCAAGCTTTCAATGAGTGAAAGCGGGCCTTGTACGCAAGGCCTGTGAAAACAATTCCAAAATTTACGGCAAATACTCATGAGCAATTACACAGAAGCCGGCCGCCCACCCGACGTGGCGGCCGACGCGGGCAACACCCAGCGCAGCAAGGGCCTGGCCACCGGCCGGCTGGGCTTGCTGGCCAGCGTGGTGCTGGGCATTTCCACTATCGCCCCGGTCTACACCCTTACCGGCGCCCTTGGCCCGACCGTGCGTGAAGTGGGCGCGCACCTGCCGGCGGTGTTCATCGTCGGCTTCCTGCCGATGCTGCTGGTGGCCTTGGGCTACCGCGAACTGAACTCGGCGGAGCCGGACAGCGGTACTTCGTTTACCTGGTCGGCGCGTGCCTTTGGCCCGATGATCGGCTGGATCGGTGGCTGGGGCCTGGTGGTCGCCACCACCATCGTGTTGTCGAACCTGGCAGGGGTGGCGGTCGACTTCTTCTACCTGTTCCTTGGCCAGATCACCGGCAAGCATGAGCTGGCGGCCTTGGCCGACAACCTGCTCATCAACATAACCACCTGTTGCGTGTTCATCGCCCTGGCGGTGTGGATCTGCTGCCGCGGCATGACCACCACCATGACGGTGCAATATGGCTTGGTGGCCCTGCAGTTGCTGGTGCTGATCGGCTTTGCCTTTGCCGCTTTCGGCGAAACCACCGCGCCGCCACCGCTGGAATTCGATTTCGCCTGGTTCAACCCGTTCGGCGTCGAATCGTTCTCGGCCTTTGCCGCCGGGCTGTCGCTGTCGATCTTCATCTTCTGGGGCTGGGACGTGTGCCTGACTGTCAGCGAGGAATCGGTCGGCAGTGACGAGGTGCCGGGCAAGGCGGCCACCTGGACCGTGCTGCTGATCCTCGGCCTGTACCTGTTCACCGCGATTGCCACCCTGCAGTTTGCCGGTATCAGCGAACAAGGCCTGGGCCTCAACAACCCGCGCATCCAGGAAAACGTCTTCGCCCACCTGGCCGGTCCGGTCATGGGGCCGCTGGCGATCCTGATGTCCATCGCCGTGCTGGCCAGCACCGCGGCGTCGCTGCAGTCGACCTTCGTGTCGCCGGCGCGCACCCTGTTGGCCATGGGTTACTACGGTGCGGTGCCGCAGAAGTTCGCCAGCGTCTGCCCTCGTTCGCAGACCCCGCGTTACGCCACTATCTGCGCCGGCGTGGCCGCGGGCCTGTTCTACGTGACCATGCGCACCCTGAGCGAGAACGTGTTGGCGGATACCATCACTGCACTGGGCATGATGATCTGCTTCTACTATTCGCTGACGGCCTTCGCCTGTGTCTGGTACTTCCGCCACAGCCTGTTCGACAGCCTGCGCCACTTCCTGATGCGCGGCTTGTGCCCGCTGGTGGGTGGGGTGATCTTGTCGGTGATCTTCGTGCGTACCGCCATCGACAGCGCCTCGCCGGACTTCGGCAGCGGCTCGCATGTGGGCGGGCTGGGGCTGGTGTTCGTGATCGCCGCGATCATTTCGGTGCTGGGGATCGTGCTGATGATGCTGTCGCGCCTGCGCGCGCCGGCGTACTTCCTGGGGGCTACCCTGCGTCAGCAGGCTACCTTGCCACTGCAGGAATAAATGATTGGGGCCGCTTTGCGGCCCTTCGCGGCGGTTCGGCGCCCCGACACGCCCGCTCCCACACGTTACTCACTGCCTTCAGGCTTGTGTTGTATCTGTGGGAGCGGGCGTGTCGGGGCGCCGAACCGCCGCGAAGGGCTGCAAAGCAGCCCCATGGGGTCTATCAGGAGAGCAGTTCTTTCAGCAGCCCGCTGTTGCGCTGTTGCTGCTTCTTCAGCACCAGGCGGTTCGAGCGGAACACTGCCTTCAAGTCTTCCAGCGCCACGTCGAAGTCATCGTTGATGATCACGTAGTCATACTCGTCGTAGTGCACCATCTCGCTGACCGCTTCCTTCATGCGCCCGGCGATGATCTCTTCGCTGTCCTGCCCGCGGCCATCCAGGCGCTCGCGCAGGGCCTGCTGGCTTGGCGGCAGGATGAACACCGACAAAGCCTCGGGCATCACCTTGCGTACCTGCTGGGCGCCTTGCCAGTCGATTTCCAGGATCAGGTCATTGCCCTGGTCGAGTACCTCTTGCAGCGCGCTGCGCGAAGTCCCGTAGAAATTGCCGAACACTTCGGCGTGCTCGAGGAAGTCACCCTTGGCGATCAGCCCCTTGAAGTCGTCATGGCTGACGAAGTGGTAGTTCACGCCGTGCTGCTCGCCCGGGCGCATGGCGCGGGTGGTGTGCGAGACCGAGACGCTTACGCGCTTGTCGGCCTTGATCAGGGCGGTGACCAGGCTGGTCTTGCCGGCGCCCGAAGGGGCCGAAACGATGTAGAGGGTGCCGCTGCTGTGGTTCATGGTCGGGGTGGCCTTACTCGATGTTCTGTACTTGTTCACGCATCTGTTCGATCAATACCTTCAGGTTGACCGCCGCTTGCGTGCTGCGTGGGTCGAAGGCCTTGGAGCCGAGGGTGTTGGCCTCGCGGTTGAGTTCCTGCATCAGGAAGTCCAGGCGCCGGCCGGCGGCACCGCCACCCTTGAGCACCCGGCGTACTTCGGTGACGTGGGTGCTGAGGCGGTCGAGTTCCTCGGCCACGTCGCTCTTCTGGGCCAGCAGCACCATCTCCTGCTCCAGGCGCTGCGGGTCGAGTTCGGCCTGCATGTCGCCGAAGCGGTCGAGGATCTTCTGCCGCTGAGCTGCCAGCATCTGCGGCACCAGGGCGCGCAGGGTGGCGACTTCGCTGGCCATGTTGTCCAGGCGTTCGTTGATCAGCCGGGCCAGTTCCTGGCCTTCACGCTGGCGCCCGGCCTTGAGCTCGGCCAGCGCTTCATCGAACAGCGCCATGGCTTCGGTATTCAGTGCCTGCGGGTCGCTGGCGTCGGCCACCAGCACGCCTGGCCACGACAGCACCTCCAGCGGGTTCAGTGGTGCCGGCTGCTTGATCAGGCCGGCCACTTCCTCGGCGGCGGCAACCAGCTGCGCGGCGCGCTCGCGGTCCACCTTCAGTGGTTTGCCGTTGCTGTCTTCGTTGAGGCGCAAGGTGCATTCCACCTTGCCCCGCGACAGGCCCTGGCGCAGGCCTTCACGCACGGCGCCTTCGAGGTCGCGCAGGGCCTCGGGCAGGCGCAGGTGCGGCTCCAGGTAACGGTGGTTGACCGAACGCAGCTCCCAGACCAGGGTGCCTTGGCTGCCGGCGCGCTCGACACGAGCAAAAGCGGTCATGCTGTGCACCATGGGGAGTACCTCGCGTATATGAATGAACGGTGGGAGCCTCTCGGCTGCAAGGCGCAGGATTGTAGCGCAGTGGGGCCTTGGCGCCCAATCCACCCATGTTACCGACGGGTGGCCTGGCCGGCAGGAAAAGGCGACGGGCTGTGTCGGGCGCGACAATAGGCATGTCTTCCCCGGGCCGTGGGCTCTATAATGCTCGGCAGATTCAAAGTCCCAGTACAGGTATCCCAGATGAAACGTCCAAGTGGTCGCGCCGCCGATCAGCTCCGCTCGATCCGCATCACCCGCAACTACACCAAGCACGCCGAAGGGTCGGTACTGGTCGAGTTCGGTGACACCAAGGTCATCTGCACGGTCAGCGTGGAAAACGGTGTGCCGCGCTTCCTCAAAGGCCAGGGCCAAGGCTGGCTGACCGCCGAATACGGCATGCTGCCGCGTTCCACCGGCGAGCGTAACCAGCGCGAAGCCAGCCGTGGCAAGCAGGGTGGCCGCACCCTGGAAATCCAGCGCCTGATCGGCCGTTCGCTGCGCGCCGCGCTGGACATGAGCAAGCTCGGTGACATTACCCTGTACGTCGACTGCGACGTGATCCAGGCCGATGGTGGCACCCGTACCGCGTCCATCACCGGTGCCATGGTCGCCCTGTGCGACGCCCTGGCGGTGATCAAGAAGCGCGGTGGCCTGAAGGCCGGCAACCCGCTCAAGCACATGATCGCCGCAGTGTCGGTGGGCATGTACCAGGGCGAAGCGGTGCTCGACCTGGACTACCTGGAAGACTCCGCCGCCGAAACCGACCTGAACGTGGTCATGACCAGCGCCGGTGGTTTCATCGAAGTGCAGGGTACTGCCGAAGGTGCGCCGTTCCAGCCTGAAGACTTCAACGCCATGCTCGCCCTGGCACAGAAGGGCATGAGCGAGATCTTCGAACTGCAGCAGGCGGCACTGGCCGACTGAACCCAGCCAGGGAGGTGCGGGGCATGAGCGAATCGAACCTGTCGATCACCCCGCCCAATGCCGAAATCCGGCAGTGGGCGATGTTCTGCCACCTCTCCGCGCTGCTGGGCCTGGTGGTGCCGCTCGGGCACTTGCTGGGCCCGCTGGTGCTGTGGCACCTCAAGCGCGAGCAAGACCCTTTCATCGACGCCCAGGGCAAAGAGGCGCTGAATTTTCAGATCAGCGTGACCATTGCCGGGTTCATCTGCTTCCTGCTGATGTTCGTGTTCATCGGGCTGGTGCTGTTCGCCATGCTGATGGTCGCGGTGATGATCCTGATCATCATTGCGGCTGTGCGGGCGAATGAGGGCAAGCCGTATCGCTACCCGATGATCTGGCGGCCGATCAAATAATGCTGGGGCTGCTTTGCAGCCCTATCGCGACACAAGGCCGCTCCTACAAGGGATATGCATTCCCCTGTAGGAGCGGCCTTGTGTCGCGATAGGGCCGCAAAGCGGCCCCATGCCTTCAGATGGTCAACGTCCAGTCATAGTCGACGATCAGCGGCGCATGCTGGGAGAAGCGCGGCTGACGCGGCAGGCGGGCATTGCGCACGAAGCGGCGCAGGCCCGGGGTGAGGATCTGGTAGTCGAACCGGTAGCCCAGGTTGAGCATCTCGGCCTGCTCGTTGTCCGGCCACCAGCTGTACTGGTCGCCCTCACGGCTGACTTCGCGCAGGGCATCGACGTAACCCATCTCGCCAGTGATCGCGTCCATCCAGGCACGCTCCGGCGCCAGGAAGCCCGGCGACTGCTGGCTGTCACGCCAGTTCTTGATGTCGAGCTTCTGCTGCGCCACGTAGAACGAGCCGCAGTAGATGTATTCGCGACGCTTGCGACGCTGTTTGTCCAGGTACTTGGCGAAGTCGTCCATCAACTTGAACTTCTGGTTCAAGTCTTCGTCGCCGTTCATACCCGAAGGCAGCAGCAGGCTGGCAATACTGACTTTGTCGAAATCTGCTTGCAGGTAACGCCCATAGCGGTCGGCTGTCTCGAAGCCCAGGCCGGTGATGACTGCCTTGGGCTGCATGCGCGAATACAGGGCCACACCACCTTGGGCAGGCACCTCCGCGTCGCAGGCATAAAGGAAATAGCCATCGAGCTGGAAAGCTGGGTCATCGAGTTCAAAGGCCGAGGCGCGGGTATCCTGAAGGCAGATGACGTCGGCATTCTGGGCTTGCAGCCAGCTGAGCAAACCACGCTCGGCCGCAGCCTGAATGCCATTTACGTTCACACTGATGATCCGCATAAATGGCCCCAAAAATCTCGTGCGTGTATGATACCCGAGCTCAACCCATTTAGCTAAATCCGTGGTGTCCGGGACTATCCATGCAGCCGTATCAGCGCGACTTCATCCGTTTTGCCATCGATCGCGGGGTACTGCGTTTCGGTGAATTCACCCTGAAATCGGGGCGTACCAGCCCGTATTTCTTCAATGCCGGCCTGTTCAACACCGGTTCCGCCCTGGCCGAACTGGGCCGTTGCTATGCCGCAGCCATCGTCGACAGCAAGATCCCGTTCGATGTGCTGTTCGGCCCGGCTTACAAAGGTATCCCGCTGGCAGCGACTACTGCCGTGGCCCTTGCCGATCAGCATCAGCTCGACGTGCCATGGTGCTTCAACCGCAAGGAAGCCAAGGACCACGGTGAAGGTGGCAGCCTGGTCGGTGCACCGCTGGCCGGTGATGTGCTGATCATCGACGACGTGATCACCGCCGGTACCGCCATTCGTGAAGTCATGCAGATCATCAATGCCCAGCAGGCCAAGGCCGCTGGCGTGCTGATCGCACTGAACCGCGAAGAGCGCGGCAATGGCGAGCTGTCGGCGATCCAGGAAGTGGAGCGTGACTTCGGTATCCCTGTGGTCAGCATCGTTTCGCTGACCCAGGTGCTGGAGTTCCTGGCCGATGATCCACAGCTGAAGCAGCATCTGCCGGCTGTCGAGGCTTACCGGGCGCAGTACGGTATCTGATCCGGGGCCCGGAAATGAAAAAGGCGACCTTCTTGTGAAGGTCGCCTTTTTTTGTGTCGCCTGTTCCGGCCTCTTCGCGGGTAAACCCGCTCCCACAGGATCTCCACAGCCCTCAAAGGCGGTGCTGTACCTGTGGGAGCGGGTTTACCCGCGAAGAGGCCGGGACAGGTTAACGATCAGCGCTGCTTGCGGTTGGTAATCAGGGTACCCACGCCGCTGTCGGTGAAGATCTCCAGCAGCACCGCATTCGGCACGCGGCCATCGATGATGTGCGAGCTGTTGACACCGCCCTGCACCGCATCCAGCGCGCACTTGATCTTAGGCAGCATGCCGCCGTAGATGGTGCCGTCGGCGATCAGTTCGTTGACCTGCTCGGTGGTCAGGCCGGTCAGTACTTCACCCTGCTTGTCCATCAGGCCGGCGATGTTGGTCAGCAGCATCAGCTTCTCGGCCTTCAGCGCTTCGGCTACCTTGCCAGCCACCAGGTCGGCGTTGATGTTGTACGACTCACCGTTGGCACCCACGCCGATCGGCGCGATCACCGGGATGAAGTCGCCCTTCACCAGCATGTTCAGCAGGTCGGTGTTCACGCTTACCACTTCGCCAACGTGGCCGATGTCGATGATTTCCGGGGTGGTCATCTCGGGCGTCTGGCGGCTGACGGTCAGCTTGCGGGCGCGGATCAGCTCCGCGTCCTTGCCGGTCAGGCCGATTGCGCTGCCGCCGTGGCGGTTGATCAGGTTGACGATGTCCTTGTTGACCTGGCCACCCAGCACCATCTCCACCACGTCCATGGTCGCCGAGTCGGTGACGCGCATGCCGTCGATGAAGTGGCTTTCGATCGACAGGCGCTTGAGCAGGTCGCCGATCTGCGGGCCACCACCGTGGACCACCACCGGGTTGATGCCCACAGCCTTCATCAGCACGATGTCACGGGCGAAGCCGGTCTTGAGCTCCTCGCTCTCCATCGCGTTGCCGCCGTACTTGATCACCAGGGTCTTGCCGACAAAGCGGCGGATGTAAGGCAGTGCTTCGGACAAAACCTCGGCTACATGGGAAGCGGCATCGCGATCGAGGGTCATGCAGGGCTCCTGTAAGGAACAGATAGTCGGTCAGAACGGCAGTTGCAGCTCAGGCTCAACCCGCAGCAACTGGGTACGGAAAACATCCTTGATACGTTGCAATTCGGCGTCGCTGTCGGCCTCGAAGCGCAGCACCAGCACCGGGGTGGTGTTGGAGGCGCGAACCAGGCCCCAGCCGTGGGGGTAGTCCACCCGCACACCGTCGATGGTGGTCAGGTTGGCTTCGCCCCAGTCGGCGTCGCGTTGCAGTGCATCAATGATGCTGAATTTACCCTCGTCGGTCACATCAATATTGATTTCCGGCGTGGAAATATCGTTCGGGAACGCGGCGAACAGGTTTTCGGCGCTCTGCCCGGCCTTGCTGAGGATCTCCAGCAGGCGCACGGCGCTATAGATGCCGTCGTCGAAACCGTACCAGCGTTCCTTGATGAAGATGTGACCGCTCATCTCGCCGGCCAGCAGCGAGCCGGTCTGCTTCATCTTCTTCTTGATCAGCGAGTGACCGGTCTTCCACATCAGAGCGCGGCCGCCGTGCTGCTCGATCAGCGGGGTCAGGCGACGGGTGCATTTGACGTCGAAGATGATCTCGGCGCCCGGGTTGCGCGACAGCACGTCCTGGGCAAACAGCATCAGCAGGCGGTCTGGGTAGACGATGCTGCCGGTGTTGGTCACCACGCCGACGCGGTCGCCGTCACCGTCAAAGGCCAGGCCGATATCGGCGCCGGTTTCCTTGACCTTGGCGATCAGGTCTTCGAGGTTTTCCGGCTTGCCCGGGTCCGGATGGTGGTTGGGGAAGTTGCCGTCGACTTCGCAGAACAGCGGGATCACTTCGCAGCCCAGGGCTTCGATCAGTTGCGGCGCGACCACGCCGGCGGCACCGTTGCCGCAGTCCACGACCACCTTGAGCTTCCTGGCCAGCTTCACGTCTTCAACGATCTGCTGGAAGTAGCGGTCAAGGATCTCGACCTTTTCCACGCGGCCTTCGGCGCGGGTCAGGTCGTTGGTTTTCAGGCGCGTCAGCAGGGCCTGGATCTGTTCGTTGGCCAGGGTATCGCCAGCGATGACGATCTTGAAGCCGTTGTAGTCCGACGGGTTGTGGCTGCCGGTCAGCATCACACCGGACTTGCCGGCCAGCACGTTGGCTGCGTAGTACAGCGCCGGGGTGGGTACCAGGCCGACGTCGCTGACTTGGCAGCCGGCATCGACCAGGCCCTTGATCAGCTGTTCGACCAGCATCGGGCCGGACAGGCGGCCATCGCGGCCGACCGAAACCTGCGGTTCGCCCTGGGCCAGGCTCTGCGCGCCGATGGCGCGGCCGATCCAGTAGGCGGTTTCGGCGTGAAGGGTCTTGCCGACCACGCCGCGAATGTCATACGCGCGGAAAATGCTGTCTGGCAGTGCGGCGGGTACCAGGTGGGCCATGTCGTTCATCTCTGGAAGCTCCATTAGTCAAAGGCTTTCTGGGCAGGCGCAAACTGAACGCTTGGACGGTGGTTTCGCCAGAGAGTTCGCCATCCTTGGCCTGAACGGTCATTTCTCGGCTCAGTGGCTGCCGGAATGACCAAAGCCGCCAGCACCGCGCTGGCTTTCATCGAACGCTTCGACGATATCGAAATGGGCCTGTACCACCGGTACCAGCACCAGCTGGGCAATGCGCTCGCCAACGGCGATGGTGAACGGGGTGTTGCCGCGGTTCCAGCACGACACCATCAACTCGCCCTGGTAGTCCGAGTCGATCAGCCCGACCAGGTTGCCCAGCACGATGCCGTGCTTATGGCCCAGGCCCGAGCGCGGCAGGATCACCGCCGCCAGGCCCGGGTCGCCGATGTAGATCGACAGGCCGGTGGGGATCAGCAGGGTCTGGCCTGGCTCGAGGACGGTGTCTTCCTTGAGCAGGGCGCGCAGGTCCAGGCCGGCGGAGCCGGGGGTGGCGTACTGCGGCAGGGGGAATTCGGTGCCCAGGCGTGGGTCGAGGATCTTGGCTTGAAGAGCGTGCATGTAACTTATTGAACCTGATTGAGCCGTTCGGCGATGAAGGCGACCAGTTGCCGGGCAATCTTGCCCTTGCTGGTCTGCGCGAAGAGGGTCTGGTGCTGCTGGCGGTCGATCACGGTCAAGGCGTTTTCCTCGCTGTTGAAGCCGATGCTGGGGTTGGCCACATCATTGGCGACGATCAGGTCGAGGTTCTTGTCCTTGAGCTTGCGCGTGGCGTAATCGAGCAAGTGTTCGGTCTCGGCGGCGAAACCGACGCTGAACGGGCGGTCGGCGCGGCCAGCGATGGTGGCAAGGATATCGGGATTGCGCACCATCTGCAGCAGCATGCCGTCGCCGGTCGTAGGATCTTTCTTCAATTTTTGCGTGGCAACGACTTCCGGGCGGTAGTCCGCAACCGCCGCAGAGGCGATGAACAGGTCGCACGGCATGGCCGCTTCACAGGCCGCGAGCATGTCCCGCGCGCTGACCACGTCGATACGGCTGACCCGGTCGGGGGTTGGCAGGTGCACCGGGCCAGTGACGAGGGTCACCCGAGCCCCGGCTTCGGCGGCCGCTTCGGCCAAGGCGAAGCCCATCTTGCCGGAGCTATGATTGGTGATGTAGCGCACCGGGTCGATGTTTTCCTGGGTCGGGCCGGCGGTGATCAGTACGTGCTTGCCGGTCAGTGCCTGGCGCTTGAAGCTTTCCGCGGCACACCAGGCCAGGTCGGTGGCTTCGAGCATGCGGCCCAGGCCGACATCGCCACAGGCCTGGCTGCCGGACGCCGGGCCGAACACCTGGATGCCACGGCTCTTGAGCAGTTCGAGGTTGGCCTGGGTGGCCGGGTCGCGCCACATGGCCTGGTTCATGGCCGGGGCCACGGCAACGGTGGCATCGGTAGCCAGCACCAGGGTGGTCAGCAGGTCGTCGGCCATGCCCTGGGCCATGCGCGCCATGAGGTCGGCGGTGGCCGGGGCGATCAGCACCAGGTCGGCCCACTTGGCCAGTTCGATGTGGCCCATGGCCGCTTCGGCGGCAGGGTCGAGCAGGTCCATGTGCACCGGGTGGCCCGACAGCGCCTGCAGGGTCAGCGGGGTGATGAACTCTGCACCACCACGGGTCATGACGACGCGCACCTGCGCGCCGTGCTCCAGGAGTCGGCGAATCAGTTCGGCGCTTTTGTAGGCGGCAATGCCGCCACCCACGCCGAGAACGATGCGCTTGCGATACAGCCGCTGCATAGGCTTGCCTTTTTCCAGTGAGAGCGGGCGGCGACGTTTGAAAATGCCTGCGGCAGAACGTCGCATGTACGAGGCGAAATAGATTAACACAGGGCCGAAATGGGCCGCAGCAAGGGCAGAGGGACGGGATGAATATCAGGGAGTGGCCGGCTGAAGAGCGGCCGAGGGAGAAGTTGCTGCAGCGTGGGGCCGGAAGCCTGACGGACGCGGAATTGCTGGCTGTATTTCTCGGCTCAGGTGTGCGTGGGCGCAATGTCGTGGAGCTGGCGCGAGGTCTGCTCGTGAAGTTCGGGGGGTTGCGCCAGTTGCTGGAGGCCGACCGTGAGGCTTTCGTCGGCGAGCTTGGGTTGGGCCCGGTGAGGTTCAGCCAGCTGCAGGCGCTGCTGGAGATCGGGCGCAGGCACCTTGCAACTTCGATTGAGCGTGAATCCGCGATGGACAGCCCGGCAACGGTGAGGCGCTATTTGAAAGCGATGCTGCGACATGAAGTCAGTGAGGTGTTCGGATGCCTCTTTCTCGATACCAAGCACAGGCCGTTGGCGTTTGAGATCCTCTTCCGAGGCACGATAGATCGGGCCAGCGTCTACCCGCGGGAAGTGGTGCGGCGGGCATTGCTGCATAACGCAGCGGCCTTGATCCTGTGCCACAACCACCCCTCGGGCAACAGTGAGCCCAGCCAGGACGATGTGCACTTGACCCTGTCGCTGAAGCGGGGGCTGGCGTTGATCGATGTGCGGGTGCTGGATCACATCATCATCGGTGACGGGGAGCCGCTGTCGATGGTCGAGCATGGCTGGATTGTGGCTTAGGCACTTGTGCTGCCTGTCCCGGCCCTTTCGCGGGTAAACCCGCTCCCACAGGGAAAGTGCCATGTTGAAAGTTGGCGCGGTCCCTGTGGGAGCGGGTTTACCCGCGAAGAGGCCGGTGCAGGCTTACTTGCTCACTGACACCTTGCTGAAATCCAGCCGCCCGAACGGGCTCACCTGGTACCCCTCGACCCCTTGGCGCAGTAGCGTCGCCGCCGTGGGGTGTGCCAGCGGCACCCACAGCGCCTGCTGCTGGATCAGCGTCTGTGCCTGCTGGTAAAGCCGGCTGCGCACACTCTGGTCGTTGGTGGTGCGCCCGGCGCTGATCAACTGGTCCAGGCGGCTGTCGCAGAAGCGTGCGAAGTTGGTCCCCGACTGCACCGCTGCGCAGGAAAACTGCGGGCTGAGGAAGTTGTCCGGGTCGCCGTTGTCACCCGCCCAACCCATGAACAGCAAGTCATGCTCGCCCGCCTTGGCGCGGCGGATCAGCTCGCCCCACTCGATCACGCGGATCTCGGCCTTGATGCCAATCTTGGCCAGGTCGGCCTGCAGCATCTGCGCACCGAGGCTGGGGTTGGGGTTGAGCAGGCTGCCCGACGGGCGGGTCCAGATCGTGGTGCTGAAGCCCTCGGCCAGGCCGGCCTTGGTCAGCAGGGCCTTGGCTTTCTTCAGGTCCAGCGGGTAGCCGGGCAGGTCCTTGGCGTAGCTCCAGGTGTTGGGCGGGTAGGGGCCGTTGGCGGCCACCGCGGAGTCTTCGAACACGGCCTTGAGGTAGGCCTGTTTGTCGAAGGCCAGGTTGATGGCCTGGCGCACTTCCGGCTTGTCCAGCGGTGGGTGCTGGCTGTTGATGGCGACGAAGGCGGTCATGAACGCCGGGGTGGTGGCCACCTTGAGGTTGCCGTCCTTGCCGGCTTCGGCAATGTCCAGCGGCTTGGGCGACAACGCGACCTGGCACTCGCCGCGCTTGAGCTTCTGCAGGCGCACGTTGGCATCGGTGGTGATGGCGAAGATCAACGGGTCGACCGCTGGCTTGCCGGCGAAGTAGTCGGGGTTGGCGCGATAGCGCACCACGGCGTCCTTCTGGAAGCGCTGGAAGATGAACGGCCCGGTGCCGACCGGCTGGCTGTTTAGCTTCTCCGGCGTACCGGCCTTGAGCAGTTTGTCGGCGTACTCGGCGGAGTAGATCGAGGCGAAGCCCATGCTCAGGGTGGCCAGGAAGGTGGCGTCCGGGTGGCTGAGGGTGAAGCGCACGGCGTTCGGTGCCGGCGCCTCGATTGCCTTGATCAGGCTGCCCAGTTGCAGCGACTGGGCATGCGGGTAGCCGCCCGGTGCAGTCTTGTGCCAGGCATGGGCGGGGTAGAGCATGCGCTGGAAGCTGAACAGCACGTCGTCGCCGTTCAGTGCGCGGCTTGGCTTGAAGTAGGCGGTGGTGTGGAATTTCACGTCATCGCGCAGGGTGAAGTCGTAGATCAGGCCGTCGGCCGATACCGTCCAACTGGCCGCCAGGCTCGGCACCACCTTGCCTTGCGCCGCGTCGAACTCCACCAGGCGGTTCATCAGCACATCGGCCGTGGCGTTGGTTGTGGTCAGCGAGTTGTACTGCACCACGTCGAAGCCTTCGGGGCTGGCCTCGCTGCAGACGCTCAGCGGGGCGGCCTGGGCAACGCCGGCGGCGAACAGGGTGCCTGCGGCGAACAAGGAGTTGAACAATAAGGAAAGGGCGGCAGCACGCATAGTGGCTCCTTGGCTGTCAGTGGCCCATCTGCCAGTGCAGTCTGGAAAAGGCCTACCCTAGTGTGCCCGTCGGGAAATGACCACACCCTTTTTTACAAAATTGGCGACGGGCGGTCGACGGCTGGCGGGGCCTGCCGCTATGCTGGCCCGGCGCGTTCCGGCTCGTGACAATGTGCATCTAATGTTGTTGCGGCCAAGTCTTTCTGGTATAAAGCAGCGCTCTTTTCTAGGGGCTCGGCCTGTCGCATCAGCGGATCCGGTCGATAAGACCTCCAGAATCACGGCGCCTAGGCGCCAAAGACTGAGAGATTAAGCGGCCAACCCATGCCGGGTTGGGCATGTGGTTTTAGAGGGCTGAGTCATGTCGAGAGTCTGTCAAGTTACTGGTAAGGGTCCAGTAACCGGGAACAACATTTCCCACGCAAACAACAAAACCCGTCGTCGTTTCCTGCCGAACCTGCAGCACCACCGTTTCTGGGTTGAATCCGAGAAGCGTTTCGTGCGTCTGCGCGTATCTGCCAAAGGCATGCGCGTTATTGACAAGCGTGGTATCGACGTAGTGCTGGCCGAGCTGCGCGCTCGCGGCGAAAAGTTCTAAGGAGAACGTCATGCGTGAATTGATCCGTCTGGTTTCGAGTGCTGGCACTGGCCACTTCTACACCACCGACAAGAACAAGCGCACCACTCCGGACAAAATCGAGATCAAGAAATACGATCCGGTTGTTCGCAAGCACGTGGTGTACAAGGAAGCCAAGATCAAGTAATTGATCGGCGACCTGAAAAAAACCCGCGTCCGAAAGGACGCGGGTTTTTTTATGCCTGTTCGGGCCTCTTCGCGGGCTTGCCCGCTCCCACAGGGATTTCACTGCTCTCAGGGGCTGTGATGTACCTGTGGGAGCGGGCAAGCCCGCGAAGAGGCCGGCACAGCCTCAAATCATTTCTGCTCGAACATCACATAGATCTTGCGGCAAGGCTCCAGCACCTCCCAGGTGCCCTTGAAGCCGGCCGGGATGACAAACCGATCACCGGCACGCAGGGTCTTGGCTCCGCCATCCTGGTCACGCAGCACCGAAACGCCCTGGACGATCTCGCAGTACTCATGCTCGGTGTAGTTCACCGTCCACTGCCCCACCTCGCCTTCCCACACGCCCGCGGCAAACTGCCCGCAGGGGCTGGAATAATGGTTATAGACCGCCTGGTCGGGCTCGCCCTTGAGGATTTTTTCCGCCGCCGGGCGGTAGCGTTCGGCCTCGGTAATGACCTGCGCGAAGTCGATGATGCTGTCGATGCTCATGGTTCGGCTCCTGTTGTTGTTTAATAAAATGCACATGAGTAGGCTTTTGAGCCATTCGTGTCAAATATATTGATAGTTTACACGGGCTGGTTTAGGGTGTCGGTAGCCAAAATGCCCTCGACGCTTGGGCAGAATTCTGACAACGCCTGTGAGTCCTCAGTGCGGCGTTGCACCTATACAAGAGGAGGAGTTTCGTATGACCACCCTGACTCGTGCGGACTGGGAACAACGTGCCCAGCAACTGAAGATCGAAGGCCGTGCCTTCATCAACGGCGAATACACCGATGCCGCATCCGGTGAAACCTTCGAGTGCCTGAGCCCGGTCGACGGACGCTTCCTGGCCAAGGTTGCCAGCTGCGACCTGGCCGATGCCAACCGCGCTGTGGAAAACGCCCGTGCCACCTTCAACTCCGGCGTGTGGTCGCAGCTGGCCCCGGCCAAGCGCAAGGCCAAGCTGATCCGCTTCGCCGACCTGCTGCGCAAGAACGTCGAAGAGCTGGCGCTGCTGGAAACCCTGGACATGGGCAAGCCGATCGGCGACTCCTCCAGCATCGACGTACCTGGCGCGGCCAATGCCATTCACTGGACTGCCGAAGCCATCGACAAGGTCTACGACGAAGTCGCCCCGACCCCGCATGACCAGCTCGGCCTGGTCACCCGCGAAGCGGTGGGTGTGGTCGGTGCCATCGTACCGTGGAACTTCCCGCTGCTGATGGCTTGCTGGAAGCTCGGCCCGGCCCTGGCCACCGGTAACTCGGTAGTGCTCAAACCGTCCGAAAAATCGCCGCTGACTGCCATTCGCATTGCCCAGTTGGCCATCGAAGCCGGTATCCCGGCTGGCGTGCTGAACGTGCTGCCAGGCTACGGCCACACCGTGGGCAAGGCCCTGGCCCTGCACATGGACGTCGACACCCTGGTATTCACCGGTTCGACCAAGATCGCCAAGCAGCTGATGGTTTACGCGGGCGAATCGAACATGAAGCGCATCTGGCTGGAAGCCGGTGGCAAGAGCCCGAACATCGTCTTCGCTGACGCTCCGGACCTGCAAGCTGCCGCCGAAGCTGCCGCCAGCGCCATCGCCTTCAACCAGGGCGAAGTGTGCACCGCCGGCTCGCGCCTGCTGGTCGAGCGTTCGATCAAGGACAAGTTCCTGCCGATGGTGGTCGAGGCCCTGAAAGGCTGGAAGCCAGGCAACCCGCTGGACCCACAGACCACTGTCGGTGCCCTGGTCGACACCCAGCAGATGAACACCGTGCTGTCGTACATCGAGGCTGGCCACAAGGACGGCGCCAAGCTGCTGGCCGGCGGCAAGCGCACCCTGGAAGAAACCGGTGGCACCTATGTCGAGCCGACCATCTTCGACGGCGTGACCAACGCCATGAAGATCGCCCAGGAAGAAATCTTCGGCCCGGTGCTGTCGGTGATCGCCTTCGATACCGCCGAAGAAGCCGTCGCCATTGCCAACGACACGCCGTATGGCCTGGCCGCTGGCATCTGGACCTCGGACATCTCCAAGGCCCACAAGACCGCCCGTGCCGTGCGCGCTGGCAGCGTCTGGGTCAACCAGTACGACGGCGGCGACATGACCGCGCCGTTCGGTGGCTTCAAGCAGTCGGGCAACGGCCGTGACAAGTCGCTGCATGCGCTGGAGAAGTACACCGAGCTGAAGGCGACCTGGATCAAGTTGTAATCCCAGGGGGCCGCGTTGCGGCCCAATCGCCGGCAAGCCAGCTCCCACAAGTTACTCGCAGCCCTTGAGGCCAGTGCCGTACCTGTGGGAGCTGGCTTGCCGGCGATGGGCTGCACAGCAGCCCCAAAAATAGCCGGGTCGGCTCACGCTGCCCCGGCTTCGTCGTTTTTGCTGTTCAAGAATTCTGCCTGGGAGGCTGCAATGCGTTGGGGTACCTACTTCGCCGTACTGGCATCGGTGCTAAGCGTCGGGCTGGCACTCGGCGTGAGCATGCCGCTGGTATCCCTGCGCCTGGAGGCCTGGGGCTACGGCAGCTTCGCCATCGGCGTGATGGCCGCGATGCCGGCGCTGGGCGTGCTGGTAGGTGCCAGCCTGGCCAGCCGCCTGGCCGGCTGGGTCGGCGTGCCCTCGGCCATGCGCCTGTGCCTGTGGGGCGGGGCGCTGTCGATTGGCCTGGTCGCACTGCTGCCCAGCTACCCGCTGTGGCTGCTGTTGCGATTGCTGATCGGTATGTCGCTGACCGTGGTGTTCATACTCGGCGAAAGCTGGATCAACCAGCTGGTGGTCGAGCAATGGCGCGGCCGCCTGGTGGCGCTGTATGGCAGCAGCTATGCCCTCAGCCAGCTGGCCGGGCCGCTGGTGCTGGGCTTTCTCGGCTCGGATGACGACTTCGGCTTCTGGGCCGCCACCGGCCTGCTGCTGGTGGCGCCGCTGATTCTTCTGGGCCGTGGCGGGGCACCCAGCACAGAGGCCTGCAGCGTCACCTTCGGCGATCTGTTTGCCTTCTGCCGGCGCTTGCCGGTGATCGCCTGGGCCATTGCCCTGTTTGCCTCGTTCGAAGCAATGATCCTGACCTTGTTGCCGGTGTATTGCCTGCAACAGGGCTTCAGCACCGAAATCGCCCTGTTCATGGTCAGTACCGTGGTGGTGGGCGATGCGGTGCTGCAACTGCCCATCGGTGCGCTGGCCGACCATATGTCGCGGCGCGCTCTGTTCACCGGCTGTGCGGTGACCCTGCTGGTATCCAGCCTGGCGATTCCGTTGCTGCTGCATACACCGGCGATCTGGCCGCTGTGGGTGCTGTTCGGGGCCAGTGCGGGGGGCTTGTTCACCTTGTCGCTGGTGCTGATTGGTGAGCGCTACCGGGATGATGCGCTGGTACGGGCCAACGCCCATGTGGCGCAGCTGTGGGGTATTGGCTGCCTGCTTGGGCCGCTGCTGGCCGGGGCAGGCAGCCAGTGGATCAGCGGGCATGCGTTGCCGTTGCTGATGGCTGCGGGGGCTGCGGGGTTGGTGGTGTTGACCCGGCGGCGCGGGGCCTTCGAGCCTGCCTCTGCCTGATGGTTTTTTGGGGCCGCTTTGCGGCCCATCGCCGGCAAGCCAGCTCCCACAGGTTCTCCATAGGCCTTGAATGCTGTGCAGTGCCTGTGGGAGCTGGCTTGCCGGCGATGAGGCCATCAGCTACAACATCTTCTCCAGGCCAACCGCCTTGCTGATCCAGGCATTGAACCGCCGCCACATCCCGCCCGGTTCGGATGTAAGCATGCGCCGCCTGCCATTTTCCTCGGTCACCCACACCATCTGGTTACCCACCAGCGTCGGCTGATAGCTCAAGGCCGGGGCCATGCCCTGTACCGCCAGCGCGCGGGTGTACTCGGCCAGCTCCGGGCTGTCCACCAGCACCCCGACCTCGGTATTCCACAACACCGAACGCGGGTCGAAGTTGAACGAGCCGATGAAGGTCTTGCGCCGGTCGAACACGATCGCCTTGCTGTGCAGGCTCGAGTCCGAGCTGCCATGGAAGCTCACGCGGTGCTGCGCGCTGGGGTCGCCGGGTTGGCGGCGCAGCTCGTACAGCTGCACGCCATGCTCCAGCAGCGCCCGCCGATACGGCGCATAGCCGCCATGCACCGCCGGCACGTCGGTGGCTTCCAGCGAGTTGGTCAGCAGTTTGACCGAGATACCCGCGTCGGCGCTGTGGGTCAGGTACAGCAGGCCGGACTCGCCGGGTACGAAGTACGCCGATACCAGGATCAGCTCGTGTTGCACCTTGCTCAAGTCAGGGGCCAGTTGCTGGGTCAGCAGCAGTTGCGGGTCCGGTTCGTCATCGGCCAGCACCTTGCTCGGCGCATCCCATAGCGCCTGGGCATGGGCCCAGATAAGCTCGTTGCGCCACACATCCAGGCGCGGCTGCGACTGGTAGGCCATCAAGCGGTCATACAGGGCTTTGCGCTGGGTCCTGGCTTCGGCGAGTGAAATTTCCAGGCGGTGGCGGCTGGCGCGCAGGTCGCTGGCATCCGGGTCGCGCCAGAGAAAGTCGGTAATCGGCCGGCTCAGGGCGCTGTTCCAGTACTGGTCGAAGCTGTGGCCGAGCTGTTCGGCCACCGGGCCGACGCCCAGCAAGTCGATGTCGGTGAAGTTGAGGTTGGGTTCGGCATCGAAATACTCATCGCCCAGGTTGCGTCCGCCGACGATGGCCATGCTGTTGTCCACCAGGAACAGCTTGTTGTGCATGCGTCGGTGCTGGCGCGACAGGTTGAACAGGCGGCCCACTGCGCGCGTCACGCCGGTGCTGCGGCCCAGGTGCAGCGGGTTGAACACGCGTATCTGAATGTTCGGGTGGGCATCGAGGGTGCCCATGATGACGTCCAGGCCGTCGCTGGTAGTGTCGTCGAGCAGGATGCGCACGCGTACGCCACGGTCGGCGGCGCGCAGCAGTTCATGCACCAGGGCGCGGGTGCTGAGGCCATCGTGGACGATGTAGTACTGCAGGTCGATGCTCGCCTGGGCGTTGCGGATCAGTTCGGCACGGGCGCGGAACGCCTCGTTGCTGTTGGGCAGCAGGCGAAAGCCCGAGCGGCCGCCGTAGGGCGCGGCCTGGCGCAGAACCGAACGGCCGAAGGCCGAGTCGTTGGCAGGCAGCGCCTGGCTGGTTTCGCGGGGCGTGCCGACGCTGGCGCAGCCGGCAAGGCCGAGCAGTAGCACCAGCAGCAGAGGCAGGGCTCGCTGGAGTCTCAAGGGTGGATCGTCCTGTGCGGCAAAGGCTTGATAGGTTGGACCGTGGCGGGCGGCGCAAAGTTACGCGCCGGCGCTTTCTTCATCCAGTAGACGAAGGGCGGTTTCACCAACCTTGCGCACGGCGGCTTCGATCTGCGGCGTCGGCCGCGCGGCGAAGTTCATGCGCAGGCAGTGGCGGAATTTGCCCGAGGCCGAGAAGATGCTGCCCACGGCAACCTGTACGTCCTGCTCCAGTAAAGCCCGGTTCAGGCGCAGCGTATCGAAATGTTCGGGTAATTCCACCCACAGCATGAAGCCACCTTGCGGCCGGCTGACCCGGGTGCCCGCCGGGAAGTAGCGGGTCACCCAGTCGCTCATCAGGTCGCGGCCACGCTGGTACTGGCTGCGCATGCGCCGCACGTGGGGTTGGTAGTGCCCGCCGGCGATGAAGTCGGCAATGGCCAACTGCGGCTGGCTGGCCGTGCTGCCGGTGCTGATGTACTTCATGTGCAGCACCCGCTCCAGATAACGACCGGGTGCCACCCAGCCTATCCGCAGGCCGGGGGCGAGGGTCTTGGAGAACGAACTGCAAAGCAGCACGCGGCCGTCGTCGTCAAACGACTTGAGGGTGCGTGGGCGCGGGTAGGTGTAGGCCAGGTCGCCGTACACATCATCTTCGAGGATCGCCACGTCGTAGCGCTGTGCCAGGCTCAGCAGGGCTTTCTTGCGGGCCTCGGGCATGATGTAGCCGAGCGGGTTGTTGCAGCTGGGGGTGATCTGGATGAGCTTGATCGGCCACTGCTCCAGGGCCAGCTCCAGCGCCTCCAGACTGATACCAGTGACCGGGTCGGTGGGGATTTCCAGGGCTTTCATGCCCAGGCCCTTGAGGGTCTGCATGGCGCCGTGGAAGCTTGGGGAGTCGACCGCGACGATATCGCCCGGCTCGCACACCGCGCGAATGCTGCATGACAGCGCCTCATGGCAGCCGGTGGTTATCACCAGGTCGCCCGGGCCCAGGCGGCAGCCGGAGTCGAGCGTCAGCCGGGCCACCTGTTCGCGCAGGGCCAGGTTGCCGTGGATGTTGTCGTAGTAGAGGCCGGGCATGTCCTGCCGCCGGCTCAGCTGGGCGAGGCTGCGCAGCAGTGGCTTGAGGGTTGGGCTGTCGATGTCGGGCATGCCGCGGCCGAGCTGGATCACGCCTTGGCGTGGGGTGCTGCGCACCAGTTCCAGCACCTGCTCCCATTGCGAGATGTCTACCGGGCGCTGGGCCGGGCGGCTGACGGCGGGCAGGGCTGGCAGGTGGCGGTGGTCGTTGACGAAGTAGCCGGACTTGGGCCGGGGCGAAACCATGCCGCTGTCTTCCAGCATGCGGTAGGCCTGCTGCACGGTGCTCAGGCTGACCCCGTGCTCCACACTCAGGGCGCGCACTGACGGCAGGCGCTGGCCGGGGCGATAGAGGCCCTGTTCAATGCGCGCACCGAGCAGCTCGGCGAGGTTCAGGTAAAGGGTCACGGCATACTCCTTCGCTGCAATAGCGTGGCGACCGGTACAGTTGCGCTGAAAATACAGCATTCAGTCGGCCTGCGGCCAATTCTGTATGGGAATAATAAGGCTGTATTGGATCTGTATTGCCGGTGCTGTCGACGCGCATGCTTTCTCCACGGTATCAACTGAACGAGAGGATGCGGTGATGGGTGGCATGAGCGATGTGCGCTTGCAACTGTTGGCCAAGGAACTGGAGGCCGGGCAGCAAGCCAAGGTGTTCAACGCGCCGGAAGGGTTGGGGCGTTGGGGGCTGATGCTGCATCGCTGGCACACCCGCAGGGCGCTGCTGCAGTTGACCGATGACGAGTTGCGCGATGTCGGGCTGAGCTGGGAGCAGGCCCGGACCGAGGGGCGTAAGCCCTTCTGGAAGGACTGAAGCTCATACCGGTTTTTGAAGCCTGTACAGTCCCTGTGGGAGCGGGCGTGTCGAGGCGTCGAACCGCCGCGAAACAGGCGACGCGGTGGCTGGCACCGGCTTCGCCGGTGTTCGCGGGCATGCCCGCTCCCACAGGGCAGGTGCGGTGGCTCAGATCAGCTCTTTCAGGCGATGCCACAGCATCCCCAACGCCAGCAGCGGCGAGCGCAGGTGCTGGCCGCCGGGGAAGGTGATGTGCGGCACCTTGGCAAACAGGTCGAACCGCCCGCTTTCCTGGCCGCTGATGGCTTCGCCGAGCAGGCGCGCAGCCAGGTGGGTGGCATTGAGCCCATGCCCGGAGTAGGCCTGGGCGTAATACACGTTCGGCTGGCTGGCCAGGCGGCCAACCTGCGGCAGGCGGTTGGCGCCGATGCCGATCATGCCGCCCCACTGGTAGTCGATGCGCACGTCGGCCAGTTGCGGGAATACCTTGAGCATCTTTGGCCGCATGTAGGCGGCAATGTCCTTCGGGTCGCGGCCTGAATAGTGGCAGGCTCCGCCGAACAACAGGCGCTGGTCGGCGGACAGGCGGTAATAGTCCAGTGCCACGCGCTGGTCACACACCGCCATGTTCTGCGGCAGCAGCGAACGGGCACGTTCCTCGCCCAGCGGCTCGGTGGCGATGATGTAGCTGCCGGCTGGCAGCACCTTGCCGCCCAGTTCGCGGTTGAGGTCGTTGTGGTAGGCGTTGCAGCACAGCACCAGAGTCTTGGCGCGTACCCGGCCCTGGGCGGTGTGTACCTGTACTTCCGGGCCGTAGTCGATGCGTGTGACCTCGGACTGCTCGAACAGCTTCACGCCCAGGCGGCTGGCCACGGCAGCCTCACCCAGGGCCAGGTTGAGCGGGTGCAGGTGCCCGGAGCCCATGTCGACCAGCCCGCCGACATAGCAGTCGGCACCGACCACGCTGTGGATATCGTCCTTGCCGACCAGGCGCAGTTCATGTGCGTAGCCGAGGCTGCGCAGTTCTTCAGCATCCTCCGCAAAGCCCAGCAGTTCGGCGGGTTTGTTGGCCAGGTCGCAATAACCCCAGGTCAGGTCGCAAGCGATGGCATGCCTTTCGACCCGCTCGCGGACGATCTGCACGGCTTCCAGGCCCATCAGTTTCAGGCTGCGCACGCCTTCCTCGCCGATGACCGGGAGGAATTGTTCCAGGCCGTGGCCGACGCCACGGATCAGTTGCCCACCATTGCGCCCGCTGGCGCCCCAACCGAGCTTGCGCGCTTCCAGCAGGATGACCGAGAAGCCGCGTTCGGCCAGTTCGATGGCGGTGTTCAGGCCCGAGTAGCCGCCGCCGACGATGCACACGTCGACGCTGTGCTCGCCTTGCAGGAAGGAGTGGTCGGGGTGTGGCGCGCTGCTGGCGGCGTAATAGGAGGCGGCGTGCTGCGCGCTGTGGATCATTGGGCAGGTCCTGAGGCTGTTGGGCTGAGAGGGAGGAGGATAAGCCGTGGCTTTGGGGAGGGGCAACCGGCCTCATCGCCGGCAAGCCAGCTCCCACAGGGTCCGCGTGGCACTTGAGACCGGCGGTGTACCTGTGGGAGCCGGCTTGCCGGCGATTGGCCCTATAATCCAACCTCAGCTCTCAAACTTGTACCTTGCCATGTCCTGCAACCGCCACAAGATCCACTTCCTGCGCGAACTCATCCCTTCCTTCGAGTGCGAGCCCGGCTGCCACGATTGCTGCGGCCCGGTCACCACTTCGGCGGAAGAAATGGCCCGCCTGCCGCGCAAGTCCCAGGCCGAGCAGGAAGCCGCCCTGGAGCGCCTGGACTGTGTGCACCTGGGCCCCAACGGCTGCACGGTGTATGAAGAGCGCCCGATGATCTGCCGCCTGTTCGGCACCACTCCGCGCCTGGCCTGCCCGCGTGGCCGTGGCCCTGAACAGATGATCGAGCCCGCTGCCGAGCAGCTGGTCCACCAGTTCATTGCCACTACCCGCCAGGTGCTGGTCTGACTTCAGTCCGGGATCGGCAGGCAAAGGCTCTCCTTCACCTCTTCCATCACGATGTAGCTCTTCGATTCGCGCACGTGCGGCAGCTTCAGCAGGATGTCGCCGAGCAGCTTGCGGTACGAGGCCATCTCGGAAATACGCGCCTTCACCAGGTAGTCGAAGTCGCCTGAAACCAGGTGGCATTCCAGTACGTGGGGCAGTTTCAGCACCGCGCGGCGGAACTCCTCGAAGGTGTCGCCCGATTTGTAGTCGAGGCTGATTTCCACGAACACCAGCAGGCTGCCCTTGAGGTGCTGTGGGTTCAGGCGGGCGTTGTAGCCCATGATGATGCCCTCGCGCTCCAGGCGGCGGACCCGCTCGGTGCAAGGGGTGGTGGAAAGCCCAACTTTCTCGCCCAGTTCGGTGAAGGAAATACGCCCGTCATTCTGCAGGATACGCAGGATGTTACGGTCGATCTTGTCCAGTTCACGCTTGCTCTGGTGCTGGGTTCTCATAGGGGATGCCCCTCCGTGAAAGGCGATTTTGCCGAGAATTCTCGCCAATAATAGGCTTTTATATAGTGAATTGCACTGCCTTCAAATTCCTATACTGCGCGCATTCATGCCATTTCAATAAAAGTCTGCGGCGCGCCGCGTGCGAGGGATAAAACGATGCGAGTTCTGGTACTTGGTAGCGGTGTGATCGGAACCGCCAGTGCCTACTATCTGGCCCGGCAAGGTTTCGAAGTAACGGTGGTCGATCGCCAGCCGGCGGTGGCCATGGAAACCAGCTTTGCCAACGCAGGCCAGATCTCGCCCGGCTATGCCTCGCCCTGGGCCGCCCCAGGCGTGCCGCTGAAGGCCATCAAATGGCTGCTGGAGCGCCACGCGCCCTTGGCCATCAAGCTCACCGGCGACGTCGACCAGTACCTGTGGATGGCACAGATGCTGCGCAACTGCACCGCCAGCCGTTACGCGGTGAACAAGGAGCGCATGGTGCGCCTGTCCGAGTACAGCCGTGACTGCCTCGACGAACTGCGCGCCGAAACCGGCATCGCCTACGAAAACCGCAGCCTGGGCACCACCCAGCTGTTCCGTACCCAGGCCCAGGTGGATGCCGCGGCCAAGGACATTGCCGTGCTGGAGCAGTCCGGCGTGCCTTACGAGCTGCTCGACCGCGACGGCATTGCCCGCGTCGAGCCGGCCCTGGCTGGCGTCAAAGACATCCTGGCCGGCGCCCTGCGCCTGCCAAACGACCAGACTGGCGACTGCCAGCTGTTCACCACCAAGCTTGCCGAAATGGCCGTGAAGCTGGGCGTGGAGTTCCGCTTCGGCCAGGACATCCAGCGCCTGGACTTCGCGGGTGACCGCATCAATGGCGTGTGGATCGACGGCAAGCTGGAAACCGCCGACCGTTACGTGCTGGCGCTGGGCAGCTACTCGCCGCAGATGCTCAAGCCGCTGGGTATCAAGGCCCCGGTGTACCCGCTGAAGGGCTACTCGCTGACCGTGCCGATCACCAACGCCGACATGGCCCCGACCTCGACCATTCTCGACGAGACCTACAAGGTCGCCATTACCCGTTTCGACAACCGTATCCGCGTCGGCGGCATGGCTGAAATTGCCGGTTTTGACCTGTCGCTGAACCCGCGTCGGCGCGAAACGCTGGAGATGATCGTCAACGACCTTTATCCTCGCGGCGGTGATCTGAGCCAGGCCAGCTTCTGGACCGGCCTGCGCCCGGCGACCCCGGACGGCACGCCGATCGTCGGCGCCACTGCGTTCCGCAACCTGTTCCTGAACACCGGTCACGGTACCTTGGGCTGGACCATGGCGTGCGGCTCCGGTCGCCTGCTGGCCGACCTGATTGCGCGCAAGAAGCCGCAGATCAGTGCCGAAGGCCTGGACATTTCCCGTTATGGCAACAGCCCGGAAGTGGCCAAGCACGGGCAGACTGCGCCGGCTCACCAGCAGTAAGTTCGCCTGTACCGGCCTCTTCGCGGGCTCGCCCGCTCCCACAGGAACACCACAGATATTGAAAACTGTGCAGTACCTGTGGGAGCGGGCGAGCCCGCGAAGAACCCAACACCGTTTTCAACCTGTGAACCACCATAAGGCAGCCGCCATGCGTCCCGCCCGCGCCCTGATCGACCTCCAGGCCCTGCGCCACAACTACCGTCTGGCCCGTGAACTGACCGGTGCCAAAGCCCTCGCCGTGATCAAGGCCGACGCCTACGGCCACGGCGCCGTGCGCTGTGCCTTGGCCCTGGAGGCCGAAGCCGACGGCTTTGCCGTGGCCTGCATCGAAGAAGCGCTGGAGCTGCGCGCCGCCGGTATCAAGGGCCCGGTGCTGCTGCTGGAAGGCTTCTTCGAAGCCAGCGAACTGGCCCTGATCGCCGAGCACGACCTGTGGTGCGTGGTGCACTCGCTGTGGCAACTGGAAGCGATCGAAAAGACCCAGCTGCACAAGCCGCTCACCGTCTGGCTCAAGCTCGACAGCGGCATGCACCGCGTCGGCCTGCACCCCAAGGACTACCACGAGGCCTACCAGCGCCTACTGGCCAGCGGCAAGGTCTCGCGCATCGTGCTGATGAGCCACTTCGCTCGCGCCGACGAACTGGATGCCGACGCTACCGCCCAGCAGATCGCCGTGTTCGAGGCCGCTCGCCAGGGCCTGGCCGCCGAGTGCAGCCTGCGCAACTCCCCCGGTGTGCTGGGCTGGCCGCAGGCCCCCAGCGACTGGGTGCGCCCGGGCCTGATGCTGTACGGTGCCACACCGTTCGAAGTGGCCCAGGCCGAGGCCGAGCGCCTGCAACCGGTGATGACCCTGCAATCGCGGGTGATCAGCGTGCGCGAGCTGCCTGCCGGCGAGCCGGTGGGCTACGGCGCCAAGTTCGTCAGCCCACGGCCAACCCGCGTTGGTGTGGTTGCCATGGGCTATGCCGATGGCTACCCGCGCCAGGCGCCCAACGGTACCCCGGTGCTGGTCGCCGGCAAGCGCACCCAACTGATCGGCCGGGTGTCGATGGACATGCTCAGCATCGACCTGACCGACGTGCCGGAAGCCACCGTCGGCAGCCCCGTCGAACTGTGGGGCAAGCATGTGCTGGCCAGTGAAGTGGCGGCGCACGCGGGTACCATTCCATACCAGATTTTCTGCAACCTGAAGCGGGTACCTCGGGACTACGTCGGCGAATGACACGCTGAAGCGGACAGGTTGAGGGGCGGTGTGTTGTAAATACTGAACGGCATTGCCATGATATCGTTCACATCCACCCCTCTTTCCACCGTTTCAGGAGGCTCCAGCTTTGGACGTCGGCGAACGACTGCAAGCCATCCGCAAGCTCAAGGGCCTGTCCCAGCGTGAACTCGCCAAGCGTGCCGGCGTGACCAACAGCACCATCTCGATGATCGAGAAGAACAGCGTGAGCCCGTCGATCAGCTCGCTGCGCAAGGTGCTGAGCGGCATTCCCATGTCCATGGTCGAGTTCTTCTCGGTCGAACTGGAACCTGAAAGCCCCACGCAGATCGTCTACAAGGCCCATGAGCTGATCGATATCTCCGACGGTGCGGTGACCATGAAGCTGGTCGGCAAGTCGCACCCCAACCGTGCCATCGCCTTTCTCACCGAGGTGTATCCACCGGGTGCCGACACGGGGGCCGAAATGCTTACCCATGACGGCGAAGAAACCGGCATCCTGCTCGAAGGCCGCCTGGAGCTGGTGGTCGGCAACGAGATCTTCATCCTTGAAGAGGGCGACAGCTACTACTTCGAAAGCACCCGCCCGCACCGCTTTCGCAACCCGTTCGACCGCCCGGCGCGGCTGATCAGTGCGGCGACGCCTTCAAACTTTTGATCCAGCGCAGTGCATTGATTCGGCAATACCCCTTTCCTGTGTGGGGTCGTTTCACGGCCTCTGGGTTCCCGCTATACTTTTCAACGCTCGCCGATCCGTGGCCGCGAGCGTGATTAGCCACCATGAGGGTGTTCGCGTGAACCAAATCAAGAAGATGCTGGCCGTACCAGCAGCCGTATTCGCCCTCTGGGCAATGAGCGCAACCGCTGCGACCAATGATGACATCGCCAAGCGCCTGGAGCCGGTTGGCCAGGTGTGCGTCCAGGGCCAAGAGTGCAAAGGCATGGAAGTGGCCGCCGCCGCAGGTGGCGGTGGTGCCAAGACGCCGGACGAGATCATCGCCAAGCACTGCAATGCCTGCCATGGCTCCGGCCTGCTCGGCGCACCGAAGATTGGCGATACCGCGGCGTGGAAGGAACGCGCCGACCACCAGGGCGGCCTGGACGGCATCCTGGCCAAGGCCATTACCGGCATCAACGCCATGCCACCGAAAGGCACCTGCGCGGACTGCTCGGATGACGACCTGAAAGGGGCGATCAAGAAGATGTCCGGGCTGTGAGAAACAGCTGAATTGCATGAGGCCCGCCATTGATGGCGGGCTTTGTTTTTGTGGTGCCTGTGCCGGCCCTTTCGCGGCTAAAGCCGCTCCCACAGGTACAGTGCAGGCTTCAAGGGCTGTGGGGACCCTGTGGGAACTCGCAGGTACAGCACAGGACTCAAGGGCGGTGAGGTCTCTGTGGGAGCGGCTTTAGCCGCGAAGAGGCCGGCACGGGCAACCAACCCACCAAAGCCCATGTCCAACCCCTGAACCCATGGATGTCTCAGGAGGCCCCGATGCACCTCTGCTCCATCGACCAGGCCGTCGAGCAAGTCCTGTCGCGCCTGCCAGCCCACATCCACATGGGCCTGCCGCTGGGCCTGGGCAAGCCCAACGCCTTCGTCAATGCGCTTTACGCCCGCATCCGCGAGCTGCCCGAACGGCAGCTGACCATCTACACGGCCCTGTCCCTCGGACGCCCGTCACTGGGTGACGGTTTGCAACGGCGCTTTCTCGAACCCTTTGTCGAACGCGTTTTCGCCGACTACGAAGAACTCGCCTACCTCACCGACCTGCGCAACGACACGTTGCCATCCAACATTCGCGTCGAACAGTTCTTCATGCAGCCGGGCAGCCTGCTGCACAGCGCGTCGGCCCAGCAGAGCTACATCAGCAGCAACTACAGCCACGCCGCACGCGACATCAACGCCAAGGGCCTGAACCTGATCGCGCAGCTGGTGGCCGCCACCCCCGAGAGGCCGGTGCACCTGAGCCTGGCCTGCAACCCCGACATCACCCTCGACCTGCTGCCGATGATCGCCAAGCGCCGCGCCGCCGGTGAGACCATCCTCATGCTCGGTCAGGTGCACGCCGAGCTGCCTTACATGCCGGGTGACGCCGAGCTACCCATCGATACGTTCGACCTGCTGATCGATACTGCCGAGCAACGCCGCCTGTTCTCCACGCCGAACATGCCGGTCAACACCCAGGACCACTGCATCGGCCTGCACGCCAGCAGCCTGGTTCGCGACGGCGGCACGCTACAGATCGGCATTGGTGCCATGGGCGATGCGGTAGCTGCCGCATTGCTGGCGCGCCAGGGTGACAACGCCGGTTATCGTGCCGTGCTCGACGCGCTGGGTGCTGGCTCGTGGCAAGCGCTGACCGAACGGGAAGGGGGCCTGGATACCTTCGCCCAAGGCCTGTACGGCTGCAGCGAGATGTTCGTCAACGGCTTGCTGGCGCTGGCCGAAGCGGGCCTGTTGCGGCGCCCGGCGGACGAGCAGGAGGCGGCAGTGCTGCATGGCGGTTTCTTCCTCGGCCCCCAGGCGTTCTATCAGCGCTTGCGCGACATGCCGCTGGAACAGCGCGCACGGTTTGCCATGACGCGTATCAGCTTCATCAACGAGCTGTACGGGCAGGAGGAACTCAAGCGCCGCCAACGCCGTGATGCGCGTTTCATCAACACCGTATTCGGCATGACCCTGCTCGGCGCCGGGGTGGCCGACCAGCTGGAGGATGGCCGGGTACTCAGTGGCGTGGGCGGGCAGTACAACTTCGTCGCCCAGGGCCATGCGCTGGAGGGCGGGCGTTCGATCCTGCTGCTGCGCAGCTGGCGTGAGGCGGGCGGGGAGGTAACCTCGAACCTGTTCTGGAACTATGGCCATTGCACCATCCCCCGGCACCTGCGCGATATCGTGGTGACCGAGTACGGCATCGCCGACCTGCGTGGGCAGACCGACAGCGAGGTGATCGCGCGGTTGCTGGCGGTATGTGATTCACGGTTCCAGCAGGGGCTGATCGAGCAGGCAAAGGATGCCGGCAAGCTGGCCAAAGATTTTCAACTGGAGGCGTGCTTTACCGACAACACGCCGCAGCGGCTGGAGGCGATCAGGGCGCGGCACTCGCGGTTGTTCCCGGAGTATCCGCTGGGCACGGACTTTACGGCTGAAGAGCGGGATTTGCTGCGGGCACTGAACTGGTTGAAGAGCAAGTTCAAGCTGAGCGAGGTGCTGGAGCTGGGCAAGGCAGCGCTGGATACGCCGGGGCCAGAGGGGTATGCGAGGCATCTTGCGCGGATGCAACTGGATCAGCCGCAGGGGCTGAAGGAAGAGCTTTACCAGCGGTTGCTGCTGGCGGGGTTGGCGGCAACCGGATGAATTGCCGGGGCTGCTTTGCAGCCCATCGCCGGCAAGCCAGCTCCCACAGGTACTGCGCAAGGCTTGGGTCCTGTGAGCTCCCTGTGGGAGCTGGCTTGCCGGCGATAGGGCCGCTACAGGCTTACTCGATGAAGCTGACCACACCACCTTCCAGCGACTTCACCCGGGCCAGCGACTCAACGCGATAGCCCTGGCTGTCCAGCTCGGCACGGCCGCCCTGGAACGACTTTTCGATCACGATACCCAGGCCGGCCACGGTGGCGCCGGCCTGCTTGATGATCGAGATCAGTGCCTGCGACGCCTTGCCGTTGGCCAGGAAGTCGTCGATCACCAGCACGCGGTCGCTGCTGTTGAGGTGACGCGGCGAGATGGCCACGGTGTTCTCGGTCTGCTTGGTGAAGGAATACACCGAGGCGGTCAGCAGGTTCTCGGTCAGGGTCAGCGACTGGTGCTTGCGGGCGAAGATCACCGGCACGCCCAGCTTCAGGCCAGTCATCACCGCCGGGGCAATGCCCGAGGCTTCGATGGTGACGATCTTGGTCACGCCCGCGTCGGCGAACAGGCGGGCGAACTCGTCACCGATCAGCTGCATCAGCGCCGGATCGATCTGGTGGTTGAGAAACGCGTCGACTTTGAGAACCTGATCGGAAAGCACGATGCCTTCTTCGCGAATCTTCTGATGCAGTGCTTCCACTTTGTTTTCCTCGATGTAGCAAAGGTGGCCGCAAATAGCGGCAAAGTTAAAGAGTAATGGTTGATCAGCGTTTGAGCATTGCCCGGATATCGGCCAGGGCGTTGTTGCCCCGTGCGGCCTTTACCTCGACCGGCGCATCGTCCAGGCCTTCCCAGGCCAGGTCGTCCGGTGGCAGTTCGTCGAGGAACCGGCTGGGCGTGCAGTCGATGATTTCACCGTACTGCTTGCGCTTGGCGGCGAAGGTGAAGGCCAGGGTCTGGCGCGCGCGGGTGATGCCCACGTAGGCCAGGCGGCGTTCCTCTTCGATGGTGTCGGCCTCGATGCTGGAGCGGTGCGGGAGGATTTCCTCTTCCATGCCCATGATGAACACGTAGGGGAATTCCAGGCCCTTGGAGGCATGCAGGGTCATCATCTGCACACCTTCGGCGTTCTCTTCCTCTTCCTGCTGGCGCTCGAGCATGTCGCGCAGCACCAGCTTGCCGATGGCGTCCTCGATGGTCATGTCACCCTCTTCGTCCTTCTCGAGGGTGTTCTTCAGCGCTTCGACCAGGAACCAGACGTTGCTGATGCGGAACTCGGCAGCCTTGTCGCTGGCGGTCTGCTGGCGGATCCAGTTTTCGTAGTCGATATCGCGGATCATCTCGTGCAGCGCGGCAATCGGGTCTTCCAGGGCAACCTTGTGGCGCACCCCGTCCAGCCAATGCTTGAAGCGCTGCAAACGCTCGGTATAGCGGGCGTCCAGATGCTCGCCCAGGCCAAGCTCCTCGCTGGCGGCGTACATCGAAATACCGCGCTCGGTGGCGTAGTTGCCGAGCTTTTCCAGGGTGGTAGAGCCGATTTCGCGGCGCGGTACGTTGATCACCCGCAGGTAGGCGTTGTCATCGTCCGGGTTCACCAGCAGGCGCAGGTAGGCCATCAGGTCCTTGACCTCCTGGCGGCCGAAGAAGCTGTTGCCGCCCGACAGGCGATACGGCACCTGGTGGTGCTGCAGCTTCAGTTCGATCAGCTTGGCCTGGTAGTTGCCGCGGTAGAGGATGGCAAAGTCGCTGTACGGGCGGTTGGTGCGCAGGTGCAGGGTGAGGATTTCCATGGCCACGCGTTCGGCCTCGGCTTCCTCGTTCTTGCAGCGGATGACGCGGATCTCGTCGCCTACGCCCATCTCGCTCCACAGCTGCTTCTCGAACGCGTGCGGGTTGTTGGCGATCAGCACGTTGGCGCAGCGCAGGATGCGGCTGGTGGAGCGGTAGTTCTGCTCCAGCATCACCACTTTCAGGGAGGGGTAGTCCTCCTTGAGCAGCATCAGGTTTTCCGGCCGGGCGCCACGCCAGGCGTAGATCGACTGGTCGTCGTCGCCTACCACGGTGAACTGGTTGCGCATGCCGATCAGCATCTTCACCAGCAGGTACTGGCTGGCGTTGGTGTCCTGGTATTCGTCCACCAGCAGGTAACGCACGCGGTTCTGCCAGCGCTCCAGCACATCGGGGTGTTCCTGGAACAGCTTGACCGGCAGCAGGATCAAGTCGTCGAAGTCCACCGCGTTGAACGCCTTGAGCGTGCGCTGGTAGTGGGTGTAGACGATTGCTGCGGTCTGCTCGCGCGGGTTGCGCGCCTTCTCCAGGGCTTCGGCGGGCAGGATCAGGTCGTTCTTCCAGGCACCGATCATGTTCTTGATCTCGTCGATGCCGTCGTCGCCGGAGTATTCCTTCTGCATGATGTCCGACAGCAACGCCTTGATGTCGGACTCGTCGAAGATCGAGAAACCCGGCTTGTAGCCCAGGCGCTCGTGCTCCCTGCGGATGATGTTCAAGCCCAGGTTGTGGAACGTGCACACCGTCAGGCCACGGCCTTCCCCCGGGCGCAGCAGGGTGCCGACCCGCTCCTTCATCTCGCGCGCGGCCTTGTTGGTGAAGGTCATCGCCACGATGTACTGGGCACGGATGCCGCAGTTCTGGATGAGGTGGGCAATCTTGCGCGTGATCACGCTGGTCTTGCCCGAGCCTGCACCGGCGAGCACCAAAAGAGGGCCGCCGACATAGTCACGGGCTTCCTGCTGCCGGGGATTGAGTCGGGACATGCTAGAAACCGGGGGTCGCCAGAAAATAGCCGCGCATTCTAACAGGCATGGGGCGTTTGTGGCGCGACCGTCTGACGTCTGAGTCAAATATGTAAACGGGATTTGCCGGCTGACGCAGTTTCGCGCAGGATGCACGACAAAATACGTCGGGATGCTACACCCGTAAAAACATGTATTAAATTGAAAATCATTTTCATTAATGCAGTAGCATACCTGGCAGTTTCCGTTGCACCGTGAAGCCCTAAGGAGCCCGCTTGTCCACGCCTGTCGAACCATTGCGTTTGCTGCTGTTGGCCGATGAGCCGGAATGGGGTGCGCTGCTACGCGAGTGCACGCCCGCACTGGGTGGCAGCGCCGTACTGCTGACGGCGCCGAACTGGGAGTCGGTCGACAGCCTGTTCAACCAGGACCGTCAGGCTATCGTGCTGGCAACCCCGGCCCTGCAGCCCGCGCCCGGGCGCTGCGAGTTGCCGACCATCCTGCTGCTCGACCACGAGCCCCAGGTAGCGCCCACCGCTGTCAGCGACTGGCTGGTGCGCGACCAGCTCAATGCCGACACATTGCGCCGCTCGCTGCGCCATGTGCGCGAGCGCGGCGTGCTGGTGGCCACCCTGCAGCGCCTGGCCGAGCAGGACCCGCTGACCGGCATCGCCAACCGCCAGGGTTTCCAGGCCTTGCTGACCGCGCGCCTGGCCGAGAACGACGGCCGTGGCCTTGCCCTCGGCCACTTGGACCTGGACAACTTCCGCCACGTCAACGACGCCCTCGGCCACCAGAGTGGCGACCGCCTGATCCTGCAGGTGGTGGCGCGCCTGAAACAGCAACTGGAGGCGGGTGACCAGCTGGCGCGCCTGGGCAGCGACGAGTTCGCCCTGCTGATCGACACCCGACGCGACCCCAATCGTGCCGAATCGATTGCCGAGCGGATTGTCGAGGCGTTGGCCGAACCCTACTGGATCGACGGTGAAAGTCTGCTGCTGGGCTGCAGCCTGGGCCTGGCCCATGCCCGCGCCCAGGGTGGTGCCGACCCGCTGATGTGGCACGCGCACATCGCCATGCGCCAGGCCAAGGGCAGCCAGGGTTGCACTTTCCATGTGTTCAACGAACGCATCAACCGCAACGCCCGCAGCCTTGCCGACCTGGAAAGCGAACTGCGCCGCGCCCTGCGCCGGGACGAACTGGAGCTGCATTACCAGCCGCGGTTGAACCTGGCCGACGGGCGCATCGTCGGCCTCGAGGCGCTGGTGCGCTGGCGGCATGCCGAGCGCGGCCTGTTGCCGCCCAGCGAGTTCGTGCCGCTGGCCGAGCAGAGCGGCCTGATCGTGCCGCTGGGCTACTGGGTGATTTCCCGTGCCCTGCGCGACATGCAGGCGCTGTGCGAGCGCGGCCTGGAGCCGCTGCACATGGCGGTCAACCTGAGCTTCCGCCAGTTCCAGGACAGCCAGTTGCTGGCGACCTTGAGCCGCCTGATTCTCGAACATGGCGTGGATGCCCGCTGGCTCGAGTTCGAACTGACCGAAACGGCGGTGATGCGCCGCAACGAACTGGTGCGCCAGACCATGGACGCCCTGGGGCGCCTGGGCGTGCGCTTTTCGCTCGATGATTTCGGTACCGGGTTCTCTTCGTTCGTGCACCTCAACAGCCTGCCGATCACCTTGCTCAAGGTGGACCGCAGCTTTGTCGCGGAAATGGAAATGCGCAAGGAGAACCGCAAGCTGGTGCACGCCATGATCAACCTGGCGCACAACCTCAACCTGGAGGTGGTGGCCGAAGGGGTGGAGAGCGAAGAGCAGATGGCGTTGCTGCGCGGGTTTGGCTGTGACCAGGTTCAAGGCTTCCTGGTCAGCAAGCCGCTGCCGGTGGGGGAGTTGATGGAGTTCTTGCTGCAGGCGACCGGCTGCCAGTTGGGCACAGCCCTTTAGGGCCCTTTCGCGGGTGAACCCGCTCCCACAGGCTTTGCACAGTATTCAGACCCTGCGCAGTCCCTGTGGGAGCGGGTTTACCCGCGAAGAGGCCCGCAAGTCAGGCCGAAGCCGTCGCCGCTCCACCAATCCCGGCCTTGCCCAAAAGCCGCTTCATCCGCCACTCAAAGCCAAAGGTCAGTGCCACCGCCGCACACGCCAGCCCCAACGCCAGCCCCCACCACACCCCGACCGCGCCACCGCCCAGGGTAAAGGTGAACAGCCAGGCGCTCGGCGCCCCCACCAGCCAGTAGCACACCAGGCCGATCAGGAAGGTGGTCTTGGCATCCTTCAGCCCACGGATCGAGCCCATCGCGATCGTCTGCATGCCATCGAACAGCTCGAACCACGCAGCCACCATCAGCAACTGCACCGCCAGCTGGAAGATCGCCGCAAATGCCGGGTCGTCACGGTCGATGAACAGCCCCACCAGCGCATCGGGCAGCAGCCAGAACAACGCGGCGAAGGCAAACATGATCATCGCCCCGAAGCCGATGCCCACCCGCCCGGCGCTGCGCGCCGCCAGCAGGTTGCCGGCGCCGTAGTACAGCCCCACGCGCATGGTCACCGCATACGACAACCCGGTCGGCACCATGAACGCCGTGGAGACGATCTGCAGGGCGATCTGGTGCGCCGCCAGCTCGGTACTGCCCAGCACGCCCATGCACAGCGCGGCAAAGGCGAACAGGCCGACTTCCACCATGTAGGTGCCGCCAATCGGCAGGCCCAGCCGCCACAGCTCGCGCAGGGCCGGCAGCGAAGGGCGCGACAGGCCCTTGCGCAGTGGGTAGGCGGCATAGGCCGGGTGCCAGCGGATATACAGCGCCAAGGCAATGGCCATGCCCATCGACACCACCGCGGTGACCAGGCCGATGCCCATCAGGCCCAGTTTGGGCAGGCCGAACATGCCTTCGATCAACGCCACGTTGAACAGGTAGTTGAGTACCGTGCCGACCAGGCTGATGACCATCACCGGGGTCGAGCGGCCCAGCGCGCTGGTGAAGCCGCGCAAGGCCATGAAGGTCAGGTAGCCGGGCAGGGCCAGTGGCAGCAGGGTGAGGAATTCGGCGGCCGAGGCAACGTTCTCGGGCTTTTGCCCGAACAGCAGCAGTACCGGCTCAAGGTTCCACAGCACCAGCGCAGCGAACAGCGCCAGGCCCCAGGCCAGCCACAAGCCACCCTGCGCCAGGCGGGTGGCGCCCTCGATGTCGTTGGCGCCCTTGCGAATGGCCACCAGGGTACCGACCGCAGCGATCACGCCAAGGCAGAAGATCGACACGAACGAGTAACTCGCCGCGCCCAGGCCGCCGCCAGCCAGGGCTTGCGGGCTGATGCGGGCCATCATCAGGGTATCGGTCAGCACCATCAGCATGTGCGCCAACTGCGAGGCGATCAGCGGCCCGGCCAGGCGCAGCAAAGCCTTGAGTTCTGTGGTGGGCGCGACATGCATGGGGGCAGTCCTTTTCCTGGGGTGATCAACGAAGGGCGATTCTGAGGCTTTGGTCAACTTTGCACAAAAGGATAAAAGCGATCATTGGCATGAGTCTGACTCATGTATATATGCTTCCCGGTGATTCATATCACAGCCCCGTATGGCAGGTGCCTCATGTCTCGTCAGCTCCCCCCGCTGTATGCCCTGCGCGCATTCGAAGCCGCCGCGCGGCTAAGCTCCTTCACCCGTGCCGGCGAAGAGCTGTCGATTACCCAGAGCGCGGTCAGCCGGCATATCCGCACGCTGGAGGAGCATTTTGCCTGCCGCCTGTTCGTGCGCAGCGGCCGCAGCCTGCAACTGACCGAAGCGGCGCGGGTGCTGCTGCCCGGTGTGCGCGAAGGCTTTGCCGCGCTGGAACGGGCTTGCGATACCTTGCGCGGTGAGGATGACATCCTGCGCATGAAGGCCCCCTCGACCCTGACCATGCGCTGGTTGCTGGCGCGCCTTAGCCGCTTTCGCCACTTGCAGCCTGGCAACGAAGTGCAGCTGACCAGCGCCTGGATGGATGTCGACCATGTGGACTTCAACCAGGAGCCGTTCGATTGCGCGGTGTTGCTCAGCGACGGGGTGTTCCCGCCGGAATGGGAAGTGCGCAGGTTGTTCCCGGAGCTGCTGATCCCCGTGGGTGCGCCAGACCTGCTCGACGAGGAACCGTGGGACGAGCGCCGGCTGGCCTGCATCGAGCTGCTGCACCCCACGGTGGACAAGCGCGACTGGCGGGAGTGGTTGGAGCGCATGGGATTGAGTGACAAGGTTTCGCTCAAGGGCGGGCAGGTGTTCGACACCCTGGAGCTGGGCATGATTGCCGCGGCGCGTGGCTATGGCATTTCCATGGGTGATTTGTTGATGGTGGCCGAGGATGTGGCGCAGGGGCGCTTGAGCCTGCCTTGGCCGACGGCGGTGCCCAGCGGGATGGATTATTACCTGGTGTGGCCGCGCACTCGGCCAGGGGGCGAGCGGTTGCGGCGTTTGAGCGCGTTTCTGGAAGAGGAGGTGGCGGCGATGGATTTGCCGGATGTGCAGATCCTGCCGGCCCTTTGATCGCCTGTACCGGCCTCTTCGCTGGCTTGCCCGCTCCCACAGGTTTGGGAGCAACTGTCTGTGTTGCCTGCCCTGGCCTCATCGCCGGCAAGCCAGCTCCCACAGGGACTGCATTTGCCTCAGGCTCGATGCGATCCTGTGGGAGCTGGCTTGCCGGCGATAGGGCCGCGAAGCGGCCCCTGCGATCTACAGCCTTACATCGAGCCCAGGTTCAAAGCCTGTGCACACGCCTGCAGCGACCGACGCTCGCTCTGCGCATACAGCGCCAGCTCATCCTGCACCTGCAGCCCCAGCGCCGCTTCGAACGCATCGCGGTTGGCGTTGCTGCCGTACTCGGCCTGCGCATCGTCACCCAGGTTGGACTGGAAGATCCCCGCCGCGCTCACCGGCAGGAAGTCCTCGTACACCAACGCCTCGAAGTGCACATGGCCAGCCTCGATCAGCCCTTCCAGTGTGGTCGGGCGGCCGTCCTGGTCGCGCGCAGCCAGGCCTTTTTCGGTGGCGAAGTAGCGGAAGTAGGCCAGCCCTTGTTCACGCATCTGTGCCAGGTCATCCGGGAACTCGGCAAAGGTGTCCTTCAGCAACGCCATGTAGCGTTCGGCATTGGCCTCGGCCGGGGCGCCACCCAGGGCGGCGCGGGTGGCGTCGAGCAGCTTGTCGTACAGCTGGCGACCTTTCGGCGTCAGCGCCGCGCCGCGTTGCTCGATTTCGCCGAAGCGCGCGGTATGGCTGCCTTCGCTGCCCTGCTGGCCGCTGAACGCGACCTTTTCCTGCAGGGCCTTGAAGCTGGTCTGGCGCAACAGGATCGGGTGGCGGCGGGTGGGTGGGCCTTCGACCACGGCCTTTGGCGGGATGCCCTTGGCCGGCATGCCAAGCTGGATTGCATCGATGTCCAGGGTGCGCGGGGTCAGGTGGTTGATGTGTGGGCCCTTGAAGGCCACCACATCGGCGATCAGGCGGTGCTGGTCGTGCAACTGCTGGTACTGCTCGGCAGTGACGGTGGCGTCATGGTGCCAGCGGAAGGTGTGCAGCGCTTCCTGCACGAACGCTTCGGCATCGGCGGCGTTCAGGCCACCATCGCGCTCGCATTGGGCGATCAGTTCGAGGGCACGGGCGGTGAAGATCTGGCGCTTGGCCAGGATGCTCTCTGCCAGCTCGCGCAGCTGCGGGTTGTCGATCAGCTCCAGGCGCAGCAGCGAGGTGAACACGCGGAACGGGCTGACGTGCAGCGACTGCTCGTGCACCGCGCGGAAGGCGGTGGAATGCACCGGCACACCGGCGGAACTGAGGTCGTAGTAGCCGACCGGCTGCATGCCCATGACCGCGAACAACCGGGCGATGGTGGCCAGCTCTGCGGCGGTGCCGACACGGATGGCGCCGTGGCGCTCCTGATCAAGGCGCTCGATTTCGCCGGTCCAGCGCAGGGCCTCGGCAACCTCGGGTTGCTGGGCCATGACCTGCTGGTTGATTTCGCTCACCAGCTCCAGCAGCGTGCCGTACAGGGGCACTTCCTGTTTGTACATGAGCGACATGGCGGCAGAGAACTGCGCGCGGATGCTGTCGGGGCTGACGAAATCGTGGGCGGGCATCGCTAGCTTCCTGGTTGGGTTCGGACGCTTACATGAAAGCTGGGAATGCACTTTGCTCACAAGCGAAAAAAAGTGAGTGTGTCATTCCTTTTTTGATCGACCTCAAGGGCCCTATCGCCGGCAAGCCAGCTCCCACAGGTTGGACACAGGATTCAGCAATTGTGGAGCTCCCTGTGGGAGCTGGCTTGCCGGCGATGGGCCGCAAAGCGGCCCCGGCATTCTCAAGCCTGAAGCTGCTCACGAATCCATTCCACCAACGCCCTTACCTTGGGCACCTCCGCCGCATGCTCGGCATACGCCAGGTAATGCGCCCCGGCACTGCGCATCGCATGGTTCCACGGCACCACCAAACTCCCCTCGGCCAGCTCCTTCGCCGCCAGATAGCGCGGCACCAGCGCCACCCCGCACCCGGCCTGCGCCGCGCTCAAGGCCATGTAGAAGGTATCGAAGCGCGGCCCGTGGTAGGCGCTGACGCTCTGCAAGCCCAACTCCAGGAACCACTCGTGCCAGGCCTCGGGCCGCGAGGTGCTCTGCAGCAGCACCAGGTCGGCCAGCTCCACGGCATCGTTCAGTTCACGCCCGGCCAGCAACTCCGGCGCGCACACTGGCACCACCTCCTCACCGAACAGCTCCACGCAGGTGGCCCCCGGCCAGGTGCCCTGGCCATAGAAGAACACCACGTCCGCCGAGCCCTGCAGCAGGGCGAACGGTTCCATCTCGTTGCGGATGTCCAGGTGGATGTTGCTGTGGCGCTTGCCAAAGCCCTTGAGGTGCGGGATCAACCAGCGCACGCCAAAACTCGGCTGAGTGGCTACCTTCAATATCTCGGTCTGCTCGCCGTAGGTGAGCACGTAGCGGCTGGACATATCCACCTGGGTGAGGATCTTGTTGACCTCGGCCAGGTACAGGCTGCCCGCCGGCGTCAGCTGCAGGCGGCGACGGATACGCAGGAACAGGTGGTGGCGCAGCATGTCTTCAAGCTGCGCCACCTGCTTGCTGACCGCGCTCTGGGTCAGGTGCAGCTCTTCGGCGGCACGGGTAAAGCTCAAATGGCGGGCTGCAGCTTCGAAGCACTGCAGGGCGGTCATGGAGGGCACCAGGCGTTTGGACATAGCGGTCTCTGCGGCTCAAATCATTACCTGACGGAATGATATGCGGAATAAAGGTCGTTTGTTGCACCGGTGTGATCGGATTAATACTGATCCACATCATTTTTCCACCCCATCACCCGATGTAGGAGATGCACAAATGGTTGCTGGACTGCTCGAGCGCCTTGGCGTTGCTGCCGAGGCTTACACCCAGGGCGACTACCCTGTTCACACGCCGATCGACGGCAGCCAGATCGCCTCGGTGAAACTGCTCGGCAAGGCCGAGACCATCGCCCGCATCGATCAGGCCCAGAGCGCCTTCGAAGCCTGGCGCAGCGTGCCGGCCCCGCGCCGTGGCGAGCTGGTGCGCCTGTTCGGCGAAGTGCTGCGTGAGCACAAGGCCGACCTCGGCGAGCTGGTTTCGATCGAAGCCGGCAAGATCACCCAGGAAGGCCTGGGCGAAGTGCAGGAAATGATCGACATCTGCGACTTCGCCGTTGGCCTGTCGCGCCAGCTGTACGGCCTGACCATCGCTTCCGAGCGCCCTGGCCACCACATGCGTGAAACCTGGCACCCGCTGGGCGTGGTCGGCGTGATCAGCGCCTTCAACTTCCCGGTCGCAGTCTGGGCCTGGAACACCGCCCTGGCCCTGGTCGCCGGTAACTCGGTGGTATGGAAACCGTCCGAGAAGACCCCGCTGACCGCCCTGGCCTGCCAGGCGCTGTTCGAAAAAGCCCTGAAAGCCTTTGGTGATGCCCCGGCTGGCCTGGCACAACTGGTGATCGGCGGCCGTGAAGCCGGCGAAGCCATGGTCGACGACCCGCGCGTACCGCTGGTCAGCGCCACCGGCAGCACCCGCATGGGGCGCGAAGTCGGCCCACGTGTGGCTGCCCGCTTCGGCCGCAGCATCCTCGAACTGGGCGGCAACAACGCCATGATCCTGGCCCCGAGCGCCGACCTCGACCTGGCCGTGCGTGGCATCCTGTTCTCCGCAGTCGGCACCGCCGGCCAGCGTTGCACCACCCTGCGCCGCCTGATCGTGCACCGTTCGATCAAGGACGAAGTGGTTGCCCGCGTCAAAGCCGCCTACGGCAAGGTGCGCATCGGCGACCCACGCAAGGACAACCTGGTGGGCCCGCTGATCGACAAGCAGTCGTTCGACGCCATGCAGGGCGCGCTGGCCAAGGCCCGCGACGAAGGTGGCCAGGTATTTGGTGGTGAGCGTCAGCTGGCCGACCAGTACCCGAACGCTTACTACGTATCGCCTGCCATCGCCGAAATGCCGGCGCAGAGCGACGTGGTGCGCCACGAAACCTTCGCCCCGATCCTGTACGTGCTGGCCTACGACGACTTCGAAGAGGCCCTGCGCCTGAACAACGAAGTGCCACAAGGCCTGTCGTCGTGCATCTTCACCACCGACATCCGTGAGGCCGAACGCTTCCAGAGCGCCTCGGGCAGCGACTGCGGCATCGCCAACGTCAACATCGGCACCAGCGGCGCCGAGATCGGCGGTGCGTTCGGTGGCGAGAAGGAGACTGGCGGTGGCCGTGAGTCCGGTTCGGATGCCTGGAAAGGCTACATGCGTCGCCAGACCAACACCGTGAACTACTCGCGCGAACTGCCGCTGGCGCAGGGTATCGTGTTCGACTGATGTCCGCAGGCGGGGGCTTTGCCCCCGTTTCGCCGGCAAGCCAGCTCCCACAGGGATCGTAATCTGTGGGAGCTGGCTTGCCGGCGATGGGCTGCAAAGCAGCCCCAACAAGAACAAATTGCTGGAGCCGGGCCATGTCCGAACTGCGTCAAGAATGCTTGTGGGAATTCGTCAGCAAACCGACCGTCGCCGCCCAGGCCCTGGCCGGTGAGCACAAGGCCGATGTCTGCGTGATCGGTGGCGGCATTACCGGCCTGTCGGCGGCCATCCACCTGCTCGAACAGGGCAAGTCGGTGATCCTGCTGGAGGCCTGGAAGATCGGTCACGGTGGCTCCGGGCGCAACGTCGGCCTGGTCAACGCCGGCACCTGGATCCGCCCCGACGATGTCGAGGCCACCCTCGGCCTGCAGCAGGGCAGCCGCCTGAACAAGGTGCTCGGCGAAGCCCCGGCCGAAGTGTTCGCCATGATCGAACGCCTTGGCATCGACTGCCAGGCCCAGCACAAAGGCACGTTGCACATGGCGCACAACGCCACCGGTATCGCCGACCTCGAGGCCCGCCACGAACAATGGCGCCGCCGTGGTGCCGATGTGGAGCTGCTGACCGGCGCCCAATGCCAGGAATACTGCGGCACCGACAAGATTTCCGCCGCGCTGCTCGACCGCCGCGCCGGCACCATCAACCCCATGGGCTACACCCAGGGCCTGGCCGCAGCGGTGGCACGCCTGGGTGGCAAGCTGTTCCAGCAGTCTTCGGTCGAAGGCCTGGAGCGTGACGGCGATGCCTGGCGGGTGAAGACCGCACGTGGTTCGGTGCGCGCCGACAAGGTGGTGATTTCCACCGGCGCCTACACCGAAGGCGACTGGAGCAACCTGCAGAAGCAGTTTTTCCGTGGTTACTACTACCAGGTGGCGTCCAAGCCGTTGCAGGGCGCTGCAGCCGACAAGGTGCTGCCACATGGCCAAGGCTCGTGGGACACCCGCACCGTGCTCAGCAGCATCCGTCGCGACGACCAGGGCCGCCTGCTGCTCGGCAGCCTGGGCCGGGTCGACAACAAGCCGGCGTGGTTCGTGCGCAGCTGGGCCGACCGCATCCAGAGCCACTATTACCCGGAGCTGGGCAAGGTCGAGTGGGAAATGCACTGGACCGGCTGCATCGACTTCACCCCAGACCACCTGATGCGCCTGTTCGAACCGGCGCCGGGGCTGGTGGCGGTGACCGGGTACAACGGGCGGGGCAACACCACCGGGACCGTGATCGGCCGGGCGTTTGCCGAGTTCCTGCTGAAGGGGGAGGCGGGCAGCCTGCCGATTCCGTTTTCGCCGATGAAGGGTGTGAGTGCGCCCTCGCTGCGCACTGCGTTCTACGAGTCCGGGTTCTCGCTTTACCACGCGGGGCAATGCTTGAGAGTTGTGTTGTAAATACTGGCCTCTTCGCGGGTAAACCCGCTCCCACAGGTACTGCGCAGCGTTCTGAATTTGCGCGGTCTCTGTGGGAGCGGGTTTACCCGCGAAGAGGCCGGCACAGGCTTACTTGTGCAACCAGCTGAGAAAGCCGCCCTTCTTGATCGAAACCGGCTTCTGCAGCAACAACGACTCCCGGCTCTGCCGCCGAAACCGCTGCAACTTGCTCAACGCTGTCTGCACATCGCCGCGTTGCACCAGGCAGCTCTTCACCTGTTCCTTGTCGATCCGATACAGCACGCAACCGGTCAGCGTGCGGAACTCGGCCAGCGAGTCCTCTTCGTCGATGATTCCTTCGATTCCCAGCACCTCGCCCGGCCCCATGCGCCCGGCCTCGACCAGCTTGTCGCCATCGCGAATCGACGCCGAAACCACCCCGCTGCCAATCACCAGCAAATGATCGGAATGCTCGCCCACGCCCAGGATTACCTGGTCGGCCAGGTATTCCACCGCCGTCATGCGCTGGCTAAGCGCATCGCGCTCTTCCGCGCTCAGCGAGCGGAACACCCGCACCTCGTCCAGCACCTCGCGCTGGCGGCTGCGTGGTGGCATGGCCAGGTCGGTGTTCCACATCACCCCACTGGCCTCCAGGTGCCGGTGGGCCAGGTCGAACAGCTGGTTGCGCGCGTCGCCCTTGGCGCCCGCGTCGGCCACGAAGCCACTGGCTTCGTACTCCACTGATTCCAGCGTCGAGGCTTTCACCGTCACCTTTGGTCTTGGTGTAGCCAGGATGGCACTGACGCCTTGCAAGGCTTTTTCCAGAGCATCGAACACCCGTTTGGGCCGCACCTTGGCCGGTACCACCACGTTGACCGACACCCCGTGCACATCGGCAGGGCGGCTGTGGTTGAGCAGCCGGGCCTTGGCCGCCACCGAGTTGGGGATTACCGCCAGGCTGCCGGTGCTGGTGAGCAGGCGGGTGGCACGCCAGTCGATTTCCAGCACCTTGCCTTCGGTGCTGTCGATGGAGATCGAGTCGCCAATCTGATACGGCCGCGTGGTGTTCAGGATGATGCCACTGAACACGTCGGCCAGTGTGCTCTGCAGCGCCAGGCCGATGACGATGGCCATTACCCCCGACGTGGCCAGCAGGCCCTTGACCGGCAACTGCAACACATAGCCTGCGGCAGCGACCACGGCAGCCAGGAAGATCAGCGCCCCCAGCACATCCTGCAGCAAACGCCCGCCATGGCTGCCGCGGGCCACCAGCAACAGGCCGAACACCACCGTCACCGTGCGTGCGCCGAACAGCCACCAGCCGATCGCCAGTACCGTGGCGATCAGGTTGCGCGAGACATCATCGGGCCAGGGTGGTGGTTGCAGCGGGCTCATGCCGGCAGCCACCAGCACCGAGCTGAACAGCAGGAACAGCACCAGCCGCGCGCCGATGCGCCAGGCCCGGTGCTGGAGAGGGATCAGTTGCCAGAGCACGAGGTCGAGCAGGATCAGGGCGGTGCCGAGCAACAACGGGTATGACTGGATGAACGCCAGCATGGTGGTCTCGGGTGAGGGGAGGGCTGTGGGTAGTAATAGAGCAGGTTGGCCGGGCAGGCAATGGGGCCTGTGCCGGCTTATTCGCGGCTAAAGCCGCTCCCACAGGTACTGCGCACGATTCAAATCCAGCGCAATCCCTGTGGGAGCGGCTTTAGCCGCGAAAGGGCCGGTCGAGCCCATGCAAAACCATCGTTCATAAAACAGAACGCTAGAGCCAAAAACCGCTATCTACCGCCAGAAAGGTCATGGTTTTAATCTTCTCCACATGCACGGGCACCGCCAGCCGGTGCCCGCCAAGGCAGCACACCTGTCCAATCCAGCGCCCGTCCGCCGTTGCACAGTGGATGCGGGCAAGCTCATCCCAAGGAACGCCGATGAACACCACACCCCAAGACAACCGCAACGTTGTGACCCTGGTCATCCAGCACAAGGTTCGCGCCACTTCGCTGGCGGCCTACGAAGCATGGCTCAAGCGCACGGTCAGCACCGCGCGCCGCCAGCCGGGGCACCTGGACGTCAACGTCATCCGCCCTGACGACGGCGGGCTGCATTTCACCACCGTGGTGCGCTTCGCCGATGCCAGCCTGCTGCAAGCCTGGGTCAACTCGGCCGAGCGCCAGACACTGGTCAGCGAAGTACTGCCGCTGCTCGAGGGCGGTGACCATACCCAGGTGCACGACGACCCGGAATTCTGGTTCACCCCGCCGAGCACCACCGCAGCGCAACCGCCGCGCTGGAAGCAGGCGCTGCTGACCTACCTGGTGATCTGCCCGATGACCATGATCATTCCACAACTGCTGGCGCCGCTGTTCGCACGCTTCCCGCAGCTGGGTGGCGCGATCACCAGCAACCTGATCGTCAACCTGTTCGTCATCCTGCCCGTGGTGTTCTACATCATGCCTTGGGTAACCCGCCGCTGCGCCAACTGGCTGCGTGGCTGAGCCAGGCCTTTACCTCGACATTTTCAAGGAGATACCGACATGAGCACGTTCGTTACCCGCGATGGCACTTCGATCTACTTCAAGGACTGGGGCAGCGGCAAACCTGTGCTGTTCAGCCACGGCTGGCCACTGGATGCCGACATGTGGGATTCGCAGATGGAATTCCTGGCCAGCCGCGGCTACCGCGCCATCGCCTTCGACCGCCGTGGTTTCGGCCGTTCGAGCCAGCCATGGAATGGCTACGACTACGACACCTTCGCCGATGACATCGCCCAGCTGATCGAACACCTCGACCTGCGCGACGTGACCTTGGTGGGCTTCTCGATGGGTGGCGGCGACGTCAGCCGCTACATCGCCCGCCACGGCAGCGAGCGGGTGGCCGGGCTGGTGCTGCTGGGCGCGGTGACGCCGGTGTTCGGCAAGCGTGACGACAACCCTGAAGGTGTCGACCTGTCGGTGTTCGAGGGTATCCGCGCCGGCCTGCGTGCCGACCGGGCGCAGTTCATCGCCGATTTCGCCGCGCCGTTCTATGGCATCAACCATGGGCAGCAGGTGTCCCAGGGTGTGCAGACCCAGACCCTGAACATTGCGCTGATGGCATCGATCAAGGGCACCCTGGATTGCGTGACCGCGTTCTCCGAAACCGACTTCCGCCCGGATATGGCCAAGATCGATGTGCCAACCCTGGTGATCCACGGTGACGACGACCAGATCGTGCCGTTCGAGAGCACCGGCAAGCGGGCGGCGGAGCTGATTCGCGGGGCTGAGCTGAAGGTGTACGCGGGGGCGCCGCACGGGTTTGCGGTGACCCATGCACAGCAACTCAACCAAGACTTGCTGGCGTTCCTTCAGAAGTAACTGTGCTGGGGCATTCGCGGGCGCGCCCGCTCCCACAGGGGATACCACAGTCTTCAAGGCCGGTGGTGTCCCTGTGGGAGCGGGTTCACCCGCGAAGAGGCCAGCCCAGGCAGCACAAATGCTGAACAGGGCTAACCTTCAACAACCCACCGCACATCCATCCAAGCCTTGCCCCTACACCAACCGGCATGCTCCGCAGTTGCGCCTGCCCGCTGCCGCACCAGACGGAGAACCCCATGTCCCAGGACCGCAACGACAAGACCCGTCGCCAGTTCCTCGCCACCAGTACCGTGCTCGGTGCCGCCGGCGCGCTCTGGTCCGCATTGCCTTTTACCGGTTCCGCCGGTTCCGCTCACGCATCCACCCAAGGAGGTTCCATGACCGCCGACCTGATTCTGTTCAACGGCAAACTGCACACCGTTGATCGTGAAAAGCCCACCGCGACCGCTGTCGCCATCAAGGATGGCCGTTTCATCGCCGTGGGCAACGACGCCGAAGCCATGGCCCACAAGGGCGCCACCACGCAGATCATCGACCTCAAGCAGCGCACGGTCATCCCTGGCCTGAACGACTCGCACCTGCACCTGATCCGTGGTGGCCTGAACTACAACCTGGAGCTGCGCTGGGAAGGCGTGCCTTCGGTGGCCGATGCCCTGCGCATGCTCAAGGACCAGGCTGCGCGTACGCCGACCCCGCAGTGGGTGCGCGTGGTCGGTGGCTGGAACGAGTTCCAGTTCGCCGAAAAACGCATGCCCACCCTGGAGGAAATCAACCAGGCCGCACCTGACACCCCGGTATTCCTGCTGCACCTGTATGACCGCGCACTGCTCAACCGCGCCGCGCTCAAGGCCGTCGGCTACACCAAGGACACGCCCAACCCGCCGGGCGGCGAGATCCAGCGTGACAAGTTCGGCAACCCGACCGGCATGCTCATCGCCCGCCCCAACGCGATGATCCTCTACGCCACCCTGGCCAAGGGGCCGAAGCTGCCGCTGGAATACCAGGTCAACTCCACCCGCCAGTTCATGCGCGAGCTCAACCGCCTGGGCCTGACCAGCGCCATCGATGCCGGTGGTGGCTACCAGAACTACCCGGACGACTATCAGGTGATCCAGGAGCTGGCCGACAACAACCAGCTGACCGTGCGCATTGCCTACAACCTGTTCACCCAGAAGCCCAAGGAAGAGCTGGACGACTTCCGCAAGTGGACCTCCAGCGTCAAGCTGCACAGCGGTACCGACTTCCTGCGCCACAATGGCGCCGGCGAGATGCTGGTGTTCTCCGCCGCCGACTTCGAGGACTTCCTCGAACCGCGCCCGGACCTGCCGCAAACCATGGAACAAGAACTGGAGCCGGTGGTACGCCACCTGGTCGAACAGCGCTGGCCGTTCCGCCTGCATGCCACCTACAACGAATCGATCACGCGCATGCTCGACGTGTTCGAGAAGGTCAACCGCGATATCCCGTTCAATGGCCTGCCGTGGTTCTTCGACCACGCCGAAACCATCACCCCGCAGAACATCGAGCGTGTGCGTGCGCTGGGAGGCGGTATCGCCATCCAGGACCGCATGGCCTTCCAGGGTGAGTATTTTGTCGACCGCTACGGTGCCAAGGCTGCCGAGCAGACCCCGCCAATCAAGCGCATGCTCGACATGGGCGTGCCGGTGGGCGCCGGTACCGACGCCACTCGCGTGTCCAGCTACAACCCGTGGACTTCGCTGTACTGGCTGGTCAGCGGCAAGACCGTCGGTGGCATGGAACTGTACCCGGAAGGCCTCAGCCGTGACACCGCGCTGCAGCTGTTCACCCAGGGCAGCGCCTGGTTCTCCAGCGAGCAGGGCAAGAAAGGCCAGATCAAGGTGGGCCAGCTGGCCGACCTGGCGGCGCTGTCGCTGGACTTCTTCGGTGTTGATGAGGAGGCGATCAAGGGCATCGAGTCGGTGCTGACGGTGGTCGACGGCAAGGTGGTGTATGGCGCGGCGGAATTCGACAAGCTCGGCCCGCCCCAGGTGCCGGTGCTGCCGGAGTGGTCGCCGGTGACCAAGGTGCCGGGCCACTGGCGCGTGGGCACGCCGTCGCTGGCAGCGGTGGCGCACCAGTGTGTCGGGCCTTGCGGGGTGCATGCGCACAGCCATGAGAAGGCACGGCATTCGAGTGTGCCGGTGAATGACTTCCAGGGCTTCTGGGGGGCGTTGGGTTGTTCGTGCTTTGCTTTCTAAGCTGAGCTGATGTGAAAAAGGGGGCCAGTTATTGGCCCCCTTTTTTGTTCCTTCTGTGCTGGCCCTATCGCCGGCAAGCCAGCTCCCACAGGTACTGCACAGCCCTCAGGACCTGTGGAGACCTTGTGGGAGCTGGCTTGCCGGCGATAGGGCCGGAGAGGCCAACATCAATGGTGAGCCTTGTGCTCAGCTCCAGCCAACAGATGCCGAATCTTCACTTCCACCCCATCGGTCTGCAGCATCCGCACCCTGGCCTCGATCTTCAGCTCACCCCGGGTTACCCGGTGGTGATGCCTCAAATGCTCCAGCCACGATTCCTCGAAGAAGAACTCCAGCCACAACGCCGGGTCCGCACTGTCGCGCATCAACCCCCACGACAACGCGCCATTGCGCTTGCGCATCGCCTCCAGCTCCCGCGCTGCCTGCTGGAACGCCTCGGCCTTGGCCGGGTCGATGTGGTATTCCACGGTGACCATCACCGGCCCGCTTTCCTTGTCCATGTCGTCGCTCAGCAGCGGCACCGGCCAATGCAGTGACGGCGTCAGCTCCTCGGCTGCGGTTTCCGGCAGCGTCACCTTGCAGGTCAGCAGCGTGCCCAGTGCCAGGCCTCCTGCGGCCAGCAGCAGGCTCAAGGTGATGGTTGCATGGCTGGCCAGCGTGCCCCACAGCAACCCGCCACCGGCCATGGCACCAAAGAAGATCAGGATGTACACCGACAGCGCCCGCGCCCGTACCCAGGCTGGCACCGAGGTCTGCGCCGCCACCTGCAGGTTGGACAGCACGGCAATCCACGCCGCGCCGCTGAGCAGCATTGCCGGCAGCAGCACATAGAAGTCGCGCACCAGCGCCAGGGCCAGCAGGAACAGGGCATACAGCAGGCTGGCCAGCAGCACCAGGCGGTCGCGGCTGATGCGTTCGCGCAGGCGTGGCAGCAAGGTGGCGCCGGCCACCGCGCCGATGCCGATGGCCGCCAGCAGCAGGCCGAAATCGGCGGCGGTGCCATGCATCTCGCCACGCACGATCAACGGCAGCAGCGAGGTGCCGGCGCTGGCGCAGAAAAAGAATGCCAAGGCGCGCAATATCACCGCCTGCAAGGGCTTGGCACTGCGCGCGAAACGCAGCCCGGTGCGCATGGCGCCGACGAAGCGCTCGGCCGGCAGCAGTGGCTCCTTCACCTCGCGCTTCCACAGGAACAGCACCAGGATTACCCCGGCGAACGAGATGGCATTCAGGGCGAAGGTCAGCCACGGGCCGACCATGCTCACCACCACGCCCGCCAAAGCCGGGCCGATGGCGCGCGACACGTTGATCCCGACACTGGAAAGCGCCACCGCGTTGGCCAGGTCGTCCTTGCCCACCAGCTCCGGTGTCAGCGCGCTCCAGGCCGGCATCATCAGTGCCGTGCCGATGCCCAGCGCCAGGGTAAGCACCAGCAGCAGGGTGACGTTCATCAGCCCGAGCAGGGTCAGGGCCGCCAGAACCACGGCCACCGTAGACATCCACAGTTGCACCAGCAACAGGTAGCGGCGCTTGTCGACGATATCCGCCGCCGCGCCGGCCGGCAGTGCGAGGAAGAACATCGGTAGCGAGCCGGCTACCTGGATCAGGGCCACATGCAACGGGCTGGCCGACAGCGTGGTCATCAGCCAGCCGGCGCCCACCTCGTGCATCCAGGTGCCGATGTTGGAAGCGATGGTGGCGATCCACAGCATGCGGAAGGTGGCGTTGCGCAATGGGCTCCAGGCGCCTGAAGGGGTCGTGCTCATGTCAGAAGCTGCCTTTGAGTGGGTATTCGATGATCAGGTAGATCCGGTCGATGTCATCGCCGGCCTGGGCCTGGTTGGCGCGGTGGCTGACGTGGGAAAACGACAGGCTCAGGTCCTTGGCGGCGCCCGACTGCACCACGTATTTCAGGTCGATGTCGCGCTCCCAGTGCTTGCCGCCGTCGCCGTACTGGCCCACATAGGCGCCGCCTGCCGGGGCATGGCTGCCGTCGATGCCACGGCCGCTGACGTAGCGGCCCATCAGGGTCAGGCCGGGGGCGCCGAGGGTGGCGAAGTCGAGGTCGTAGCGCAGTTGCCACGAGCGCTCGCCGGGGCCGTTGAAATCGGCGTACTTGATCGAGTTGGCCAGGTAGATGGAGTCGCCGCCGACGAAGTCGAACGGGGTATCGCCCTCGACCTTCTGGTAGGCCAGGCTCAGCGCCTGGGCGCCGAAGCTGTACCTGGCCAGCAGGCTGTAGGCGAGGGTGTCGATTGCCCCGGCACTGGCATTGCCGGTGTCGCGGGTCTTGTACAGGTTGCCGTCCAGGCGCCAGTTGCCCTCGGCCAGGTTCAGGTTGAGGTAGGCCTGGCGCCAGGTGTCCTCCAGCTGGCCTGCGTACAGTGCGCCACCAAATGGCCCGTCGGGTGCGAACGCGGCGCCGGCCAGGCTGATGGCACGGTTGTCGGTGGTAGCTCCGTAGCCGCTGAAGTCATCATGGCTGGAGCTGTTGTCCTGGTTGTTGAAGGCGGTGAAGTGCCCGGCCTGCAGGCGCCAGTCGGGCAGGTCGGTGTTGTCCAGGAACCAGCCGGTGGCGTACTCCGGGTGCAGGCGTTTGTCGCTGGTGTCGAACACCGGGGTTTCCACGGTCATTTCGCCGTAGCGCAGTTGGGTGTTGCCCAGGCGCAGCTTGAGTGCGGCGCCGGCGCTGGAGTAGTCGGACTCGGCGCGGCCATCGCTGTCGCGTGGCAGCAGGCCGGTGCCGGCATGGCCGCGGCCGCCGTCCAGCTTGAGGCCGAGAAAACCATGGGCATCGATGCCGACGCCGAGTGCGCCCTCGGTGAAGCTGGAGCGGATTTCGCCAATGAAGCCCTGGGCCCATTCCTGGCGGTAGTTCTGGCCACTGCCGGAGGGCGAGCGGAAGTCGCTGTGCAGGAAGTAGTTGCGGCTGAGCAGCGACCAGCCGGGCTCTTCGGCCTGGCTGAGCGCCGGGCACAGGGCGAGGGTGGCGAGCAGGGCGCGGCCTGGTCCGTGAGTGGCGCGGATCATGAGGGCTCCGGGAGGGATGATCCGGGAATGTGGATGAAGGATGGGCCAGGGGTCTTGTATGTGTGTGCTCTGGCTGGTTTTGCCTGTGCCGGCCTCTTCGCGGGTAAACCCGCTCCCACAGGTACTGCACAGGCCTTGGAGCTAGTGGTGACCTGCTCTCACAGGTACTGCACAAGCCCTGGGGCTAGTAGTGACCTGCTCTCACAGATACTGCACAAGCCCTGGGGCTAGTGGTGACCTGCTCTCACAGGTACTGCACAGGCCTTGGAGCTAGTGGTGACCCTGTGGGAGCGGGTTTACCCGCGAAGAGGCCGGCACAGGCGGCAACCGGCTCAAGCCATGTCGCTGATGGCGAATTCTTCGGCCAGGTGATCGATCAGCGCCCGCACCGACGGCAGCAACCCCCGCCGCGACGGGAAGATCGCATGCACGATGCCGCAACGCGGGTGCCATTCCGGCAACAACTCCACCAGCCGCCCCGCCGCCAGGTCTTCACGCACCGCCACCCGCGGCAGGTGCGCAATACCCACCCCGGCCACCACGAAATGGCGCAGGGCGAACAGGTCGTCCGTCACCATACGCGGTGTGTGCGGGATGACGATGCTGCGGCTGCTGTCCTCACCCTGGAACAGCTCCCATTGGTACTCACGCTGGGCGCTGCCCCAATGCAGGCTCGGCAGCGTGCCGAGTAGCTGCGGGTCGAAGCCCTTGGGCAACTGCTCCAGGTACTGCGGCTGGCCGACCAGGCACTGGGTACTGTTGCTCAGTACCTTCATCACCATGTCGGTGTTCTCCAGCGGCGGAAAGCGCACCCGCAGGGCGATGTCGAAACCCTCGTGCAGCAGGTCGACGCGGCGGTTGGTGCTCTCGATGAACAGCTCCACCTGCGGGTACTTGAGCATGTAGCGGGTCAGCATCGGCCCGACCCAGGAATTGAGCAGGGTGGTCGGGCAACTGATACGCACCAGACCGCGCGGTTCGCTGCGGTTGCGCTCGATGATCTCCGCCGCGCCCTCGGCCTCCACGCGCATGGCCAGGCAGCGGTTGTAGTAGGCCTGGCCGATCTCGGTGAGCGAACAATGGCGGCTGGTGCGGTGCAGCAGGCGCACGCCCAGTCGGTCTTCGAGATCGGCGATGCGCCGGCTGAGCTTCGACTTGGGCATGTCCAGCGCCCGGCCAGCCGGGGCGAAGCCGCCGTGTTCGACTACCTGGGTGAAGTAGTAGAGGGAGTTGAGGTCTTCCAATGATCGGTCTCCAGGTACTTGGTTGCCTGTGCCGGCCCTTTCGCGGGTAAACCCGCTCCCACAGGTACTGCACAGAGCCCAAGCCCGGCGCCATCCCTGTGGGAGCGGGTTTACGCGCGAAGAGGCCGGCACAGCCCCTACAAATCTATCGTTCATAAAACGGAACGCTAAAGCCAAATTCTGCTATCTACCGCCACAAAGGTGATGATTTTAATCTGTGCCCATCAACGCGAAACACCCCCGAATGCTGAAAAATTCATAACCCTTAGGAGCACAGACCATGAGCAAATTCACCTACAACCGCCTGAACAAAGACGACGCCGCTGTCCTGCTGGTCGACCACCAGGCTGGCCTGCTGTCCCTGGTCCGTGACATCGAGCCGGACAAGTTCAAGAACAACGTGCTGGCCCTGGCCGACCTGGCCAAGTTCTTCAACCTGCCGACCATCCTCACCACCAGCTTCGAGCAAGGCCCCAACGGCCCGCTGGTACCAGAGCTGAAAGCCCTGTTCCCGGACGCCCCGTACATCGCCCGCCCAGGCCAGATCAACGCCTGGGACAATGAAGACTTCGTCAAGGCGGTGAAGGCCACTGGCAAGAAACAGCTGATCATTGCCGGCGTGGTGACTGAGGTCTGTGTAGCGTTCCCGGCGCTGTCGGCCCTGGAAGAGGAGTTCGAAGTGTTCGTGGTGACCGATGCTTCCGGCACCTTCAACGAAATGACCCGCGATGCTGCCCATGACCGCATGAGCCGCGCCGGCGCGCAAATGATGACCTGGTTCGGCGTGGCCTGTGAGCTGCACCGCGACTGGCGCAACGACATCGAAGGGCTGGCGGCGCTGTGCTCCAACCACATTCCGGATTATCGCAACCTGATTACCAGCTACAACGCGCTGACTGCGGGTAAGTAACAGCCCGTTAGTTGAATGCAAAAAGGCCGGCTTCCTCTGTAGGGAGCTGGCCTTTTTTGTTTGCTGCGCTGGCCCTTTCGCGGGTAAACCCGCTCCCACAGGTACTGCACAGTTTCAGCGCCTGTGGTGATCCTTGTGGGAGCAGGTTTACCCGCGAAGAGGCCAGCAAGGACAACATCAATTCATGGGCTGCGACTCAATCCCATCCAGCAATGCCTCAACCAATCCTTCTGCCATTTCGAGCGCATTCAGGTTGCTCCAGAACAGGCTCTTGCCGGTTTCATCCAGGTGTTCCAGGGCTTTGTAGCCACAATCGTAGGCACCACGCAGGTACTGGGCGACATGCACCAGGGCGTCGTGGGCAGAGACGCCTGGGTTTACTGTGAACAAAGGTGGATGGCCGGCATCGCAGCGGCTGAAAGCGCGCTCTTTGGTGTCGGGAAGAGGTGGATTGGGGACAATTTTTTTCATAGCCAAACTCCGATAGAGGTTGGCCGGCACCATCCGTTTCCACGCGAAGGGTGGCGGCTGCACGCGGGGTGGAAAGCCAGGCTATCGGAACCCCGGCAGGCCATTCGGCCTCCCGCGCGCAGCTGCCATGACAACAGCTATTCCGATTTACCTGCCGGGTTTCCACACCCGATCGCTGAACCGACAGCGACCCGGCAAGCCTAGAGAGCAGGCTTTCCCCGGACAATCAGACGGGCTTCGACACGGTGCGTAGGATAAATCTTCAGACGGTGTGCCTGAGTAGGAAATGACTCGCAGGTAAGTAGGAGGCTGCTGAGACGTCTGCGTTTTAATTCCGCACGCTGCTAATCGTGGCCAAGCCTTCTCTTCCAAGATTGCACCAGACCGACTTGTAGTGATGGCACGCGAGGGGCCATGTGGGCGATTTGCTTCTGACGGGCATCTTTTTTGGGAAATTTCTTACGCGCAGATCGGAGCGTCAGACGGCGCCAAAGCGAGTGGTCAGGAACAAACTGGGCAACCCGGAAATCATTCAGGAGTATGTCTATGTACGTTCCCAATGCTAACTTGAAAAGTGTAAGGCTTGACCTTACACTTGATCTCCAATGATACGAAGCTTCAGGCACAAAGGCCTGAGGCTACTTCATCAGCAAGGCGACTCATCAGGAGTGCGGGCAGATCATGTTGCCCGTTTGCGGCGCTTACTCGCTTCACTTGAAGTAGCGCAGACGCCTTCAAATATGAATCGCCCTGGTAACCGGCTTCATCCCCTGCATGGAAAGCTGGATGGCTTTTGGGCAGTGAATGTCTCGGGCAATTGGCGTCTGGTGTTCCGCTTCGTTGGTACAGACGTGGAGCTTGTCGATTATCTGGATTACCACTAGGAAGCTGAAATCATGGCTATGTTCGATCCGCCCCACCCTGGCGAGTCCCTCCGTGAAGACGTGTTACCTGCGATTGGCATGAGCGTATCGGGGCTGGCTCGACACCTCGGCTACTCGCGAGGGCAGTTGTCCACCGTTCTTAACGGGCGCGCCGCCATATCAGCCGACCTTGCTTATCGCCTTGAGTTGGCGGGCCTCGGTGATGCCCACCAGTATCTTGCGGAGCAGGCTGCTTATGATCTCTGGCAGGCCGCGCACCGTGAGCACCCGCAAATAGTACGGCTAGTGTTTGCCTGATAGCTCAATCCGCATCCGAATCAAACAACCGCTCCAACTCCGCCCGGGCCTCCTTGGCCGTCTGCATCACCTTGGCCCGGTCATCACGCACCTGCCCCTGGGCCACCAGCACTTCTTCGTCATGCTGGGTAAACCGCGCAATCCGGTCCGCCGCCTGCGCCTCGCTCAACCCCAACCCCACCAATGCCCGGCGGGTCATCTCCAGGCTGGAGTAGAACGTCTCGCGAATCGGCTCGGCGCCGACATCCGCCAACTTGTGCACATGCTGGCGGTTACGCGCGCGGGCCAGCACTTTCAGGTGTGGGTACAGGCGTTTCACCCGTTCCGCCGTGTGAATGGCGGCTTCCGGGTCATCGATGGTGATGATGAAGTATTCCGCCTCGCCCACCTTGGCGGCATGCAGCACCTCGGGGCGCAGTGGGTCGCCGTAGAACACGGGTACCTGCTCGAACATACGGGTCATCTCGATGGTGTCCACCGAGGTTTCCAGGGCAATGAACGGAATCTTCTGTGCCCGCAGGATGCGCGCGACGATCTGGCCCATGCGGCCCATGCCGACGATCACCACCCGTGGCGTGTCAGCCTGGATCTGCTTGTAATGCTCCGGCACTTCACGCGCCGGTTGCGGACGCTTGAGGGCGTGTGCGCAGCCAATCATCAGCAGCGGGGTAATGGCCATCGACAGGGTGATGGTCATCAGCAGCAGGTCGTAGGTCTGGGTGTCGAACAAGCCTTGGTCCTTGCCCAGCTTGAACACCACGAAGGCAAATTCGCCACCGGCAGCCAGCACCATGCCCAAGCGCAGGGCACTGGCGCTGTTCAGGCCACCGGCCAGGCGCCCGACGCCGATCAGCAGTACCAGCTTCACGGCCACCAGCAGCAGGGTCAGGCCCAGCACCACCAAAGGCATTTCCAGCAGCAGGCGCAGGTTGGCGCCCATGCCGACGCTGATGAAGAACAGCCCCAGCAGCAGGCCCTTGAACGGTTCGATCTGCGATTCCAGCTCGTGGCGGTATTCCGAGTCGGCCAGCAGCAGGCCGGCGAGGAAGGCACCCAGGGCCATGGAAATGCCGGCTTCTTCCATCAGCCAGGCAGTGCCGATCACAACCAGCAGCGCGGTGGCGGTGGACACTTCCGGCAGGCCGGTGCGGGCCACGGTGCGGAACACCGGGCGCAGCAGGTAGCGGCCACCGACGATGACCACGGCGATGCTGGCGAACACCTTCAGGCCATGCTCCAGGCTGTCGCCGTGGCTGGTGTCCGGGCCACTGGCGGCCAGTAGCGGAACCAATGCGATCAGTGGGATGGCGGCGATGTCCTGGAACAGCAGGATGGCGAACGCCAGGCGGCCATGCGGGGCGTTGAGCTGCTTGCTTTCGGCCAGGCTCTGCAGGCCAAGGGCGGTGGACGACAGCGCCAGGCCCAGACCGAGCACGATGGCCGCCGGTAGCGTCTGGCTGAAGCCGAACAGGGCGATGGCGCCGATCAGCGCACCGGTCAGCAGCACCTGGGCGGTACCGACGCCGAATACGGACTTGCGCATCAGCCACAGGCGCTTGGGCGACAGCTCGAGGCCGATGATGAACAGCAGCAGGACCACGCCCAGCTCGGAAATGTGCGCCACGCTTTCGGTGTCGCGGATCAGGCCCAGCGCCTGCGGGCCGATGATCACGCCGGCGAGCAGGTAACCGAGCACGGCCCCCAGATGCAGGCGCTTGGCCAGGGGGACGGCGAGGACAGCGGCGAGCAGGAAGATCACCGCGGTTTGCAGAAGGCTGCCTTCGTGTGGCATTGGCTCGTACTCCATGAGCTGCCGGGGCAGCGTTAGATCAGTTTGGCGGACAATTCTGGGGAATGTGGGAGTGCCAGACAATCTGCTGTGAGGAAGACACATTGTCCTGAATCAGGTGACAATCGTGCTGGCCTCTTCGCGGGTGAACCCGCTCCCACAGGTACAGCGGTGTCTTCAAGCCTGCGCAACACCTGTGGGAGCGGGTTCACCCGCGAAGAGGCCGGCACAGGAAATCTGCATACTCAACTGCCACCAAACTGCGCCCGATACTGCGCCGGCGTCATGCCAATCCGCTCGCAGAACACCTTGCGCAAATGCCGGTCACTGCCAAACCCGCACTGCGCCGCCACTACCTTCAACGGCAGGTCGGTGCCTTCCAGCAGTTTGCGCGCGCGGTCGATGCGTGCGTTCTGCAAGTACTGCAGCGGCGTGATGCCCACCTCGCGCTGAAAGGTGCGGGCGAAGTTGCGCCCGCTCATGGCCACCAGGTCGGCCATCTTCTGCACGGTGAAGGCTTGCTCGATATGGTCGACGATATACGCCTGCACCCGGGCAATCGGCGAATCATCCCGCGGTACAGCCGCCAGCAGTGGCCCGTAGGGTGTCTGCCCACCCTGGCGATGGCGGGCGACCAGCAGCACCTTGGCCACTTCCAGGGCCAACGCCTTGCCGTGGTCTTCGGCCACCACCGCCAGTGCCAGGTCGATGCCAGCGGTGATCCCGCCCGAGGTAATCAGGCAGCGGTCGATCACGTAGATCTGTTCGGTCTCGACCTTCGCCTCGGGGAACGCCTGTGCCAGGCGCTCCACGTAGTTCCAGTGGGTGGTGCAGCGATAGCCGTCCAGCAGCCCGGCCCGGCCCAGCAGGAATACCCCCGTGCAGATGGCACCAAAGCGTTTGGCCTGGCGCACGGCCTGGGGCAGCCAGCGCTCGATGCCTGGCAGGGCAATGTCATAGGCCCCCGGGCCGCCTGGCACCAGCAACAGGTCGACGGCTTCCGGCAAATCCTCCAGACGCAGGTCGGCTACCACTTTCAACCCGCAGGAGCCGCGCACCGCTGCCTGCCCTTCGGCCAGGGTCAGCAGCCGGTACTTCCGCTCGGCAGGAAGGAAGCGGTTAGCAATGGCAAACGCGTCCATGGGCCCGGTCACGTCCAGCAACAGCACATCATTGAACAGCACCATGGCCACGGTGCGGTGGGCGGGTTTTTCCTGCATGGCTCTTTTGCCTTGAATGCCGGCCGCCACTGGCGGCCTGAAGCTGAATACGAAACGCATCTTAAGGTATCGGTAAAACAGCCAGGGCCAGCAGCGCGTAATTAACAACAATTCAGGTTTGGCTCAGGACTTTGTCATGTGCCGGGGGCGAGACTTTCTGCATTGAACAGGAGAGTCGCCATGCACCCCGGGACGCCCCAAGCACCGCTGCAACCCCCCGGCGCACTGACGCCAGCACGGTTGCGCCAGGCCAAGGAACTGATGTTGCACAGCCCGTTGTCGATCATCGAAATCGCCGGGGTATGCAACCTCACCCGCAGCCACTTCTCCCGCGCATTCAAGGTCAACACCGGCCTCTCGCCCCAGGCCTGGCGCCTGCTGGCACGCATGGAAAAGGCCAAGCGCCTGCTCGCCACCGAGGCGCCGATCACCCACGTGAGCCTGGAATGCGGCTTCTGCGACCAGGCCCATTTCACCCGTGCCTTCAGCCGCCTGGTCGGCCAGCCGCCCAAGGCCTGGCGCCAGGCGCAGGCCCATCCTTAAGCCGAACCTATCCGCCGGTATAGCCCCTTGTGGACAGTGCCGGCCCGTTTTCCCAACCCAAGGAGTCACCCCGATGAGCCAACCCGATTACAAGCGCCTGAACAAAGACGACGCCGTGGTGCTGCTGGTCGACCACCAGACCGGCCTGATTTCACTGGTGCAGGACTTCTCGCCCAACGAGTTCAAGAACAACGTGCTGGCCCTGGGCGACCTGGCCAAGTTCTTCGGCCTGCCGACCATTCTCACCACCAGCTTCGAGCAAGGCCCGAACGGCCCGCTGGTGCCCGAGCTGAAAGAGATGTTCCCGGATGCGCCGTACATTGCCCGCCCTGGCCAGATCAACGCCTGGGACAACGAAGACTTCGTCAAGGCGATCAAGGCCACTGGCCGCAAGCAGCTGATCATCGCTGGCGTAGTGACCGATGTGTGCGTGGCGTTCCCGACCTTGTCGGCGCTGGCGGAAGGTTTTGAAGTGTTCGTGGTGACCGATGCTTCCGGCACCTTCAACGAAACCGTGCAGCAGGCGGCCTGGGTGCGCATGACCCAGGCGGGTGCACAGATGATGAACTGGTTCTCGGTGGCCTGTGAGCTGCACCGCGACTGGCGCAATGACATCGAAGGGTTGGGTAACCTGCTGTCGCAGCGCATTCCCAACTACCGCAACCTGATGAACAGCTATGCGGCCCTGAGCGCCCGTTGATGTAAGCCTGTACCGGCCCTTTCGCGGGTGAACCCGCTCCCACAGGAACCGTGCAGTTCTCAGGCTGTGCCCTATCCCTGTGGGAGCGGGTTCACGCGCGAAAGGGCCGGTACAGGCTCAAGAAGGATTCACAGGCAGCGTAAAGCGAATCCGACACCCCCCCAGCTCTGACCCCAGCGCCTGCAACTGCCCACCATGGGCCTGCACCACCGAGTTGCAGATCGCCAAGCCCATCCCCATGCCGCCGATCTTGGTGGTATGAAACGCATCGAACACTCGCTCGCGCTCATCCGCTGCGATCCCCGGCCCGTTGTCGTCCACGCAGATTTCCACCCCATCCCCGACCACCGCCGACGCAATCCGCAGCACCCCATCGCTGCGATACCCCGCCAGCGCCTCCAGGCCATTGGTAATCAGGTTGAACACCAACTGCTGCAACTGCACCGGGTCGGCCATCACGCTCACCCCCGCCTGCAAGCGCATCTGCACGTCCACCGTGCCCTTGGCGGCATCGGCCGAGGTCAGGCGCACCACTTCGCGGATCAGTTCGTCCAGCTTCACTACCTTGAGCTGCATCGGTGACTGCTTGGCCAGCGAGCGCAGTGCACGCACGATGTTGGCGGCCCGTTCGCTGTCGTTGCGGATGTCTTCCAGGCCGGCAATGGCCTCTTCCAGGTCGGGCTTGGCGCGCTTCAGCCAGCGCAGGCTGGCAGCGGCGTTGGAGGCGATGCCCAGCAGCGGCTGGCTGATCTCGTGGGCGATGGACGCGGACAGCTCGTTCATCACCTGCAGGTGCGCCGTGCGCGCCAACTCCGCGCGGGAGCGGCGCAACTCGGCCTCCATCTGGGCGCGGGTCTGGTTGTCTTCGGCCAGGCGTGTGTAGAACTTGGCGGTTTGCAGCGACACCGCCGCCTGCGAGGCGAGGATTTCCAGCATGGCCAGGCGCTGGCTGCCGAACAGGTTCGGGACCAGGCGGTTTTCCAGGTACATCAGGCCGATAAGCACGCCCTGGATCACCAGCGGCAGGCACAGCACCGAACGGGCCTTGCGCGCCTGCAACTGCTGGCGGAAGGCCTCGGGGCAATCGCTCTGGGCATCGTTGAGCACCAGGGGCTTCTTGGTGCGCATGGTGGCGTTGATGATCGACAGCGGCGCCTGGGTCATGAACTTCTGGCAGTCGTCCATGCTCACGTGCAGCCCGGCGTCGTCGATGTAGGCGAGGGCCGCCATCTGGAATTCGGCACCGCTGACGATCAGCAGCGCACCGTGGTCGGCGCCAGAATGCTGGGTCAGCTGGCCCATCAGGGTTTCGATCAGGCCCTCGAGCAGCACTTCCTCGGACAGCGCCCGTGCTGCCTCGATGCCGGCTTCCAGGTCGAGCTTGGCCTGGTGGGTGGCGCGGTGGCTTTCCTGGATCGGCTGGGTGCGCAGGAACGGGTGCAAAGCCTCCAGCTGGTGCACCTTGCCGGTCGCGCCCCAGATATGGAAACAGTCGCGGGCGATGCGCAGGTGCAGGTTGGCGCCGGAGATCAGGCCGCTGGGGATGCATACCTCGGCCAGCTGTTCGTGGGCCAGCGCCTGCTCGTGGATGAAACCGGCGGCGGTGGCGGCGATCTGTGCCTGGTCGAAGCAGCGGATGGCGGCCAGGCCGTCGCCTTCGAGCTTGGCGATCACGCCTTCGATCAGCAACAGCTTGTTGCGGAAGGTGGCCGGGTTGAAGCCGGCCCAGCGGCCGAAGCGCTCGCGCAGGGCGTGTAGCTCGCGCAGCTTGTCGGCAAGGCTGCCAATGGCCTCGGGGCTGCCCAGGGCCAGGCCGCGGAACAGGTGATAGTCGGCCAGGTTGATGTGCGCCGGTACCGCCCAGGTGTTGTCGCCGGCCAGTGCCAGGTTGCGCATGGCCTGCGGGATATTGCCCAGGTAGAAGTCGCACATGCCGGCCATCAGGTACTGGAAGAACCGCGTGGTAGGCGATTTCGAGGCTGTGGCCGAGGCCGGGCAGGGCGTGCCGCTCAATTTGGCGACGAACGCTTGCTGGGCCTGCAGGATCTGCTCGATGTCGCGGTAACCGTAGCGACGCACGGTGGCCAGGCCTTGCGCCAGTTCCTCCACCACGTCCGGCAGGTAGCGGCCCATGAACAGCGAATCGGAAACCAGGTGGTTGCAGGCATAGCAGCTCATCGCCAGGTCACCGCTCACGCGCCCTGAGTCGACCGCATCCAGCGCGGTACGGCGGGAGAACTCCATGGGCGAGGTCCAGGCGCTTACCTGGTCCAGGGCCAGCAGCGCGCTGGTCAAGTCAGCGTCGAAACCGTGCCGCTCTATCAGTTTGAGCGCAGCCAGGCAGCAAGCATGGCCATCATGGTAGGCGCCGAAGCGCTCGGCAATCATCACTCCGTACCAGGCCATGCCGTAGGTGCTGCCCGGGGCGACGCCGTGCACCAGCGACAGCTCCATGAGTTTGGCCAGGTGCAGGAAGCAGATGTCGTCCTTTACAAAAAACGATGACGACAGGGTGGCCAGCAGGCTGATGGCAACCGTCACTTCCTCCGAATCGGTGCGCTGCAGCGACTCCAGGCAGTGGCGGCCTTTCTGTTCGACCAAGGCCTGTACATGGGCATGACTGGCCTCGACCTGTTGCCAGTCGACACCCCGCACCGGGCTTATACCTAGCAAGTCCAGGCCGGATATGGCGCTGTCGATGGCCGCCTGATAGTCGCCGCGCAAGGTGCACAGCAGCGCCTGCAGGCGGCACACCCGCGCCTGGTCCAACGCCGAGCGAGCGCGCTGGCGGCATTCAGTGATGCGGGCCTCGGCCGCGATCATTCGCGACAGTTGCATGTCGCACTCGGTGGCCATGCAGGCGATGGCAAAGCCATGCGTGGCGCGGCTTTCCAGCGTTGCGCCGTGGTGCAACAACTGCTCGGCCGTGTGCAGGTAGCCAGCTGTCTGTTCGAAAGCGCCGCCGTCGCGTGCTCGTGCTGCGGCTTCGCGTAAAAGCTGCAGGAACGCTTCGCAGTCATCCGCTGCAAACCCGCATGGGCTGGCGCGTTGCAGCTGGTTGGCAAGCTCGAACAGTGCCTCGTGCAGACGCCCCGGCCAGGCCTGGCGCATGGCCAGGGCGATATTTGCATGCAGCTGGGCACGCTCGCGCGCGGGCGTGAGAGCGTACGCGGCTTCCATCACCCGCTCGTGAGCGAAGCCCAGGCCGTTCTGGCCCGATTGCAGGAAACCCGCGCCAATCAGGGCTTTCAACGGTTCGCCGGGCACTTGAGAGAGCACCTGCTGAAGCAGGCGTTCATCGCAGCGGCTGCCCGCCGCGCTGGCCACTCGCAGCAGGTCGCGCTGCGGCTCTGGCAGGCGCGCCAGGCGGTGGATCATCAGGTCGGCGACATTGTCGGAATAGCGGTGGCGGGCCACGGCCTTCAGGCACCATGACCAGCGCATGGCCTGGGTGTCGAAGGTGAACAGCTGGTCTTCGACCAGGGCCCGGAGAATCTGATTGATGAAGAACGGGTTGCCCGCCGTCTTGTCGTGCACCAGCTCGGCCACCTGCAATGCATCCTCGGGGCCGACATGGTAGCGCTCGCCGATCAGCTCGGTCACCGCGCCCACCGCCAGGGGCCGCAGGTTCAGCGTGGTGCTGCGCACCGCTGCAGGCAGGGCAAGGGGTGTGCTGCTGGCTGGCGCATCATTGCGCCGGGCGAAGATCAGCAACAGGTTGCCGGGCGCGTGAGCCAGCAGTTGCGCCAGCAGTTGCTGGCTGGCGTCGTCTACCCACTGCAGGTCATCGAAGAACAGCACCAGCGGCTGGCCGGGGCGGCTGAACACCTGCAGGAATTCGACGATCGCCCGCAGCTCCTTCTGCAGCGCCAGGCGCGTGGGCTTGGCCGGCAATTCGGGCAGGGGGCCGAGGACCAGTTGCAGGTCTGGCGCCAGCTTGCCGAGCAGCCGGCCGTGGCCCTTGATGCGGCGCAGGATCTCGCGGCGCAGGGTGTCGAGGTCCTGGCTGTTCTTGGCCAGCAACTGGGTGGTCAGCGCGCCGAGAATTTCGACCCAGGGCGCGTAGGGCACGGCCTGGGCAACGCCGCTGCACTTGCCGGTGGCCCAGTAACCCTGGGCGTTGGCCTTGAGTGCTGCCTCGACCAGGCTCGACTTGCCCATGCCGGTAGCCCCATTGATGAACAGGGCCTGTGGCTTGCTGTCACGGCGCAGGGCCTTGAGCAGCAGGGCGATGGCCTTTTGCTCGGCGCAGCGGCCATACAGGCGTGCTCGGTCGGGCGTGACCGGGTCGGCACAGCCTGGTTCGAAGGCCTCCATGGACTTGCTGGCGGCCCACTGCCGCTGGCAATGGGCCAGGTCCACCGCCAGGGCGCGCGCACTCTGGTAGCGGGCGTCCGGCTCTTTGGCCAAGGCCTTGGCCAGGATCCGGCTGAGAGGTTGCGGCACATTGCTGTCCACTTCGCAGGCCGCTCGTGGCTGCACGCCGGCATGCAGCTGGCGCCAGTGCTGGGTGTCGCGTCCGGCCAGCGGCAATTCGCCCAGCAGTAGCTGGTAGAGGATCGCACCCAGGGCATAGATGTCGGTGCGTCGGTCGCTGCTGCTGCCATGTGGGCAGACCTGTTCCGGCGCCAGGTACGCCCAGTTGCCGAGCGCGGTGCCCTGTTCGCTGATCAGCTCCGCCGGGTCGGCGCGAAAGCAGCCCAGCCGCACTCGCTGGTTGGTGTGCAGGCACACATGTTCGGGCTGCAGCGCGCCGTGCAGCACATTGCGTTCGTGGGCCTGGGCCAAGGCAGTGGCCGCGTTTACCGCAATATCGAGAAACGGCGTCAGGGCTGCTGGGCCTTCTGCGATAAGGTCGGCGATGGAGCGGCCGGCCGGGTACACCAGTAGCGGGCCTTCGGCCGAACGCACGAACGCCGAGGGGATCACCGCCCACTGCGGGTCGAGTTGCAGGCGGTAGTCACGTTCCAGGCGCTGGCAGGCGGCGGGGGCCTCGCGGGGGGCGCGCACGGCGATCCAGGCCTGGTGGGTGGCAGGGTCGCGCAGGCGGAAGTAGCTGAGCTCACCTTCCTGGCCCAGCGCGCTGATGTCGCACCGGTTCAGCCAGCCCTCGTCGACGGACTGGTCGTAATCGATGGGCCTGTGGGCAAGGCGTTCATCGAGCATAAGGCACCCCTGCTAGCGACATCCTGACGCGCGAGTATACGCAGCGAACCCAGCACGGATGCGGGCTGCAGACTGCTTGGCAGGAACGGGTACGCTGTTGTCCGTTATCGTCCCCTGGGGGCTGGCGGGCTTTTGTATAGTCCTCGGGCCAACCTATCCCTCGGGATAATTGTCTGAAGGCGTACGCTGGCCTAGGCTGCCCGGGGCTGGGAAACGCCCATGCCCGCGCGAGGAAGCCATGATCCGAATAGGTAATGCCCAGGTGTCGCTGGAGCGGCGCGAAGCCTTTGTTGATGGCAAGCCGATCCTGTTGGGCGGGCGTGCCTTCGAGGTGCTGGCGACGCTGATCAAGGCCAAGGGCCGGGTGGTCGGCAAGGACGAGCTGTTCAGCCAGGTGTGGGCCGGCACGGTGGTCGAGGACAACAACCTGCAGGTGCAGGTGTCCTTGCTGCGCAAGGCCTTTGGCGACCGTGGCCTGATCCAGACCGTGCCGCGCCGGGGCTATCGCCTGGCCGCCGAGATCAGCCTCGAGGTGCCTGGCGAGGCGTTGGGCAAATCGCCGCTGTGCGCCGTGGCCGACACTGTCGAGTTGTTCGATGAGCACTTGAACGTGCCGGTGCTGGTGGTGGATGACGACCCGTCGGTGCGTACGGCGTTAGGCCGCCTGCTGCGCTCGCAGGACATTCCGCATCATTTGTTCGCCAGTGCCGAGGCGTTGTTCGAGGCCCGCCTGGAAACCCCCTATGCCTGCCTGTTGCTGGACATGCACCTGCCCGATACCAGCGGCCTGGAGGTACAAGACGCGCTGCGCCGGCTGGCGCTGCCCTGGCCGGTCGTGTTCATGACCGGCTTCGGCACCATCCCGATGACCGTCCAGGCCATGCGTGCCGGGGCCGTAGAGTTTTTGACCAAACCGTTCGACGAAGACCAGCTGCTGACACTGCTGCAGGCGGTGCGCACGCGTGCCGTGGCCGAAGGGCGCAGGTGGCACCATGCGCGGCAGGTCGAGGAAAAGTACCAGCGCCTGACCCAGCGCGAGCGCCAGGTGTTCTCGCTGGTGGTTGGCGGCCTGTCGCACAAGCAGATCGCCAAGCAGATCGGCACCAGCGAGGTGACGACCAAGGTGCACAAGAAGAACATCATGAACAAGATGCAGTCCCGCTCGCTGCTGGAGCTGGTGGCCATGCACAACGTCATCGGGGCGCAGCCTGAGGGCCTGGGCGGCGCATGAGCAGAGCGGTGTGCATCGTCGACGACGATGCGTCGGTGCGCAAAAGCCTGGCCAACCTGCTGCGTTCGGCAGGTTTCGAGACCTTGTCGTTTGCTGCAGGGGACCTGTTCCTGGCCTCGGCACTGGCGCGGCAAGCGGGGTGTGTGCTGCTCGACCTGAGGATGCCTGGAATGAGCGGGCTGGCGGTGCAGCGCGAACTGGCCCGGCTGGAGTGGCGTTTGCCGGTGATCTGCATGTCGGCGCATTGGGATGAAGGGGCGGTGCGGGCGGCGATGGCGCTTGGGGCGTTGGTCTGCCTGGGCAAGCCGTTTTCTGAAGAGGTGCTGCTGAAGGTGGTTGAAGATGCTTTGCTGGGCAGCCAGTAAGGTATTCCTGTCCCGGCCCCTTCGCGGGCTCGCCCGCTCCTACAGGGACTGCACTAGGCTTTGGGCCGATGTATTCGGTGTGGGAGAAACTGTCTTGCACTGTCTGTACTGGCCTCATCGCTGGCAAGCCAGGCTCCTACAGGGACTGCGCATGGCTTGAGGCCGATGCGGTCGGGGTGGGAGCTGGCTTGCCGGCGATGGGCTGCAAGGCAGCCCCGGCAATCTAACTGCTCCCCGGCCGGTACTGCAGGGTCTCGGCCAGATGCGCCCGGCCAATTGCCTGGCTACCTTCCAGATCCGCCAGCGTCCGCGCCACCTTCAACAACCGGTGTGCCGCGCGCAACGACAGGTTCAGCCGTTCACAGGCCCCCTCCAGCCAGGCCTGGTCCGCCGCTGCCAAGCCACAATGGCGGCGCAACCCCTCAAGGTCGAGAAACGCATTCGCACACCCTTGCCGCCGCTGTTGCAGTTCACGTGCCTCGGCTACCTTGGCCGCCACATCGGCACTGGTCTCGCCGCAGGGCTGGTTGTTCAGCGTGGTGCTCTCCCGGGCCACGGTCAGGTGCAGGTCGATACGGTCCAGCAGCGGCCCGGACAGCTTGTTGCGATACCGCGCGATCTGCTCGGTACTGCAGCGGCAGCGGCCAGTGGGGTCGCCCAGGTAGCCGCAAGGGCAGGGGTTCATTGCCGCCACCAGTTGGAAACGTGCCGGGAAGCGCACCTTGTCGCGGGCCCGGGCAATCACGATCTCGCCCGACTCCAGCGGCTCGCGCAACACCTCCAGCACGCGCCGCTCGAATTCCGGCAGTTCGTCCAGAAACAGCACGCCATGGTGGGCCAGGGTGATTTCGCCCGGTTGCGGCCGGCTGCTGCCGCCGACCAGCGCCGGGCCGGAGGCGGAGTGGTGTGGATGGCGAAAAGGCCGCTGCGGCCAGCTGCTCAGAGGCGCATGGCCGCTGACCGACTGGATCGCCGCCACTTCCAGTGCCTCGTGCTCGTCCAGCGGTGGCAGCAGCCCCGGCAGGCGGCTGGCGAGCAAGGTTTTGCCGGTACCGGGAGGCCCGGTGAACAAAAGGTTGTGCGCCCCGGCCGCCGCTAGCAGCAGCGCACGCTTGGCCGCCAGTTGGCCCTGCACTTCGCTTAGGTCCGGGTACGGGCGTTGCTGCAGGATCAGGCCGTTGGCCGCATACGGCGGCAACGGCACCTGGCCGTTCAGGTGGGCGACCAGCTCCAGCAGGTGCCCCACCGCATACACCACCAGCCCGCCTGCCAGGCTGGCCTCCTCGGCATTCTCCCGTGGCACCACCAGCGCCCGCCCTGCTTCGCGTGCCGCCAGTGCCGCGGGCAGCACGCCCTGCACCGGGCGCAACTTGCCAGATAGCGCCAGTTCGCCCAGGCATTCGACCTCGGCAAGGGTGGCCGTTGGTACCTGGCCATCGGCGGCGAGGATACCTAGGGCAATGGCCAGGTCATAGCGCCCGCCATCCTTGGGCAGGTCGGCGGGGGCGAGGTTCTGGGTGATGCGCCGCTGCGGATAGTTCAACCCGGAGTTGACGATGGCGCTGCGTACCCGGTCCTTGCTCTCTTTGACCGTGGTTTCCGGCAGACCGACCAGAGTGAGATGGGGCAAGCCGTTGGCCAGGTGGGTTTCGACGCTGACCGCCGGTGCCTGCACGCCCACCTGGGCGCGGCTGTGGACGAGGGCTAGGGACATGGACGCTCCGTTGTCGCTGAAGAGGGCCGCTTCCTGCGGCTTGGCAAGCATAGCCAGCGCGGCCCGGGCCGGAGCTACAAGTGTGCGTCGTGGTTTTTCAGGCTAGGGCGTTACCCTGTATTTTCATGCCCTTGCGCATTCATTCATCCTGCGGGGCTGGATTCAGCCGTGCTTCCAGTTCGGCTACCTGTTTTTCCAGGGCTTCGAGGCGTGCGCGGGTGCGCGCCAGGACGACCATCTGGCTGTCGAATTCTTCGCGGCTGACCAGGTCCAGCTTGCTGAAGGCACCTTGCATCAGCACCTTGAACTGGCTTTCCAGTTCGGCGCGGGGCTGGGCGGTATCGCTGCTGAACAGGCGCGAGGCCTGGTCGCTCAGGGCATCGAGAAGGGCTTTGGGCGCGAGCATGGGGCTGTCCACTGATACTGGGAAATGGCCGGCAGTGTAGCACGGGCGAACCTGGCCCTTGATTGCGCATTGGTCCCTTGTGGGAGCGGCCTTGTGTCGCGAAAGGGCTGCGCAGCAGCCCCGGGATATAGGTTGCGCAGCATGCATTGCCGGGGCCGCTGTGCGGCCCTTTCGCGACACAAGGCCGCTCCCACAAAAATCATTCGCCCTCGCCACGCAGTTGCACATTTTTCGAGCAACGCGCCAGGTCGGGATGCACCGAAATTGTGCATGTTTCGCATGCTGGCGACTGGCCAATTCCGACTGATTCACATAACTCGCTGTTTTCCCGTGCTTTGACGGAACTGGCAAGGTTTCTGCAAAGACCACTGCGAGCCATGCACTGATGCAGTTCCTTGTGACCAGGCAGTGCGCACGCGGAGCCGGATGCCGACGACGCGTTACAAAGCCAAGCGCTGCGCTTAGACTTGAGACGGGTTTGTTTTCCTGGGGCAAGTCCACCAAATCGGGAGAGAGTTTCATGAAGCTAGTCACAGCCATCATCAAGCCGTTCAAGCTGGACGACGTGCGCGAGTCGCTGTCGGAAATCGGCGTGCAGGGCATCACCGTCACCGAAGTCAAAGGCTTCGGTCGGCAGAAGGGCCATACCGAGCTGTATCGCGGTGCTGAATACGTGGTCGATTTCCTGCCCAAGGTGAAGATCGATGTCGCCATCGATGACAAGGACCTTGATCGGGTAATCGAAGCCATCACCAAGGCAGCCAACACCGGCAAGATCGGTGACGGCAAGATTTTCGTGGTGAATCTGGAGCAGGCGATCCGTATCCGTACCGGCGAAACCGATACCGACGCGATCTAAGCAGCAACAAAGCCTCACCAAACCCAACGCCCCAGGAGAAAACAACATGACTCTGCGTAAGATCGCAGGGCTAGGAGCCCTATTGTCCCTCGTAATGCCCGGGCTTGCCCTGGCCGAGGAAGCTGCCCCAGCGCTGAACTCCGGCGACACCGCCTGGATGCTGACCGCAACGGCGCTGGTGCTGTTCATGACCATTCCGGGCCTGGCCCTGTTCTATGGCGGCATGGTGCGTTCCAAGAACGTGCTGTCGGTGATGATGCAGTGCTTTGCAATCACCGGCCTGATGAGCATTCTCTGGGTCGTCTACGGCTACAGCATGGCCTTCGATACCACTGGTATGGAAAAGGGCGTGCTCAACTTCAATTCCTTCGTCGGCGGCTTCTCCAAGGCATTCCTCAGCGGCGTCACGCCCTCGAACCTGACCTCGGCTGCCGCGCTGTTCCCTGAAGCGGTATTCATCACCTTCCAGATGACCTTCGCCATCATCACCCCGGCGCTGATCGTCGGTGCCTTCGCCGAGCGCATGAAGTTCTCCGCGATGCTGGTGTTCATGGGCATCTGGTTCACCCTGGTCTACGCGCCGATCGCGCACATGGTCTGGAGCGGTGACGGTGCACTGATGTGGGACTGGGGCGTGCTGGACTTTGCCGGCGGCACCGTGGTGCACATCAACGCCGGTATCGCGGGCCTGGTCTGCTGCCTGGTGCTGGGCAAGCGCAAGGGCTACCCGACCACCCCGATGGCCCCGCACAACCTGGGCTACACCCTGATGGGCGCGGCCATGCTGTGGATCGGCTGGTTCGGCTTCAACGCAGGCTCTGCCGCTGCCGCCAACGGCACCGCCGGCATGGCCATGCTGGTGACCCAGATTGCCACCGCCGCCGCGGCCCTGGGCTGGATGTTCGCCGAGTGGATCGGCCACGGTAAGCCGAGCGCCCTGGGCATCGCATCGGGCGTGGTCGCCGGCCTGGTCGCCATCACCCCGGCTGCCGGTACCGTAGGCCCGATGGGTGCCCTGGTGATCGGCCTGGTCTCGGGTGTGGTCTGCTACTTCTGCGCCACCAGCCTCAAGCGCAAGCTGGGCTATGACGACTCGCTGGACGCCTTCGGCGTGCACGGCATCGGCGGTATCATCGGCGCCATCCTCACCGGCGTGTTCGCAGCCCCGGCGCTGGGCGGCTTCGGTGCCGTCACCGACATCGGCATGCAGGTCTGGATCCAGGCCAAGGGCGTGATTTTCACCGTGGTCTACACCGCCATCGTCACCTACGTGATCCTCAAGGTGCTGGATGTGGTGATGGGCCTGCGGGTCAGCGAAGAAGAAGAGTCGGTCGGCCTCGACCTGGCTCAGCACAACGAGCGCGGCTACAACCTGTAACTGCGACGCGGTAAAAACTTGCCCGGCTTGCCGGGCATTTTTTTGCCAGATTTTTAGCATTTCCCGCACGGCAAACGGTTTATCCGACACGTTCGCGACGTAGGCGGAAATCTTACAAAACGCAGAGCATTCATGGTGCTTTGCTTTTTCTGCTGGCGCGCTAGAATGCGCGCCGAAGGGTGTTTGACGAGTAGTCCACACGCTTCGCCAGCCTTTGCTAGGCTTGCCAATAGCGTGTGGCCAGCAGGGGCTAAAGGATTTGTCAGGTCCTGCCAGGAGCAGGGCCTGCTGGGTGCCGCCTCCCATCAGGAGCGCCGACCCTAGGGCAGTGGCCTAACCCACGGCCAGTTGAATTTTCACTGGTGGCTGCCGGTCTACGGCTGCACTGGTCTATAACTAACCTGCTTTTCGCAAGTCATGAGGTAGAACATGAGCGACGACGATCTGGAAAATGATGACCTCGAAGTAGGCGACGAAGACGAGGGCGATGAAGGCCTCGAAGCGGCAGCTGATGACGGCGCCGAAGACGCTGGCGATGACGACAGCAGCCCGGCACCCGCTGCCAAGGGCAAATCCAAGGCCGCGGTCTCGGTAGACGAGATGCCGAGCATGGAAGCCAAGCAGAAGGAGCGTGACGCCCTGGCCAAGGCCATGGAAGAGTTCCTCGCTCGTGGCGGCAAGGTTCAGGAAGTCGAGGCCAACGTGGTCGCCGACCCGCCCAAGAAGCCGGACAACAAGTACGGCAGCCGCCCTATCTGAGTGGCTGATCGAAAAAAGCCCGCCGTCGCTGCGGGCTTTTTTGTGCCTGTTGGTTATGGATTGCCTGTGCCGGCCTCTTCGCGGGCACGCCCGCTCCCACAGGGACCTGAGGGCGGTGGTGAACCTGTGGGAGCGGGCGTGCCCGCGAATGGGCCGCGAAGCGGCCCCTGTCAGCGCCAGCGCGCGAGGATGTCGGGTAACTGCGACAGGCGCTGGATCTCGGCATCCGGCGCCTGTTCGCCTACCCACGCCTTGCCCTGCGGGTTGAACCACACCGCGCGCAGCCCGGCACGCTGGGCACCGGCGATGTCATCGCCCGGGTGGTCACCGATGTGCACCGCCGCGCTGGCCTCCACGTCGCCGCGGCGCAGGGCTTCGAGGAACGGCGCCGGGTCCGGCTTGCCGATGCCGAGGTCCTCGGCACACAGGGCAAAGCGGAAATAGTCCGCCAGCCCCAGCCGGCTCACGTCGGCATTGCCGTTGGTGACCACGCCCAAGGTGTAGTGATGGCGCAGGATCTCCAGCACCGGCTGCACCTCCGGGAAAATCTCAACCTGGTGGCGGGCATGCAGGAATACTTCGAAACCTTCGTTGGCCAGCTCCTGCGCATGCTTTTCGCTGTAGCCGACTTCTTCCAGGGCATGGAACAGCACCCGTCGGCGCAGGGCGCTGATGCGGTGCTTCAGACCGGGTTCAGCTTGCACCAGGCGCTCGCGAATGGCGAACAGGTGCTCCACCGGCACGCCGCCAAGGATTGGGGCGTTGGCTTCGAGCCAGTCGCGCAGCACGACTTCCGCGCTGGCAATCACCGGCGCGGTATCCCACAGGGTGTCGTCGAGGTCGAAGGTGATCAGCTTGATGCTCATGAGTCTGTGCCTTTGCTGCGTTTGGCCCGAGGGTGGGCGCTGTCGTACACCGCGGCCAGGTGCTGGAAGTCCAGGTGGGTATAGATCTGCGTGGTGCCGATGTCGGCATGGCCGAGCATCTCTTGCACTGCGCGCAGGTCCTGGGACGATTCCAGCACGTGGCTGGCGAAGGAATGGCGAAGCATGTGTGGGTGCAGGTGCTGGCCCAGCTCGCGCTCACCGGCCGCCTTAACGCGTTGCTGAACGGCCCGTGGGCTGATGCGGTTGCCCTGGCGGGTGATGAACACCGCGCGGTCGCGTGGGTTGCCGATGCCGCGAAGGCGGTACCAGGCCTGCAACGCTTCGCGGGCCTTGCGGCCGACCGGCAGCACGCGGGCCTTGCCGCCCTTGCCCAGTACCTGCACCAGGCCGGCTGCGAGGTCGAGGTGATCGAGGTCGAGGTTGGTCAGCTCGGACAGGCGCAGGCCCGACGAATAGAACAGTTCGAGGATGGCCTGGTCGCGACGGGCGATGAAGTCATCGTCGACGCCGCCATCAAGCAGTTGCAGGGCGCGGTCGGTGTCCAGCACCTTGGGCAGCCGGCGTTCGCCCTTGGGCGCGCTCAGGCCGCTGGCCGGGTCGTGCTGGCACAGGCCTTCGCGGTTTAGATAGCGGTACAGGCCACGCACCGCCGACAGCAGCCGGGCCAGGCTGCGCGAGGACTGGCCGTGGTGGTGCTGGCGGGCGATCAGCTGGCGCAGCTGCTGGATCTGCAGCGTCTGCCAACCGGCAATGCCGTGCTCCTTGCAGTAGGCGACCACCTTGTCCAGGTCGCGACGGTAGCCCAGCAGGGTGTGCTCGGACACCTGGCGCTCGTTGCGCAGGTGTGCGCAATAAGCCTCCAGCTGGCGTTCCATCAGCGTACCGGGCGCAGGGTCTGGGTAACGCGTGGCACAACGCGGCCAAGCACCTCGGCAATGTAGCCAAGGAACAAGGTGCCGACGCTGCTCTTGTAATGTTGCGGGTCGCGGCTGCCGATCGCCAGCACCCCGTGCAGGCCCTGGTATTCCAGGGCAGCCACGGCGCTGGAGCCCACTTCCCGGCGCTGTTCTTCACCGAACAGGAAGGCCAGCTCGTGCTCGCGCAGGTTGCCGCTGACCGTCTTGCCGCCGCCTAGCAGGGCACCGATGGCCTGCTGCGCTTCGGCGTTGCTGACCCAGCGCCCGACCGGCGCGACGTTTTCGCCGAACAGGATCAGGCTGACGAAGGGCACCTGGAACTCCTGGCGCAGGCTGTCTTCGACCGCCATCACCACTTCTTCCAGGCTGCCGGCGTCGAGCAGGTCGAGGATCAGCCGGCGGGTCTTGTCGAACAGCCGATCGTTGTCGCGGGCCACGTCCATCAGTTGTGACAGGCGGTGGCGCATCTCGATGTTGCGGTCGCGCAGCAGCTTGAGCTGGCGCTCCACCAGCGACACGCTGTCGCCACGCTGGTGCGGGATGCGCTGTTCGATCAGCAGCTCGTCGTGCTCGGCGAAGAAGGTGGGGTGGGCGCGCAGGTAGGCGACCACCGCTTCGGCATCGAGCTCGGCGGACTGCTGGGGTACAACCTGGGGCTGATCGGTCATGGCGGTTACTCGCTTAGAGACGAACCTGTCCTTCGTAGACGCGTACGGCCGGGCCGGTCATCAGTACGGGCTTGCCGGGGCCGGCCCATTCAATGTGCAGGCGGCCACCGGGCAGGTCGAGGGACACCGGGGAGTCCATCCAGCCCTGGCTGATCGCCGCCACGGCGGCGGCGCAGGCGCCGGTGCCGCAGGCCTGGGTTTCGCCCGCACCACGTTCCCACACACGCAGGTTGGCGCGGTGGCGGTCGATGACCTGGAGGAAGCCGGCATTCACCCGCTGCGGGAAGCGTGGGTGGTTTTCGATCTTCGGGCCCAGCTGGTGCACAGGGGCGGTACGCACATCGTCGACACGCAGCACGGCATGCGGGTTACCCATGGACACGGCGGCAATCGAATGCACCTGGCCGTCGACTTCCAGTGGGTAGTTCAGCGCCTGCTCGTCGGCGACGAAGGGGATTTCGGCAGGGATGAAGCGCGGTGGGCCCATGTCGACACTGATCTGGCCGTCGTTCTGCACGTCCAGCTCTATGATGCCGCTCTTGGTTTCCACGCGGATGCGCTTTTTCGCGGTCAGGCGCTTGTCCAGCACGAAGCGGGCGAAGCAGCGCGCACCGTTGCCGCACTGCTCGACCTCGGAGCCGTCGGCATTGAAGATGCGGTAGCGGAAGTCCACTTCCGGGTTGCTCGGCGCCTCGACGATCAGCAACTGGTCGAAGCCGATGCCGGTGTGGCGGTCACCCCATTGCTTGGCGTGCTTGGGCTGGATGTGCGCGTGCTGGCTGACCAGGTCGAGGACCATGAAGTCGTTGCCCAGCCCATGCATCTTGGTAAAACGCAGCAGCATGGGCTTACTCCGGCAGCAGGCTTTCGCCAGCGTACAATTCGGCGATGGTCTCGCGGCGGCGTACTTCGAAGGCCTGGTCGCCGTCGACCAGGATTTCAGCGCAACGGCCACGGGTGTTGTAGTTGGAGCTCATGACAAAACCATAGGCGCCCGCGGACTGTACGGCCAGCAGGTCACCTTCGGCCAGGTTCAACACGCGGTCCTTGCCGAGGAAGTCGCCAGTCTCGCAGATCGGGCCGACCAGGTCGTAGGCACGGCCTTCGCCTGCGCGTGGCTTGACCGCGCTGACACCCATCCAGGCCTGGTACAGGGCCGGGCGGATCAGGTCGTTCATCGCCGCATCGATGATGGCGAAGTCCTTGTGCTCGGTGTGCTTGAGGTATTCCACGCGAGTCAGCAGGACGCCAGCGTTGGCCACGATGTAGCGGCCCGGCTCGAACACCAGGGCCAGGTCGCGGTCGCCGACGCGCTCGCGGATCGCCTTGATGTAGTCGGCCACCAGCGGCGGCTCCTCATCGCGGTAACGCACGCCGACACCGCCACCCAGGTCCAGGTGGCGCAGGTGGATGCCGCACTCGGCCAGGCGGTCGACCAGCACCAGCAGGCGGTCGAGGGCATCGAGGAAAGGCTCGACGGTGGTCAGTTGCGAACCGATGTGGCAGTCGACACCGACCACTTCCAGGTTCGGCAGCTGCGCGGCACGCACGTAGATGGCCTCGGCGTCGGCGATGGCGATGCCGAACTTGTTCTCTTTCAGGCCGGTGGAGATGTACGGGTGGGTGCCGGCGTCGACGTCCGGGTTGACCCGCAGTGAGACCGGGGCAACCTTGCCCATCTCGGCGGCCACCACTTGCAGGCGCTCCAGTTCGTCGGTGGATTCGACGTTGAAGCAGTGCACGCCGACTTCCAGGGCACGGCGCATGTCGTCGCGGGTCTTGCCGACGCCGGAGAACACCACGCGGTCGGCACGGCCGCCAGCGGCCAGCACGCGCTCCAGCTCACCGCCGGAGACGATGTCGAAGCCTGCGCCCAGGCGCGCCAGCACGTTCAGTACGCCGAGGTTGGAGTTGGCCTTGACCGCGAAACACACCAGGTGCTCGGTGCCTTGCAGGGCGTCGGCGTAGCTACGGTACTGGGCCTCGATGTGGGCGCGCGAGTACACGTAGGTCGGGGTGCCGTAGCGTTCGGCGATGGCCGACAGGCCCACGCCTTCCGCGAACAGCTCGCCGTCGCGGTAGTTGAAAGCGTTCATCTGGTTTCCTTACTGCGCTGGCGACTGCTCGGGCTCGAGCTCCGGCTGCTGCTCTTGTACCGGGGCCGGCTTGGCTTTTGGCTGGTGCTGGTGCGACTTGTGCGCTTTGCCGTTATCGCCGTCTTCTGGCAGATACAGCGGGCCTTTCTGGCCGCAGGCCGAAACGAGGCAGGCAACAGCGACCAGCGCCGCGAGGGAGGAAATCAGGCGCTTCATGGGTGAAATCCTTAGAAATATGCAGTATTGCGCCCGAGTATACCGAGCGACCGACGGCTTGCCTATGCAAGGGCCGGCCCGCCGGGCGGGCTATTCTTACCGCCTGCAAGGGCCCTTTCGCGGCTGAAGCCGCTCCCACCTCGACCGCATCGGCCTCACGCCATGTGCAGTACCTGTAGGAGCGGCTTTAGCCGCGAAGGGGCAAGTGAAGGTAGCGGCTAAACCTTTGCATTCGGCGGCAAGCGCCCGTATCTTGCCGGGCTTGCCTGTAACGCAGCCAATTTCGAGGTTCCTGCAATGAGTTTGAGTGAAGCGCGTTTCCATGATCTGGTCGACGCGACCCAACAGGCCCTGGAAGACCTGTTCGACGAGAGCGGCCTGGACCTGGACATGGAGAACTCCGCTGGCGTCCTCACCGTCAAGTTCGAAGGCGGCGCCCAGCTGATCTTCAGCCGCCAGGAGCCGCTGCGCCAGCTGTGGCTGGCCGACCGTTCCGGCGGTTTCCACTTCGACTACGACGAAGACAGCGGCAAGTGGGTGTGCGAGAAGAGCGAGGAGCTGCTGGGCGAAATGCTCGAGCGCATCGTCTGGGAGCGGGCCGGCGAGAAGCTGGACTTCGACGAGATCTGACATGAGCAGCACCCAGGCCCGGCCGCCCAAGCCGCTCTACAGCAACGTCAGCCCCGCAGTACCGTCGCCCTGCATCAGCGTTTGCCGGCTGGACGAACAGCGGGTCTGCACGGGTTGCCACCGGCATGTCGAGCACATCCGCGAATGGCGTTCGGCCGATGACGAACGGCGCCGGCAGATCTGCCGCGAGGCCCAGGCCCTGCGCGACCAGGCTAAGGCACACTGATCGCAGGGGCTTGAGTATTTACCCGGCTGTGGTAACGTCGGGTTCTGCGTCGGTGACGCCAAAGCCTTCACAAACCCCGCCCTTGGGCGGGGTTTTGCTTTATCTGCACGATGAAAACCGCCTGTTCAAAGGAGTCTGACTGGATCATGAGCACCAAGCCTTCCCTCATCCTCACCCGATTGGACGTACAACGTCTGGAGCGTCTGATCGACAGCCTCGACGAGAGTACGCCGGGTGTGCTCGCCCTGCAGGACGAGCTGGACCGCGCCGAGCAGGTGGTCGGTCACGAGGAAGTCCCGGCTGGAGTGGTGACCATGAACTCGCGCGTGCACTGCCGTGAGGAAGCCAGCGGCAAGGACTACCACCTGACCCTGGTGTACCCGAAGGATGCCGGGCCGGAAGGCAAGGTCTCGATCCTGGCGCCGATCGGTTGCGCCTTGCTGGGGTTGTCGGTGGGCGCGCAGATCGACTGGCCGGCCCCGGGGGGCAAGACCCTCAAGCTGAAGCTGCTGGAAGTGGAATACCAGCCGGAAGCGGCGGGCGATTTCGACCTGTAAGGGCCAGGGGGCCGCTGTGGGAGCGGGTTTACCCGCGAAGAAGGCGACGCGGTGTATGGCACCGGCTTCGCCGGTGTTCGCGGGTGAACCCGCTCCCACATGTGTCCCCCGGCAACTCAGGATCCTTCTGCCAAAACCTGCTCCAACCCCTCGTTCAAAGCCTGCTCCAGCTCCCGCTTGTAGCGCAGGTACAGCTGCGTCGACCCCAGCTGGTCATCCAGCAACTCGGACAAATCCAGGTCAGTGATGTAGCAGCGGTACTGTCCTGCACCATGTCGCTGCCCGAGGATTTGCCGGGCCGCTACCGCATACAGCTGTTCACCATGCTCCAGTTCGGAAAACTCCTGCTGGTCGCAATACAGCGTCACGTGCGCCGCACCCGCCACCCCGGCCTGGATGATCGCCTGCACCTCATAGTAAGGCTGGTCGCTACCCTCGAGCGGGGCCTGGCGCGGCTCGACGCTGCGCGCCTTGCCTGGCCCGGAAGGCAACAGTTGCGCGTAGTGGATGTCCAGTGAGGCCGCGCGCTGTGTGTCCAGCGGCAGCCGGGCATCACGGCGCATCACCACCGAACGCAGAAAGCGCTGCAGCGGCAACAGCAAGTGGGCTTCGTCGTGCAGAGGCAGGCGTTGCTGCCACAGGGCATTGTATTCATCCAGCACGTACAGCTCGGCCCAGCCACCCTGCAGGCGGTAGAACACCTGGATGCAGGCCGGCCGGCCCTGCTCCAGCACCAGGTGCAGGTCGTGGTCCTGCAGGGCGTTGGCATCCAGGTACAGCGGGCTGTAGGCGCTACGCTCTTCGCCCAGGTGGTCCAGCAGTGCCTCGTGCTCGGCCAGGGTGGTGAGGCCGACGTGCCCGGCCAGCAGCTCCAGCACATGGGTGTGCTGGGCCACCTGCAGCAGGTAGCGGTGGTTCAGGCCCTGGTCCAGCAGCAGCTGCACGGTGTCGAAGATTTCCTCCACGCGTTGGCCGATGGCTTGGGCGCGGCTGTGGCAGAAGCAGCGCACCCGCACCCTCGGCCGGTGGCCGCGCAGCACGGGGCTGTTGAGGAAGTCGCGCAGGCAGCGCACCAGCGCGTGCTCGCCGTCATAGCGCTGGACCAGTACCTCGTTCCAGCTGTTGAGGGTGACCTGGTCCAGGGTCAGGACGAGGTTTTCGCGCACGCCTGCATAGCTCAACGAGTCGGTACGCTCGGTAGTCATCAGGATGTTCAGGTCGCGGTGGTGGCGCAGCGGGTCGATGGCGACGTTGACCAGCAGCAGCACCTCGTCGGCAACGCTGGGTTGCAGCAGGCGCACTTCGCTGACGGTCGGCAAGGGCAGGGGGATGCTCTGCTGCAGGCAGCCGACCAGGTTGAACAGCTCGAATTCGCTGAGGTCGCTGACACCTGGGTGCAGCGCCAGGCGCGTGCTGCTGTCGATCACCCCGTTGCGATGGGCCCAGGTCAGAAGCTCGAGCAGTTCGCGGCAACGCTTGAGCGGGCTGAAGTGGTCCACCTCATGGGGGCTCAGGTTGCCGGTATACAGCTCCCAGTGGTGGCTGCCGGGCTCTTTGCGGTTAGGCGCCTGGACCAGTGTCAGGGTGCCTTCGGCCAGGTCCGGGGCGATACCGGGGTTGATCACTTCGACCTTGCCGGCGCGGCGCTCGAAGGCCGCGTAAAGGCGCCGGCCCAGCACATTGAGATCGCGCTGGTCGGCGCGGCTGCTGGCGTTCTGAGTGCGGGCGAACTGGCTGAGAAAGCGGTAGCTGTGGTTCAGTTCGGCCACCAGCTCGCGGCGCTCGACGGCAACCTGCTGCACTTTCCATTGGTTGCGACTGTCCAGCAGGGCCAACTGGCGCTCGTCCCAGCCCCACTCGTCGGCCAGGCGCTGCAACAGCCGACGTTGCCAGCCATTGGCCCGGGCCGGGTCACTGAGCTTCTTGTTCACCTTCAGGTACAGGCTGCGCCGCACCAACTCCAGGCGCGCATGTTCGCCACGCTGCAGCAGGTAGCGCTCGATGCGCCGGTACACCATCACGTAGGGGTCCAGCTCGTCGAGGTCGAGCTGGTTGGCGAACACCGCCTGCTTGTAGTCCAGGCTCAGGCAGCGTACGGCGGGGTGTTCGCTGGCATAGGCCTCGGTCAGCAGCAGCTTGAGCAGCGACTTGTAGGGCGAGTCGATGCCTTTGAACAGTTGCCACAAGCCGGCGCCGACGAACTCGCCGGGCGGAATGTGCGCCAGGTTGCCGAGGTCGAGGGCGTCCTGGCTGCGGATGAAACGCTTGGACAGCAGGGTCTGGGTATAGGTGTGGTAATCGTGTTCCTGGTAGACCGGCACCAGCCACCACAGTGGCGTGCGCCCGGCCAGCCAGATAGTGGTGCGGTAGAACTCGTCCAGCAGCAGGTAGTGCTGGGTGGTGCCGCAATCGTCGGAACCGAGCTGGCCCTCGCGTTGGCCCTGGGCGAAACCTTGCGTGTCGATCAGGAAGAAGTGTGCCTCGGCACCCAGGCTTTCCGCCCATGCCTCCAGCAGTTGGCATTTGCGGCGCAACTCGCCCAGCAGCTCGTCGGCCAGACCGGGTGCATGGCACACCCACAGGTCCATGTCGCTGTGCTCGGCCTGGGCCAGCGAGCCCAGGCTGCCCATCAGGAACAGGCCGTGGATCGGCCGCGGCGGGTTGCCATGGCGGGCCTTGTAGGTGAACGAGCGGGCCAGGCGCTGGGCCTCGACTACCAGGTCGGCGCTTGGCTCGTAGCCCGATACGCCGGCGGGGGTGCTACCGGAGACATAGCCCGGCAGCAACGGGTGGTTCACATGAAACAGCAGCGGCAGCAGCGTCAGCACCTGTTGCTGGCGCGTCGACAGGCCCTCCAGGGCCCGCTGCAGCCGGCCCTGGTTGAGCCGCAGGAAGCGCGCACGCAATGTCGCCAGGACTTTGCGGTCGATGCCTTCGTCCAGGTCGGGGCGGATTTCGTGGGGGTGGTTCATTGCGCACTCGGGCAGGCCAGCGGAGCTGTGGCGAGTGTAGCCTGAGTGGCGGGGTCGGATAAGCGGCAATTGAAATATTGGCGCCATTTTCCCAGCGCGCGTGGGCGGCGGGCTGCAGCTTTCATTGCGCTTGAGGCATGATGGGGGCCTCAAGCTGATTGCGAGGTTTTCCGATGCGTGTGTGGATCGATGCCGACGCCTGCCCCAAGGCGGCCAAGGATCTGATCGTCAAGTTCGCCCTCAAGCGCAAGTTCGAGGTAGTGATGGTGGCGGGCCAGGCTGTGGCCAAGCCGGCGTTCGCGATCGTGCGCCTGATCGTGGTACCCAGTGGCATGGACGCGGCCGATGATTACCTGGTGGAGCACGCCGTGCCTGGCGAGCTGGTGATCTGCAGTGACGTGCCGTTGGCCGACCGCCTGGTGAAAAAGGGCGTGGCGGCACTGGACCCGCGCGGGCGCGAGTTCGACGAGCGCAACATGGGTGATCGGCTGGCGGCGCGCAACCTGTTCACCGAGCTGCGCGAGCAGGGCCAGGTGGGGGGAGGGCAGGCGCCTTATGGCGAGCGCGAGAAGCAGGCGTTTGCCAATGCGCTGGACCGGATCATTGCCCGGTTGTCCAAACCCTGAAGCGACCCGGCTGGCGGTATGGACACGACGTGTGGGAGCGGCCTTGTGTCGCGAAAGGGCCGCGAAGCGGCCCCAGGATTTCAGCTTCGCCGCATAAATTGCCGGGGCCGCGCTGCGGCCCTTTCGCGACACAAGGCCGCTCCCACGGGGACCGCGTCAGATTCTGAATCTTGCACCCGTTACTCGTGCGTCAGCTCCAGCACCCGGTCCACCAGCTTGTAGATCCCGCCAGCCGCTTCACTGATCGACTTGGCCTCCATGTACGCCGGGGTGGTCACCAGCTTGCGCTGGGTGTCCTCGACAATATCGTGCACATCGCACTCTTCATGGGTGCCGCCCATCTTCGTCACGGCCGCCGCAGTGCCGGCGTCGGTACCGATGGTGCAGACCACGCCTGGCCCGTAGATCTTCGCCGCCAGCGCCGGTGAGATGCAGATCAGTCCAACCGGCTTGCAGGCATCGGCAAAGGCTTCGGCCAGGGCCAGCACATCCGGGTGGACGCTGCAGTTGGCGCCTTCCACGGCAAAGTTGGACAGGTTCTTCGCCGCCCCGAAACCGCCCGGCACGATCAGCGCATCGAAGTCTTCGGCCTTGGCCTCGCGGATGTCCTTGACCTCGCCGCGGGCAATGCGCGCCGACTCCACCAGCACATTGCGCGATTCGGGCATTTCCTCGCCGGTCAGGTGGTTGATCACATGCATCTGCGCAATGTTCGGCGCGAAGCACTGCACCTGCGCACCACGCTGGTCGAGGCGCAGCAGGGTGATCACGCTTTCGTGGATTTCGGCGCCGTCATAAACGCCACAGCCGGAAAGAATCACCGCTACTTTTTTTGTCATGCTTTTTACTCCAGTGTCGAGGCGCTAAATGTCCTCTAGTTTGGCAGATGTAGCCATAGGGATTCCTGCAAGCGCGGCCTAATCTTGGCGGATAACACCTGAGGTCGTACCCATGGACCTGATCCTGCTGGCCGTGCCGTTCTTCTTCGTGCTGATCGCCGTGGAACTGCTGGCCGACCGTGTGCGCGGCCAGCGCAACTTCACCCTGGCCGACTCGATCAACAGCCTCAGCACCGGTGCGCTGTCGACCAGTACCGGGTTGCTGACCAAAGGGGTGGGGCTGGTGACCTATGCCCTGGCGTTCGAGCACATGGCGTTGCTGCGCCTGCCGCCGCAGGCCTGGTGGGTGTGGCTGCTGGCCTTTGTCCTGTACGACTTCTGCTACTACTGGCTGCATCGTCTTGGCCACGAGCGCAACGTGCTGTGGGCTGCGCACTCGGTGCATCACCAGAGCGAGGAATACAACCTCACCACGGCGCTGCGCCAGACCAGCAGCGGGTTCATCTTCTCGTGGCTGTTCTACCTGCCGCTGGCGTTGCTCGGTGTGCCGCCGCTGGTGTTCATCACGGTGGCGTCGCTCAACCTGCTGTACCAGTTCTGGGTGCATACCCGGCACATTCCCAAGCTGGGCTGGCTTGAGTGGGTGTTGATCACGCCATCCAACCATCGCGTCCACCATGCGCAAAATCCTGCTTACTTGGATCGCAATTACGGCGGCGTGTTCATTCTCTGGGATCGTCTGTTCGGCACCTTCAAAGAGGAAGACCCGGCCGAGCCGGTGGTGTTCGGGGTGACCACGCCGCTGGCCAGCTGGAACCCGCTGTGGGCCAATCTGCAGTTCTATGCCCAGCTCTGGCACGACGCCCGTCGCGCCGGCAGCCTGTGGGACAAACTGCGCATCTGGTTCATGCCCACCGGCTGGCGCCCGGCCGATGTGGCCGCACGCTATCCGCAGGCCAAGCAGGACCTGGCGTTGTTTCGCAAGTTCGAGGTTGCCCTGGGCCGTGCGCAGCAGGCCTATGTGGCGGCGCAATTCGTGGGTTACGTGGCGCTGGGCAGCTATCTGATGGAGGTGGCCGAACGCGTGCCAACCGCCGCCCTGGTACTCGGCTGGGCGCTGATGGCGTTTGGGTTGTTCGTGCTTGGCGCGCTGCTGGAGAACCGGCCATGGGCCGTGCGCCTGGAGCTGGTACGGTTGCTGGCGAATGCGCCGGCGCTGTACCTGGCCGGCGCACTGGGCCTAGCGGTGGTCGTGCCGCTGGCCTGGTTGCTGCTCGTGGCTTACAGCCTGCTCAGCCTCTGGGGCCTGGGCCTTGCCCGCCGCCTTGCGCTCCGCGCGCAACGTGCGGAAGCGCCGGCGCAGCCACAGCAGGCCGCCCAGCGCCAACAGGCCACCGAGCACCCATAGCTCGTAGCGCTTCACGTTGCCCAGCAGGCCTTCGAGGATGGCGCCGAAGTGATACGCGGCCGCGCCCAGGGCCACTGCCCAGATGGCCGCGCCAAGACCATTCAGCAGCAGATAGCGGCGTGGCGGGTAGCCGGACAGGCCAATGGCCACCGGCATGACCGTGCGCAGGCCATAGACGAAGCGGAAACTCAGCACCCAGATGTCGGGATGGCGACGGATGTGGTCCAGCGCCCGGTCACCCATCGCCTGCCAGCGCGGTTTGCGTGCCAGGATCCTGCGCCCGTGGCGACGGCCCATGAAGTACCACAGCTGGTCGCCGGCATAGCTGCCGAAAAACGCCACCAGGCACACCAGGTTGATGTCCATGTAACCGCGGAACGCAAGGAATCCCGCAAGCACCAGAATGGTCTCGCCTTCGAAGAAGGTGCCTAGAAAAAGGGCGAAGTAGCCGAAATCCTGCAGGAATTGTTGAAGCATTTTCTGAGGTGCTGGCGAAATGAACGCGAAGCCTACCCCTTCGCGCGCGTTCGTGAAAGTGTCCAAATGTGTCTCGACATGAACAATTCTTGCTCGGAGAATGCCAGAAGCCACGCGCCATGGCTTGCCCTGGCATGTAACACAGGCGTCATAATGGGCGCTTATCTTGCCGCTCAATAGATGATAGGGCGTTAACGTCCTCAGGAACGCCAGATGAATAATGAAGTGCTAACCCCTGTCGCGATCAAGGATGCCCAGGAGCTCCCCGAAGAGATGGTGCAGACCCCGCCAGACCTGCCGCCGGCGCCCCTGCCTGCCGCGGAACCGGTGGCAGAAACTGCGGCTCCGGCCCCCGCGCCGGCCCCGGCAATCATCATCCCAGGCCTGGACGACAGCAGCCTGTACATTCATCGCGAACTCTCGCAGCTGCAGTTCAATATCCGTGTGCTGGAACAGGCGCTGGACGAGAGCTACCCGCTGCTCGAACGCCTCAAGTTCCTGTTGATCTTCTCCAGCAACCTCGACGAGTTCTTCGAGATCCGCGTCGCCGGCCTGAAGAAGCAGATCAACTTCGCCCGTGAGCAGGCCGGTGCCGACGGCCTGCAGCCGCACCAGGCGCTGGCACGCATCAGCGACCTGGTGCACAGCGAAGTGGAGCGCCAGTACGCGATCCTCAACGATGTGCTGCTGCCAGAGCTGGAAAAGCACCATATCCGCTTCATCCGCCGGCGTTACTGGACACCCAAGCTCAAGACCTGGGTGCGCCGCTACTTCCGCGACGAAATCGCCCCGATCATCACCCCGATCGGCCTCGACCCGACCCACCCGTTCCCGCTGCTGGTGAACAAGAGCCTCAACTTCATCGTCGAGCTCGAGGGTGTCGACGCCTTCGGCCGCGATTCGGGCCTGGCGATCATCCCGGCCCCGCGCCTGCTGCCGCGGGTCATCCGGGTGCCGGAAGAGGTGGGTGGCCCGGGCGCCAACTATGTGTTCCTGTCGTCGATGATCCATGCGCACGCCGACGACCTGTTCCAGGGCATGAAGGTGAAGGGCTGCTACCAGTTCCGCCTGACCCGTAACGCCGACCTGGCGCTGGACTCCGAAGAGGTCGACGACCTGGCCCGCGCCCTGCGCGGCGAGCTGTTCTCGCGCCGCTACGGTGACGCCGTGCGCCTGGAGGTGGCCGACACCTGCCCGAAACACCTGTCGGACTACCTGCTCAAGCAGTTCAGCCTCAGCGAAAGCGAGCTTTACCAGGTCAACGGCCCGGTCAACCTTACCCGTCTGTTCAGCATCACCGGCCTGGACAGCCACCCAGAGCTGCAGTACACGCCGTTCACCCCGGCGATCCCCAAGCTGCTGCAGAACGCCGACAACATCTTCAGCGTGATCGGCAAGCAGGACATCCTGCTGATGCACCCGTTCGAGTCCTTTACCCCGGTGATCGACCTGCTGCGCCAGGCCGCCAAGGACCCGCACGTGCTTGCCGTGCGCCAGACCTTGTACCGTTCCGGGGCCAACTCGGAAATCGTCGACGCGCTGGTGGACGCGGCGCGTAACGGCAAGGAGGTCACTGCGGTGATCGAGTTGCGGGCGCGCTTCGACGAAGAGTCCAACCTGCAGATGGCCAGCCGCCTGCAAGCGGCCGGTGCGGTGGTGATCTACGGCGTGGTCGGCTTCAAGACCCACGCCAAGATGATGCTGATCCTGCGCCGCGAGCAGGGCGAGATCGTGCGTTATGCGCACCTGGGCACTGGTAACTACCACGCCGGCAACGCCCGCCTGTACACCGACTACAGCCTGCTGACCTCCGACGACGCCCTCACCGAGGACGTCGGCAAGCTGTTCAGCCAGCTGATCGGCATGGGCAAGACCCTGCGCATGAAGAAACTGCTGCACGCGCCGTTCACCCTGAAGAAGGGCATGCTCGACATGATCGCGCGGGAAACCCAGTTCGCCCTCGAAGGCAAGCCGGCGCATATCATCGCCAAGTTCAACTCGCTGACCGACGCCAAGGTCATCAAGGCGCTGTACAAGGCCAGCCAGTCGGGCGTGAAGATCGACCTGGTGGTGCGTGGCATGTGCTGCCTGCGCCCAGGCATTCCGGGGGTTTCGCACAACATTCAGGTGCGCTCGATCATCGGCCGCTTCCTCGAGCACACGCGGGTGTTCTACTTCCTCAATGGCGGCGAAGAGCAGATCTACCTGTCCAGTGCCGACTGGATGGAGCGCAACCTCGACAAGCGTGTCGAGACCTGCTTCCCGGTGGAAGGCAAGAAGCTGTTGCTGCGGGTGAAGAAGGAGCTGGAAGGCTACCTGACCGACAACACCCACGCCTGGACCCTGCAGCCGGACGGGCGCTACGTGCGCAGCACGCCGACCGGCAACCAGAACCCGCGCAGTGCCCAGGCGACCCTGCTGGAGCGCCTGAGCAACCCGGTCCTCAACGTACGCTGAGGACGAAGCCGACCCGGGCCAGCCACTCCGCCTCGTTGGCGAAGTCGGCCTGGGTCAGCTGGTTCTGTTCCAGCCAGCCCTCGGGGAAGGCCACATCGAGGCTGCTGTCGGCAGCCTTGAGCTCGACCTTCGGCATCTGCTGGTTGCCACGGATGTGGTGGAACAGGATGGCGAAGCGCAGCAGCACGCACAGGCGCAGAAGCTTGACCCCTTCCTCACCCAGCTCGGCGATCTTGTCCTTGGGGATGTTGCGGCGGTGGCCGCGCACCAGCAAGGCCATCATCTGCTGGTCCTCGCGGGAGAAGCCCGACAGGTCGGAGTGTTCGATCAGGTAGGCGCCGTGCTTGTGGTAGTGGTAGTGGGCGATATCCAGGCCGATTTCGTGCACTTTCGCCGCCCAGCCCAGCAGATCGCGCCAATTCCCGTCTTTGAGGTCCCACGCGTCAGCCACCTGGTCGAAGGCGTGCAATGCCTTGCGCTCGACGCGCGCAGCCTGGCCCTGGTCCACGTGGTAGCGCTCCATCAGCGAGTTCAGGGTGCGTTCGCGCACGTCTTCGTGGTGGTGGCGGCCCAGCAGGTCGAACAGCACGCCTTCGCGCAGGGCGCCGTCGCAGTGGTCCATGCGCTGCAGTTCCAGGGCATCGAAGATCGCTTCGAGAATCGCCAGGCCCGCCGGGAAGATGGTGCGGCGGTCCGGCTTGACGCCTTCGAAGTCGATCTTGTCGACCTCGCCAAGCTTGAACAGCTTGCGCTTGACCCAGGCCAGCCCCTCGGCGTTGACCTCGCCATTGCCCAGGCCGCCTGCCTTGATGGCGGCGCCGATGGCTCGAATGGTACCGGACGAGCCGATGGCCTCGTCCCAGGTCAGGCGGTGCAGGGCATTCTCGATGCTCATCAGCTCGAGGCGCGCGGCGGTGTAGGCCTGCGCGTAGCGGGCCGGGGTGATCTTGCCGTCGCGGAAGTAGCGCTGGGTGAAGCTGACGCAGCCCATCTGCAGGCTTTCGCGCAGCAGCGGCTCGAAGCGCTGGCCGATGATGAACTCGGTACTGCCGCCGCCGATATCGGCCACCAGGCGCTTGCCGGGGGTATCGGCCAGGGTATGCGACACGCCCAGGTAGATCAGGCGCGCTTCTTCACGGCCGGATATCACCTCGACCGGGTGGCCAAGGATGGCTTCGGCGCGCTGGATGAATTCGTTGCGGTTGCGCGCTTCGCGCAAGGCGTTGGTACCGACGATGCGCACCGAGCCTGCCGGCATGCCGTTGATCAGTTGGGAAAAGCGCTTGAGGCAATCCAGGCCTCGTTCCATTGCCTCTTCACTGAGCTTGCGTTCTTCGTCGATGCCAGCGGCCAGCTGAACCTTCTCGCCGAGCCGCTCGAGAATGCGGATTTCGGTATGGTGGGCCTTGGCCACGACCATGTGAAAGCTGTTGGAGCCAAGGTCGATGGCGGCGATCAGGGACAGGTTCTTCGCGATGGTTTGCGGCATGATCTGGTTGTTCTCGGTCGTTAACCCGGCAATCGTGCCACGATAGCAGGCTGTCGCCAACGCGTGGTACATAGCCGTTGAGCTGGCCTTGATGCAAGGCAATGTGCCATTCGATGCTATGACGTTTGTATGACAGTTTCGATTCGTGGCGTCTTGCACAACTATAGTTACACTCAATCGTCCGTGGCTTCCTGTCGGGCGTGGGTGCGGCTATCATGGGCCACGTTTTTTTGCTTACGACCCTGGAGATATCCATGAGCAGCGATCTGATCAAACATGTCACCGACGCCTCCTTCGAAGCCGATGTCCTGAAGGCCGAAGGCGCGGTATTGGTCGACTACTGGGCTGAATGGTGCGGTCCATGCAAGATGATCGCTCCAGTACTGGACGACATCGCCGCTACCTACAACGGCAAACTGACCGTCGCCAAGCTGAACATCGACGAGAACCAGGAAACCCCGGCCAAGCACGGCGTGCGTGGTATCCCGACGCTGATGCTGTTCAAGAACGGCAACGTCGAAGCCACCAAGGTCGGCGCCCTGTCCAAATCGCAGCTGGCCGCGTTCCTCGACGCCCACCTGTAATATGAAAAAGCCCCGCAGATGCGGGGCTTTTCTTTGCCCGAAGGGCCTGTGGGAGCGGGTTTACCCGCGAACTCGATGCCGAACCCGCTGCCGCCTTCGCGGGTAAACCCGCTCCCACATGGCACGATTTACCCGGTCAAAACCACTAGACGTCGAAAAAAGCAAGTGTTACATTCGGCCTCGCACTGCTTCTCCAGTGCCCTCTACACGCCGTCGCCGAAGCATCCCTAATTCGAATCAGTACGCGATCCTGTCGCCATCTAGCGGCGCGGCCTCATTAAGCCAGAAGCTTAATTCTCCCTTCTTACATGATTACGTCACTCCCCTTATGAACCTGACTGAACTCAAGCAAAAGCCGATTACCGATCTTTTGGAAATGGCCGAACAGATGGGCATCGAAAACATGGCCCGTTCGCGCAAACAGGACGTGATTTTCGCCCTGCTGAAGAAGCACGCGAAAAGCGGCGAAGAGATCTCGGGTGACGGCGTGCTGGAGATTCTCCAGGATGGTTTCGGTTTCCTGCGTTCGGCTGATGCGTCCTACCTGGCCGGCCCTGACGATATCTACGTCTCGCCCAGCCAGATCCGTCGCTTCAACCTGCGTACCGGTGACACCATCGTCGGCAAGATCCGCCCGCCGAAGGAAGGGGAGCGTTACTTCGCCCTGCTGAAGGTCGACACCATCAACTTCGACCGCCCGGAAAACGCGAAGAACAAGATCCTGTTCGAAAACCTGACGCCGCTGTTCCCGAACAAGCGCCTGAAGATGGAAGCCGGTAACGGCTCCACCGAAGACCTGACCGGCCGCGTCATTGACCTGTGCGCCCCGATCGGCAAAGGCCAGCGTGGCCTGATCGTTGCTCCGCCGAAAGCGGGCAAGACGATCATGTTGCAGAATATCGCGGCCAACATCACCCGCAACAACCCCGAGTGCCACCTGATCGTTCTGCTGATCGACGAGCGCCCGGAAGAAGTGACCGAAATGCAGCGCACCGTGCGCGGCGAAGTGGTTGCTTCCACCTTCGACGAGCCGCCAACCCGCCACGTGCAGGTTGCCGAAATGGTGATCGAGAAGGCCAAACGCCTGGTCGAGCACAAGAAGGATGTGGTCATCCTGCTGGACTCCATCACCCGTCTGGCGCGTGCCTACAACACCGTGATCCCGAGCTCCGGCAAGGTATTGACCGGTGGTGTCGACGCCCACGCCCTGGAGAAGCCGAAGCGCTTCTTCGGTGCCGCGCGTAACATCGAGGAAGGCGGTTCGCTGACCATCATCGCTACCGCGCTGGTCGAAACCGGCTCGAAGATGGACGAAGTGATCTACGAAGAGTTCAAGGGCACCGGCAACATGGAGCTGCCGCTGGACCGCCGCATCGCCGAGAAGCGCGTGTTCCCGGCCATCAACATCAACCGTTCCGGTACCCGCCGCGAAGAGCTGCTGACCGCCGACGACGAACTGCAGCGCATGTGGATCCTGCGCAAGCTGCTGCACCCGATGGACGAAATCGCCGCCATCGAGTTCCTGGTCGACAAGCTCAAGCAGACCAAGACCAACGACGAGTTCTTCCTGTCGATGAAGCGCAAGTAAGCGTTTCAGGCCAGGCAGTAATTGGGGCCGCTTTGCGGCCCTTCGCGGGCACGCCCGCTCCCACAGGTTCAGTGTGATCCTTGTGGGAGCGGGCGTGCCCGCGAAGGGGCGCGAAGCGGCCCCAATGCATTTTTGCCCCCAAACAAAGCCCGAACGGCGCTACACTCTGCACCCCCGACCGATACGGCCAACACGAGGCTCCTGCATGCAGTATCGCGACTTGCGCGACTTCATCCGTGGCCTGGAACAGCGCGGCGAGCTCAAGCGCATCCAGGTTCCGATCTCCCCCGTCCTGGAAATGACCGAGGTCTGCGACCGCACCCTGCGTGCCAAGGGCCCTGCATTGCTGTTCGAAAGGCCCACCGGCTTCGACATCCCGGTGCTGGGCAACCTGTTCGGCACCCCGGAGCGCGTGGCCATGGGCATGGGCGCCGAGTCGGTCGATGAACTGCGGGAAATCGGCAAGCTGCTGGCCTTCCTCAAGGAGCCTGAGCCGCCGAAGGGCCTGAAGGATGCCTGGTCCAAGTTGCCGATCTTCAAGAAAGTCGTGTCGATGGCGCCGAAAGTGGTCAAGGACGCGGTGTGTCAGGAAGTGGTGGTCGAGGGGGACGATGTCGACCTCGGCGCTCTGCCGATCCAGCACTGCTGGCCGGGCGACGTGGCGCCGCTGATCACCTGGGGCCTCACCGTCACCCGCGGCCCGAACAAGGACCGCCAGAACCTGGGCATCTACCGCCAGCAGGTGATCGGCCGCAACAAGGTCATCATGCGCTGGCTCAGCCACCGTGGCGGGGCCCTGGACTATCGCGAATGGTGCGAGAAGAACCCTGGCCAGCCGTTCCCGGTCGCCGTGGCCCTGGGCGCTGATCCGGCCACCATCCTCGGCGCCGTGACCCCGGTGCCGGACACCCTCTCCGAGTACGCCTTCGCCGGCCTGCTGCGCGGCAACCGCACCGAACTGGTCAAGTGCCGGGGTAGCAACCTGCAGGTACCGGCCACCGCCGAAATCATCCTGGAAGGTGTGATCCACCCGGGCGAAATGGCCCCGGAAGGCCCGTACGGCGACCACACCGGCTACTACAACGAAGTGGACAGCTTCCCGGTGTTCACCGTCGAGCGCATCACCCACCGGCAGAAACCGATCTACCACAGCACCTACACCGGCCGCCCGCCAGATGAGCCGGCGATCCTCGGCGTGGCGCTGAACGAAGTGTTCGTGCCGATCCTGCAGAAGCAGTTCCCGGAAATCGTCGATTTCTACCTGCCGCCGGAAGGCTGCTCGTACCGCATGGCGGTGGTGACCATGAAGAAGCAGTACCCGGGCCACGCCAAGCGCGTGATGCTGGGTGTGTGGTCGTTCCTGCGACAGTTCATGTACACCAAGTTCGTTATTGTCACCGATGACGATATCAATGCCCGTGACTGGAACGATGTGATCTGGGCCATCACCACACGCATGGACCCCAAGCGTGATACGGTGATGATCGACAACACCCCGATCGACTACCTGGACTTCGCGTCGCCGGTATCCGGATTGGGGTCGAAGATGGGCCTGGACGCCACGCACAAGTGGCCGGGCGAGACTACACGCGAATGGGGACGGGTCATCGTCAAGGACGAAGCCGTCACCCGCCGTATCGATGAGCTGTGGGATCAGTTGGGAATAGATTGATGCAGGTAACGTTGCAGCCGTCCGGGGCGGTGCTGGCGCTCGAACCCGGGGAACGGATCCTGGATGGAGCGCGGCGGCTGGGCTATGACTGCCCGAACAGCTGCCGCAATGGCAATTGCCATGTCTGCGCCGCGTTGTTGGTCGAAGGCAGGGTACGCCAGGACGGTGAAGTCCGCGACCATGGCGAGCTGTTCACCTGCATTGCCGAACCGCTGGAGGACTGCGTGTTGCTCTGGGATGGTGTGCTCGCCCTGGGCGAGTTGCCGGTGCGCAAACTGGCGTGCAGTGTCAGTGAGTGCGTCGAGGTCGGTGGCGACGTCTGGCGCGTGCGATTGCGCGCGCCGGCTGGCAGGCCGCCGCGCTACCACGCGGGGCAGTACCTGATGATCGAGCGCGAAGGCGGCAAGCAGGCGGCGTTTTCGCTGGCTTCCGCACCCCATGCCGGGCGCGAGCTGGAGCTGCATGTGCTGGCGCGCGAGCCCAGTGCGGTGCAACTTATCGAGCAGCTCAAGCGCGACGGCCTGGCGCGCATCGAAATGCCGTTCGGCGACACCCACCTGGCCGAGTTGCCCGACGGGCCGCTGGTGCTGATCGCTGCTGGCACCGGCATGGGCCAGATGCACAGCCTGGTCGAGCATTGCCGGGCTCAGGGTTTCAAGCACCCGGTGCACCTGTACTGGGGCGTGCGCCGGCCCGAGGACTTCTACCAGATCGAGCACTGGGACGAATGGCAGCGCCTGCCCAACCTGTTCCTGCATCAGGTGGTCAGCGACCTGTGCGGTTGGGAAGGCCGTTGCGGCATGCTACATGAGGCGGTCTGCGAGGACATCACCGACCTCAACAGCGTGCATGTATATGCCAGCGGCTCGCCGAACATGATCTATGCCACTCTCGACGCCCTGGTCGAAGCCGGCATGGATGCGCACCGCATGCGCGCCGATGTGTTTGCCTACGCACCACGCGGCTAATAACCGAAGTTTGAAAGTATGGGTATAAGGCGGTAATTGTTACCGCCTTGGCTAATAACTTTCACAGTTGCCGAAAAAGTACTTTCCAGTCGTCGGGAGCGCGGATGAAACTCTGGCGCAAGGGCTTGAGTATTCCTGCATTTCTGTCCTATGGTTACTGCAAGCGCCCTTGGTACAGAGGCTGGGGGCGCATCGTAATCGAATCTCGCTACATCCGTAGTTCACAGGGATAATGGCGGCAGCTTATGTCGGCACTTGAAAGTATGTCCTGGGAAGTTTCATATCCACCGACACTCGACTTCGGTCAGCAACATACTCGCGAACAGTTGTTCAATTCCATGAAGACAACCATGTCTCGCCATCAGGGTGGGCCTGTGTGGCTGTTCGCTTATGGTTCGTTGATCTGGCGACCGGAGTGCAACTCGGTGGAACGCCAACGCGCGCGGGTACATGGTTACCACCGTGGTTTGTACCTGTGGTCGCACGAACACCGCGGCACCCCGGAAACCCCCGGGCTGGTGTTCGGCCTGGACCGTGGTGGCTCCTGCAGTGGTTTTGCCTACCGGCTGGATGAAAGCAGCCTGGACGAGTCGCTGATGGCCCTGTGGCAGCGCGAGATGCCGTACCCGGCGTATCGGCCGCACTGGCTCAGTTGCCGGTTGGGTGATGGCAGCAAGGTGCAGGCCCTGGGCTTCGTGCTGGAGCGGCATCTGCCGTGCTATGCCGGGAACCTGCCGGACACCCTGCTCAGCCAGATCCTGGCCAGTGCCAAGGGGCGCTATGGCACCACGCGTGATTATGTCGAACAGACCTTGAATGCCCTGCGCAGCCACCAGATGCCCGATCGCAACCTGGAGGCGCGGTTCAGGCGCTGCTATAACCTGCGCGAAGTTTGATCAGTCTGTCAGGGCCCTATCGCCGGCAAGCCGGCTCCCACAGGTACTCCACTGGCCTTGGAAACTGTGGAGATCCTGTGGGAGCTGGCTTGCCGGCGATAGGGCCCTGACAGGCAACAGATTTCTCAATCCTTACCTGGCCAGCACCACCAACTTACCCACAGCCTGACGCTGCCCCAACTTTTCAATGGCAGCCCCTGCCTCTGCCAGTGGATAAGTCTGCGACACCAGCGGCTTCAACTTGCCTTCGGCATGCCATGCAAACAGCTGCCGGAAGTTGGCCGCATTGTCCTCCGGCTGACGCTGGGCAAACGCCCCCCAGAACACCCCGAGCACCGCCGCGCCCTTGAGGAGCACCAGGTTGGCCGCCAGCTGCGGGATGGTCCCGCTGGCAAAACCCACCACCAGCAACCGGCCATTCCAGGCCAGCCCGCGCACTGCCTGCTCGAACAACTCGCCACCCACCGGGTCGTAGATCACGTCCACGCCCTGGCCGCCGGTCAGGCGCTTGATCTCGTCACGCAGGCTGGCCTGGCTGTAGTCGATCAGTTCATCCGCGCCGGCTGCCTTGGCCACGTCCAGTTTTTCCGCACTGCTGGCGGCCGCGATCACCCGCGCGCCCATGGCCTTGCCGATCTCCACCGCTGCCAGGCCGACCCCGCCGGATGCGCCCAGCACCAGCAGGGTCTCGCCCGCCTGCAGCTGGCCGCGCTGGCGCAGGGCGTGCATGGAGGTGCCGTAGGTCATGCCGAATGCCGCTGCGGTGGTGAAGTCCATGCTCGGCGGGATCGGCAGCACATTGTAGAACGGCACCGCCACCTGCTCGGCGAATGCACCCCAGCCGGTCAGCGCCATGACCCGGTCGCCGGCCTTGAATGCGCCGGCCTTTTCCCCGACGGCGGCCACCACGCCCGCTGCCTCGCCGCCGGGGGAGAACGGCAACGGTGGCTGGAACTGGTACTTGCCTTCGATGATCAGGGTGTCGGGGAAGTTGACCCCGGCGGCCTGCACATCCAGCAGGATCTCGTTTTTCTTCGGCACCGGGCTGGCCACCTCTTCCAGCACCAGGTCGCGCGCCGGGCCCAGGGTTTTGCACAACACAGCTTTCATCGGGGCTATTCCTTTGCGGGTCGTGGCCGATAAGTGTAGGAGGGCCGCCTGCCCGGTCAACGAGCATGGGGCGCCCTGATGTGCAGGCATAAGTGGCTGCACAAGCCCAGGCTTGGGTTTGAGCGGCATGCTGGGTAAGCTGGCGCCAACTGTATTGAGGAGCAAATTCGTGAAAGCGTGGATCTTGATGGTGCTGGCGCTGCTGCTGCCGGCTGCGGCCATGGCCGAGGAAGCCAAGGAAGGGGCGCCGAAAGTCGCCTACATCAGCCTGAGCCCGCCCTTTGTCGGCAACTACGCCCTCGACGGCAGCCCGCGGCTGCGCGTGTACAAAGCCGACGTGGCCCTGCGCGTGACCGGCGACGAAGCTGCCAAGGCGGTGAAGCACCACGAGCCGCTGATCCGCAACCAGCTGGTGGCGCTGTTCACCCAACAGTCGGTGGACAGCATGAGCAACGTCGAAGCCAAGGAGCACCTTCGCCAGGAAGCGCTGAAACAGGTGCAGCAGGTGATGGAAGCCGAAGAGGGCAAACCGATCGTCGAAGACCTGCTGTTCAACAACCTGATCGTGCAGTGACCGGCAAGCCGGCTCTCTCAGGAACAGCGCAATCCGCACTGTGGCGCGATCCCTGTGGGAGCGGCTTTAGCCGCGAAGAATCCAACGCGGTGCATGGCACCGGCTGCGCCGGTGTTCGCGGGTAAACCCGCTCCCACAGGAATCGCGCAATCTTTCAGATTTTGAGCCGGGTATGCGCGGATCAAGACGCCAGGCTTCGGCGAAACCGCGCCAGCGCCACGCCGAAGAACCCCAGCCCGATCACAGCCAGCGCCAGGATGTCCGGCCACACCACCGTCCAGCCGGCATCACGGAACAGGATTGCGGCGCCAAGGCTGACAAAGTGCGTCGACGGCGACCCTTGCATCACCCACTGCAGCCACTGCGGCATGCTGTCCAGCGGTGTGCTGCCGCCGGACAGCAACAGCATCGGGATGATCACCGGGATCGCCAGCAGGCCGAATTGTGGCGTCGAGCGCGCCATGGTGGCGAGGAAGATGCCCAGTGCGGTGCTGGCAAACAGGTACAGCGCGGTCACGGCCAGGAACAGGCCCATCGAACCGGAGAGCGGCACGCCAAGCGCGCCCTTGACCACCACCACCAGCGAAATCCAGGTGCAGATCACCACCACCAGCGCGTTGCTGGCGATTTTCGCCAACATGATTTCCAGCGCGGTCAGCGGCAGCACCAGCAGGTGGTCGAGGGTGCCGTGCTCGCGCTCGCGCAGCAACGCGGTGCCGGTGAGGATGATCGCCAGGATGGTGATGTTGTTGACGATCTGGATCACCGCCAGGAACCAGCCACCCTCCAGGTTGGGGTTGAACAGGGCCTTGGCGTTGATTAGCACCGGGCTCTGCGTGTTGTTGCGCTGGCTGTAGTCGAGCAACTCGCGTTCGAAGATACGGCCGATATAGCCGGCCCCCATGAACGCCTGGCTCATGGCCGTGGCGTCGACATTGATCTGCAGTTCCGGCGAGCGCCCGGCCAGCAGGTCGCTCTGGAAATTCACCGGCACGTTGATCACGAAGGTGTACTGGCCGCTGTCCATGGCCTGGTCCAGGCGCCCCGGGGCCAGCGGCACGGCGGGCTGGAATTCGGGTGGTTGCAGGGCTTCGCCGAGCTTGCGCGACAGCAGGCTGTGGTCTTCGTCCACCACCGCGACGCTGGCGTTGTGCACGCCGATCACCGAGCCGGCTGCGGGCATGTAGATGGCCACGCTGAAGGCATACAGCAGGAACAACAGCAGCACGCTGTCATGGCGCAGGCTGGTCAGCTCTTTCAGGCCCAGGCGCAGGGTGTGGTTCAGGCGCGACATCTCAGGCCTCCTGCTTCTTCAGCATGGCCAGGCTCAGGCCAGTGAACACGACAAAGAAACTGAGCAGGATCAGGCACTGCGGCCACAGTTCGCGCAGGCCCAGCGCTTTGGTGAAGGTGCCGACCGCGATATCGAGGAAGTAGCCCGCCGGGAACAGCTGGCCCATTACCGCCGCCGCACCGTCCAGCGACGAGCGTGGCACGATCAGCCCGGAAAACTGGATGGTCGGCAGGCTGGTGATGATCATGGTGCCCAGGATGGCGGCGATCTGGGTGCGGGTGAAGGCCGAGATCAGCAGGCCCAGGCTGGTGGTCGCCAGCAGGTAGGCGACGCCACCACAGGCCAGGGCCAGCACGCTGCCCTTGAGCGGCACGGCGAACAGCCAGCGGTTCATCGCCACCAGCAGCGCCAGGTTGACCAGGCTCACGGCCAGATAGGGCATCTGCTTGCCAAGCAGAAACTCCAGGCGGGTGAGGGGTGTGGCGTAGAAGTTGGTGATGGAGCCGAGCTCTTTCTCGCGGACGATACCCAGCGCGGTGAGCATGGCCGGGATGAAGGCCAGGATCAGCGCCATTACCCCCGGGCCGATGGCGTTCACGCTGACCACATCCTGGTTGTAGCGAAAACGGGTTTCCAGGCGCACCAGGTCCTGGCGCGGCTGCGGCTGTGGGCTGGCCTTGGCCAGTTGCTCGAGGTTGGCCTGATGCACGGCTTCCACGTAGTTGCGGCTGGTTTCCGCGCGGAACGGCATGCCGCCATCGAGCCAGGCAGCCACCACCGGTTGACGCCCGGCGTACAGGTCGCGGCCAAAGCCGGGTGGGATTTCCAGCGCCAGTTTGATTTCCGAGCGCTGCAGGCGCTGGTGCATTTCGCGGGTATCGCGGATGGGCGCCTGTTCGGCGAAATAGCGTGAACCACGGAAGGCTTCCAGATAGGCCCGGCTTTGTGGGCTCTGGTCCTGGTCGTGTACGGCGAAGGCGAGGTTTTCCACATCCAGCGAAATGCCATAGCCGAAGATCACCATCATGAACACCGCCCCCAGCAGGGCGAAGGCCAGGCGCACCCTGTCGCGCAGCAGCTCCTTGCCCTCACGGCTGGCCACCGCCAGCAGGCGACGCAGGCTGAAACCCTGGCGCAGCGCCGGCGCAGGCGTGGCGGCCTGTTCCAGCACGGCGTTGTCGGTGGCTTGCGGCGCCAGTTCCTGGGCCTGTTCCAGGCAGCGCACGAACGCGTCTTCCAGGGTGTTGCCCTGGTACTGGCGTTGCAGGGCGCCCGGCGTGTCGCAGGCCAGCACCCGGCCTGCATGCATCAGCGAGATGCGGTCGCAGCGTTGGGCTTCGTTCATGAAGTGGGTAGAAAGGAAAATGGTCACGCCCTGCTCGCGTGACAGCTCCACCAGCAGGCGCCAGAAGTCGTCACGGGCAGCCGGGTCGACACCGGAGGTGGGTTCGTCGAGGATCAGCACTTCCGGGCGGTGCAGCACCGCCACCGCCAGTGACAGGCGCTGGCGCAGGCCGAGGGGTAGGGCGCCGGATGGCTGGTCGGCGATGGCACCCAGGTCGAAGCGCTCGATCAGTTCGTCGATACGCTGGGCGCTCTCGGCCTTGGGCAGGTCGAACAGGCGGGCATGCAGGGTCAGGTTCTGCCGGGTGCTGAGCTCGCCATACAGCGAAAAACTCTGCGACATGAAACCGACCCGCTTGCGCGTGGCCAGGTCGCTGGCATCCACTGGGCGGCCAAGCAGGCTGGCGCTGCCTTCGCTGGCCGGCATCAGGCCGGTGAGCACTTTCATGGTGGTGGTCTTGCCGCAGCCGTTGGAGCCCAGGAAGCCGAAGATCTCCCCGCGGCCAATGGCGAAGCTGACCTTGTTCACGGCAGTGAAATCGCCAAAGCGCAGGGTCAGGTCGTGTGCCTCGATGGCGACCGAGGTGTCAGTGGCCGGGCGCGGTGGAATGATGAGCGGAGGGTGTTGTGCCTTGCCCGCGCCTTGGTAATGGGTGAAGGCGTCGTCCAGCTTGCCGCTGGGGGTGACTGCAGCCAGCTCATGGCTGAGGCCGGCGGCCAGCAGGCGGCCGCCATCGAGCATCAGGCAATGCTCGAATTGTTCGGCTTCCTCCATGTAGGCGGTGGCCACCAGCAGGGTCAGTTGCGGGCGCTGCGCGCGCACCTGTTCGACCAGCTCCCAGAAGCGCCGCCGTGACAGTGGGTCGACGCCGGTGGTCGGCTCGTCGAGGATCAGCAGGTCCGGCTCGTGGATCAGCGCGCAGCACAGGCCCAGCTTCTGTTTCATGCCGCCCGACAGCTTGCCCGCCGGGCGCTCGGCAAAGCGCTGCAGGTCGGTGGCCTGCAGCAGGTTGGCCATGCGCTGTTCGCATTCGCGGCGGCCGAGGCCGAACAGGGTGGCGAAAAAACGGATGTTCTCGCTGATCGACAGCTCCGGATACAGATTGTTGCCCAGCCCCTGCGGCATGAACGCCACTTTCGGGTACAACGCCGCGCGATGGCGCCGCTGGCGGATCGAGCCACCCAGCACCTGCAGTTCGCCCTGTTGCAGGCGCTTGACGCCGGCGATCAGCCCCAGCAGGGTCGATTTGCCAGCCCCGTCAGGGCCGATCAGCGCGCAGCGGGTGCCCGCCGGCAGGCTGAACCCGAGGGGGTGCAGGGCCACCAGGTCGCCGTAGCGATGGCTGATACCCTCGGCCAGCAGTGCCGGGGCGTTCATTGCAGGTTGGCCGGCCAGTCCACCTCAGCCGTGCGTACATAGCCGGCGCCTGGCATGCCCGGCTTGGCCTGCGGTACGGCGCCCGGGTCGGTCAGGCGCAACTTGACCCGGAACACCAGCTTCTGCCGCTCGTCGCGGGTTTCCACCTGCTTGGGGGTGAACTGGGCCTTGGCCGCGACAAAGGCCACCTTCGCCGGCAGCGCCCGCTCGGGCAGGGCGTCGAGCACGATCCGCGCCTGGTCGCCGACGGTCAGCCGGCCGCTGGTGGAGGCGGGCAGGTAGAGGTTCATGTACTGGTCGCTGGGGTCGATCAGCATCAGTACGCGGCCGCCGGCACCCAGCACTTCACCGGGCTCGGCCAGGCGCAGCTGGATGATGCCGTCGATCGGTGCGCGCAGGCTGCTGTCGTCGATTTCGCTGGTGAGCTGCGCCACCTGGGCCTCGGCGGCGCCGATGGCGGCCTTGATCGCCGCCAGTTGGGCGCGGGCGGCGACCACGGCGGCGTTGGCCGTGTCGAAGCGCGCCTGCTGTTGGTCGAGCAACTGCTGGCTGGCGTATTTGCGCTGGAAGATCTCGCGCACGCGCTTGAGCTCCTGGCTGGCCAGCAGCAGTTCGCTCTGGCGCAGCTGCACGCTGGCCTGGGCGGCGGCGTAGTTTTCCCGAGCGCGCAGCACTTCGGCTTCGGCCTGGCTGCGCTGGGCTTCCATGGTACGGGTGTCGATGCGCGCCAGCAGCTGGCCGCGAGTTACCTTGTCACCTTCGTCGACCAGCACTTCGGCCAGGCGGCCGGGGATTTTGCTGGCGATCTGCACTTCGGTGGCTTCCAGGCGGCCGTTGCCCATGCTCAGGCCTTCGGGCAGCTGGTCGTGGAGCGACTTCCAGTACCCCAGCCCACCGGCTGTTGCGAGTAGGGCGATCAGCGCGGTGGCGAAGATCCTGGGGGCGTATCGGTTCATCGGTCTGCATCCTTGCGGTCATGCACACTGCATCATGGCCTGCGGCCGCGCGCGGCGTGTTGATATCAGTCAAATCCATGACTGGGTCTGCTTCGCAGCCCATCGCCGGCAAGCCAGCTCCCACAGGGGCAGCGCATGGCTTGAGGTCTATGCGGTCGGGGTGGGAGCTGGCTTGCCGGCGATGGGCCGCAGGGCGGCCCCTTTGGTTTATGACCTTAGCCGCAGTTTCAACGCAAAGCGACAATCACCGCCCATTGCTCTGGTGTCACCGGCATCACCGACAGGCGGCTGCCCTTCTGCACCAGCGGCAGTTCGGCCAGGCCTGTCTGCTGTTTCAGCCAGCCCAGCTCCAGCACCCGTGGCAGGGTTTGCACATGGGCCACATCCACCGCGCTCCACGGGTTCTTGTCGGCCGTGGCCTTGGCATCGTAGTAGTGGCTTTGCGGGTCCAGCGCGGTCGGGTCGGGGTAGGCGGCGCGGGTGATTTTGGCAATGCCGGCGATGCCCGGCTGCGGGCAGCTGGAGTGATAGAAGAAGAACTCGTCGCCAACGCTCATGGCCCGCAGGAAATTGCGCGCCTGGTAGTTGCGCACGCCGTCCCAGCGCGCTTCGCCGAGGCGGCCGAGGGCTTCGATGGAGAGCTCGTCGGGCTCGGATTTCATCAGCCAGTAGGCCATGGGTGCTGCTCCTGAAAAGGTTTGAAATAACCTGTTGCATGAAACCGACAGTCGGTTGGCGTCAAGGTTTGCGTGCAGACGCAGGTTGTCGGAAAATGCGCCCCGTTTAAAGCGCGATGCTCCGGCGATACCCAGAAAATTGCCGAGCCTGAACAGTTTGCCTGGGGGGCAATCTTCGATGAATCAACGTAACAAGCCGGATCTGCTGTGGATCCTGGTGTTCATTTTCGGCCTGGGTGTGGTCACGACCGGTTATGCGCAAGGGATCTGGGAGCGCAAGCTGGACAACGCCTATCAGATGCCGGTCGACGCCAGCCAGCCGCAACGTTGATGCCCCCGCCGGCGCCGCTCAACGCGGCGCCAGGTACCAGCCACGGTCCGAGACCGTCCCCTGCAGCGGTACATCCCAACTGGCCTGAGCCAGCCGCTCGACCTTCTGGCATTCATGTGCCAGCCCCAACAGCAACGGCTTTTTCCAGGTCTGGCGACGCGCCTGGTAGGCCAGGCTGCGATCATAGAAACCACCGCCCATTCCCAGGCGACCGCCCACTTCGTCGAAACCGACCAACGGTAGCAGGATCAGGTCCAGCGACCAGATCGGGCGCTGGCGCTTGCGCTCGGTGACCGGCTCGGGAATGCGAAAGCGGTTGGGCTTGAGCTTCTCGCCCTGCTCGAAGCGCTGGAACACCATGCGCGTACGCGGCCAGGCGTGGAGCACCGGCAGGTAGGTGCGCTTGCCGCGGCGCTGGGCTTCGCGCAGCAGCAGGTAAGGGTCGATCTCGCCGTCGTTGGGCAGGTACAGGGCAATATGCCGGGCGCGTCGGAACAGCGGGTGCTGCGCCAGCTGGCGGTACAGGCCAAGGGCGGCCTGGCGTTGCTGGGCAGGGGTAAGGGCGCGGCGGGCATTGCGGAGCAGGCGACGAAGCTGGGGGCGGGTGAGCTGCGCGGTGTCGGTCATGGCACGGGCGATCCCAGGTGCTGGCCGACGTGGTCGGCCAAAACGAATTGCCCGCCGGAAGGGGCGGGCAAGAGAATTCAGGCTCCCCGATAAGACCGCTATCGGTGTAGCCCTTGAACCCGAAAGTTCAAGGTGGAGATTGCAGGGGGCGTTAAGGCTTTCCGTCGGGCGGACATGCACACCGGCCCCAGCGTGCAACCCCCGTGGTTGTGCGTATCGGCTCAGGGACATAACCGACTGGCGCATCCCCCAGGGAGTGGCGCCAGTATACCAATCTCAGCCGATTTTGGTATCCGCGTCGTCGGACAGTGCCTGGTCGACCCGTTCCAGCAGGTCGCGCACCTGTTCGCGGGTGGTGCCGCCTGCCGGGGCATCGTTACGGTCTTCCTGGCGGTGCAGCATTTCGTGGGTGATGTTCAACGCTGCCATGACCGCGATGCGGTCGGCGCCGATCACCTTGCCGCTGCTGCGGATCTCGCGCATCTTGCCGTCCAGGTAGCGCGCGGCGCTGACCAGGTTGTTGCGCTCTTCCGGCGGGCAGATGATCGAATATTCCTTGTCGAGGATCTGCACGGTGACGCTATTGCTTGAACTCATGAGTCTTGCTCCAGAGCCTTGAGGCGTAAAATCATCGACTCGACCTTGCGCTTGGCGATCTCGTTCTTTTCGATGAGGTGGGCGCGCTCTTCGCGCCAGGATTTTTCCTGAGCTACTAGGAGTGCATTTTGCCGTTTTAGTTGCTCGACACGTTCGATCAGCAACTCGAATCGGCTCATCAGTGCCTGCAGGTCGTTCTCTTGCGTGGGTTGCACTCGATTCGCTCCGTCGTTGAGTCACCTGGCGATGATGCCTCTCCCTGGGCGGCGACGGCCAGTGCCGATGGTCTTGGCGCGCCTGCCGGTGCTAGGATACAAGGTCTCCATTCTAGTCATTGCGCCGTCTGGCGCCTAGCTGCCCATGCCCAATACCCAATCGCCCTACATCGCCTTCGCCATGCTGCTGTCCAGCAATGGTCATCCTGTCACCCCGGCCGAACTGCACGGCCTGCTGATCGGCCGCAGCTGCGCCGGTGCCGGCTTCGACGCCGACGGCTGGCTGGCCGATGCCGCCCAGCTGCTGGAAACCGAGCCCGGTGACACCGTGCGCAACGCCCTGGTCGGCCTGCAGGAAATGGTCAAGGGCGAGCTGACCAGCGACGACATGGCCATCGTCCTGCTGCTGCCTTCCGACGACGCCGCCCTGAGCGACCGCGCCACCGCGCTGGGCCAGTGGTGCCAAGGCTTCATTACCGGTTTCGGCCTGAATGCCGGTGGCAAGGACCTGTCCGACGAGGCCAAGGAAGTGCTGCAGGACCTGGTGGCCATTTCCCAGGTCCAGGAAGCCCTCGAGGAGTCCGAGGACGGCGAGAGCGACTACATGGAAGTCATGGAATACCTGCGCGTGGCGCCGTTGCTGCTGTTCTCCGAGCTGGCCAAGCCGGCCGCCCCCGCACCCAAGCCATCGCTGCACTGATCAACCGGGGGTAGTCTGCCCATGAGCCACATTCCCAAGGCCGAGTATGCCCGTCGGCGCAAGGCGCTGATGGCGCAGATGGTCCCCAACAGCATCGCCATCCTGCCCGCCGCCGCGGTTGCCATCCGCAACCGCGACGTCGAGCACGTTTACCGCCAGGACAGCGACTTCCAGTACCTCAGCGGTTTCCCCGAGCCGGAGGCGGTGATTGCGCTGATCCCGGGGCGCGAGCATGGCGAATACGTGCTGTTCTGCCGTGAACGCAACCCCGAGCGCGAACTGTGGGATGGTCTGCGGGCCGGCCAGGAAGGTGCGGTGCGCGATTTTGGCGCAGACGATGCCTTCCCCATCACCGACATCGACGAGATCCTGCCGGGCCTGATCGAAGGCCGTGAGCGGGTGTACAGCGCCATGGGCAGCAACCCCGAATTCGACCGCCGGCTGATGGACTGGATCAACGTGATCCGCTCCAAGGCCCGCCTGGGCGCCCAGCCGCCGAACGAGTTCGTTGCGCTGGATCATCTGCTGCACGACATGCGCCTGTATAAATCGGCAGCGGAAGTGAAGGTGATGCGCGCTGCCGCAGACATCTCGGCGCGGGCCCACGTGCGGGCCATGCAGGCCTGCCGGGCCGGGTTGCACGAATACAGCCTGGAAGCCGAGCTGGACTACGAGTTCCGCAAAGGCGGGGCGAAGATGCCGGCCTACGGCTCGATCGTCGCGGCCGGGCGCAATGGCTGCATCCTGCACTATCAGCAGAACGACGCCCCGCTCAAGGATGGCGACCTGGTGCTGATCGACGCCGGCTGCGAGATCGACTGCTACGCCAGCGACATCACCCGTACCTTCCCGGTGAGCGGGCGCTTTTCGCCCGAGCAGAAGGCCATCTACGAGCTGGTGCTCAAGGCCCAGGCCGCGGCGTTTGCCGAAATCGCCCCCGGCAAGCACTGGAACCACGCCCATGAGGCGACCGTGCGGGTCATCACCGAGGGCCTGGTGGAACTGGGCCTGCTGACGGGCGAGGTGCAGGCGCTGATCGACAGCGAGGCCTATCGTGCCTTCTACATGCACCGCGCCGGGCACTGGCTGGGAATGGATGTGCACGATGTGGGCGAGTACAAGGTGGGCGGTGAGTGGCGGGTGCTTGAACCCGGCATGGCGCTGACCGTCGAGCCGGGCATCTACATAGGCGCCGACAATCAGGCCGTGGCCAAGAAATGGCGCGGCATTGGTGTAAGGATCGAGGACGACGTGGTAGTGACCAGGCAAGGTTGTGAAATCCTGACTTCGGGCGTGCCGCGCACGGTCGCCGAGATCGAGGCGCTGATGCAGGCCGCCCGCAAGGACGCCGCATGAATCGGGTAAACCTGGCGATCATCGGTGGCGGCCTGGTGGGCGCGAGCCTGGCCCTGGCCCTGCAGGCGGGGGCCAAGGCGCGAGGCTGGAAGATCCTGCTGATCGAGCCGTTCGCCCCCGGTGACAGCTTCCAGCCCAGCTACGACGCACGTTCGTCGGCACTGTCGTTCGGTACCCAGCAGATCTACCAGCAGCTGGGCCTGTGGCAGGCCATCGGCCATCGCGCCGAGCCGATCCGGCAAATTCACGTATCTGACCGCGGCCGCTTCGGTGCCACCCGCCTGGATGCCCTGGAAGAGGGCGTGCCGGCGCTTGGCTACGTGGTGGAAAACGCCTGGCTGGGCCAGTGCCTGTGGCAAGGGCTGGACAGCGAGGTGGTGAGCTGGCGCTGCCCGGCGGAGGTGACCGCGATGCAGGCCATCGAAGGTGGCTACCGCCTGCTGCTGAACGACGACACCCAGCTGGAGTGCGACCTGGCGGTACTGGCCGACGGTGGCCGCTCCGGCCTGCGCGAACAGCTGGGCATCCATGTGCGCCACACGGCCTACCAACAGAGCGCGCTGATCGCCAATATCACCCCGGGCGAGGCCCACGGTGGCCAGGCCTTCGAGCGTTTCACCGAAGAAGGCCCCATGGCCCTGCTGCCGCTGCCGGATAACCGCTGCGCGCTGGTCTGGACCCGCCAGGGCATGGACGCGCGACGCCTGGCCGACATCGACGAGCGCAGTTTCCTGCGCGAGCTGCAGGGCGTGTTCGGCTATCGCCTGGGCGCCTTGCGCCAGGTCGGCGCGCGGCACCTCTACCCACTGTCGCTGATCGAGGCCCAGGAGCAGGTGCGGCCGCATCTGGTGGTGCTGGGCAACGCCGCGCACAGCCTGCACCCCATTGCCGGCCAGGGCTTCAACCTGTCGCTGCGTGACGTGCAGGCGCTGGCCGAGGCGCTGCTGGCCGGGCCGCAGCAGCCTGGCGACCTGACCACGTTGCAGGGCTACCACCAGCGTCAGCGCCTGGACCAGGCCATGACCATCGGCTTTTCCGACCAGGTCACCCGTCTGTTCGGCAGCAGCCAGCCATTGCTGGCCGCAGGCCGCAACCTTGGCCTGCTCGGGCTCGACCTGCTGCCACCGGCCAAAAGCTGGTTCGCCCGCCAGGCCATGGGCCTGGGCACCCGCCCCGATCCGCGAGGTCAGGCATGAGGGACGACGCGCGCAGGCTGGCGCGCCGGGCGTGCCTGTTGCGCTGGCGGCTTAACCTGTTCCCGCCGCACCTCGGGGCTGGTATCCGCGTGCAGCACATCAGCCCGGACCTGCGCAGCGTCAAGGTGGCGATGAAACTGACCCGCTGGAACCGCAACTACGTCGGCACCCAGTGCGGCGGCAGCCTGTACGGCATGGTCGACCCGTTCTACATGCTGCTGTTGATCGAGCAGCTGGGGCGTGACTACATCGTCTGGGACAAGGCGGCCAGCATCGATTTCATTTCGCCGGGCAAAGGCCCGGTGTATGCCGAACTCCACGTCGATGACGCGCTGCTGGACGAAATCCGCCAGCAGACCGCCACCGGCAAGAAGTGCCTGCCGCGTTTGCAGGTCGATATCCGCGACGGCGCCGGCGAGCTGGTGGCGCGGGTCGATAAAACCCTATATGTGCGGCTCAAGCCGCAAGCGAGGCTGGCGTAAGGCATGGAAATGCGCGCAGATCTGTTGATTGTCGGTGCCGGTATGGTCGGCAGCGCCCTGGCCCTGGCGTTGCGCCACAGTGGCTTGCAAATCCTCTTGCTCGACGGCGGCCCGCTGACGGTCAAGCCGTTCGATGCCCAGGCCCCGTTCGAGCCGCGTGTCAGCGCGCTGTCGGCAGCCAGCCAGCGCATTCTCGAGCGCCTTGGCGCCTGGGATGGCATTGCCCGGCGGCGTGCCACGCCATACTCGGACATGCATGTGTGGGATGGCAGCGGCACCGGGCAGATTCACTTCTCGGCGGCCAGCGTGCATGCCCAGGTGCTCGGCCACATCGTCGAGAACCGGGTGGTGCAGGATGGCCTGCTGGAGCGCCTGCATGACAGCGACATCGGCCTGCTGCCCAATGCGCGGCTCGAACAGCTGCGCCGCTCCGGCGACGAGTGGCTGCTGACCCTCGCCGATGGCCGCCAGCTGCGTGCGCCGCTGGTGATCGCGGCCGACGGTGCCAACTCGGCAGTGCGGCGCCTGGCCGGCTGCGAAACCCGCGAGTGGGATTACCTGCACCATGCCATCGTCACCAGCGTGCGTTGCAGCGCCGGGCACCAGGCCACGGCCTGGCAGCGCTTCACCGATGAAGGGCCACTGGCGTTCCTGCCGCTGACCCGCGATGGCCAGCAGGACTGGTGCTCGATCGTGTGGTCGACCACCCCGGAGCATGCCGAGCAATTGATGGCGCTGGATGAAGCGGCCTTCCTGAAAGCCCTTGAGCGGGCTTTCGAGGGGCGCCTGGGTGATGTGCTGCAGGCCGACCCGCGGCTGTGCGTGCCGCTGCGCCAGCGCCACGCCAAGCGCTATGTGGATGAAGGCCTGGCATTGATAGGCGATGCCGCGCACACCATTCACCCGCTGGCCGGGCAGGGCGTGAACCTGGGCTTCCTCGATGCTGCGGTGCTGGCCGAGGTGCTGGTCAACGCCTGCGAGCGTGGCGAGCGGCTGGCGGATGTGAAGGTACTGAGCCGTTACGAGCGACGGCGCATGCCGCACAACCTGGCGCTGATGGCGGCGATGGAAGGGTTCGAGCGGTTGTTCCAGGCCAACCCGTTGCCGTTGCGCTGGTTGCGTAACAGCGGGTTGAAGCTGGTGGAGCAGATGCCGGAGGCCAAGGCGATGTTTGTGCGACAGGCGCTGGGTTTGAGCGGTGATCTGCCGGATCTCGCCAAGGCTTGAGATTGTCGGGGCCGCTTTGCGGCCCTTTCGCCGGCAAGCCAGCTCCCACCTCGACCGCATCGACCTCAAGCCCTGTGCAGTACCTGTGGGAGCTGGCTTGCCGGCGATGGGCTGCACAGCAGCCCCCTCTGCAACATCCGGTAACGCCTATGTAGATGAGTCGGAAAATGGGATTCACTACCATTTGCGCCTCTCATACGATCCGAGGAGTGCTTTCCATGTTGCCACGCAAGCCCCTACTGGCCGCCCTGGCCCTGACCCTGTTTGGCGGCACCGCCCACGCAGCGGACGAAGTGGTGGTGTACTCCTCGCGCATCGACGAGCTGATCAAGCCGGTGTTCGATGCCTATACCGCCAAGACCGGGGTCAAGATCAAGTTCATCACCGACAAGGAAGCCCCGCTGATGCAGCGCATCAAGGCCGAGGGCGAAAACGGCGTGGCCGACCTGCTGCTGACCGTCGATGCCGGCAACCTGTGGCAGGCCGAGCAGATGGGCATCCTGCAGCCGATCAAGTCCGACATCATCGACCAGAACATCCCGCCGCAGTACCGCGCCTCGTCCCACGACTGGACCGGCCTGAGCCTGCGCGCCCGCACCATCATCTACTCCACCGAGCGGGTCAAGCCACAGGAGCTGAGCACCTACGAAGCCCTGGCCGACAAGCAGTGGGAAGGCCGCCTGTGCCTGCGCACGGCGAAGAAGGTGTACAACCAGTCGCTGACCGCCACCCTGATCGAAACCCACGGCGAGGCGAAGACCGAGCAGATCGTCAAAGGCTGGGTCAACAACCTGTCCACCGACGTGTTCTCCGACGACAACGCAGTGATCCAGGCCATCGAGGCCGGCCAGTGCGACGTGGGCGTGGTCAACACCTATTACTACGGTCGCCTGCACAACCAGAACCCGAAACTGCCGGTGAAGATCTTCTGGCCCAACCAGGGTGACCGTGGCGTGCACGTGAACCTGTCGGGCATCGGCCTGACCAAGCATGCGCCACACCCGGAGGCGGCGAAGAAGCTGGTGGAATGGATGACCGGTGAAGAGGCGCAGAAGCTGTTCGCCGACATCAACCAGGAGTTCCCGGCCAACCCGAAGGTCAAGCCATCGGAAGAAGTGGCAGCGTGGGGCAGCTTCAAGGCTGACAGCATTCCGGTGGAAATCGCCGGCAAGCGCCAGGCTGAAGCGATTCGCTTGATGGATCGGGCTGGCTGGAACTAAGCGCCAGGCTTTATCCTTCCGGGGCCTGCAAGGGCCCATTCGCGGCGGTTCGGCGTTCCGATAAACCCGCTCCCACAGGGACCGCACAACCCTCAAAGGCAGTGCAGATCCTGTGGGAGCGGGTTCACCCGCGAACGACCGCGCAGCGGTCGCCATCGCAATCGAGAATCAAGCCTTGCCCCACACCCCCCAACGCCGCTGGTACCTCCCGGTCACCCTGGTCGCCGCCCTGGTGCTCCTGCCCCTGAGCGTCCTGCTGTTGTCCTGGCAGTCGATCGACCTGCAGATCTGGTCGCACCTGCTCGACACCCAGATGACTCGCCTGCTGGGCAATACCCTGACGCTGGTGGTGGGTGTGGGCATCGGCGTCACCGTGCTGGGCGTCAGCCTGGCCTGGCTGACCAGCCTCTGCGAGTTCCCTGGCCGGCGCTGGCTGGACTGGGCGCTGATGCTACCGTTCGCCATCCCGGCCTATGTGCTGGCGTTCGTCTTCGTCGGCCTGCTGGACTTCGCCGGCCCGGTGCAGAGCGCCCTGCGCGAGGTATTCGGGCCGATGCGCCTGCCGCGGGTGCGCTCCACCGGCGGGGTGATCGTCGTCCTGGTGCTGGTGTTCTACCCCTATGTCTACCTGCTGGCGCGCAGCGCATTCCTGGCCCAGGGCAAGGGCCTGATGGAGGCTGCGCGGGTGCTGGGGTTGTCCCCGCTGCAAGCGTTCTGGCGTGTGGCCCTGCCCATGGCACGGCCCGCGATCGGCGCCGGTATTGCCCTGGCCCTGATGGAAACCCTGGCCGACTTCGGCGCGGTGGCGGTGTTCAACTTCGACACCTTCACCACGGCCATCTACAAGACCTGGTACGGCTTCTTCAGCCTGTCCAGCGCGGCCCAGCTGGCCAGCCTGTTGCTGCTGGCGGTGATGCTGGTGCTGTATGGCGAGCGCCGTGCCAGGGGGGCCAGCCGCAGCGGCAACGAGCGGCCGCGCGGGCAGGCGCTGTACCACCTGCGCGGGTTCAAGGCGTTGCTGGCCAGTGGCTGGTGCCTGCTGGTGTTCGCCTGCGCCTTCGTCATTCCGCTGCTGCAACTGCTGGCGTGGTTCTGGCAGCGCGGCCGGCATGACCTGGACGAGCGCTATGTCGGCCTGGTGCTGCACACCCTGTACCTGGGCGGCATGGCGGCGCTGGTCACGGTGTGTGTGGCGTTGCTGCTGGCCTTTGCCCGGCGCCAGGCGCCGACGGGCGGTATCCGCGCCGGGGTAGGCCTGGCCAACCTGGGCTATGCCTTGCCCGGCTCGGTGCTGGCGGTGTCGATCATGCTGGCCTTCAGTTACCTCGACAACCACCTGGTCATCCCGCTGTCCAGCTGGCTGGGCGGTGCCGGCAAGCCGCTGCTGCTGGGCAGCCTGGCCGCATTGCTGCTGGCCTACCTGGTGCGCTTCATCGCGGTGGCCTACGGGCCGCTGGAGAGCAGCCTGGAGCGGATCCGCCCGTCATTGCCCGAGGCATCCCGCAGCCTGGGCGTCGGTGGCGCGGGATTGTTTTTCAAGGTGTATCTGCCGCTGCTGGTGCCTGGCGCGCTCAGCGCCGCCCTGCTGGTTTTCGTCGACGTGCTTAAGGAAATGCCGGCCACCTTGCTGATGCGCCCGTTCGGCTGGGACACCTTGGCGGTAAGGGTGTTCGAGATGACCAGCGAGGGTGAGTGGGCGCGTGCATCGTTGCCGGCACTGACCCTGGTGCTGGTGGGCCTGCTGCCGGTCATCGGCCTGATCCGCCGTTCGGCACGTCGACCCGGTCACAGTCACTGAGGGTGCCAGCCCGCGCCCTTGCGGCTACAATGCGCGGCATTCGCGCGGCGGGTCCTACACAAGAAGAGCTGACGACCCGACGTCATCGACCGCCGCCGCTTCGCCACGCCCGGAAGGAGAAACCCATGGGACAGCGCACGCTTTTGTATGACCTGCACCTGGCGCTTGGCGCCAAGACGGTCGATTTCGGTGGCTGGGACATGCCCCTGCACTATGGCTCGCAGGTCGAGGAGCACCATCAGGTGCGCAGCGATTGCGGGGTGTTCGATGTTTCCCACATGACCGTGATCGATGTCGATGGTAGCGACGCCACTGCCTGGTTGCAGCGTCTGCTGGCCAACGATGTGGCCCGCCTCGACGACACCGGCAAGGCGCTTTACAGCCCGCTGCTGCAGGCGCAGGGCGGGGTGATCGATGACCTGATCGTCTACCGCACGGAAGATGGCTATCGTCTGGTCACCAACGCCGCCACCCGCGCCAAGGTGCTCGACTGGCTGCAGCTGCAGCGTGACGGTTTTGCCGTGGACTTCAAGGTCCGCCCCGACCTTGCCATCCTTGCCATCCAGGGCCCGCATGCCCGAGAAAAGGTTGCGGCCCTGCTCAGCTCCGCGCGTGCCGCGCTGATCCGCGAGTTGCGCCCGTTCGAAGGCGTTGCCGAAGGCGACTGGTTCATTGCCCGCACCGGTTATACCGGTGAAGACGGCCTGGAGATCATCCTCCCCGGCGAGCAGGCCGTGGCTTTCTTCAACGACCTGGTCGGTGCCGGTATTGCCCCCAGCGGCCTTGGTGCCCGCGATACCCTGCGCCTGGAAGCCGGCATGAACCTGTACGGCCAGGACATCGACGAAACCCACACCCCGCTTACCTCCAACCTGGGCTGGAGTATCGCCTGGGAGCCGGCCGAGCGCGACTTCATCGGCCGCGCCGGGCTGCTGGCGGAAATCGAGCACGGCGTGCAGGAAAAACTGGTCGGCCTGGTGCTGGAAGAGCGCGGCGTGCTGCGTGCCCACCAGGTGGTGCGTGTAGCCGGGATTGGCGAAGGGGAGATCACCAGTGGTAGTTTCTCGCCTACGCTGAGCAAGTCCATTGCCCTTGCACGCGTGCCCATGGCCACCGGCGACCGGGCCGAGGTGGAAATCCGCGGCAAGTGGTACCCGGTGCGGGTGGTCAAACCGACCTTCGTGCGCAACGGCAAGATCCTGATCTGAACAATTTTTAACCGGCGGGCGTACCGCTGAGCCAATCGAGGAATTCAAGACATGAGCAATATCCCCGCCGACCTGCGTTTTGCCGAAAGCCACGAGTGGGCTCGCCTGGAAGCCGACGGCACCGTGACCGTGGGTATCAGCGACCACGCCCAGGAAGCCCTGGGTGACGTGGTGTTCGTCGAGCTGGCTGAAGTCGGCAAGGTATTCGCCGCTGGCGACGCGGCCGGTGTGGTCGAGTCGGTCAAGGCCGCTTCGGACATCTATGCCCCGGTCGGTGGCGAAGTGATCGCGGTCAACGAAGAGCTGGCTGACAGCCCTGAGCTGCTCAACGAAGAACCTTACGAGTCGTGGATCTTCAAGCTGAAGCCAAGCAACCCGGCCGAGCTGGACAAGCTGCTGGATGCTGCTGGTTACGCAGCCGCTATCGGCGAGTAAGACCGCGTTGCCTTCTTCGCGGCTAAAGCCGCTCCCACAGGGACTGCACAGCGTCTGATACCTGTGCGGTCCCTGTGGGAGCGGCTTTAGCCGCGAAGAGGCCGGGCCTGCGAGCAACTTTCCCCGCAGAATCGGCAATCCCTTCCTAGACTTGTAAGTCTCCATGAGAGCTGTTCCAGGAAGAGAGCGTCGTCATGTCCCAGTCGCCATCCCTGCATCAACTGCAAGAGCTCAACCCATTCCTGCGTCGCCACCTGGGCCCGGATGCCACGGAGCAGCAGGCCATGCTCAACGCGCTGGGTGTCGCCAGCCGCAGTGAGCTGATCGAGCAGACCGTACCGCCAGACATCCGCCTCAATCGCCCCCTCGACCTGCCGCCGGCACTGGACGAACAGGCCGCCCTGGCCAAGCTCGCCGGTTACGCCGGGCAGAACCAGGTCTGGACCAGCCTGATCGGCATGGGCTACCACGGCACCATCACCCCCACGGTCATCCTGCGCAACGTGCTGGAAAACCCGGGCTGGTACACCGCCTACACGCCTTATCAGCCCGAGATTGCCCAAGGCCGGCTGGAGGCGCTGCTGAACTTCCAGCAGATGGTCATCGACCTCACCGGGCTGGCCCTGGCCAATGCCTCGCTGCTCGACGAAGCCACCGCCGCCGCCGAGGCCATGGCCCTGGCCAAGCGGGTGGTGCGCAACAAGAGCAATGCCTTCTTCGCCGACGAGCACTGTCACCCGCAGACCCTGTCGGTACTCAAGACCCGTGCCGAGGGCTTCGGCTTCGAGCTGATCGTCGACTCTGTGGATAACCTTGGCAAACACGCGGTTTTCGGGGCTTTGCTGCAGTACCCGGATACCCACGGCGAGGTGCGCGACCTGCGCCCGCAAATCGACCATTTGCACAGCCAGCATGCCCTGGCCTGCGTAGCCGCCGACCTGCTCAGCCTGGTGGTGCTGGCACCGCCTGGGGAGCTGGGTGCCGATGTGGTGCTGGGCTCGACCCAGCGCTTTGGCGTACCGATGGGCTATGGCGGCCCCCACGCGGCCTATTTCGCCTGCCGCGATGACTACAAGCGAGCCATGCCGGGGCGCATCATCGGCGTGTCGCGCGATGCCCGTGGCAACACCGCGTTGCGCATGGCCCTGCAGACCCGCGAGCAGCATATCCGCCGCGAGAAGGCCAACTCCAACATCTGCACGGCCCAGGTGCTGCTGGCCAACATTGCCGGCTTCTACGCGGTGTACCACGGCCCGGAAGGCCTGCAGCGCATTGCCCAGCGCGTGCACCGGCTGACCTTCATCCTGGCCGCCGGCCTCGAGGCCAAGGGCATCAAGCGCCTCAACCAGCACTTCTTCGACACCCTCACCCTGGACGTCGGCGGTGCCCAGGCGGCCATCATCGAAAGCGCCGAAGCCGCGCAGATCAACTTGCGCATCCTCGGCCGCGGGCACCTGGGCGTGAGCCTGGATGAGACCTGCTCGGAGCAGACAGTGCTGCGCCTGTTCGACATCTTCCTGGGGGTGGACCACGGCCTGGATATAGCCGCACTCGACCAGCTGGCCCTGCCCGAAGGCATCCCCGCCAGCCTGGTGCGGCGCACGCCGTTCCTCGCCCACCCGGTGTTCAACCTGCACCACAGCGAAACCGAGATGCTGCGCTACCTCAAGCAGCTCGAGAACAAGGACCTGGCGCTGAACCAGTCGATGATCCCGCTGGGTTCGTGCACCATGAAGCTCAACGCCACCAGCGAGATGATCCCCATCACCTGGCCTGGTTTTGCCCAGCTGCATCCGTTTGCCCCGGCGGCCCAGGCAACCGGCTACAAGGCGATGATCGACGAACTGGAAAGCTGGCTGTGCGCCATTACCGGCTTCGATGCCATCTGCATGCAGCCCAACTCCGGTGCCCAGGGCGAGTACGCCGGCCTGATGGCCATTACCCGCTACCACCGTAGCCGCCACCAGCCGCAACGCACGCTGTGCCTGATCCCGTCGTCGGCCCACGGCACCAACCCGGCGTCGGCGCAAATGGCCGGCATGGAGGTGGTGATCGTCGATTGCGACGACGATGGCAACGTCGACCTGGCCGACCTCAAGGCCAAGGCCCACTCGGCCGGGGATCGGTTGTCGTGCCTGATGATCACTTACCCGTCGACCCACGGCGTGTATGAAGAGGGGATTCGCGAAATCTGCGAAGTGGTCCACCAGCACGGTGGCCAGGTGTACATGGATGGCGCCAACCTCAATGCCCAGGTGGGCCTGGCGCGGCCGGCGGATATCGGCGCCGACGTTTCACACATGAACCTGCACAAGACCTTCTGCATTCCCCACGGTGGTGGCGGGCCGGGCATGGGCCCGATCGGCATTCGCGCGCACCTCAAGCCGTTCGTCGCCAGCCACCCGGTGGTGCCGGTACCCGGCCTGGACCCGAACAACAGCGCGGTCAGTGCGGCGCCCTGGGGCAGTGCGAGCATCCTGCCGATCAGCTGGATGTACATAGCCATGATGGGGCCGCAGCTGGCCGATGCCAGCGAGGTGGCGATCCTTTCGGCCAATTACCTGGCCAGCCAGCTGGGTGGCGCCTTCCCGGTACTCTACCGCGGGCGCAACCAGCGGGTGGCGCATGAGTGCATCCTCGACCTGCGGCCGCTGAAGGCGCTGACCGGCATCAGCGAAGAGGACGTGGCCAAGCGCCTGATGGATTATGGCTTCCACGCGCCGACCATGTCGTTCCCGGTGCCGGGCACGCTGATGGTCGAGCCGACCGAGAGTGAGTCGAAGGCCGAACTGGACCGCTTCGTCGAGGCGATGTTGGCGATTCGGGCGGAAATTGGCGAAGTGCAGGAGGGCAACTGGCCGGCGGAGAACAATCCGCTCAAGCATGCGCCGCATACCCTGGCCGATGTGCTGGCGGTGTGGGACAGGCCCTACAGCCTGGAACAGGCGGTGGCGCCCAGTGCTCATGTGCGCCAGCACAAGTACTGGCCAGCGGTGAACCGGGTCGACAATGTGTATGGGGACAGGAATTTGTTCTGTGCTTGTGTGCCGGTGGAGGCTTACCGCTAATTGTGGTTTGCCTGTGCCGGCCTCTTCGCGGGTAAACCCGCTCCCACAGGGCTTGTACAAGTTTTGAATACTGTGCAGTACCTGTGGGAGCGGGTTCACCCGCGAAGCAGGCGACGCGGTTACTCGGCTACCGCATTCTTGGCCAAGATGGCATTGGCCAGTTCCATGTCAGAAGCCTGCATCCCCGGGTTTTCCGCGCGGGCCTGACGAATCGCCGCTTCAAGGAACGGCCCGCGGATCGCGCCTTCGCTGGCCACGAAGCTGCCGGCGTCATCCTGCGCCGCCATCACCAGCTTGTGATCCCCGGAGGTCAGGTAGCTCGATGCCGTGGTAGCACCGGTAGTCATCACGTTACGCCAGAAGGTATCGGCCATGGCCGAGCCGATAGGCAGCGAAAGCAAGGCAGCGGCAGCGATGGCGGTTTTGAAACGCATGTTGAAACACCTCGAAGGGTGAGGGTTGAAGATGCGCGGTTTGATCCTGCCACAGGGGGGCAAGTTCCTTGAATACAAAGGATTTTTGCTCAGGAACAGGCCCGTAGCACTTCCTCTTGGCGGGTGTGCCCGCAGGCTACCTTGGCTTCGCCGCAGCGGCGCAGATCGAGCAAGCCATCGGCCACGGCCTGGCGCCGCAAACTGGCCAGATCGCTGCCCGGGCCTATCAGGGCGCGCAGGCTGTCGCTGGGCACCAGCAGCTCGAACAACCCTGTGCGGCCATGGAACCCCGTGCCACGACAGGTACGGCACGGCTGGCCTTCGGGCAGCGCTGCACCACCCCGGCAATCCGCGCACAGTGTGCGCACCAACCGCTGGGCCATTACCCCCACCAGCGTTGCCTTGATCAGGTAGTCGGCCACACCCAGTTCCTGCAGGCGGGTGATCGCGCCACAGGCGTCGTTGGTATGCAGGGTCGACAGCACCAGGTGCCCGGTCAGGGCTGCCTGCACCGCCACCAGGGCTGTCTCGCGGTCACGGATTTCGCCGATCATGATGATGTCCGGGTCCTGGCGCAGCATGGCCCGCACACCGTTGGCGAAACCCAGGTCCAGGGCGGGCTGCACCTGCAGCTGGTTGAAGGTGGGATCCAGACGCTCGATCGGGTCTTCGATGGTGCACAGGTTGACCTGCGGCGTGGCCAGCAGCTTGAGGCTGGCGTACAGCGTGCTGGTCTTGCCGGACCCGGTGGGGCCAGTGACCAGGATGATGCCCTGGCGCTGGCGCAGCAGGCCTTGCCACTGGTCCAGTTGTGGCCCATCCAGGCCCAGCCGGTCGAAGCCTTCTTGCAGCTGTTGCGGGTCGAACAGGCGCAGCACCAGTTTTTCGCCGAACGGGGTCGGCAGGGTCGACAGCCGCAGTTCCACCTCGCCGCCGCCAGGCAGGCGGCTTTGCAGCCGGCCATCCTGCGGCCGGCGCTTTTCCGCGACGTCCATGCGCCCCAGGTGTTTCAGGCGGCTGACCAGCGCCAGGGTCACCCCGGCGGGGAAGGCATAGACGTTGTGCAGCAGGCCGTCGATGCGGTAGCGCAGTTGGCCCTGCTCGCGGCGTGGTTCCAGGTGGATATCGCTGGCGCGTTGCTCGATGGCGTACTGCAGCAGCCAGTCGACGATATGCACGATGTGCGCGTCGTCCGCACTGGCCTCGGCCTGGCGCTTGCCCAGCTCCAGCAGCTGTTCCAGTTCGCCCAGGCTGGCTGACTGCTGGTGTTGCGCGCCCTTTACCGATTGGGCCAGGCGGTGGAACGACTGCCCTGCCTGGCGGACCTGCTGCGGGCTGGCCAGCACGCGACGAATCGGCCGGCCCAGGCTGCGAGTGAGGTCGGCCAGCCAGTCGTCCTGGTAGGGCTGGGCGCTGGCGACGGTGACGCTGGAGGCGTCAGCGGCGACGATAAGGATGCCGTGGCGCTGGGCGAAGGCCGGGGATATCAGGCCGGTGACCTGGGGCAGGTCCAGTTGCAGCGGGTCGATGCGCAGGTAGGGCTGGCCGACCTTGTTGGCCAGCCATTGGCAGAGGCGGTCCAGGTCCAGGGGCTGGCCAGGGTGTCGGCGGTCTTCCAGGGCGCAGGCGGCGATCTGTTCCAGCGGGTGGGCGGTGGGGTGAGTGGCGGCATGCTCGAGTACCTGCAGGGTGTCGTTGGCGTGCAGGTGCTGGCCGGCGAGCAGGGCCTGGAGCAGGTGCTTGAGGTCGAGTGCCGGGTTGTCGGGTGTGTGCATGGTGGGCGTCCGTGCCTGATAGGGGAGTGCTGATCAAGGCTAGCCGGACGGCGGAAGGTTAACGGAAGTGAAAAGTTTCGGGAATTTACTGTGCCTGTACTGGCCCTATCGCCGGCAAGCCAGCTCCCACAGGATCACCACAGGCTCGAAGATTGCGCTGTACCTGTGGGAGCCGGCTTGCCGGCGATAGGGCCGGTAAATGCTTACACAAGCGCCAGCTCCACCCGCTGCAGGTTGCTCAGGCTCACCTCACCCACACACACCAGGTTACGCAGTTTCTGCGCAATCACCTCGGCCCGGTGCCAGCTCAGGCCGCCGATGCCGACCTCGATATCCAGCCAGTCATCCTGCTGGCTGACCTGCACGCTGTGCGGGGTCAGGAACTGCAGGGCAAACAGGTTGAGCACCCGGCACAGGCTGTCAGGCTCGGCCTCGGCCTGCAGGCGATAGTGCACGGTGCTATGGGCGCTGCTGGCGGCCCAGGCGTCGGTACGGGGCTGTGCGTTCATGCTGGTCTCCGCAAATGTGGGAGAAATTCTTGCACGTTGGCGGCGGTATTTTTTCGCTATGATTTGATCATTTCGCTGTATCGGCGAATTGTTCTATTCATGAAGTGCTGCTCTGGAGAATTATTGATGCATAGCGAGCTGGACGCCTACGACCGCCGTATCCTCGAACTGCTGCAGGAGGACGCTTCACTGTCCAGTGCGCAGATCGCCGAACGCGTGGGGCTGTCGCAATCGCCGTGCTGGCGGCGTATCCAGCGGTTGAAGGAGGAGGGGGTGATTCGCGGGCAGGTGACCTTGCTGGATCGCAAGAAGGTCGGCCTGAACACGCAGATTTTCGCCGAGGTGAAACTGAACGCCCACGGACGCTCCAACTTCACCGAGTTCACCGACGCAATCCGCGGGTTTCCGGAGGTGCTGGAGTGTTATGTGCTGATGGGGTCGGTGGACTTTCTGTTGCGCATCGTCACCCCGGATATCGAGGCTTATGAACGGTTCTTCTTCGAAAAACTGTCGAACGTGCCGGGGATACAGGAGGTGAACTCGATCGTGGCGCTGTCGGAGATCAAGTCCACCACCAGCCTGCCACTTTCGCGCTGAGGCATTCGCGGGTAAACCCGCTCCCACAGGGTTATCAGTGAGCCAGAGAGCAGCGCGACCCCTGTGGGAGCGGGTTTACCCGCGAAGAATGCGACGCGGTATCACGCCTTGAGCAAGTGCTTCCAGCCGCGGCTCTGGTCCACCGCCCGAGCCTGTTCGATACGCGCCTCCAGCACTTCATCGCTGATCGGCTGTTCAGCCAGCTCATGCAGCTTCTTCAGGTCGCCATACAGGCGGTCCATCTGCGGCGCTTCCAGCACCTGACGGGCATGATGCAGCCAGGCCAGCAGCTGTTCGATACGCGGCAGTTGCTCGGCCAGGTCTTCCGGACGCTGGGTGTACAGCGGCAGCTTCAACGCTCGGCCTTCTTCGCCCAGCAGGTGCGCCAGCCAGCTTGCCAGCTGCGCCTTGCCCTGGCGCTCGCCACGGCCTTTGCGCTCCACGGTCCAGGCACGGGCCAGCAGCCAGCGCGAGGTTTCCAGCGAGAACTGGCCCCAGCGCACGTCCTCCAGCTCTTCGGCGAACTGCTCGGGAGCGGCGCGGCGGATATCTTCGTCTTCGTTGCCGGCCTGCACCAGCGGGCGCCAGTCTTCGAGCAGGGCGTCGAGGCTGCTGCGCAGGTCGCGGGTGGTGGCGCGTGGCGCGGCCTGGCCCAGGCTGGCGGTAATGGCACGCAGCTCGCTCAGGCACTCGACCCAGTCCTGCAGCAGGCGCCAGTGGCCGTTGTGGCGGTATTGCTCGGCCAGGCGCTGGCTGCTGCCCAGCAGTTGCCAGGCCAGTGCGGCGTAGGCGTCGTCCACGGCCATTTCGGCTTCCAGCTCGGTGTGCGGCAGGCCCAGCTCGTAGCTGTCCGGCTCCAGCAGGCGGTAGCCACGCTCGGCCTTGCTGATGTCGCATGGCATCAGCGGCAGGCTGGCGGCCAGCTCGGCGGCCAGTTCCAGCAGTGCCTGCGGCTCGCCTTCACGCAGTTCCAGTTCCAGCTCGCAGATCTCTTCCTTGCGCTTGCCGGCGATCACGAAACCCTGGTCCAGCGCGGCCTCGATCACCACCTTGCTCTTGCCACGGCCCCAGGCGATTTCGGCGTATTCACGGCTGAAGTCGGTGGTGAACAGCGGCTTGATGGTCTTTTTGTCCAGGTTGGCCAGTTGCGCGGGCCAGCAGCTGTCGTCGAGCTTCTTCAGGTCGAGCTTGACCTTGTCCAGCTGCCATTCGTGCTCGTTGCGCTCGGACAGGCCGGCCACGCTGGTGCCGCGGCACTTGAGGGTCTGGATGATGGCCTCGCCATCGCGGCGCAGGCGCAGGGCGACACGGGCGGCGGAGAGCTCGCGCTCGGGGGTGTCGAAGTACTGGTTGAGCAGTTCGCGGGTCTGCCAGCCGGACTTGTTGCGCTTTTTCAGCAGAGGGTGCTCGCGCAGGGCGGCAAGGGTCTCGCGGCTGGCGCGGAGCTTGAGTTCGGTTTCTTTGTGCATCACAGGCTCGAAGGAGGGGGCGTGGTTGCCCAGCAGTCTACAGGAGTCGGCTCTCGTCTGTTGGATCGTGGTGGCCTTCTTCGCGGGTGAACCCGCTCCCACAGGTACTGTGTAGCCCTCAGGTGTAGCGCTTTCCCTGTGGGAGCGGGTTTACCCGCGAAGAAGCCCACACGGTTGGACGGCATTGCTATGATGGGCAACGCTTCCGAGGAGTACGCGCATGCCGTTGCCGACGCTGAAAGACCAGTTCGCCGCCCTGATCGCCGCGCCCTCGGTCAGTTGCACCCAGCCTGCGCTGGACCAGTCCAACCGCCAGGTCATCGACCTGCTGGCCGGCTGGCTGGGTGACCTGGGTTTCAAGTGCGACATCCAGCAGGTCAGCCCCGGCAAGTTCAACCTGCTGGCCAGCCGTGGCACCGGCCCGGGTGGCCTGGTGCTGGCGGGGCACAGCGACACCGTACCCTATGACGAACAGCTGTGGGCCAGCGACCCGCTGAAGCTGACCGAAACCGATGGCCGCTGGGTCGGCCTGGGCAGCTGCGACATGAAAGGCTTCTTCGCCCTGGTCATCGAGGCGGTCATCCCGCTGCTGGAGCACGATTTCAAGCAGCCGCTGCTGATCCTCGCCACCTGTGACGAAGAAAGCTCCATGTCCGGCGCCCGCGCCCTGGCCGAGGCCGGCCAGCCGCTCGGCCGTGCAGCGGTGATCGGCGAGCCCACCGGGCTGCGGCCGATCCGCATGCACAAGGGCATCCTCATGGACCGCATCGACATCCTCGGGCGCAGCGGCCACTCCTCGGACCCAAGCCTGGGCCGCAGCGCCATGGAGGCCATGCACGCAGTGATGGGCGAGCTGATGGGCCTGCGCCAGCAATGGCAGCAAACCTACCGCAACCCGCAGTTCACCGTACCGACCCCTACCATGAACTTTGGCTGCATCCACGGCGGTGACAACCCCAACCGTATCTGCGGCCAGTGCGCCCTGGAATTCGACCTGCGCCCGCTGCCAGGCATGGACGTGGAGCAACTGCGCGCAGCCATCCGCGGCAAGCTGGTGCCGGTGGCAGAGCGTTTTGAGGTGCGCATCGACTATGCGCCGCTGTTCCCGGAGGTGCCGCCATTCGAGCAGGCCGCCGACGCCGAGCTGGTGCAAGTGGCGGAGCGCCTGACCGGCCATCGCGCCGAAGCGGTGGCGTTCGGCACCGAAGCGCCTTATCTTCAGCAACTGGGTTGCCAGACCATCGTGCTGGGCCCCGGCGACATCGCCTGTGCCCACCAGCCCGGCGAATACCTTGAAATGTCACGAATCGAGCCTACCGTGCGTCTATTGCGTGACCTGATCCGGCACTATTGCCTGGACTAAACGTCAACCGAACTGTTTCGTTCCTGCCTAGAGGAGACCGCGCGTGACCGCAAGCCTGTTCCGACGATGATCCTGAACGCCCCCTGTATCGCCGTTCTCCGTCCACTTATCCACAGGCCCTGTCATGCCCGACTACGTCAACTGGCTGCGTCATGCCTCCCCGTATATCAATGCCCATCGCGACTGCACTTTCGTGGTCATGCTCCCTGGCGATGGGGTGGAACACCCTAATTTCGGCAACATCGTCCACGACCTGGTGCTGCTGCACAGCCTCGGCGTGCGCCTGGTGCTGGTGCATGGCTCGCGCCCGCAGATCGAAAGCCGCCTGGCTGATCGCGGCCTGACCCCGCACTACCACCGTGGCCTGCGCATCACCGATGCCGCCACCCTGGATTGCGTGATCGATGCCGTCGGCGCCTTGCGCCTGGCCATCGAGGCACGCCTGTCGATGGACATCGCCGCTTCGCCGATGCAGGGCTCGCGCCTGCGCGTGGCGTCCGGCAACCTGGTCACGGCGCGGCCGATCGGCGTGCTCGAAGGCGTGGACTACCACCACACCGGCGAAGTGCGCCGGGTCGACCGCAAGGGCATCAGCCGCCTGCTCGACGAGCGCTCCATCGTGCTGTTGTCGCCGCTGGGCTACTCGCCCACGGGTGAAATCTTCAACCTGGCCTGCGAAGACGTGGCCACCCGCGCCGCCATCGAACTGGGTGCCGACAAGCTGCTGCTGTTCGGTGCCGAGCCGGGCCTGCTGGATGCCGATGGCAAGCTGGTGCGTGAGTTGCGCCCGCAGCAGGTTGCCCCGCATCTGCAGCGCCTGGGCAGCGATTACCAGGGCGAATTGCTGGATGCCGCGGCCGAAGCCTGCAAAGGCGGCGTGGCGCGCAGCCATATCGTCAGCTATGCCGAGGACGGCGCCTTGCTGACCGAGCTGTTCACCCGTGGCGGTGGCGGCACGCTGGTGTCGCAGGAGCAGTTCGAAGTGGTGCGAGAGGCGACCATCGAGGACGTGGGCGGTTTGCTGGAACTGATCAGCCCGCTGGAAGAGCAGGGCATCCTGGTGCGCCGTTCGCGTGAGGTGCTGGAGCGGGAGATCGAGCAGTTCAGCGTGGTCGAGCGCGAGGGCATGATCATCGCCTGTGCGGCGTTGTACCCGATTGCCGACTCCGACGCCGGCGAACTGGCGTGCCTGGCGGTGAACCCGGAGTACCGCCATGGCGGGCGTGGCGACGAGCTGCTGGAGCGCATCGAAAGCCGGGCGCGGCAGTTGGGGCTGAACACCCTGTTCGTGCTGACGACGCGTACTGCGCACTGGTTCCGCGAACGCGGGTTTGCGCCGAGCGGGGTCGAGCGGCTGCCAGCGGCGCGGGCTTCGCTGTACAACTACCAGCGCAATTCGAAAATCTTCGAGAAGCTCTTGTAAACCTGTACTGGCCTCTTCGCGGGTGAACCCGCTCCCACAGGATCTTCACCGGACCTGAGGCCGGCGCGGTCGCTGTGGGAGCGGGTTTACCCGCGAAGCAGGCGACACCGATCTCGAACAAAAACGCCGCCCTTGTGGGCGGCGTTTTTGTTTACACGGTATGCAGGTACCAGTTGTACTCGAGGTCGGAGATCGAGTGCTCGAACTCCTCCAGCTCGCTCTCCTTGCACGCGACGAAGATGTCGATGTACTTCGGATCGATGTACTTGTTCAGGATCTCGCTGTCGTCCAGCTCGCGCAGGGCATCGCGCAGGTTGTTGGGCAGGCTCTGCTCCAGCTGCTCGTACGAGTTGCCTTCGATCGGCTCACCCGGCTCGACCTTGTTGGTCAGGCCATGGTGCACGCCGGCCAGTACGGCGGCCATCATCAGGTACGGGTTGGCGTCGGCACCGGCCACGCGGTGCTCGATGCGTACGGCGTCCGGCGAGCCGGTCGGCACGCGCAGGGCCACGGTGCGGTTGTCCAGGCCCCAGCTTGGCGCGTTCGGTACATAGAACTGGGCGCCGAAGCGGCGGTACGAGTTGACGTTCGGGCAAAGGAACGCCATGGACGCGGGCAGGGTCTCGAGCACACCGCCGACAGCGTGACGTAGCGCGGCGTTCTGCTCGGGATCCTCGCTGGTGAAGATGTTGTTGCCATCTTTGTCCAGCACGGAAATGTGTACATGCAGGCCGTTGCCTGCCTGGCCCGGGTAGGGCTTGGCCATGAAGGTGGTGTCCATTTCATGGTCGTAGGCGATGTTCTTGATCAACCGCTTGAGCAGTACCGCGTAGTCGCAGGCCTTGAGCGGGTCGGCCACGTGGTGCAGGTTGACTTCGAACTGCGCCGGGGCGCTTTCCTTGACGATGGCGTCGGCCGGGATGCCTTGCTCCTTCGCGCCTTCCAGGATGTCCTGCAGGCAGTCGGCATATTCGTCGAGGTCGTCGATCAGGTACACCTGGGTCGACTGCGGGCGCTTGCCCGAAATTGGCGAGCGTGGCGGCTGCGGGCGGCCGTTCACGTTCTCCTGGTCGATCAGGTAGAACTCCAGCTCGAACGCGGCGCAGATGGTCAGGCCCATCTCGGTGAACTTGTCGACCACCTGGCGCAGCACTTCACGCGGGTCGGCAAAAAACGGCTCACCTTCGAGCTCGTGCATGGTCATCAGCAGCTGGGCGGTCGGGCGCTTCTGCCAGGGTTCGTTGGAGAGGGTGCCGGGGATCGGGTAGCAGATGCGGTCAGCATCGCCGATGTCCAGGCCCAGCCCGGTGCTTTCAACGGTGGAACCGTTGATGTCCAGGGCGAAGAGGGAGGCAGGCAGGTTGATGCCTTTCTCGTAAACCTTGTGGAGGCTGGTGCGCTCTATGCGCTTGCCACGCACCACACCATTCATATCTGCAATCAGAAGGTCAACGTAGAGAACCTCAGGATGTTCCTTAAGGAACGCGTTCGCTTCGTTAAGCTGAACGGCACGCGGGGGTACCGACATGATGCAACACCTTTGTTGTTAAAAATATCAATCAAGGGGGGCTTGCAAGACCAGTCAATCGAAAAGACAAACTGATGTCAAGCCAACCCCATGATGCCCTGAAATGGCACGTCGACGGCAGATTTGCTGCATCTCGGGGCAAACCATTATCCGCTATTTCCCGCGCAAAGGGCTATCTCCGACCAACCGTGTTTTATTTTTTACGGAGGTGTTGTGTAAAAAAATGAACAAGGCTAAGCTCGGTCTCAACCCAGAACACAATAATACGAGGGTCACATGGTCCGCTTGCCGAGACCTGAAAGCACTGCCTGCGCAGTGCCATCGGGTACATCCGTCATTTTTGCAAGCTTCGTCGATGGCGTGGCCGCCCTGGCCGCAATAATTGACGTTTGGCGCTCCCGGACCTGCCCTCGTAGCGGCTTGCCGCCCTTCGTTTCGTCTTCCTGCCCTTCGAACTCATTACGGACGCACCTGTTTTCAGTGTATCCACTGTGGCTCTGCGCGGGGGTTTTTGCTTTAGCAATGTACTCCATCCAGAATCAGTGCGCGGACCACCTTACCTCCTGAGGTATTTATGAGTAACAACCTCGACCAGCTCACCGATTGGTTGAAAGAGCACAAGATCACCGAAGTCGAATGCATGATCAGTGACCTGACCGGCATCACGCGCGGCAAGATTTCGCCTACCAATAAATTCATCGCCGAAAAAGGCATGCGCCTGCCCGAGAGCGTGCTGCTGCAGACCGTGACCGGCGACTACGTCGACGACGACATCTATTACGAACTGCTGGACCCGGCGGACATCGACATGATCTGCCGCCCTGACGAGAACGCCGTGTTCCTGGTGCCATGGGCCATCGAGCCGACCGCCCAGGTGATCCACGACACCTACGACAAGAAGGGCAACCCGGTCGAACTGTCGCCGCGCAACGTGCTGAAGAAAGTCCTCAAGCTTTACGCCGACAAGGGCTGGCAGCCGATCGTAGCGCCGGAGATGGAGTTCTACCTGACCAAGCGCAGCGAAGACCCGGACTTCCCGCTGCAGCCGCCGGTAGGCCGTTCGGGCCGCCCGGAAACCGGCCGTCAGTCGTTCTCGATCGAAGCCGCCAACGAATTCGACCCGCTGTTCGAAGACGTCTACGACTGGTGCGAACTGCAGCAGCTGGACCTCGACACGCTGATCCATGAAGACGGCACGGCGCAGATGGAGATCAACTTCCGTCATGGCAACGCCCTGCACCTGGCTGACCAGATCCTGGTGTTCAAGCGCACCATGCGCGAGGCCGCGCTCAAGCACAATGTGGCCGCCACCTTCATGGCCAAACCCATGACCGGCGAGCCAGGCAGTGCCATGCACCTGCACCAGAGCGTGGTCGACGTGACCACCGGCAAGAACATCTTCAGCAACGACGACGGCAGCATGAGCGAACTGTTCCTGCACCACATCGGTGGCCTGCAGAAGTTCATCCCCGAGGCATTGCCGCTGTTCGCCCCCAACGTCAACTCGTTCCGCCGCTTCCTGCCCGATACCTCGGCGCCGGTGAACGTGGAATGGGGCGAGGAAAACCGTACCGTCGGCCTGCGCGTGCCGGACGCCGGCCCGCAAAGCCGCCGGGTCGAGAACCGCCTGCCAGGCGCCGACGCCAACCCTTACCTGGCCATCGCCGCCAGCCTGCTGTGTGGCTACATCGGCATGGTCGAAGGCATCGACGCCAGCGCGCCGGTGCAGGGCCGTGGTTACGAACGCCGCAACCTGCGCCTGCCACTGACTATCGAAGATGCCCTGGAACGCATGGAAAACAGCCGTGCACTGGTGCAGTACCTGGGCAAGAAGTTCATCACCGGCTACGTCGCCACCAAGCGCGCCGAGCACGAGAACTTCAAGCGAGTCATCAGTTCCTGGGAGCGTGAGTTCCTGCTGTTTGCTGTCTGATCAACTTGGTGCCGCAGGACGCGGCTGTCGAACAACGGAGAAGCACATGAGCGTCAACAACCCGCAAACCCGTGAATGGCAAACCCTGAGCGGGGAGCATCACCTCGCGCCCTTCAGCGACTACAAGCAGCTGAAGGAGAAGGGGCCGCGCATCATCACCAAGGCCCAGGGTGTGCATTTGTGGGATAGCGAGGGGCACAAGATCCTCGACGGCATGGCTGGCCTGTGGTGCGTGGCAGTGGGTTATGGCCGTGAAGAACTGGTTCAGGCGGCAGAAAAGCAGATGCGCGAGCTGCCGTACTACAACCTGTTCTTCCAGACTGCCCACCCGCCTGCGCTGGAACTGGCCAAGGCAATCTCCGATGTCGCGCCGCAAGGCATGACCCATGTGTTCTTCACCGGCTCCGGCTCTGAAGGCAACGACACCGTGCTGCGCATGGTCCGCCATTACTGGGCGCTGAAAGGCAAGCCACAGAAGCAGACCATCATCGGCCGCATCAACGGCTACCACGGCTCCACCGTGGCTGGTGCCAGCCTGGGCGGCATGAGCGGCATGCACGAGCAGGGCGGCCTGCCGATCCCGGGCATCGTGCATATCCCGCAGCCTTACTGGTTCGGCGAAGGCGGCGACATGACCCCGGATGAGTTCGGGGTGTGGGCGGCCGAGCAGCTGGAGAAGAAAATCCTCGAAGTCGGCGAAGACAATGTCGCCGCCTTCATCGCCGAGCCGATCCAGGGCGCCGGCGGCGTGATCATCCCGCCGGAAACCTACTGGCCGAAGGTGAAAGAGATCCTCGCCAAGTACGACATCCTGTTCGTCGCCGACGAAGTGATCTGCGGTTTCGGCCGTACCGGCGAGTGGTTCGGCTCCGACTACTACGACCTCAAGCCCGACCTGATGACCATCGCCAAGGGCCTGACTTCCGGTTACATCCCCATGGGCGGTGTGATCGTGCGTGACACCGTGGCCCAGGTACTCAGCGAAGGCGGCGACTTCAACCACGGCTTCACCTACTCCGGCCACCCGGTAGCGGCCGCCGTGGGCCTGGAAAACCTGCGCATCCTGCGTGACGAGAAAATCGTCGAGAAGGCGCGCAGCGAAGCGGCACCGTATTTGCAAAAGCGTTTGCGTGAACTGCAGGACCACCCTCTGGTGGGCGAGGTACGCGGCCTGGGCCTGCTCGGCGCGATCGAGCTGGTCAAGGACAAGGCCACCCGCAGCCGTTACGAAGGCAAGGGCGTGGGTATGATCTGCCGCACCTTCTGCTTCGAAAACGGCCTGATCATGCGCGCGGTGGGTGACACCATGATCATTGCGCCGCCGCTGGTGATCAGCCATGCAGAGATCGACGAACTGGTGGAAAAGGCACGCAAATGCCTCGATTTGACCCTTGAGGCGATCAACTGAGCACCTGCTAGGCTAGCGATGTGGCATTAAGTCGTTACTAGGCCCTGCTTTCCTTGATACAGGGCCTTGTAACTTGCCAGACTAGCGGCTGTTTCAGTCGCCGCGCGCTCTGCACCGTAGGTCCTGGCTGCTGAACAGATGGCTAAATAAAAAATTCTGGAGCATTACGCATGAATAAAATGGGCAAGACGTTGCTGGCCGCCGCCCTGATGGGTGCCATGGCTACCGCTGTTCAGGCTGAAGACAAGGTGTTGAACGTCTACAACTGGTCGGACTACATCGCTCCGGACACCATCGCCAAGTTCGAGAAGCAGTCGGGCATCAAGGTCAAGTACGACGTCTTCGACAGCAACGAAACCCTCGAAGCCAAGCTGCTGGCAGGCAAGTCGGGCTATGACATCGTCGTGCCTTCGAACAACTTCCTGGCCAAGCAGATCAAGGCTGGCGTGTACGAGGAACTGGACCGCTCCAAGCTACCGAACTGGAAGAACCTCGACCCTGACCTGCTCAAGGCCGTTGGCGATGCCAGCGACAAGGACAACAAGCACGCCTTCCCTTACATGTGGGGCTCGATCGGCATCGGCTACAATCCGGAGAAGGTCAAGGCCGCGCTGGGCGTGGACAAGATCGACTCGTGGGACGTGGTGTTCAAGCCTGAGAACATCGCCAAGCTCAAGAGCTGCGGCGTGAGCTTCCTGGATGCCCCGACCGAAATGCTGCCGGCTGCGCTGCACTACCTGGGCCTGCCGAGCAACAGCACCAAGAAGGAAGACCTGAAGGCCGCCGAGGACCTGTTCCTCAAGATCCGTCCTTCGATCACCTACTTCCACTCGTCCAAGTACATCGGCGACATGGCCAACGGCAATATCTGCGTAGCCGTCGGTTACTCGGGTGACCTGGAGCAGTCCAAGGCCCGTGCCCACGAAGCCGGTGACAAGGTCAAGGTGGACTACGTCATTCCGAAGGAAGGTGCCGGTACCTTCTACGACATGGTCGCCATCCCCAAGGATGCCGAGCATAAAGACGCTGCCTACCAGTTCATGAACTTCCTGATGCAGCCGGAAATCATGGCCGAGATCACCAACGCCGTGCGCTTCCCGAACGGCAACGCTGCCGCCACCCAGTTCGTGGACAAGGAAATCACCAGCGATCCGAGCATCTATCCGCCAGCTGAAGTCAAGAAGCAGCTGTACGCGATCGCTGCGCCTGAAGCGTCTGCCCAGCGTGTGATCACCCGCAGCTGGACCAAGATCAAGTCGGGCAAGTAAGCCCGATGCAGTACCTCTGGGCCGGGGAATCCCGGCCCAGAGCCAGTGAAAGGCAATTGATGATTGCGGCATCGAAGCTGCGAAGGTAAGTTGCGCGCCGGTTTTGCGTGTGCGGCAGCATTGTCGCTACCCAGGCACTGATTGTGAGGACCACCCACTTGTCCATTTCTGTATTCCGCAAGGCCTTGATGGCTGGAGCGGGCCTGACGCTGGCATGCAGCGTCCAAGCGGCGCCTACGGTGCACTTCTACAACTGGTCCGACTACGTCGGCCCGACCACACTCGCGGACTTCGAGAAAGCCACGGGCATCAAGCCCGTGCAAGACGTGTTCGATTCCAACGAAACCCTGGAAGGCAAGCTGCTGGCCGGCAACACCGGCTATGACGTGGTAGTGCCATCCAACCATTTCCTCGGCAAGCAGATCAAGGCGGGCGCGTTCCAGAAGCTCGACAAGAACCTGCTGCCCAATTATTCCAACCTGGACCCGGCGCTGATGAAGCGCCTGGAAAGGAACGACCCGGGCAACCAGTACGCCGTGCCTTACCTGTGGGGCACCAACGGCATCGGTTACAACGTCGACAAGGTGAAGGCCGCGCTGGGCGTGGACACCATCGACTCCTGGGCAGTGCTGTTCGAGCCCGAGAACATGAAGAAGCTCGCCAAGTGCGGCGTGGCCTTCCTCGACTCGGCAGACGAAATGCTGCCGGCGGTGCTCAACTACATGGGGCTGGACCCCAACAGCACCAATGCCAAGGACTACCAGGCCGCCGAGAAGAAACTGCTGGCGGTACGCCCGTACGTGACCTACTTCCACTCGTCCAAGTACATCACCGACCTGGCCAACGGCGACATCTGCGTCGCGGCAGGTTTCTCGGGTGATGTGTTCCAGGCCAAGGCCCGCGCCGAAGAAGCGAAGAAGGGCGTGAACCTGGCCTACGCCATTCCCAAGGAAGGCGGCAACCTCTGGTTCGACGTGCTGGCGATCCCCAAGGACGCCAAAAACGTCAAAGAGGCGCATGCCTTCATCAACTATTTGCTGAAGCCTGAGGTTATCGCCCAGGTCAGTGATTACGTCGGTTACGCCAACCCGAACCCCAAGGCTGGCGACCTGATGGACCAGGCCGTGAGGACTGACGCCGCGGTTTACCCACCGCAGGAAGTGCTGGACAAGATGTTCGTGAACTCAGAGTTGCCACCCAAGGTGCAACGGCTGATGACCCGTAGCTGGACCAAGGTCAAGTCGGGCAAGTAAAAATCCAGGCCCGTGGCGGCACCTGTAGAACAGGGCTCGCGGGCACAAAAATCTTGTTGGGAGTTTCACTCATGGCAGTTGCCTCCGGTGCCTATAAAAAAGCCCTCGAGGGTGGCCAGCAACCCAAGCAGGTGCTGGTCAAGATCGACCGGGTCACGAAAAAGTTCGACGAAACGGTAGCCGTGGACGATGTGTCCCTGGAAATCCGCAAGGGCGAGATCTTCGCCCTGCTGGGTGGCTCCGGTTCCGGCAAGTCCACCTTGCTGCGCATGCTGGCCGGCTTCGAACGCCCGACCGAAGGGCGGATCTTCCTCGATGGCGTCGACATCACCGACATGCCGCCATACGAGCGGCCGATCAACATGATGTTCCAGTCCTACGCGCTGTTCCCGCACATGACCGTGGCGCAGAACATCGCCTTCGGCCTGCAGCAGGACAAGATGCCCAAGGCCGAGATCGACGCCCGCGTGGCCGAGATGCTCAAGCTGGTGCACATGACCCAGTACGCCAAGCGCAAGCCGCACCAGCTGTCCGGCGGCCAGCGCCAGCGCGTGGCCCTGGCCCGCTCGCTGGCCAAGCGCCCCAAGCTGCTGCTGCTCGATGAGCCGATGGGTGCACTGGACAAGAAACTGCGTTCACAGATGCAGCTGGAACTGGTGGAGATCATCGAGCGTGTGGGCGTGACCTGCGTGATGGTGACCCACGACCAGGAAGAGGCCATGACCATGGCCCAGCGCATCGCCATCATGCACCTGGGCTGGATCGCCCAGATCGGCTCGCCGGTGGACATCTACGAGACGCCTACCAGCCGCCTGGTGTGCGAGTTCATCGGCAACGTCAACCTGTTCGAAGGTGAAGTGGTCGACGACGCCGAAGGCCACGCGATCATTGCCAGCCCGGAGCTGGAGCGCAAGATCTATGTCGGCCACGGCATCACCACATCGGTGGAAGACAAGCACATCACCTATGCCCTGCGTCCGGAAAAGATGCTGGTTACCACCCAGCAACCGACCTGCGAGCACAACTGGTCGCGCGGCAAGGTTCACGACATTGCCTACCTGGGTGGCCACTCGGTGTTCTACGTCGAGTTGCCGAGCGGCAAGGTCGTCCAGTCGTTCGTCGCCAACGCCGAGCGCCAGGGCACCCGCCCGACCTGGGGCGATGAAGTGTACGTGTGGTGGGAAGACGACAGCGGCGTGGTACTGCGGTCATGAAACTGCGCAAGCTCAAGCGAGCCTTCCAGCGTATTACCCCGGAGGGGCGGCACCTGGTGATCGGCGTGCCGTTCATCTGGCTGTTCCTGTTCTTCATGCTGCCGTTCTTCATCGTGCTGAAGATCAGCTTCGCCGAAGCCGACGTGGCGATCCCGCCGTATACCGAGATCTACAGCTACGTCGAAGACAAGCTGCAGCTGGTGCTCAACCTGGCCAACTATGGCCTGTTGACCGAGGATGAGCTGTATATCTCGGCCTACCTGGGCTCGCTGAAGATGGCCTTCTTCAGCACCCTGCTGTGCCTGCTGATCGGCTACCCGATGGCCTATGCCATTGCCAACGCCAAGAAGGAAACCCAGACGGTCCTGCTGTTGCTCATCATGATGCCGACCTGGACCGCGATCCTGATCCGCGTCTATGCCTGGATGGGCATTCTCAGCAACAACGGCCTGCTCAACGGCTTCCTGCTGTGGACCGGGTTGATCGACCAGCCGCTGCAGATCCTCAACACCAACCTGGCGGTATACATCGGCGTGGTCTATTCGTACCTGCCGTTCATGATCCTGCCGCTGTTCGCCAACCTGGTGAAGCACGACCCGAGCCTGCTCGAGGCCGCTTCGGACCTGGGTTCGAGCACCTTCAACAGCTTCTGGAAGATCACCGTGCCACTGTCGAAGAACGGCATCATCGCCGGCTGCATGCTGGTGTTCATCCCGGTGGTGGGCGAGTTCGTGATCCCTGAACTGCTTGGCGGCCCGGAAACCCTGATGATCGGCAAGGTGCTGTGGCAAGAGTTCTTCAACAACCGTGACTGGCCGGTGGCCTCTGCGCTGGCGGTAGTGATGCTGGCGATCCTGATCGTGCCGATCCTGCTGTTCAACCGCAGCCAGGCCAAAGAAATGGAGGGCAGGGCATGAAGCGCTTCAGTTTTTCCAAGCTGATGCTGGTGCTCGGCTTGCTGTTCATCTACCTGCCGATGCTGATCCTGGTGATCTACTCGTTCAACGCCTCCAAGCTGGTGACGGTATGGGGTGGCTGGTCGGTGAAGTGGTACGTCGGCCTGCTCGACAACACCCAGTTGATGGGTTCGGTGATGCGTTCGCTGGAAATCGCCTGCTACACGGCGGTGGCAGCGGTGGCGCTGGGTACCTTGGCGGCGTTCGTGCTGACCCGGGTTACCCGCTTCAAGGGCCGTACGCTGTTCGGTGGCCTGGTCACCGCGCCGCTGGTAATGCCCGAGGTGATCACCGGCCTGTCGCTGTTGCTGCTGTTCGTGGCCATGGCGCAGATGATTGGCTGGCCGCAGGAGCGCGGCATCGTCACCATCTGGATCGCCCATACCACGTTCTGTGCCGCGTATGTGGCGGTGGTGGTGTCGGCACGCCTGCGTGAGCTGGACCTTTCGATCGAGGAAGCGGCGATGGACCTGGGTGCCAAGCCGTGGAAGGTGTTCTTCCTGATCACCATCCCGATGATCGCGCCGTCGCTGGCGGCGGGCGGCATGATGTCGTTCGCCCTGTCGCTGGATGACCTGGTACTGGCCAGCTTCGTCTCCGGCCCTGGTTCGACCACCTTGCCGATGGAAGTGTTCTCGGCGGTGCGCCTGGGCGTGAAGCCGGAGATCAACGCCGTGGCAAGCCTGATCCTGCTGTCGGTGTCGCTGGTGACCTTCTTCGTCTGGTACTTCAGCCGCCAGGCCGAAGAGCGCCGTCGCAAGGCGATACAGCAGGCGATCGAAGAGGGCGCTGCGGCGAATGCTTCGCAGCCACAGGTCAAGCGCCCGGCGCAGGTTGCGGCGTCGGCCTGACCTGGCCTCTTCGCGGGTGAACCCGCTCCCACAGGGTCATGTGCAGTCCTCAAGACCTGCGCAGTACCTGTGGGAGCGGGTTCATCGGGGCGCCGAACCGCCGCGAATGCCCCAGCACAGATTCAAAGCCAGACTGCATCCCAATGTGGATAGTCCCTGACACTTCTGACCAAGCCAGCCCGCAAGGGGTTGGCAACAATGTATCTGGCAACATGCACCATGCTCTCCTCCCGCCGCAGTGCCCGGTCCTGATACCCAGACTGCCATACCGGATCATGCTCAACCCCCGCCTGATGCAAAACCAGACTGGACCTGGACTTGAACCTGCGCATCAAGGTGCCCAACGTCGTACCTTTCAACTCGATCAGCCAATGCAGATGGTCCGGCATCAGCACCCAGGCCAGTGATCGGCAGGCATGTTCCTGGTCTGATTGTCGCAGTTGGTGAATGACCAGCCGGGCATGGTGGAAATCATGGAACAGCGGCTTGCGCTGGTGGGTGACGGTGGTCAGCAGATAGAGCCGGCCAAGTTCTGAATAGCGACCACGGCGAAGCAGGTGAGACTGGGCTCGCGACATTGGCTTCTTCCTTGAAAAGCAGGTGACTTTTCAAAGGTAGTGGCTGAGATGCAGGTGCTGTGTAGATCATGGTTTCTGGATATGGCAGAGGCTTGCGGATGGCAGTACCGGCCTTTTCGCGGGTAAACCCGCTCCCACAGGTATTGCACAGGTCCTGAAGGCTGCACATAACCCTGTGGGAGCGGGTTCACCCGCGAAGGGGCCCTCGAGGCGTACGACTTTTCATCAACTCAAACCAAAGGCTTCAGTTGGATCGGCTTGGGAATTATCCTACGAGCCGTGTGGAAGCTGCTCTGTTGTAGGGGAAATGCCCCAGGGATAACGTCGTCGAGTCGCCAATCAAGGTGACCGGGTGTGAGAAACCCGCTCGATGTTGAACAGGCTTCCTGTCATGGCGGCCTTGCGTGGGCAGGCCTCGGCCTGGCCGGGTTCAATGTCCTCGGTTTTCTCACCCCGCGTACGGCTGCCACCCCTTATCCGTGAGAAAGATGAGCTGGCGGTTCCATAAACGACATTGGATTCCGACCATGACAACGCACGTTCCAAATCACCCAAAAAACAGCAGCACCGTCGGTAAAGAAACCTGCATGGACCTTTTCCGCGTCCAGGCCAATATCCCCTTCAACCATGCCTTCTCCGAACTCTCCGTAATGCTCGGGTGCATCAATCACCTGACGACCGAAGCCGAGATGGAAAATGACCGACTGGCTGGTAGCGCTGCGAGAATTCTCAGTGGCTTTGCCAAAGCACTGATCGATGACATCGAACTGGGACTGAACAAGGCTTCAATTCAGCTCTGACCTGTACCGGCCCTTTCGCGGGTAAACCCGCTCCCACAAGTATCCGTGCAGCCTTCATGGCTTGCACATGCCCCTGTGGGGGCGGGTTTGAACTCGAAGAAGATCTTCTACGTACGTTTTTTTATCGACCAAAGGTTTGCTGCCGGAATCCACTTATACTTTTGGGAAAAGAATTTGGGAATGGGTCAGATTTACTGTAAGTCGGAGGAGGTGATCCTGCGTTATGCTGGGTGCGGGGAGTAGAAAATGGTGTTAGAACTTCAGATGTATGGGCATTATAATGGACACGTGAGTTAACACCTGACGAGGTTTGAGGCTGCATTGGAGAGGCAGGTGCATGGGAAACGCTGTTAGAGGATGCAGCACTTTGTGGGGGATTCATGATGTTTCGTAGGCGATTAATGCTGCCGTTTTGGCGAGTAATGGTCTCTTGTTGAATCCGAACAGTTTCTCGTAGGGCATCAACGTTGTTTTCTAGGCGTTGATTGTCTTTTTTCAGCTGAGCTGATTTGAACCGGTAACGTAGGAGCGAGCCTGCCATTAGAGCCGCGGCGGCGGTGCCAAGAACTATTGATGTTATATTTAGAATATTTCGGCTTTTAGGGTCTTTTACCAAAGCTGCTGCAATAGTGGTTCCTACTGATGCGCCCCCAGTAATCATCATCGCAATATTGAGAAAATTGGCTAAAGGAAAATGACCAGTGGGATCAACGTAATTCACTGGGTCCCCGGCACAGTACGCTTTTGAGTTCAGTCCACCCTTCCCGAACGGGCTTTGGTCATCGTCGCTATAGAATCTGTAACTTCCGGGGCTGGCCAGACGATAACTGCCCAGCAAGTAACAATCTGTTGGCGTATCCAGTATCTCACCGTTGAATGCCAAGGGGTTGTTCGATTCTCCCTGGACTGTGCGATGGCCATAGGGGGTATAAGCGAACTGCGCCTTCCCGGAGTCTCTCAAGTCGCTCATGACGGTGTTGGAGTTGTCCACTGCCATGATTGAACGCGATTCCTCAGCACCTGATGTGCATAGCGCCAGGAGGCTGTCCTGATGCCGGAAAATGGAGCGTGTCACAGAGCCGTCTAGTTCGGTGCAAACATGGTTGTTTTGGTAGAAGCGGCGTGTAGTTTTTGCAGCGGCCATGGGGCCTCCGAGGGGTCAAGGGTTAACAGGGACTGGCCTCTTTTGTGATGCCACTGCCGGGGCGACCGGTTGGGTAGACTATGTAATGCCCTGGCGACAATTGGCTACTGACAGAAATGCCAGGTTTTCCACGAACAAGTTGTGCCGAGCCTGCCCTGTGACACCGGCCTCGAATGTCTCCCTTGCGCATGTGGCCAGTGCCGTTTGTCCAACCCTGAACTACGCTGACAGTCGCATCCCACGAATCATTTGCGCGCAAGCAAGGAGCCTGCATGACGTTGATACGTCCGCTGTTGGTCGTCTGCCTGGGGCTTGTGTCCCTGCTGTCGGGCTGTAGTAAGGAAGAAACCACCGAAACACTGCCACGCGTAGGCGTGCAACAGGTATCACCCACCGATTTCGCTGCCAGGGTCACCCTGACTGGCGATGTGCAGGCGCGGGTGCAGACCGACCTGTCGTTCCGGGTGGGCGGCAAGATCATTTCGCGCAGTGTCGATGTCGGCGACCACGTAAAGGCCAACCAGGTGCTGGCGCGGCTGGACCCGAAAGACCTGCAGAACAATGTCGACTCGGCCAAGGCCGAGGTGTTCGCCGCGCAGGCGCGGGTCACCCAGACCAGCGCTGCCTTCGTACGCCAGCAAAAGCTGTTGCCCAAGGGCTACACCAGCCAGAGCGAATACGATTCCGCCGAAGCCGCGCTGCGCAGCAACCAGAGCGCGCTCAAGGCCGCGCAGGCGCAATTGGCCAATGCCAACGAACAACTGAGTTATACCGCGTTGGTCTCCGAGGCCGATGGGGTCATCACCGAGCGCCAGGCCGAGGTCGGCCAGGTGGTGCAGGCGACCATGCCAATCTTCAGCCTGGCCACCGATGGCGACCGTGATGCCGTGTTCAATGTCTACGAATCGCTGCTGGTGGCCCCGCCCAGCGATGCCGGCGTGATCGTCAGTCTGCTGGACGACCCCAAGGTTCAGGCCCGTGGCTTCGTGCGCGAAATCACCCCCACGGTGTCTGCGCAAAGCGGCACGGTACAGGTCAAGGTCGGGCTGAGGGATGTGCCGCCAGGGATGCAACTGGGTGCACCGGTGACGGCCACCACCAATGCCCAGGGCCGGCCTAGTATCGAGCTGCCATGGTCGGCACTGACCAAGGCCCTGCATGAGCCCGCCGTCTGGGTAGTGGGCGAGGGTGACAAGGTAGAGCTGCGCAAGGTCGAGGTCAGCCGTTACCTCACCGGCAGGATCGTGGTCGCCAGTGGCCTGAAAGGCGGCGAGACCGTGGTGGTCAATGGCGGGCAGTTGCTGCACCCCGGCATGCAGGTGCTGAAGATCGATGCCAAGGGCAACGGGGGTGAGCTATGAAGCGCCTGCTGATGATGCTGTCGGCCGGCGTGCTGTTGGCCGGCTGCAGTAGCGAGGATGAAGTGCCGGAGCCGATTCGGCCGGTACTGTCGGTCAAGGTCGAACCCCAGGTGCAGTCGCAGCTGGGCCGTTTCGCCGGCAGTATCCAGGCACGTTTCGAAAGCACCTTGGGCTTCCGGGTATCCGGGCGTATCGCCCGGCGCTGGCTGGATGTGGGCGCCCAGGTGAAACCGGGCGACACCCTGGCCACCCTCGACCCGACCGACCAGCAGAACCAGCTTCGTGCCGCCGAGGGCGACCTGGCCAAGGTGCAGGCGCAGTGGATCAACGCCCAGGCCGATGCCCGCCGCCAGCAACAGCTGTACGACCGTGGCGTAGGCGCCCAGGCCCAGCTGGATATCGCCCAGACCAACCTGAAAACCACCAGCGCGGCGTTGGAGCAGGCGCGCTCTGCGCTCAGCCAGGCGCGTGACCAGCTCGACTACAGCACCCTGCGCACCGACCACGCCGCGGTAATCACTGCCTGGCAGGCCGAAGCCGGGCAAACCGTCACCGCCGGCCAGGCCGTGGTAACCCTGGCCAGGCCGGATGTGAAGGAAGCAGTGATCGACCTGCCGATCGGCCTGGCCGAGCAGTTGAGCAAGGGCCTAACCTTCACCGTCGCTTCGCAGCTGGACCCGACCATCAACACCACCGCCAGCCTGCGGGAACTGGAACCCCAGGCCGACGCCACCACGCGCACCCGCCGCGCGCGCCTGACCCTGGCCAGCACCCCGGCGGCCTTCCACCTGGGCACCGCCATCAGCGTGACCCTGAGTTCGGAGGTGTCGCCGCGCAGCGAACTGCCCTTGAGTGCCTTGCTCGAGCGCGACGGCAAGACGCAGGTATGGGTGATCGATACGCAGCAGAAGACCGTGGCCACTCGTGACGTGGCCCTGATCGGCCGCACCGCCGACAGCATCGTCCTGAGCTCGGGCGTACAGCCCGGCGAGCGGGTGGTGACTGCGGGCGTGAACAGCCTCAAGCCCGGCCAGAAGGTCACCTTCGACGAGGATGCGCAATGAAAGGAAGCTTCAACCTGTCCGACTGGGCACTCAAGCATCAATCGTTCGTCTGGTACCTGATGTTCGTCGGCCTGCTGATGGGGATCTTCTCCTACTTCAACCTGGGCCGTGAGGAAGACCCGTCGTTCACCATCAAGACCATGGTCATCCAGACCCGCTGGCCCGGCGCGACCCAGGACGAAACCCTGTACCAGGTCACCGACCGTATCGAGAAGAAGCTCGAGGAACTCGACTCCCTGGACTACACCAAAAGCTACACCCGCCCCGGCGAATCCACGGTCTACGTGTACCTGCGCGATACCACCAAGGCCAAGGACATCCCGGAAATCTGGTATCAGGTGCGCAAGAAGATCCAGGACATTCGCGGTGAATTCCCTGCGGGCATCCAGGGGCCCGGGTTCAACGATGAATTCGGCGATGTGTTCGGTTCGATCTATGCCTTCACCGCCGACGGCCTGACCCTGCGCCAGCTGCGCGACTACGTGGAGCAGGCGCGGGCCGAAGTGCGCGATGTGCCCAACATCGGCAAGATCGAGCTGATCGGCACCCAGGACGAAGTGCTTTACCTGAACTTCTCTACCCGCAAGCTGGCAGCCCTGGGCATCGATCAGCGCCAGGTCATGCAGGCCCTGCAATCGCAAAACGCCGTGACCCCTGCCGGTGTGATCGAGGCCGGGCCGGAACGTATCTCGGTGCGTACCTCCGGGCAGTTCACCTCGGAAAAGGACCTGCAAACCGTCAACCTGAAGATCAACGACCGCTTCTTCCGCCTGGCCGACATCGCCGATATCGAGCGCGGCTACGTCGACCCTCCTTCGCCGATGTTCCGCTACAACGGCCAGACGGCGTTGGGCCTGGCCATCGGCATGAAGGCCGGCGGCAATATCCAGGTGTTCGGCGCGGCGCTGAAAAAGCGCATGGACAAGGTGATCGAAGACTTGCCGGTGGGCGTCGGGGTGCACACTGTTTCCGACCAGGCGGTGGTGGTCAAGCAAGCGGTGGGCGGCTTCACCAGTGCGCTGTTCGAGGCGGTGGTGATCGTGCTTGCGGTGAGCTTCGTCAGCCTCGGCGTGCGTGCCGGGCTGGTGGTGGCCTGTTCGATCCCGCTGGTGCTGGCCATGGTGTTCGTGTTCATGGAATACAGCGGCATCACCATGCAGCGGATTTCGCTGGGGGCGCTGATCATCGCCCTGGGCCTGCTGGTGGACGATGCGATGATCACCGTGGAGGTGATGGTCACACGGCTGGAGATGGGCGAAAGCAAGGAGCAGGCGGCGACCTTTGCCTATACCTCCACAGCCTTCCCCATGCTTACCGGCACCCTGGTGACGGTGGCCGGCTTCGTGCCGATCGGCCTCAACGCCAGTTCGGCGGGCGAGTACACCTACACGCTGTTTGCGGTAATTGCCGTGGCGCTGATGGTGTCGTGGGTGGTAGCGGTGTTCTTCGCCCCGGTGCTCGGCGTGCACATTCTCAGCAGCGCCAAGCTCAAGCCCCACGAAGCCGAGCCGGGCCGTGTCGGCCGAATCTTCGAGCATGGTTTGTTGTGGTGCATGCGCAACCGCTGGCTGACCATCATCGGCACCGTGGTGCTGTTCGCCCTGGCGATCTTCTGCGAGCGCTTCGTGCAGAACCAGTTCTTCCCGTCCTCGGACCGCCCGGAAATCCTCGTCGACCTCAACCTGCCGCAAAACGCCTCGATCGAAGAGACGCGCAAGGTGGTCGACCGCTTCGAGGCGCGGATCAAGGACGACCCGGACCTGGTGCACTGGAGCACCTACATCGGCCAAGGCGCGATCCGTTTCTACCTGCCCCTCGACCAGCAGCTGCAGAACCCGTACTACGCGCAGCTGGTCATCGTCAGCAAGGGCTTCGAGGAACGCCAGGCCATGATGGACCGCCTGCAGAAGATCCTGCATGAAGAGTTCGTTGGCGTCGGCACCAACGTGCAATCGCTGGAAATGGGCCCGCCAGTGGGCCGACCGATCCAGTATCGGGTCAGCGGCGCCAATATCGACCAGGTACGCAAGCACGCCATCGAGCTGGCCACCTTGCTCGACCAGAACGAGCACATCGGCGAGATGATCTACGACTGGAACGAGCCGGGTAAGGTGCTGCGCGTGGAAATCGCCCAGGACAAGGCGCGCCAGCTGGGCCTGTCGTCGGAGGACGTGGCCAATGTGATGAACAGCATCGTCAGCGGCGTGCAGATCACCCAGGTCAACGACAACATCTACCTGGTCGACGTGGTCGCCCGTGCCGAGGACAGCGAGCGTGGCTCGCCCGATACCTTGCAGAACCTGCAGATACTGACGCCCAACGGCACCTCGATCCCGCTGCTTGCGTTCGCCACCGTGCGCTACGAGCTGGAGCAGCCGCTGGTGTGGCGCCGTGACCGCAAGCCGACCATCACCATCAAGGCCTCGGTCAACGGCGACATCCAGCCCACCGACCTGGTGGCCCAGCTGAAGCCGAAGATCGACGAGTTCGCCAGCAAGTTGCCGGTCGGCTTCGAAGTGGCCACCGGCGGTACGGTGGAGGAGAGCGCCAAGGCGCAGGGGCCGATCCGCAAGGTCATCCCGCTGATGCTGTTCCTGATGGCGACGTTCCTGATGATCCAGCTGTACAGCGTGCAGAAGCTGTTCCTGGTGGTCAGCGTGGCGCCGCTGGGGCTGATTGGCGTGATCATTGCGCTGGTGCCCACAGGTACGCCCATGGGCTTCGTGGCGATTCTCGGCATTCTCGCGCTGGCGGGCATCATCATTCGTAACTCGGTGATCCTGGTGACCCAGATCGACGAGTTCGAGGCCCAGGGCTTGTCGCCGTGGGATGCGGTGGTAGAGGCCACCAACCACCGGCGCCGGCCGATTCTGCTGACCGCGGCGGCGGCGAGCCTGGGCATGATCCCGATTGCCCGCGAGGTGTTCTGGGGGCCGATGGCCTACGCCATGATTGGCGGGATCATCGTGGCGACCCTGCTGACGCTGCTGTTCCTGCCGGCCTTGTATGTGGCCTGGTACAAGATCCGCGAGCCACAGAAACACAACTGAAGCCCTGCACGGATCCTGTGGGAGCGGGTTTACCCGCGAATGCGATGGTGGAACCACCGCCGCATTCGCGGGTGAACCCGCTCCCACAGGGCCTACCGTCGCCTTCGAAATTGTCTTTTGTTTTTGGTTATATAAACATTCTTAAACAGTATTTTTAAGAATAACCCCACCTCACTACTATTGCCCTCAAGCCAGGCGCAAATCCCCTTCAAACCTCAGCCCGGCACCCTCACTCCAAGGAGAACGAGCATGAGTGCATCTCTGCGTAGCATCGACGGTCAGGACGAAGCCACCATTCTGCGTGAAATCCAGAGCGCTCTGCGCGACCTGCGATTCGGTGCGGTGGAGATTACCGTGCACAACGCTCAGGTCGTGCAGATCGAGCGCAAGGAGAAGTTCCGCCTGCAGCAGCCCGGCAACAAGACCGGCTGATCGCACCACACATTCAAAACTAGAAAAATGCCAATCGGGAGCTTCACCATGTCCATCCGCCGTTATGCGCTCGCCGCCCTGGCCAGTGCTGTTTTTGCCGGTTCCGCCATCGCCAAGGACTACGAACTGCTGAACGTGTCCTACGACCCGACCCGCGAGCTGTACCAGCAGTACAACGCCGAGTTCATCAAGCACTGGCAGCAGGCCCACCCGGGCGACAAGGTGAAGATCCAGCAATCCCACGGCGGTTCGGGCAAGCAGGCCCGTGCGGTGATCGATGGCCTGCGTGCCGACGTGGTGACCCTGGCCCTGGCCGGCGACATCGATGAAGTCGCCAAGCTCGGCAAGACCCTGCCAGACAACTGGCAGACCCGCCTGCCGGATGCCAGCACCCCGTACACCTCGACCATCGTGTTCCTGGTGCGCAAGGGCAACCCGAAAGGCATCAAGGACTGGGGCGACCTGATCAAGAAGGACGTGTCGGTCATCACCCCCAACCCGAAAACCTCCGGCGGCGCCCGTTGGAACTTCCTGGCTGCCTGGGCCTATGGCCTGAAGGCCGGCGGTAGCGAAGCTAAGGCCAAGGAGTATGTGCAGGAGTTGTTCAAGCACGTACCGGTGCTGGATACCGGCGCCCGTGGCTCGACCATCACCTTCGTCAACAACGGCCAGGGCGATGTGCTGCTGGCCTGGGAAAACGAAGCCTTCCTGGCACTGAAGGAAGACGGTGGCGCCGACAAGTTCGAGATCGTCGTGCCGTCGCTGTCGATCCTCGCCGAGCCGCCGGTGGCGGTGGTGGACAAGAACGCCGAGAAGAAGGGCAATACCGAGATTGCCAACGAATACCTCAAGCACCTGTACAGCCCGGCCGGGCAGAAGATCGCCGCCGAGAACTTCTACCGCCCGCGTGACGAGAAGGTCGCTGCCGAGTTCGGCAAGCAGTTCCCGAAACTGGACCTGGTGACCATAGACAAGGACTTTGGTGGCTGGAAGACTGCACAACCTAAATTCTTCAATGATGGCGGTGTGTTCGACCAGATCTATCAGGCACAGTAAGGGCCAAGGAAAAGCGGGGCCGCGTTGCGGCCCATCGCCGGCAAGCCAGCTCCCACAGGATTACCACAGGCCCCAGGGCTGCGCGATCCTTGTGGGAGCTGGCTTGCCTGCGATGGGCTGCAAAGCAGCCCCAGGATTCAGAAGCTTGCACCGGCCCGGGATCTGTCCCGGGTTTCGTGCGTTCAACCAGGGATATTTATGTCACGCCGCATTTCCCCCGTCATACCCGGCTTCGGGCTGACGCTGGGCTACACCTTGGTGTACCTCAGCCTGATCGTGCTGATACCGCTGGCCGCCATGTTCGTGCATGCCGCGCAGCTTACCTGGGAGCAGTTCTGGAACGTCATCAGTGCGCCGCGGGTGATCGCCGCGCTCAAGCTGAGTTTCGGCACCGCCCTGTTCGCCGCCATCATCAACGGAGTAATCGGCACCCTGCTGGCCTGGGTGCTGGTGCGCTACACCTTCCCCGGGCGCAAGATCATCGATGCGATGATCGACCTGCCGTTCGCCCTGCCCACGGCCGTAGCCGGTATCGCTCTGACCGCCCTGTATGCGCCTTCGGGCTGGGTCGGCCAGTTCGCCACCGACCTGGGTTTCAAGATCGCCTACACCCCGCTGGGCATCACCCTGGCGCTGACCTTCGTCACCCTGCCGTTCGTGGTGCGGACGGTGCAGCCGGTACTGGCCGATATTCCGCGTGAAGTGGAGGAGGCCGCCGCCTGCCTGGGCGCCAAGCCGCTGCAGGTGTTCCGCCATGTGCTGGCGCCAGCGCTGCTGCCTGCCTGGCTGACAGGCTTTGCCCTGGCCTTCGCCCGCGGCGTGGGCGAGTATGGTTCGGTGATCTTCATTGCCGGCAACATGCCGATGAAGACCGAAATCCTGCCGCTGCTGATCATGGTCAAGCTCGACCAGTACGACTACACCGGCGCGACCTCCATCGGCGTGCTCATGCTGGTGGTTTCCTTCATCCTGCTGCTGCTGATCAACCTGCTGCAGCGCCGCATCGAAACCCCTTGAAGGAGGCCGGCATGTCCAGTTCATCCCTGAATGCAACCGCCGCCGCCAACGCCGCCCGCCGGGGCAGCGCCACTTCGCGGCGTATCCTGATCGGCCTTGGCTGGCTGGTGTTCGCGCTGTTCCTGCTGCTGCCACTGGTGATCGTGGTATCGCAGGCGCTGAAGAACGGCTTTGGCACCTTCTTCGAAGCGATCTTCGAGCCTGACGCGTTGTCGGCGCTGAAGCTGACCCTGCTCGCCGTGGTCATTTCGGTACCGCTGAACCTGGTGTTCGGCGTCAGCGCCGCCTGGTGCGTGAGCAAGTACACTTTCCGTGGCAAGAGTATCCTGGTCACCCTGATCGACCTGCCGTTCTCGGTATCGCCGGTGATCGCCGGCCTGGTCTACGTGCTGATGTTCGGTGCGCAAGGCCTGTTCGGGCCGTGGCTGCAGGACCACGATATCCAGATCGTGTTCGCCCTGCCGGGCATCGTCCTGGCCACCATCTTCGTCACCGTACCGTTCGTGGCCCGTGAGCTGATCCCGCTGATGCAGGAGCAGGGCACGCAGGAAGAGGAGGCCGCGCGCCTGCTCGGCGCCAATGGCTGGCAGATGTTCTGGCACGTGACCCTGCCGAACATCAAATGGGGCCTGATCTACGGCGTGGTGCTGTGCACCGCGCGGGCCATGGGCGAGTTTGGCGCGGTGTCGGTGGTGTCCGGCCACATTCGCGGCGTGACCAACACCTTGCCGCTGCACGTGGAGATCCTCTACAACGAGTACAACCATGTCGCGGCCTTCAGCGTGGCCAGCCTGCTGCTGATCCTGGCGCTCTTCATCCTGCTGCTCAAGCAGTGGAGCGAGAACCGTATTAACCGCCTGCGCCACAGCGCCGCGGAGGAATGATTCATGTCGATCGAAGTTCGTAACGTCAGCAAGCGCTTCAACAGCTTCCAGGCCCTGGACAACATCAACCTGGACATCAACAGCGGCGAGCTGGTGGCCCTGCTCGGCCCGTCCGGCTGCGGCAAGACCACGTTGCTGCGCATCATCGCCGGCCTGGAAACCCCCGACCAGGGCAATATCGTGTTCCATGGCGAGGACGTGTCCGGCCATGACGTGCGCGACCGCAACGTCGGTTTCGTGTTCCAGCACTACGCGTTGTTCCGCCACATGAGTGTGTTCGACAACGTTGCCTTCGGCCTGCGCATGAAGCCCAAGGGCGAGCGCCCGAGCGAGAGCAAGATTGCCGAGAAGGTGCATGAACTGCTGAACATGGTGCAGCTGGACTGGCTGTCCGACCGCTACCCCGAGCAGTTGTCCGGTGGCCAGCGCCAGCGTATCGCCCTGGCCCGTGCGCTGGCGGTGGAGCCCAAGGTGCTGCTGCTGGACGAGCCTTTCGGTGCGCTGGATGCCAAGGTGCGCAAGGAGCTGCGCCGCTGGCTGGCGCGCCTGCACGAGGACATCAACCTGACGTCGGTGTTCGTCACCCACGACCAGGAAGAAGCCATGGAGGTGGCTGACCGCATCGTGGTGATGAACAAGGGCGTGATCGAGCAGATCGGCTCGCCGGGCGAGGTGTACGAGCACCCGGCCAACGATTTCGTCTACCACTTCCTCGGTGATTCCAACCGCCTGGCCCTGAGCGAAGGGCATCATGTGCTGTTCCGCCCGCACGAAGTGTCGCTGTCGCGACACGAGACCGAAGGGCACCATGCGGCCGAGGTGCGGGATATCCGGCCGTTGGGCGCGACCACGCGGGTGACCTTGAAGGTAGAAGGGCAGAGCGAGCTGATCGAGGCCGAAGTGGTCAAGGACCATGACAGCCTGACCGGGTTGGCGCGGGGGGAGACATTGTTCTTCCGGCCGAAGGTTTGGCAGAAGGTGGCGGATATCTGAGTCGCCTTTGATGATGAAAAAGCCCAGGGTTGCTACTGGGCTTTTTTATGCCTGATGGATTGCCGGGGCTGCTTTGCAGCCCATCGCCGGCAAGCCAGCTCCCACATCTGTGGGAGCTGGCTTGCCGGCGATCGAGGGCGCAGCCCTCGCGGCAATCTCATGCCTTACGCGAATATTTCGCATGCCGGCAATGCATGATTGAAAACCCGCCCGGCCACAGCCCGCGAATTCCGCGGCTTTGCCACAATCCCTAAAAAACTATATTCAGTAAAGTTCTAACTATAATTTTAAACATTACTTTAAGAGATAAGCCCCTGGCCGCGATGATTCAGCCACACACCTGAATCGAGACCCCAGGAGTTTGATCAATGGGTAATGTCCAGTCGGCCGTCAGGGCCTACGACCAGCCATGGCGCCCGGCACCGGGTGACCTGGTCGACCTTGGACGCACGCTTCGCCTCCCGCTTGGCCAGCTGCGCCTGCAACGCACGCCTGTCAGCGGGCTCAAGCGCCGCGACAAGCTGGTGTTGGGCCTGCTGGTGCTGGCCCTGCATGGCGCTGCAGCGTACTGGGTCAGCCAGGCACCAACGCCCGAGCTGCCGGTGGTGCCACCGCAAGTACCGCCGATGACCATCGAGTTCGCCGCGCCGGCACCGCCTGTAGTCGAGCCACCGCCACCAGCCCCGGCACCGCCGGTGGTCCAGCCGCCACCTCCGCCGGTGGTCGACGAGCTGGCCGCCAAGCCCAAACCCAAGCCAAAGCCCGTGCCCAAGCCGGTGGTCAAGCAACAGCCCAAACCGCAGCCCAAGCCGGTCGAAGCGCCGCCGCCAGCCCCTGTGGCTGCCCCGGCACCGCCAGCGCCACCCGCCCCGGTCACCCCGGCATCGGCCAACGCGGCGTACCTGAAGAACCCGGCGCCGGAGTACCCGCAGATGGCCCAGCGCCGCGGTTGGGAAGGCACCGTGCTGCTGCGCGTCGAGGTGCTGCCCAGCGGCAAGCCCGGGCAGATCCAGATCCAGAAGAGCAGCGGTCGTGATGCCCTCGACGCTGCCGCACTGGCCGCGGTCAAGCGCTGGAGTTTCGTGCCTGCCAAGCAGGGCGACGTGGCCCAGACCGGCTGGGTCAGCGTGCCGATCGATTTCAAGCTTCGCTAACTTTTTCGCAGAACACAGGAAGACATCATCATGAGCCTGCTGGCATCCCCCCTCGAATCCGTTGAAAGCGCAGTCATCTGGCTGCTGGTCGGTTTTTCTGTCGCCACCTGGGGCCTGGCCCTGGTCAAGGTCGTGCAGTTCGTGCGGCTGAAGAACCAGGACAAACGCTTCCACCAGCAATTCTGGGCCGCCTCGAGCCTGGACTCGGCTGCCGAGCCCAGCCACGACCTGCCTGGCCCTGCCGCCCGTGTTGCCCAGGCCGGTTATGCCGCCATCGCCGTCGGTGACAGCCAGGCCAATGACCTGAGCCACGCCATCAACCATCAGGACCGCCTGGAGCGCGCCCTGCGCCAGCAGATCGTGCGTGAGCGCCGTTCGCTGGAAACCGGCCTGGCGGTGGTTGCCAGTATTGGCAGTACCTCGCCCTTCATCGGCCTGTTCGGCACCGTATGGGGCATCATGGAAGCACTCAAGGGCATCAGCGCGGCCGGCTCCGCCAGCCTGGAAACCGTGGCCGGGCCGATCGGCGCGGCACTGGTGGCCACCGGCGTGGGTATCGCCGTCGCGGTGCCGGCGGTGCTGGTCTACAACTACTTCCTGCGCCGCCTCAAGCTCACCGCGGCCGACCTCGATGACTTCGCCCACGACTTCTACAGCCTGGCGCAGAAGAGTGCTTTCCGCGTGCTGGTGCACCCGGCCGTGCACAGGCCCCAGGCCGGTTTCACCCAACCGGTGAAGGAGGCGTCCTGACATGGCCTTTTCGACCCAGGACAGCGACGAAGTTCTCAGTGAAATCAACGTCACGCCGTTGGTGGACGTCATGCTGGTGCTGCTGGTGGTGTTCATCGTCACCGCGCCGCTGCTGACCAATGCCATCCCCATCAACCTGCCCAAGACCGAGGCCGTGGCCCCGGTGGAGCAGAAGGACCCGCTGGTGGTCAGCATCGATGGTGACGGCAAGTTGTTCATCAACAAGGACGAGATCCAGCCCGACCTGCTGGAAACCAGCCTAAAGGCCGCCAAGGACAAGGACGTGGACGTGCGCGTACAGCTGCAGGCCGATGACGGCGTGAACTACGGTGAAGTGGCGCGGGCCATGGCGGCTATCGAACGTGCGGGGATCAGCAAGCTGGCGGTGATTACCGCGCGCTGAACTCGTCAACTTTCTTCAGGCAAGTGCTTAGGGGCCATATCTCTTGGCAGGGGATGGCCCTTTTTTTTGGCCGGATTTCATGGCTATCAATGCCCCCTGTGGGAGCGGGTTCACCCGCGAATGCGATGTAGGCATCACCGACGCATTCGCGGGTAAACCCGCTCCCACAAGGATTGCATTTTTGGTTATTAATAAATAGCTTCTTATTCCTTTACTGATATAACTCCCTCCCTATACTTGTCTCCAAGCACGCAAACTCACTGGAGGCGTCCCCATGCGCAATGAGTCGATTCGTTACCTGATTGTGCCGGGCTGGCAAGGATCGCCAGACAACCATTGGCAAAGTCACTGGCAGCGCACCCTGCCCAACAGTGCCCGGGTCGAGCAGCACGACTGGCTGACCCCGCAACGCCAGGACTGGGTGCAGGCACTGGAGCAGGCGATTGCCGCCGAGCGCTCGCCGGTGATTCTGATTGCCCATAGCCTGGGCTGCATAACCGTCGCTCATTGGGCCGCGCAAGCCAGCCCGGCCCTGCTGCGGCGGGTACGTGGTGCGCTGCTGGTGGCACCCGCTGACGTAGAGCGGCCAACCTGCGCGCCGGCTCTGCGCAACTTCGCGCCGATCCCGACCGAAGCACTGCCATTCCCCAGCCAGGTGGTCAGCTCGGACAACGACCCGGCCGTAAGCGTGCCAAGGGCGTTGTACCTGGCCCAGGTCTGGGGCGCCGAAGCAGGGCTGCTGACCAACGCCGGGCACATCAACGTCAAGTCCGGCCATGAGCGCTGGGAACAGGGTTTCGCCTACTTGTATCGCTTGCAGAGCCGGGTCGAGCAGCGCGCACTGCGCCGCGCCTGATCGCCCTTACTGTTTACCGTTTGCCTGACGCCCGGCCATTGAAGGCCTGGGGCGGGAGTTCGTCATGACTTTTCAAAACCCTTTTGGCCAGCCGTTGCTGACCTTCCCTGAGCTGGACAAGAGCCCGCTGAGCATCCGCGCCAAGGCGCTGGTGTTCATCGACCCACGTTCGCAGCAGTTGCGCGAGGAGCTCGAGCACCTGGCGCCACAACCCTTGCCAGTGCTGATCCGTGGCGAAACCGGTACCGGCAAGGAACTGCTGGCTCGGCAGATCCACCGTGCCAGTGACCGCAGCGGGTTGTTCGTGTCGGTCAACTGCGCGGCCATCAGCCCCACCTACGCCGATGCCGAGCTGTTCGGCTACAGTGCCGGCAGCCAGGGCGGCACAGCCAGCAGCCGCGCCGGCTGGTTCGGCTCGGCCAACGGCGGCACGTTGTACCTGGACGAGATCGCCGACTTGCCGCTGGCCATCCAGGGCAAGCTGCTGGCCGCCCTGGAAAACCGCGAGGTTACCCGGGTGGGCGCGCCGCAGCCGCAACCGGTGGACGTGCGCCTGGTGGCCGCTACCAGTATCGACCTGGCGCGGGTAGTGCGCGCAGGGCGCTTCAACGAGCGCCTGTACCAGTACCTGCGCGAGGGGGCGCTGGAGCTGCCGCCACTGCGCGAGCGGCCAGGCGATATCCTGCCGTTGGCCGAGTATTTCGTGGGCATCTACAGCGTGCGCCTGCAACGGCCTGTGCCGCTGGTGAGCGAGGCGGCGCAGCAGGCGCTGGAGGCACACCCATGGCCCGGCAACACCCGTGAACTGGAGAACGTCATCCACTTCGCCTTGCTGGTGAATGACGGCGAAGAGATCCTGGCTGAAGACCTCGACCTGCCAAACCCCGCGCGCTAGACATCGCTCATAAGCAAAGTGGCTGATGGCAGTTTGTTTTTGGAATAAGAAGCTAAATAAAAGATATTGTTACGGAATAAAAAATCTGGGTATTGTCCGCCTCACGCCCGCTGGTGAACCGGTTGGGCACCCGATTCGCCATCGTCGATGGCCCAGACCAGAACAAGGACCACCATGAAGAAGACCCTGCTGACCACTGCCCTGGCTGCTGCCCTGTCGTTTGCCGGCCTGGCTGCCGCCGCCGAGAAACTGGTGGTTGCCGCCACCCCGGTACCGCACGCCGAAATCCTCGAGCTGATCAAGCCGACCCTGGCCAAGGAAGGTGTGGACCTGCAGATCAAGGTCTTCACCGATTACGTGCAGCCGAACGTGCAGGTTGACCAGAAGCGCCTGGACGCCAACTACTTCCAGACCCTGCCGTACCTGCAGAACTTCAACGAAGGCAAGGGCACCCACCTGGATACCGTGATCGGCGTGCACGTCGAACCCTTCGGTGGTTACTCGAAGAAGGTCAAGAGCCTGAGCGAACTGAAAGAAGGCGCTACCGTTGCCATCCCTAACGAGGGCAGCAACAGCGGCCGAGCCCTGCTGCTGTTGCAGAAGGCTGGCCTGATCACCCTGAAGGACCCGAAGAATGCCCTGGCCACCCCCAAGGACATTGCCGAGAACCCGAAGAAGCTGAAGTTCCGCGAGCTTGAGTCGGCCATGCTGCCGCGCGTGCTGGACCAGGTCGACCTGGACATGATCAACACCAACTACGCCTTGGAAGCCGGCCTGAACCCGGCCAAGGACGCGCTGGTAATCGAAGGCAGCGACTCGCCATACGTGAACTTCCTGGTCGCCCGCCCGGACAACAAGGACAGCGAAGCCATCCAGAAACTGGCCAAGGCCCTGACCAGCCCGGAAGTGAAGGAATTCATCGCCAAGAAGTACCAAGGTGCGGTGCTGCCGGCGTTCTGATGCGCTTGCATTACCTTGCATGACCCAACGCCGACACCCTTGTGTCGGCGTTTTTATTTGTGGGCATAGTTACCTGTGGGAGCGGGTTTACCCGCGAACACGGGCGAAGCCCGTGCCATCCACCGCGTTGTCTGCTTCGCGGGTAAACCCGCTCCCACAAGGTCCTGCGTGCGCCGTCAGTACATGCATCCAGCGCGGAACTCTCAGTGATATGCATATGCTACAAAGGTATTTATCAAAAAGTTTTTAGATCATTAGAGTCTAGCTATCGTGCCCACGCGCACCCTGCAGACCTGCTTCACCATGACCCTCGACACCGCATTCATCCTCGGCACGCTGCCCGCCTTCCTCAAGGCCGTGGGCGTGACCCTGCAGGTCGGCCTGATCGCCATCGCCACCTCGCTGCTGGTCGCCCTGGTCAACGCCACACTGTTGGTATTACGCACCCCGTACCTGTCGCGCCTGGTAAAAGCCTACGTGGAGCTGGCCCGCAACACGCCGCTGCTGATCCAGCTGTTCTTCGTCTACTTCGCCTTGCCCAGCCTGGGCCTGAAGATTTCCGGCTTTGCCGCAGCGATCATCACCATGACCTTCATGGGCGGTGCCTACCTCACCGAGGTGCTGCGTGCCGGCATCGAGGCCGTGCCCCGTGCCCAGCTGGAGTCCGGGCGCTCCATCGGCCTGTCCGAAGGCCAGCTGCTGCGCCATGTGGTGTTGCCCCAGGCCGGCATCCTCAGCCTGCCGGCACTGTTTGCCAACTTCATCTTCCTGCTCAAGGAAACCACCGTGGTGTCGGCGGTGGCCGTGCCGGAAATTCTCTACACCACCAAGAACTACATCGCGCTGTACTACAAGACCTATGAAATGCTCACCGTGCTGACCCTGCTCTGTGTGCTGCTGTTCCTGCCGCTGTCGTTGCTGCTGCGCTATGTCGAAAGGAGGCTGCAACATGGCCAGTTCGGCGTCTGAACTGCTGCTGCAGGCATTGCCGCAGCTGGCTGGCGGCGCGGCGCAGACCCTGGCCATCTCTGCGCTGGGCATCCTCTTCGCGACGCTGGGCGGTGTGCTTTATGGAGTACTGGCAACCTTGGGCAACCGGGCCCTGAACATTGCTTTGCAGGTGTACCTGGAGCTGTTCCGTGCCATCCCGGTGCTGGTCTGGCTGTACCTGGTGTTCTTCGGCCTGCCGATCTTCCTGGCCCTGAGCATCCCCAGCTTCTGGTGCGCGGTACTGGTGCTGGGCCTGTGGGGCGCCAGCGAGGTGGGCGAGGTGGTGCGTGGCGCGCTGCGCTCGCTGCCGCGCGGCCAGCGCGAGGCGGGGTTGTCGATCGGCCTGGCCGGCTGGCAGCTGTATGGCTACGTGCTGTTGCCACAGGCGCTCAAGCGCATGACCCCACCGACCATCAACATTTACACGCGGATCATCAAGACCAGCTCGCTGGCGGTGCTGATCGGCGTGGTCGAGGTAATCAAGGCCGGCCAGCAGATCATCGAGCGCACCTACGAGTCGGTGCTGATCTACGGCGCCTTGTTCCTGTTCTTCTTCATCGTCTGCTATCCGCTGTCCGCCGCTTCACGCGTGCTGGAACGCCGCTGGGCCCACTCATGAGCGCATTGATCGAATTCCAGGGTTTCAACAAGTTCTTTGGCGAGCACCAGGTGCTCAAGGACGTCGACCTCCAGGTGGCGGCCGGCGAGGTGGTGGTCATCCTCGGCCCCAGCGGTTGTGGCAAAAGCACGCTGCTGCGCTGCCTCAACGGCCTGGAGCAGGCCCACGGCGGCCACCTGCGCCTGGCCGGGCAGGAGCTGCTCGACCCGCGCACCGATTGGCGCGAGATCCGCCAGCGGGTCGGCATGGTGTTCCAGAGCTATCACCTGTTCGGTCACATGAGCGTGATCGACAACCTGCTGCTTGGCCCGCTCAAGGTACAAAGGCGCGAGCGCGCCGAAGCCCAGGCCCAGGCCGAGGCGCTGCTGGCGCGGGTCGGCCTGCTGGACAAGCGCGACGCCTTTCCCCGGCAGTTGTCCGGGGGCCAGCAACAGCGCATCGCCATCGTGCGTTCGCTGTGCATGAACCCCGAGGTGATGCTGTTCGACGAGGTTACCGCAGCCCTCGACCCGGAAATGGTCAAGGAGGTGCTGCAGGTGATCCAGGGCCTGGCCCGCGACGGCATGACCTTGCTTATCGTTACCCACGAAATGGCCTTCGCTCGCGCGGTGGCCGACCGCATCGTGTTCATGGAGGCCGGCAGGATCCTTGAACAGGGCGACCCCGAGAGCTTCTTCACACGACCGCGGACCGCACGCGCGCAGCAGTTCCTGGAGAAATTCTCCTTCGTAGAAAGCCTGCCGAAGACACTGCACAAGGAACTGTCATGAAAACTGCCAACCTCACCAAACTGCTGGCGCCGTTGTTCGGCCTGGCCTTGCTGGCCGGCTGCAACAAGGCTGAAGAACCACCCAAGCCCGCGGCGGCCTCGCCGGCCACCAGCTACCTGGAAACCATCAAGGCCCGCGACAAGCTGATTGTCGGGGTGTTCACCGACAAGCCGCCGTTCGGTTTCGTCGATGAGCAGGGCCGCTACGTAGGCTTTGACACCGATATCGGCCGGCGCCTGGCCAAGGACCTGCTGGGTGATGAAAACAAGGTCGAGTTCGTTGCCGTGGAGCCGGCCAGCCGTATCCCGTTCCTGCAGAGCGACAAGGTCGACCTGATCCTCGCCAACATGACCGTGACCCCGGAGCGCAAGGAAGCGGTGGACTTCACCAACCCCAACCTGCGCGTTGCCGTGCAGGCCATCGTCGCGGATGGCAGCCCGGTGCAGAAGCTCGACGACCTGGCCGACAAGACCATCATCGTCACCACCGGCACTACCGCTGATATCTGGCTGACCAAGAACCACCCCGACTGGAAACTGCTCAAGTTCGAGAAGAACAGCGAGTCGCTGCAGGCGCTGGCCACCGGGCGTGGCGATGCCTATGCGCAGGACAACCTGATTCTGTTCAGCTGGGCCAAGCAGAACCCGGGGTACCGCGTGCTGCCTGAGCTGCTGGGTGACGAGGCACCGATTGCACCGGCGGTTAAGAAGGGCAACACCGAGCTGCGTGACTGGGTGAATGCCGAGCTGGCCAAGCTGGGGGAGGAGAAGTTTCTGCTGAAGCTGTATGACCAGTATGTGCGCAAGGAACTGAGCGATGACACCAAGCCGGAAAGCGTGATCGTGGAAGGGGGCAAGTGGCAGGGTTAGTCAGGTAAATAAGGCCATTGTGGGAGCGGGTTCACCCGCGAACACCGGCGAAGCCGGTGCCATGCACCGCGGTGCCTGCTTCGCGGGTGATCCCGCTCCCACAAGGGCTGCAAAGCAGCCCCGGTAATCTCACTGGTTACGCGGCAGCCAATTCAGCAAGAATTCATTCACCACCCGCGGGTTCTCCAGGCTGGAGATATGCCCCGCAAACGGAATCTGCGCCGCCAGGCAGCCAATGATCCGCGCCATTTCATTGGACTCTTCCGGCGGCCGCGGAATGTCCTGGTCGCCGCACATCAGGATGGTTCTCTCGCTCGGCAGCTGCTCGAGTTGCTCCAGCAGGTCGTGTCGTCCAAAGATTATCCGCCCCATGGGGTCGAGGCTCTCGCGAATGGTTTGTGCACTGCTTGCCTTCAGCTGGGCACGAAACCGCTCACGGATTTCAGGCACGGTCTGGCCGCCTGCGTGGAAAAAAATAGGCACAATGATGTCGAGCAGCAGGTCGCTGAATTCGCCGGCTTCGCTGGCGGCATCCAGCAAGGCGAAGTACTTGAGCCGAGTCTCCTCCGGCTCGGCGCCCAGGTAAGTGTCCATGAGCACCAGGCGATCAATTCGTTCAGGGTGGGTAGCAGCCAGCGGTGCCCCCCACATACCGCCTACCGACAGCCCGACCAGGTGGCACTTGGTAATTTCCAGTTTGTCCAGCAACGTCAGGTGCTGGCGGACCAGGCTGTTCATGTCGATGGTCGTGGCAGGCGGAGCATCGGAGCCGCCGTGGCCCCACAGCTCGGGGACGATGACGCGGAAGTGTGCTGACAAGGCTTCGATTTGTGGCTGCCACATCTCGGCGGACCACAGGTAGCTGTGGCCGAGCAGGACCGGAAAACCCTGGCCCTGGTCGATGTAGCTCATGCGGGCGCCGTCGATTTCGATGAAGTGTCTTTTCATGCAGTGGGTCTCGGCTGGAAGTGTTGTAGGGAATTCGAAAATGTCGGGGGCCGCTTTGCGGCCCCTACGGTGCTGGCACCAGACGCAAGGTACTCTGCGCCGGAATCACCCCCATCTGCGCTTTCTGGTACTGCCCCTGCACATACCCTTCGGCCTGATCCGCAAAATGCCTGTCGAACGGCACGCCACTCTGCCCGACCGGGTTGGTGGTCAGCGCCTGCCCGGCATCGGCAAAGTCGACCAGCCGCCGCGTCGACGGCCCATAGGTCACCGGCCATGGCGCCGGGCCGATCTTCGCCGAGAGGTTGTTCGGCACTTCATGGGTGCCCGGTGCGGCGAACGGGCCGACGTTGAACAGCAGGTTCAGCGGCTTTTTAACCCCCAGCGGGTGGTTGTGGGTCAGGGTATGGGCCTTGCCCCACTGCCAGCTGGCCGGGTCACTGCCCAGGGTGTCCCGCAGGTGCTTCAAGCTGTTCTGCCACGCCGTGCGCACTACGGCGGTACGGTCGGTGCCCTGGTTGGCTCCGCGGGTGTTCCACCACGGCGAATCGGCATCCGCCGCCAGGCGCGGCAGGGCTGCGTCGATGGCGCGGGTGCTGATCAGCACCGGGAACCAGGTGTCGCCCAGCTCGTCATGCAGGGCCGCGAATGCCAGCTCATAGAGGAACTGGTTGAACAGCGTGGCACTGGTCGAGTCGAGCGGGTAGTCGCCGCTCCAGGCTGCCAGTTGCTCGACCAGTTCCTTCTCTTCGTCGCCTTCGGCCACTGCGCGCAGCGTTGCCAGCAGTGGTGCAAGGGTGCGCGGGCCATGGTCGCTGGCAGTGTCCAGCTGCAGCGCCTGGCTGTTTTGGGTATCCCACTTCACCTCGGCGTTTGCCAGGTGGCGGTCGAGCTGGCGGCCTCGGTCCGGCAGGTTGTAGTAACCGGGTATCGGCACCGCCGCCGGAGGCTGGTAGTTGGCCGAGACAATGTAGCCGCGCGCCGGGTTCTCCTGTTGCGGGTTGACGCTGAAGGGATAGAAGCCGAGCTTGTCGGCCTGCGCACTGGCACCGTCAAGGATGAACGCGGGGTCGACGCCGTCGGGGCGGATCGGCAACTGCGCCGCCGCCCACCAGCCGATATCGCCACGGGCATTGGCCCACACCAGGTTCAGCCCCGGCGCATGCACCTTGGCCGCGGCCTCGCGCATCTTGCCCAGGGTATCGGCGCGGTTGAGCTGGTAGAAGCCGTCGAGGATCGGGTTTTCGGTTTCCAGGAACGCCCACCACATGGCGATTGGCGTGGGCCCGGCAGTGGCGCCCAGCACGTCGTTGACGATCGGGCCATGGGGCGAGCGGCGCAGGCTGAGGGTGACCGGTGCTTCGCCTTTGACGGCGATCTGTTGCTCAGTCTTTTCCATTGCCTGCCATTTGCCATCGACCATCACCTGGTTGGCGTCGGCCGGGTTGATGCGCTCGGCGATCAGGTCGACGTCGTCGTTCTGGAACATGGTCAGGCTCCAGCCGAAGTCGCGGTTGTGGCCGAGCAGGGCGAACGGGTTTAGCGCCTGGAAGTAGCCATACAGGTTGAAGCCCGGCGCCGACAGCTCTGCCTCGTACCACACTGCCGGCACCGCAAAACCGATGTGCGGGTCGCCGGCCAGCAGCGGCCTGCCGCTGCGGGTGCGGCTGCCGGCCACGGCCCAGGCGTTGCTGCCCTCGAATTGCGGGATGCCCGCATCGCCCAGCGCGTCATGGCTGAGGCGGGCGAGGGCCTCCAGGCTTTGCCAGTCGGCAGCGGCTAGCGGTGTACTCAAGGCGCCCTCGGGCTGCCAGGCGAGATCGAAGATGTGCAGGTACTCAGGGCCCAGCTGGTCGCGGATGTAGGTCAGCGCGGGCTCGGTGCGAAACGCGGCGGCAAAGCTGTAGGCCAGATAGCCGGCGATGCTCAGGGTGTCTTCGGCGCTGAATGGGCGCGGGGTAATGCCGAGCAGGTCGAATTCCATGGGCTTGGGGTGGCTGGCCTGCCAGCTGTTCACCCCGTCGAGATAGGCTTGCAGGGCTTGCCAGGCGGGCGATTGCCGGTCCTGACGCTTGGCCATCAGTGCTGCCTGTTCGCGAATGCGCAGGCTGCGGAACAGGGTGTCGGTGGGCAGCAGCTTGTCGCCCAGCACCTCGGCCAGCTCACCCCGGGCCAGGCGGCGCAGGATCTCCATCTGGAACAGCCGGTCCTGGGCATGCACGTAACCGAGGGCACGGTACAGGTCCGGCTCGCTCTGCGCCTGCAGGTGCGGCACGCCGCGGGCATCGTAGCGCACGCTGACCGGCGCCTGCAGGCCGGCGATGGCCACCTCGCCCTCGCGTTGCGGCAGCTTGCCCTGCACGTACCAGTATCCGGCGCCGGCGGCCACGGCAACCACCACGGCCAACAGGGTCAGGCTGCGCTTCATGCAGGCTCCTTGTGCGTTCAAGCGAAAAATGTGGTCCGATGATCGGCGGATTCGCGAACAGAGCATAGCCCCAGGAAGGAGTTTCCATGTCCCTCAGCGAAAAACAGAAAATGCTTACAGGCCAGCTCTATCACGCTGGCTGCCCCGAGCTGCAGGCCGAGCAGATCGCCAACAAGCACTGGATGCACCGCTACAACAGCAGTGTCGAGTTGCTCAACGACGCACGTCATGGGCTCCTGGTAGAGCACTTTGGCCAGGTCGGCGAAGGCGCGGTGATCCGCCCGCCGTTCTATTGCGACTATGGCTACAACATCAGCGTCGGCCGTAACACCTTCATGAATTTCAACTGCGTGATCCTCGATGTGCTGCCGGTGCGTATCGGTGATGACTGCCAGATCGGCCCCAACGTGCAGATCTATACCGCCGACCACCCGCTCGACCCCGAGGTGCGTCGCACTGGGCTGGAGAGTGGCCGGCCGGTGACCATCGGCAACAACGTGTGGATCGGCGGCGCGGCGATCATCCTGCCGGGGGTGACCATTGGCGATAACGCCGTGGTGGGTGCCGGTAGTGTGGTCACCCGTGACGTGCCGGCAGGCGCGGTGGTGGTGGGCAACCCTGCGCGGGTGCGTCAGCCGGCCCAGGGGCAGTAGCAGCCCACCGCCAGGGTATTGGAGGCACTCACCTGGCGGCCGTCGAGCAGCGCCTTGAGGATCGGTTCGATGAAGCTGTTGCTGGCATTGCACACGGCGCCTTCGCTGTAGGGGCCGAAGTAGGCCAGGTGGCCTTGCCGGTCCCAGATGGCCACGGCCGGGGAGGCGGGCAGGTGTTCGCTGCCGGGCACGCTGGCGAGTGGCTTGAGGGCGGTGAGGTTGGCGGGCAGCTGGCCGTGGCTGTCGGGCTTTTGCAGCACGTGGAAGGTCACGCCCTGGCTGGCGAACTGGTTGACCAGGTCGCCCAGATGCTGCTGGTTGCCGACGTTGCACGGGCAGGCCGGGTCCCAGAAATGCACTACCCGGATCGGGCCGGGGCCGGCCAGCTCGGGGGGCAACTGCAGCTGGCTGCCGTCGAACAGCGTGGTTTGATTGTCGAACGGGCGCAGGTAGCGGGCCTGGAAGGTGGTGTAGGCCTGCCAGACCAAAGTGGTGCAGAGCAGCAAGGCGAGGGCGATCAGGACTGGTTTGGCAAGGCGGGTCGGCATGGATGTCTGCGGGTTTCTTGTGTGGGTTCACTGGCCCTATCGCCGGCAAGCCAGCTCCCACAGGATATCACCAGGCCTGAGGCCGGTAGGCAACCTGTGGGAGCTGGCTTGCCGGCGATAGGGCCGGTACAGGTGACACATAGTCCAAGCTTGCCACGACGCCAGCCAGAGCTGAATATCCCAGATCAATACTTGCTTCACTGTGGATGTACCCGATGCCCGCTGCCTTTCACCCCGACCTCCTGCGCACCAGCCTGGCGCCGTTGACCGCTCGCCAGCCGTTGTCGGCGCAGGCGCAGGACTACCAGCGCTTCTATGGCCTGAACCTGTCGGCCCGCAGCTGGCTGGGCGGCTTCCAGGCCGCAGGCTTCGAGCTGGTCGGGCAGGCCTGGCTACCCGAGCAGCCGAGCGCGACGCTGTTCCTGCTGCACGGCTATTACGACCATATGGGCCTCTACCGGCATGTGATCGATTGGGCGCTCAAACAGGGTTTCGCCGTGATCAGTTGCGACCTGCCCGGCCATGGCCTGTCCAGCGGCGAGCGGGCCAGCATCAGTGATTTCGCGGTTTACCAGCAAGTGCTGGAGGCTTTGTTCGAACAGGCGCGCACGCTGCAACTGCCGCGCCCCTGGCACCTGTGCGGGCAAAGCACCGGTGGCGCCATCGCCGTGGACCACCTGTTGTACCAAGGCGCGCGCAGCCCCATCGATGGCCAGGTCATCCTGTTGGCGCCGCTGGTGCGGCCCTGTGCCTGGCGCTGGTCGAAGCTGAGCTATCGCGTGTTGCGTCACTTCGTGAATGGCATCGAGCGGCGCTTCAGCGAGAACACCAATGACCCGACCTTCCTGCCGTTCCTCGAAGCCGACCCGCTGCAACCGCGCCGCCTGCCTACAGCCTGGGTGGGTGCCTTGATTGCCTGGGTCAAACGCATCGAGGCCGCGCCGCGCAGCACGCGGCGGCCGTTGATCGTGCAAGGAGAAGCGGATGGCACAGTGGATTGGCCCTACAACCTCGAAGTGCTCAAGGCCAAGTTCGCCGAACCGCAGATTCTGATGCTGCCCGAGGCCCGTCACCACCTGGCCAACGAGCTGCCGGGCATTCGCCAGCGCTACTTCGACTTCATCGATCAGCGCCTGGGCTGATCACTTCAGGTCGCTGCTGCTCTGGCCAACCGCCAGGCCTGCGCGAACGGCGGCCAGGGCGGCCTGGTAGTAAGCCTTGCCGTCTGGCGACTCGGCAAAGGTGGCGAACTCTTCCAGCTCGGCATCGGACAGGTCGCGATAGACATACAGCAGGGTGTTGTTGAGGTCTTCGCCGATCTGGCCCATCAGGCGCTGGCGCTGGCCGTCGAGCAGGTTCTGGGCCTGGCCGCCGCCGAACAGGCCGGGGATCATCGAGCTGAGGCTGTCGGCCGCCACGCCGGCGATGGCCAGGCTCACTTCGGCGCCGGCTTCGCGCGCCGGCAGGGCCTGGGCCAGGTGGCCGATTATCAGCAGGCGGTCATCGCTGGCCTGGATCTTCGGCAAGCCCTTGGCATTCCTGGCCAGTTCGTCCTTGCGTGTGGCCTTGAGCTCCGCAGCCACCACCTTGCGCCCCAGCGGCGACCGGAAGAAGGCCAGCGCTGGTGCCGGGTTGGCCAGGGTTGCGCGCAGCTGCGCCTGGGCGCGACGGTCCACCGCCTGGGCCTGGAAGCGCTGGTTGCTGTTGTTTACCAGCGCCTGGTACACGGCGGGTGGCAAACTGTTGCGGTAGCGTTCCTGGGCGGCGGTCAGGGCATCATTGAAATGGGCGCGCTGGTCGGGCCAGCCGGCGGCCTTGTACAGTTGATCCAGGTTGTCTGCCCAGACAGGCACGGTGCAGATCATCAGCAGAATCAGGGAAAACAGACGGCGCATTCAGGACTCCTGTCGGCAGGTGGCTATTGTCCGTGGCCGGGCGCCGGTTTGTCGAGATATCCGCGTGCTTCTCGGCCAAGTGGCGCTGTGCGCCGGCATGGCTAATGGATATGATGCGCGCCATGCACATCTCCCCTGAACACCCGATGCTTGCGGCCGTCGTCGACGATCTGGTCACCCATGGCTGGTCCCAGCAGGCGCTTTTTCTGCCTGCCGACCTGGTGCGCGCGCTCGCGGCCGAGTGCCGGCGCCGTGATGCCGAAGGCGAACTCAACCCTGCAGGGGTTGGGCGCGGTGCTGCCCAGGAGGTGCGCGAGGCCATTCGCGGCGACCAGATCCAATGGATCGACCCTGGCCAGGCCGAGGCCTGCGACCAGTACCTGAGCGCCATGGACCAGCTGCGCCAGGCCATCAACCAGGGCTTGTACCTCGGCCTGGAAGACTTCGAGTGCCATTTTGCCTTGTACCCGCCAGGGGCGTTCTATCGCCGCCACCTGGACCGCTTCCGCGATGATGACCGGCGCATGGTGTCGGCAGTCCTGTACCTGAATGAAGGCTGGCAGCCGCAGGACGGTGGCCAGTTGCGCATGTTCCTGGCGGACGGTGTCGAGCATGATGTCGAGCCGGTGGCGGGCTGCCTGGTGGTGTTCCTGTCGGGCGAGGTGCCCCATGAGGTGCTGCCGGCAGGGCGTGAGCGGCTTTCGTTGACCGGCTGGTTCCGGCGCCGTGGCAATGACCCGTTCTGACCTGCCCAAGGTGCTGGTCAGCGCCTGCCTGCTGGGGCAACCGGTGCGCTATGACGGCCGCGCCAGTGGCCACCCCGACCTGTTGCAGCGCTGGCAGGCCGAAGGGCGCGTGGTGCCGTTGTGCCCGGAAGTGGCGGGTGGCTTGCCGACCCCACGGCCGCCTGCAGAGATACCGGGCGGGCAGGGCGGGGAGGTGCTCGACGGTGGCGCGCAGGTGCTGACGGTGACGGGCGAGGATGTCAGCGCCGAGTTCCTGGCCGGGGCGCAGCGGGCGCTGGAGCTGGTGCACCGGTATGGCATTCGTGTGGCCGTGCTGAAGGCTGGAAGCCCTTCGTGTGGCAACCGGTTGACCTATGACGGCACGTTCAGTGGTGTGAAGGTGGCCGGGGAAGGGGTGACCACGGCATTGCTGCGGCGGGCGGGGGTAATGGTGTTCAGCGAGCTGGAGCTGGACGAGGCACAGCAGGCTCTGGCCGGGCTTTCAGCTTAAGCCTGTACCGGCCCTTTCGCGGGTGAACCCGCTCCCACAGGGACATCACAAGCCTTGAGGGCTGTGGAGAACTTGTGGGAGCGGGTTCACCCGCGAAGAGGCCGGTACAGGCAGCAAAAATCCTATTGCCCGGCCGCAGTCTCAGGCACACCCTTGAACCACTTCTGCTCAAGCTCGGCAGTCCGCCCGCTGTCCTTGAGCCGCTGCAGTGCATTGTTAACCGCGCTCTCGAACGCCGGGTTGTCCTTCTGGAACGGGATCACCAGCTGCTTCTCGCCAAACGGCAGGCTCACATCGAGCTGGCCGTCACCTTTGGGCGATTCGCTCGACGGGGTCAGTGCGATGTCGTACTTGCCACTCTCGACACCGGGCAGTACCTCTGCCGCAGGGGCTTCGATGAACTCGGCGCGCAGGTCCAGTTCCTTGGCCAGGTCCTGGCCAAACTCGATCTCGAAACCGGTCAGGTGGTCATTTTCCTTGAATGCGTACGGCGAGTTGTCGGCCTGTACGGCAATGCGCAGTTCGCCCCGGTCGGCAATTTCGTCTATCAGCTCGGCCTGAGCCAATGGCGTGATCAGTACCGCCAGCATTACTCCGATGATCGAACGCATTAAAGCCCCTTTCTCTTTGGCAGATGAATAACCTTCGCCACGGCTTTCTTCCTCGCCGTGGTCGAGCGCAGCCTATGACCTTGAAGCCTCGGCATTGTTTAACCCTGATTGAAATATTTCTGCCTGACGATGTGAACATCTGGGCAAACATATCAACTAAGGTGAACCACCGCCGCCACTGGAATACTGGCGGCGGTCAATAAGTGAATCACAGGAGAAGTGAATGAACAGCCTATTTTCGCGTGCTGCCGTTGCTGGTCTGTTGATGGGAGCGTCAATGTTCGCCAGTGCCGCAGATGCCCTGAAGAGCCAGGAGCCGCCCAAGGATGCCAAGGTCTTCATCGTTTCCCCCGCCGATGGCGCCACGGTCGACAAGACCTTCACCGTCAAGTTCGGCATCGAGGGCATGGCGCTCAAGCCTGCGGGCGACAGCACCCCGCACACCGGGCACCACCACCTGCTGGTGGATGTGGATAAAGAGCCGGTGGCCGACATGGCGCTGCCATCCAGCCTGATGCCACAGGCCGGCACCGCGCTGCCGGATGGCCCGCAAGTGCTGCACTTCGGCAAGGCGCAGACCGAGACCAGCATTACGCTGACCCCGGGCAAGCACACCCTGCAGCTGGTGCTGGGTGACCAGTATCACGTGCCGTTCAAGCCGAGCGTCGTGTCGCAGAAGATTACTGTCGACGTGAAATAGGTGTCGGGCTCTTCGCGGGCTCGCCCGCTCCCACATGATCACCACCGGCTTCAAGGCTGGTGTGGACCCTGTGGGAGCGGGCAAGCCCGCGAAGCAGGCGACACCAATGTCACAGGCAAAAAAAGGGAGGCCACCAGGGCCTCCCTTTTTCATGCCGCCAGCGAACTTAGAACAGGACGCGGGAACGGATGGTGCCCTTGACCTGTTGCAGCTTCTCTTGCGCCAGGTCGGAGTACTCGGCGTCAACGTCGATCACCACGTAACCGACTTTCTCGTTGGTCTGCAGGAACTGACCGGAGATGTTGATGCCGTTCTCGGCGAAGACCTTGTTGATCTCGCTGAGCACACCCGGGATGTTTTCGTGGATGTGCAGCAGGCGGTGCTTGCCTGGGTGCGCCGGCAGGGCCACTTCCGGGAAGTTGACCGAGGATACCGAGGTACCGTTGTCGCTGTACTTGACCAGCTTCTCGGCCACTTCCAGGCCGATGTTGGCTTGGGCTTCAGCGGTGGAGCCACCGATGTGCGGGGTCAGGATCACGTTGTCCAGGCCACGCAGCGGGCTTTCGAACTGCTCGTCGTTGGAGCGCGGCTCCACCGGGAACACGTCGATGGCGGCGCCGATCAGGTGCTGGTCCTTGATGGCGGCGGCCAGGTGGTCCAGCTCGACCACGGTGCCGCGAGCAGCGTTGATCAGGATCGCGCCCTTCTTCATCGCGCGGATTTCCTTCTCGCCGATCATCCACTGGGTGGATGGCAGCTCAGGCACGTGCAGCGAAACGATGTCGGCCAGGCCCAGCAGCTCATGCAGGCTGGTGACCTGCACGGCGTTGCCCAGTGGCAGCTTGGTCAGCGGGTCGTAGAAATACACCTGCATGCCCATGTTCTCGGCCAGGACCGACAGCTGGGTGCCGATCGAGCCGTAACCGACGATACCCAGCTTCTTGCCGCGGATTTCGAAGGAGTTGGCCGCGCTCTTGATCCAGCCGCCACGGTGGCAGGAAGCGTTCTTCTCGGGGATGCCGCGCAGCAGCAGGATGGCTTCGGCCAGTACCAGTTCGGCTACCGAACGGGTGTTGGAGTATGGCGCGTTGAACACGGCGATACCGCGCTCGCGGGCAGCTTCCAGGTCGACCTGGTTGGTGCCGATGCAGAAGCAGCCAACGGCGACCAGTTTCTTGGCGCAGTCGAAGATCTCTTCGGTCAGCTGGGTGCGCGAACGGATGCCGATGAAGTGGGCATCGGCGATCTTTTCCTTCAGCTCGGCTTCCGGCAGCGAACCAGTGAGGTATTCGATGTTGGTGTAGCCGGCGGCCTTGAGGGTATCGACCGCGTTCTGGTGCACACCTTCAAGAAGAAGGAACCGGATCTTGCTCTTGTCGAGAGAAGTCTTGCTCATCTGCGTAAACCTGTATCCCGGAGAAAAAATGGCGAGGGTGATGCCAGGCGCAAAGGCAGCCTTAGCATGAACAGCGGGAGGGCTATGCTAGCATACGCGACACAATCTGAGCTTATCCCGACAGGTGAAGAGTGCTCAGGGTGACTATGAATAAGTCGAGAGTTCCAGCGATGACCCACCCCGCTGCTATTGATGAACTGATGACCCTTGTCGACCCTGGCAAGGTCCTGACCGACGCAGCTTCCCTGGAAGCCTATGGCAAGGACTGGACCAAGCATTACCCACCGGCGCCCAGCGCCATCGTCTTCCCCAAGACGGTGGAGCAGGTGCAGGCGATCGTGCGCTGGGCCAATACGCACAAGGTGGCGCTGGTGCCGTCGGGCGGGCGTACCGGGCTTTCCGCAGGCGCCGTGGCGGCCAATGGCGAAGTGGTGGTCGCCTTCGACTACATGAACCAGATTCTCGGCTTCAATGCCTTCGACCGCACCGTGGTCTGCCAGCCTGGGGTGATTACCCGCCAGCTGCAGGCCTACGCCGAAGAACAGGGCCTGTATTACCCGGTGGACTTCGCCTCCAGCGGCTCCAGCCAGATTGGCGGCAATATCGGCACCAATGCCGGCGGAATCAAGGTGATTCGCTACGGCATGACCCGCAACTGGGTGGCCGGGCTGAAAGTGGTCACCGGCAAGGGTGAGCTGCTGGAGCTGAACAAGGACCTGATCAAGAACGCCACCGGCTACGACCTGCGCCAGCTGTTCATCGGTGCCGAAGGTACCCTGGGCTTCGTGGTCGAGGCCACCATGCGTCTGGACCGTGCGCCGCGCAACCTCACCGCGATGGTGCTGGGGACCCCGGATTTCGACTCGATCATGCCGGTGCTGCATGCCTTCCAGGGCAAGCTGGACCTGACCGCCTTCGAGTTCTTTTCCGACAAGGGCCTGGCCAGGATCCTGGCGCGTGGCGATGTGCCGGCGCCGTTCGAGACCGACTGCCCGTTCTATGCGCTGCTGGAATTCGAGGCCAGCACCGAGGAGGTGGCCAACGAAGCCCTGGCCACCTTCGAGCACTGCGTCGAGCAAGGCTGGGTGCTGGACGGGGTGATGAGCCAGAGCGAGACCCAGCTGAAAAACCTGTGGAAACTGCGCGAGTACCTGTCGGAAACCATCTCGCACTGGACCCCGTACAAGAACGACATTTCCGTCACTGTGTCGAAAGTGCCAGCGTTCCTGCGCGATATCGACGCCATCGTGGCCGAACATTACCCGGATTACGAAGTGGTGTGGTACGGCCACATCGGCGACGGCAACCTGCACCTGAACATCCTCAAGCCCGAGCACATGAGCAAGGATGACTTCTTCGCTTCGTGCACCAAGGTCAACAAGTGGGTGTTCGATATCGTCAAGCGCTACAACGGCTCGATCTCGGCCGAGCACGGCGTGGGCATGACCAAGCGAGACTACCTGGGCTACAGCCGCTCGCCCGAAGAAATCGCCTGCATGAAGGCAATAAAGGCCGTGTTCGACCCTAACGGCATCATGAATCCGGGTAAGATCTTCGCACCTGAATAGAAAGCAGTATCCAGAGGAGTCGGCCATGAGTTACCAGCACCAGTACGTAGACGGCACACGCATTCACTTCCCGCTGGGCAAGGTGGTGTGCATCGGCCGTAACTATGCCGAGCATGCCAAGGAGCTGGACAACCCGATCCCCACCGAACCGCTGCTGTTCATCAAGCCGGGCAGCTGCGTGGTGCCGGCCGAGGGCGGCTTCAAGATTCCGGTCGAGCGTGGCTCGGTGCACTATGAGGCGGAAATTGCCGTGCTGCTGGGCAAGCCGTTGTCGACTCATCCGAGCGAGGAAGAGGTGCTGGACGCCATTTCCGGTTACGCCCCGGCGCTGGACCTTACCCTGCGCGATGTGCAGGCCAAGCTGAAAGAGAAGGGCCTGCCATGGGAGTTGGCCAAGTGCTTCGACGGCGCCTGCGTACTGCCGCCGTTCGTGTCGGCCGCCAGCTTCGAAGACGTGGCCGACATCCCGGTGCGCCTGACCGTCAACGGCGAAGTTCGCCAGGACGGTAACAGCGCGATGATGCTCAACCCGATCGTGCCGATGATTCAGTACATGGCGGCACATTTTTCGCTGCAGGCGGGGGATGTGATCCTCACCGGCACCCCGGCGGGTGTGGGGCCGTTCAATGTCGGTGACGAACTGGTGCTGGAGCTGCCGGGTGTAAGCCGCTTCGAAAGCCGGGTGCTCTGACTCGAAACCGCGTCGCCTTCTTCGCGGGCACGCCCGCTCCCACAGGAGTATCACAAGCTTCAAACCTGTGGAGAACCCTGTGGGAGCGGGCATGCCCGCGAAGAGGCCGGTCCTGTTTACCGATTTTTCACACCTGATCCGGATAATGCGCGAATCTACGCCCATTTCCCCAGGACCCCCGCATGCCATCTCCCTCCAGCGCCCCGGCAACCCCCAAGCGTCGTTTCTTCCTGCGCTGGCCCTTCGGCCTGGCCGCGGCGGCGGTAATCGGCTATGGCGTGGCCGTGGCCATGCACTGGGATGACCGCGGCGCGCTGTGGGTCAAGGAAGGCTTCGAAAGCACCGCCGAGCGCAGCGAAAGCGTATGGCTGCCGGACTACCAGGTCGACATCGATGCCAAGCCGCTGCCGGGCATGGACGACGATGAAGCTTCGGATGTGGCCTTCAACCCGCGTACCCGCACCCTGTTCGCAGTCATGGGCAAGAACCCGATCCTGGTCGAACTGAGCCTGGATGGCGATGTACTGCGCAAGATCCCCCTCAACGGCTGGAACAACCCGGAAGGCGTCGCCGTGTTGGAAGACGGCTTCCTGGCAATCACCGATGAGCGCCTGCACGACCTGACCGTGGTCAAGGTGGATGCGCAGACCACCTCGTTGAACCATGATGATTTCCAGAGCCACGACCTGGGCCAGTCGGTGAAGAGCAACAAGGGCTTCGAGGCGGTGGCCTGGGACCCGCTGCGCCAGCGCCTGGTCATCGGCGAGGAGCGCCCGCCAAGGCTGTACACCTGGAGCACCGATGGCCGCAGCCCGCTCACGGGCGAAAAGCAGCCGTTGCCCAACGATGAACTGGACCTGCGCAACCTCTCGGCGCTGGGCGTCGACCCGCGTACCGGCCATCTGCTGGCGCTGTCGGCCGATTCCAACATGCTGCTGGAGCTGGACGAGCAGGGTCAGCAGGTCAGCTTCATGACCTTGCTCGGCGGTTTCAACGGCCTGCAGGACACCATTCCGCGTGCCGAAGGGGTGGCCATGGACGACAAGGGCAACCTGTACATGGTCAGCGAGCCGGCCCTGTTCTATCGCTTCAGAAAGAACTGAACCCAATATCCGACTTTTCGGATGCTGGCATTAAGCTTTAATTCAGAGGTTCATGGTTAGATTCGCCACCCCTATGTCGAGTCTGCCCTCATGCGCCGTTCTGTTCGCCTGTTCCTTGTTTTGGCCGCCATCGGCCTGCTCCTGCTCGGCTTGGCCGGGCAGGAGTTCCGCCTGTTCGAGCGTGGCTGGTTCAACCTCAAGGCCTGGTGGCAGCCCGCCGAGCAGAGCATCGGCCTGGACCGCTACCGGGTGGTGGTGGAGGCGCAGCCGGTCGAAGGGCTGGATGACGACATATCGGCGCTAACCTACGACCCCGACCGCAAGACCCTGTTTACCGTCACCAATGCCCGCTCGGAGCTGATCGAGCTGTCGCTGGACGGCCGCATCCTGCGCCGGGTGCCGCTGACCGGCTTCGGCGACCCGGAAGCCGTGGAGTACGTCGGGCCCAACAGCTATGTGATCACCGACGAGCGTCAGCAGCGGCTGATTCGCGTGCGCCTGGAGGACGACACGATGTTCCTCGATGCCGGCGATGCCGAGCAGCTGACCCTGGGCATTGGCCTGAACGGCAACAAGGGTTTCGAGGGGCTGGCTTACGATTCGGCGGGCAAGCGCCTGTTCGTGGCCAAGGAGCGTGACCCGATGCTGATCTACGAGGTGCATGGCTTCCCGCACGACAACCCTGAGCAGCCCTATGCGGTGCATGTGGTGCAGGACCGCAAGCGCGATTCGCGGCTGTTCGTGCGGGACCTGTCGAGCTTGCAGTTCGATGAGCGCAGCGGGCACCTGCTGGCGCTGTCGGACGAGTCGCGGCTGGTGCTGGAGCTGGATGTGGAGGGCCGGCCGCTGAGTACCTTGTCGTTGCGCAAGGGGTTCCAGGGGTTGCAGGCGACGGTGCCACAGGCGGAGGGGATTGCGATGGATGAGGCAGGGACCATCTATCTGGTCAGTGAGCCGAACTTGTTCTATGTGTTCAAACAGCCAGCGGAGTGAGTGCCTGTGAGGGCCTATTCGCGGGCATGCCCGCTCCCACAGGTACGCCACAGGTTTCGGACCCTGTGCAGTACCTGTGGGAGCGGGCGCGCCCGCGAAGAAGGTTACTCGGCCTTGAGGCTCTTCACGCCCTCAGACGTACCCAGCAGCAGCAAATCCGCCGGACGCGCCGCGAACAGGCCGTTGGTCACCACACCAACAATGGCGTTGATCTGCGCCTCCAGCTCCACCGGGTTGGTGATCTGCAAGTTGTGCACATCGAGGATCACGTTGCCGTTGTCGGTAATCACGCCCTCACGGTACACCGGGTCACCACCCAGCTTGACCAGCTGGCGCGCCACGTGGCTGCGGGCCATCGGGATCACTTCGACCGGCAGCGGGAAGGCGCCCAGCACCGGTACCAGCTTGCTGGCGTCGGCGATGCAGATGAAGGTCTTGGCCACGGCGGCGACGATCTTCTCGCGGGTCAGGGCTGCGCCGCCGCCCTTGATCAGGTTCAGGTGCGCGTCGCTCTCGTCGGCGCCGTCCACGTAGAACTCCAGTTCGCTGACGCTGTTCAGCTCGTAGACCGGGATGCCATGGCCCTTCAGACGCTGGGCAGTGGCTTCGGAGCTGGCGACCGCGCCGTCGAAGGCGGTCTTGTGCTGAGCCAGGGCGTCGATGAAGAAGTTGGCGGTCGAACCGGTGCCGACGCCGACGACGCTCTTTTCATCCAGCTTGGGCAGAATGAAGTCGACAGCGGCCTGGGCGACGGCCTGTTTGAGTTGGTCCTGGGTCATGCGGGCTCCGAGAGGGGCAGGGCGGTTTTGAAAAGAGCCTAGTATAACGGCTCGGGCGGCTTTGCTGTGGTCGCCCGACGTAGCGCTGGGGTAGACTCCCAGCCCTTGTCCCGCGGCCCAGTGATGCATTCCCGATGCTCGAACAGTACGTCAAGAAGATCCTCACCTCGCGCGTTTACGACGTTGCGGTCGAAACCCCGCTGCAGAGCGCCGGGCAGCTGAGCAAGCGCCTGGGCAACCAGATTCTGCTCAAGCGCGAAGACCTGCAGCCGGTGTTCTCGTTCAAGATCCGCGGGGCCTACAACAAGCTGGCCCAACTGACCCCGGAAGAACTGGCCCGTGGCGTGGTCACCGCCTCGGCCGGCAACCACGCCCAGGGCCTGGCCCTGGCTGCGCGCGAGATGGGCATCAAGGCCACTATCGTGATGCCCAAGACCACCCCGGAAATCAAGGTTGAAGGCGTGCGTTCGCGGGGCGGCAAGGTGGTGCTGCATGGCGACTCGTTCCCCGAGGCGCTGGCCTATTCGCTGAAACTGGTCGATGAAAAGGGCTTCGTCTACGTGCACCCCTACGACGATCCGCACACCATCGCCGGGCAGGGCACCGTGGCCATGGAGATCCTGCGCCAGCACCCAGGCCAGCTGGACGCGATCTTCGTGCCGGTGGGTGGCGGCGGCCTGATCGCCGGCATTGCTGCCTACGTGAAGTACCTGCGCCCGGAAATCAAGGTGATTGGCGTCGAGCCGGACGACTCCAATTGCCTGCAGGCGGCCATGGCGGCGGGCGAGCGCGTGGTGCTGCCGCAGGTCGGGCTGTTCGCCGACGGCGTGGCGGTGGCTCAGATCGGCCAGCACACCTTCGATATCTGCCGCCATCATGTGGATGAAGTGGTCACCGTCAGTACCGACGAGATCTGCGCGGCTATCAAGGATATCTACGATGATACCCGCTCGATCACCGAACCTGCCGGTGCCCTGGGCGTGGCGGGCATCAAGAAGTACGTCGAGTTGTACGGCGTGACCGGGCAGACCCTGGTGGCCATCGACTCCGGTGCCAACGTCAACTTCGACCGCCTGCGCCATGTGGCCGAGCGTGCCGAGCTGGGTGAAAAGCGCGAAGCGATCATCGCCGTGACCATCCCCGAACGCCCGGGCAGCTTCAAGGCCTTCTGCGAGGCTATCGGCAAGCGCCAGATCACCGAGTTCAACTACCGCAAGCACACCTCCGACGAGGCGCATATCTTCGTCGGCGTGCAGACCCACCCGGAAAACGACCCGCGTGCGGCGCTGGTACAGCAACTGACCGAGCAGGGCTTCCCGGTTACCGACCTGACCGACAACGAGCTGGCCAAGCTGCATATTCGCCACATGGTCGGTGGCCATTCGGCCGGTGCCAGTGACGAGATGGTGCTGCGCTTCGAGTTCCCCGAGCGACCGGGGGCGCTGTTCAACTTCCTCAACAAGCTGGGCGGGCGCTGGAACATCTCGATGTTCCATTACCGCAACCATGGTGCCGCTGACGGGCGCGTGGTGGCGGGGTTGCAGGTGCCGGAGGACGAGCGCCACCTGGTGCCAGCGGCGCTGGCGAAGATCGGCTACCCGTACTGGGACGAGACTGACAACCCGGCTTACAAGCTGTTCCTGGGCTGAGCGGCTAAGCTGGGGCTGATGGCCCTTTCGCGGGCTTGCCCGCTCCCACAGGTACTGCGCAGGCTTCAGGGCCTGTGATATCCCTGTGGGAGCGGGCAAGCCCGCGAAGAAGCCTGCACAAAATGGCCTGCTTAAGGACAACCGAGACATGGAACACCTGACCACCCTCAAGACCCTGCACATCATCGCCACCGCGCTCCTACTGCTGGGTGCTCTGGGCCTGGCGCTCTGGACCGTGCGCGCCCGCCGCCAGGGCGATGCCGAGGCCTACGCCAAGCTGCTGCGTCGGCCGCTGGTGTTCGTCTGGCTGGTGATGGGCCTGTGCCTGGTGAGCATGCCGTTTACTGGCTGGTGGCTGGTGCACCTGGTGGGCTGGCCGCTGGGGCAGACCTGGGTGCTGGCGTCCAGCGTCATCTATACGCTGGGCGCGTTTGCCGTGTGGTGGCTGCTGGTGCGGTTGAACCGGCTGCGCAAGGCCGAGGTGGTGGGGTTGCGTTTTACCTTGGCACTGGCGGTGTTCAGTGGGGTTTGCTTCCTGTCCATCGCCGGGTTGATGGGGGCCAAGCCGGTCTGACAGGCTTGTGCTGTATGTGCCGGCCTCTTCGCGGGTAAACCCGCTCCTACAGGATCTGAGCAAGGCTTGAGGGCTGTGCAGTACCTGTGGGAGCGGGTTTACCCGCGAAGAGGCAGGCACAGTAAAACCTCAATCCCGCAGCGAAACCACAGGCCACCCGCGCATCTCGGCCTCCGCCCGCAGCTTCGGGTCGGGGTCCACCGCCACCGCATGCGCCACTCGCTGCAACAACGGCAAATCGTTCATCGAGTCGCTATAGAAATAGCTGTCCTCGAGATCGAAGCCGTTCTCCAGCATCCAGCGCTCCAGCCGCGTCACCTTGCCTTCACGGAAACACGGTATATCGGTACTACGCCCGGTATAGCGGCCATCACGCATCTCGCATTCGGTCGCCAGCAACACGCGAACTCCCAGGCGCCGGGCAATCGGTGCGGTGACGAAGCGGTTGGTGGCGGTGATGATCACCAGCTGGTCGCCGGCCTCGCGGTGCTGCTGCAGCAAGCTCAGCGCCTTAGGCAGGATGATCGGCTCGATGCAGTCGCGCATGAAGTCGCGGTGCCATTCGTCGAGCTGGGCTACCGGTGTTGCCGCAAGGATTTCCATGGAAAAGGCCAGGTAGGCCTGCAGGTCCAGGGTGCCGTTCAGGTATTCCTGATAGAAGCCATCGTTGCGTTGCTTGTAGGTAACCGGGTCGAGGATGCCGCGCTGGCAAAGGTAGTCACCCCAGGCATGGTCGCTGTCGCCACCGAGGAGGGTATTGTCCAGGTCGAATAAAGCCAGGCGCATCGCGGTCACTCGCATAAGCCACAGGGTAGGCCCGCAGAATACGGAGTTTTCACGCTGCTGCACATAAGCTTGGCGGGCGCGTTGCTGCGCTCGCAAGCTTTGTGGAACAATGCGGTGACATGCGTTTGCGAGGTTGCTGCCGTGATCGACCCGGATGGTTTTCGCCCCAATGTCGGGATCATTCTCACGAATGATGCCGGGCAGGTGCTATGGGCTCGACGGATCAACCAGGATGCCTGGCAGTTTCCCCAGGGTGGCATCAACCCTGACGAGACGCCGGAAGATGCCCTGTACCGCGAGCTGAACGAAGAAGTTGGCCTTGAACGCGATGATGTGGAAATTCTTGCCTGCACCCGTGGCTGGTTGCGTTATCGTTTACCCCAGCGACTGGTGCGTACGCATAGCCAGCCGCTGTGCATCGGCCAGAAGCAGAAATGGTTCCTGCTGCGTCTGGTCAGCAACGAACAACGGGTGCGGATGGACCTGACCGGCAAGCCGGAATTCGACGGCTGGCGCTGGGTCAGCTATTGGTACCCGCTGGGCCAGGTTGTGACATTCAAGCGCGAGGTCTACCGACGCGCCCTGAAAGAGCTAGCACCGCGTCTGCTGACGCGCGACTGACGACGGAGTTCGACCCCGAGCCATGCTCAATACGCTGCGCAAGATCGTCCAGGAAGTAAACTCCGCCAAAGATCTCAAGTCGGCGTTGGGGATCATTGTCTTGCGTGTCAAGGAGGCCATGGGCAGCCAGGTCTGCTCGGTCTACCTGCTCGACCCGGAAACCAACCGCTTCGTGCTGATGGCCACCGAAGGCCTGAACAAGCGCTCCATCGGCAAGGTCAGCATGGCCCCCAACGAAGGCCTGGTCGGCCTGGTCGGTACCCGGGAAGAGCCGCTGAACCTGGAAAACGCTGCCGACCACCCGCGTTACCGCTACTTTGCCGAAACCGGCGAGGAAAAATTCGCCTCCTTCCTCGGTGCGCCGATCATCCACCACCGCCGCGTGGTCGGGGTATTGGTCATCCAGCAAAAGGAGCGCCGCCAGTTCGACGAGGGCGAAGAAGCCTTCCTGGTCACCATGAGCGCCCAGCTCGCAGGGGTTATCGCCCACGCCGAGGCCACCGGCTCGATCCGTGGCCTGGGCCGCCAGGGCAAAGGTATCCAGGAGGCGCGCTTCGTCGGCGTACCGGGCTCGCCTGGCGCCGCCGTGGGGCGCGCAGTGGTGATGCTGCCGCCAGCCGATCTGGAAGTGGTACCGGACAAGACCGTCGATGACATCGACGCCGAGCTGAAACTGTTCCAGAACGCCCTCGAAGGTGTGCGCGACGATATGCGCAAGCTGTCGGCCAAGCTGGCCACCCAGCTGCGCCCGGAGGAGCGTGCACTGTTCGATGTGTACCTGATGATGCTCGAAGACGCGGCTCTGGGCGGTGAGGTGACCGAAGTCATCAAGACCGGCCAGTGGGCCCAGGGCGCACTGCGCCAGGTGGTGGGCGAGCACGTCAACCGCTTCGAGCTGATGGACGATGACTACCTGCGCGAGCGCGCCTCCGACGTCAAGGACCTGGGCCGGCGCCTGCTGGCCTACCTGCAGGAAGCCCGCGCGCAGTCGCTGGTGTATGCCGACAACACCATCCTGGTCAGTGAAGAGCTGACCCCGGCGATGCTCGGCGAAGTGCCGGAAGGCAAGCTGGTCGGCCTGGTCTCGGTACTGGGCTCGGGCAACTCCCACGTCGCCATCCTGGCTCGAGCCATGGGCATCCCCACGGTGATGGGCCTGGTCGACTTGCCTTATTCCAAGGTCGACGGCATCGAGATGATCGTCGACGGCTACAAGGGCGAGGTGTTCACCAACCCCAGCGAAGTGCTGCGCAAGCAGTACAGCGACGTGGTCGAGGAGGAGCGCCAGCTGGCCCAGGGCCTGGATGCCCTGCGCGAACTGCCGTGCGTTACCCCGGACGGCCACCGCATGCCGCTGTGGGTCAACACCGGCCTGCTCGCCGACGTGGCCCGTGCCCAGCAGCGTGGCGCCGAAGGGGTGGGGCTGTACCGCACCGAAGTGCCGTTCATGATCAACCAGCGCTTCCCCAGCGAGAAAGAGCAGCTGGCCATCTACCGCGAGCAGCTGGCGGCCTTCCACCCGCTGCCGGTGACCATGCGTACCCTCGACATCGGTGGCGACAAGTCGCTGTCGTACTTCCCGATCAAGGAAGAAAACCCGTTCCTCGGCTGGCGCGGCATTCGCGTCACCCTCGACCACCCGGAAATCTTCCTGGTGCAGACCCGCGCCATGCTCAAGGCCAGCGAGGGGCTGAACAACCTGCGTATCCTGCTGCCGATGATTTCCGGCATCCACGAGCTGGAAGAGGCGCTGCACCTGATCCACCGCGCCTGGGGCGAGGTGCGTGACGAAGGCACCGATGTGCCGATGCCACCGGTTGGCGTGATGGTGGAAATTCCTGCGGCGGTGTACCAGACCAAGGAGCTGGCGCGGCAAGTGGACTTCCTGTCGGTCGGTTCCAACGACCTGACCCAGTACCTGCTGGCGGTGGACCGCAACAACCCGCGGGTCGCCGACCTGTACGACTACCTGCACCCGGCGGTGTTGCAGGCGCTGAACACGGTGGTGCGCGACGCCCATGGCGAAGGCAAGCCGGTGAGTATCTGCGGTGAGATGGCCGGTGACCCGGCAGCGGCGATCCTGTTGATGGCCATGGGCTTCGACAGCCTGTCGATGAACGCCACCAACCTGCCGAAGGTGAAGTGGATGCTGCGTCAGGTGAATATGGGCAAGGCCAAGGAGCTGCTGGTGGAGGCCTTGAGCCATGACAACCCGCAGGTTATCCACAGCTCGCTGCAACTGGCCCTGAAAAACCTTGGGTTGGCGCGGATGATCGGGCCTGGGGCCAATAAAACCCTCTGAATATGAGGTGGCCTGTTCCGGCCTCTTCGCGGGTAAACCCGCTCCCACAGGTACAGCGCAGCCTTCAGATGCGGCGCAGTACCTGTGGGAGCGGGTTTACCCGCGAAGAGGCCGGAGCAAGCAACATCAAATTATCAGACCAGCAACTCAACTTCCCCCAAATGCCCACCAAAGGGCCCGAAACTGCGTTCAACCAGTCGCCTTTTCCCCTGATCATCCACAATCAGCACCGTGCTCGCCCGCGTCCCGTAGTTCTGGCTGGCAATGAATACGCTCGACAGCAGCTTCTCGGTCGCCAACCCCACGCCCGTCTCCGGCAACTCGCCCTCCGGCGCCGGTTCGGCATCGGCCAGCAACGCCAGCAAGCGCTGTGGCTCTGGCGTCTCCAGTAGCCCTTCCAGCCCACTGCGCGCCTTCACCAGCTTCGGCCAAGGCGTATCCAGCCCGGCATTGGAAAGCCCGTAAACCCCGGCCTTCAGCAAGCGCGGCGCTGCGTCCCGGGCATGCAGATAGCCCAGCTGTCGCCCATCGCCCACCAGCAGGTTGAACCCTGAATATTGCCTGCTGCGGCTGGCCACCTGGTCCAGATAGGCCTCGACCCCCAACTCCCCCTGCAGATACGCCGCCACCAGCTCGCCCCGCGAGCGCGGCCCCAAAGCCTGCGCCGGGTCGCGAATATTGGTCAGCGCCGCGAATCGCCCCTGCGGGCCGACGCCCAGCCAGGTGCCGCCGGCCTCCAGGTCGCGCCCGGCATATACCCCGGGTGCATCCTCCCAGGCCGCCAGGGCCTGGGTGGGGCGGGCATAGAACTCATCGCGGTTGGCCGCCACGATCAGCGGCAGGGCATGCCCCGGCCGCCAGGCGAATACGATCAGGCACATCGGTCGGGCCTCTGGGTTTTTTGCCACTGTACCCACAGCGGCGGGGAGGATCCATCCTGACACACTGTTCACTAGAGCCCCGAGCCCGGCTTCCGTTACCATGCCGCATTGTTTTTTCGGGGAAGACGAATGGAATTCGTGCTCTATCTGCTGTTGGGCGCCTGCGCCGGTGTGCTGGCCGGGCTGTTCGGCGTGGGCGGCGGTATCATCATCGTGCCGGTGCTGGTGTTCAGCTTCACCTTGCAAGGTTTCGATGCCTCGGTGCTGACCCACCTGGCTGTCGGTACGTCGCTGGCAACCATCGTCTTCACCTCGATCAACGCCGTGCTCGAGCACCATCGCAAGGGCGCGGTGCAATGGCCGATCTTCGCCTGGATGACCCTCGGCATCCTCCTTGGGGCCGGTGTCGGCGCCAAGACCGCCTCGCTGATCCAGGGGCCACTGCTGCAAAAGATCATCGGTGTGTTCGCCCTGGTCATTGCCGCGCAGATGGCCCTGGACCTCAAGCCCAAGGCCAGTCGTGGCATCCCCGGCAAGCCCGCGCTGATCGGTGCAGGTGGGGTGATCGGCTGGGCTTCGGCCATTTTCGGCATCGGCGGCGGTTCGCTGACCGTGCCGTTCCTGACCTGGCGCAGCCTGCCCATGCAGCAGGCAGTGGCGACGTCTTCGGCCTGTGGCCTGCCGATTGCCTTGGCCAGTGCCCTGAGCTTCATGCTGCTGGGTTGGCACGAGGAGCACCTGCCGGCCCACAGCCTGGGTTACGTGTACCTGCCGGCGCTGCTCGGCATTGCCGTGACAAGCATGTTTTTCGCCCGCTTCGGCGCGCGCCTGGCGCACAAGCTGTCGCCACGTTTGTTGAAACGCCTGTTCGCAGCCCTGCTGTTCTGTGTCGGCCTCAGCTTTTTGATTTGAATCGAGAGGAAGTTCCATGCTGCCTTACCCGCAGATAGACCCCGTGGCCGTGGCCATCGGGCCGCTGAAAATCCATTGGTACGGCCTGATGTACCTGGTCGGCATCGGCGGTGCCTGGCTGCTCGCCTCGCGCCGGCTGAACCGCTTCGACCCCACCTGGACGCGCGAAAAGCTCTCCGACCTGGTGTTCTGGCTGTCGATGGGTGTGATCGTCGGTGGTCGCCTGGGCTACGTGCTGTTCTACGACCTGCACGCCTACCTGGCCAATCCGACGCTGATCTTCGAGGTGTGGAAGGGTGGCATGTCGTTCCACGGCGGTTTCATCGGTGTGATGCTGGCGGCCCTGTGGTTCGGCAAGCGCAACAACAAGTCGTTCTTCGAGCTGATGGACTTCGTCGCGCCGCTGGTGCCGATCGGCCTGGGGGCCGGGCGCATCGGCAACTTCATCAACGCCGAGCTGTGGGGCAAGGCCACCGACGTGCCATGGGCGATGGTCTTCCCGCCGTTCAGCGACCCGGCGCAGCTACCGCGTCACCCATCGCAGCTGTACCAGTTCGCACTCGAAGGTGTAGCGCTGTTCCTGATTCTCTGGGCGTTCTCGCGCAAGCCGCGGCCGACCATGGCGGTGTCCGGCATGTTCGCGCTGTTCTACGGCATCTTCCGCTTCATCGTCGAATTCGTCCGCGTACCGGATGCCCAGCTTGGCTACCTGGCCTGGGGCTGGCTGACCATGGGTCAGATTCTGTGCGTGCCGATGATCCTGGCTGGCCTTGGCCTGATCTGGTGGGCTTATAATCGCAAGCCTACGGCGAAACCCGCCTGATTAATCCCACGGCAGGGGCGATCCCCCTGCCGTTTTTGCTACAGGTAAGCCATGAAACAGTATCTGGACCTGGTCCGCGACGTCATCGACAACGGCACGCTGCAGGGCAACCGCACCGGCATCCGCACCATCAGCCTGCCGGGCGCCATGCTGCGTTTCGACTTGCAGAAGGGCTTCCCGGCCATTACCACGCGCAAACTGGCGTTCAAGTCGGCGATCGGCGAAATGGTCGGTTTCCTGCGTGGCGTGAAGAACGCCGGTGAATTCCGCGAACTGGGCTGCAAGGTCTGGGACCAGAACGCCAACGAGAACGCCCAGTGGCTGGCCAACCCGTTTCGTCAGGGCCATGACGACCTTGGCGAGATCTACGGCGTGCAATGGCGCCAGTGGCCGGGCTACAAGCGCATCCCGCTGAGCAACCCGGCGGCCATCGAAATGGCCGAGAAGGCGGGCTTCCGCCGCATCGCCCAGGACGAGGAGGACGGCGTCGCGTTCGTCATCCTGTACAAGGCCATCGACCAGGTGCGCCAGTGCCTGGACACCATCGCCAACGACCCGGGCAGCCGCCGTATCCTGTTCCACGGCTGGAACTGCGCGCAGCTGGACGAAATGGCCCTGCCGCCGTGCCACCTGCTGTACCAGTTCCACCCGAATGTGGAGACCAGGGAGATTTCCCTGACCCTCTACATCCGCTCCAACGACCTGGGCCTGGGCACGCCGTTCAACCTCACCGAAGGCGCGGCGCTGCTGTCGCTGTTCGGCCGCCTGACCGGCTACACCCCGCGCTGGTTCACCTACTTCATCGGCGATGCCCATGTGTATGAGAACCACCTGGACATGCTCAACGAGCAGCTCAAGCGTGAGCCGCTGGAAGCGCCGAAGCTGGTGATCAGCGACCGCGTGCCGGCGTTTGCCGAGACTGGCAAGTACGAGCCGGAGTGGTTGGAGAAGATCGAGCCGAGCGATTTTTGGCTGGAAGGGTATGAGCACCATGCGCCGATGACGGCGCCGATGGCGGTGTGATCTTTTAGATTGCCGGGGCTGCTCTGCAGCCCTTTCGCCGGCAAGCCAGCTCCCACAGGACGGCGCTGCCAGTTGGGGCTGTGCAAAACCTGTGGGAGCCGGCTTGCCGGCGATTGGGCCCTTGGATCTTTCAATGCCCGTGACTTCGCCCCACATGCGAATGCTCGGTTTCCGGCACCGATACCGCCCCGTTCGTCTCCAGTTGCTGCAAGATCGCACACTCCGCCCCCTGTGCATTGCAGCGCCGCCGCAGCTCCACCAGCTGTTCCTGCAACGCCACCAGACCATCGATCCTTGCCTGCACATGCTCGATATGTTCGTCGATCAGCGCATTGACACTGCCGCACGAATCATCGGGGCTGTCGCGCAGGCGTAGCAGGCTGCGGATTTCATCCAGGGTCATGTCCAGGGTGCGGCAGTTGCGGATGAACGTCAGCCGCTCGACATGGGCCTGGGTGTATAGCCGGTAGTTGCCGTCGCTGCGCGCCGGCTCCGGCAGCAGCTGTTCACGCTCGTAGTAGCGGATGGTTTCCACGGCGCAGTCGGTGGCTTTGGCCAGTTCTCCGATCTTCATCACGAAATTCTCCAGCAAGTGGCTTGACCCTATAGTGGCTACAGGGTGTTCACTTGGCAACAGGCTCAAATTAAGGATGACCCCATGAACCAGCCTGTCAGCCACGAACACAAGCACGATCACCACGCCCACAGCTGCTGTGGCAGCGCTGCTGCGCCAGCCTTGGTCCAGCTGAGCGAAAAGGCCAGCAGCCACGCCCAGTTCAGCCGTTTCCGCATCGAGGCCATGGACTGCCCTACCGAGCAGACCCTGATCCAGGACAAGCTGGGCAAGCTGGCCGGTATCGAGCAGCTGGAATTCAACCTGATCAACCGTGTGCTTGGCGTGCGCCACACCCTGGGTGGCACTGCTGAAATCGAGCAGGTCATCGACAGCCTGGGCATGAAAGCCGAGCCGCTTGGCGCCGAAGACGATGGCACCGCCAGCGCACCACAAGTGGCCAAGACCCGCTGGTGGCCGCTGGCGCTGTCCGGTATTGCCGCGATCGCCGCCGAAATCGTGCACTTTGCCGCACTGGCCCCGGAGTGGGTGGTGGCGGCGCTGGCGCTGGCAGCGATCCTCGGCTGTGGCCTGGGTACCTACAAGAAGGGCTGGATCGCCCTGAAAAACCGCAACCTCAACATCAACGCGCTGATGAGCATTGCCGTGACTGGCGCGGTGCTGATCGGCCAGTGGCCGGAAGCGGCCATGGTGATGGTGCTGTTCACCGTCGCCGAGCTGATCGAAGCCCGCTCGCTGGACCGCGCGCGCAACGCCATTGGCGGCCTGATGCAGCTCACCCCGGACATGGCCACCGTGCGCCAGGCCGATGGCCAGTGGCGGGAAGTGGAGGTGCGGGAGGTGGCCATCGGGGCCCTGGTGCGGGTACGCCCCGGCGAACGCATTGGCCTGGACGGAGAAGTGACCAGCGGGCAATCCACCGTCGATCAGGCGCCGATCACCGGCGAAAGCCTGCCTGTGGAGAAGGCCGTGGGCGACAAGTTGTTCGCCGGCACCATCAACCAGGCAGGGGCGCTGGAGTTCCGCGTTACCGCTGCTGCCGGGCAATCGACCCTGGCGCGGATCATCAAGGCCGTCGAGGAAGCGCAAGGCGCGCGGGCGCCTACCCAGCGTTTCGTCGACCGCTTCTCGCGCATCTACACCCCGGTGGTGTTTGCCATTGCCCTGGCCGTTGCGGTGATACCGCCGCTGTTCATGGCCGGTGCCTGGTTCGACTGGGTCTATCGCGCCCTGGTGCTGCTGGTGGTGGCTTGCCCATGCGCCCTGGTGATCTCGACCCCGGTGACCATCGTCAGCGGCCTGGCTGCCGCCGCGCGCAAGGGCATCCTGATCAAGGGTGGCGTGTACCTGGAAGGCGGGCGCCAGCTGGACTTCCTGGCCCTGGACAAGACCGGCACCATCACCCACGGCAAGCCGGTGCAGACCGACGCCAAGGTACTGGAGCCGTTGTTCGAAGGCCGCGCGCAAGCCCTGGCCGCCAGCCTGGGCGAGCGTTCGGACCACCCGGTTTCCCGCGCTATTGCCCAGTTCGGCAAGGAGCAAGGCCTGGCCTTGAGCGAGGTCGATGACTTCGCCGCCCTGGCCGGGCGCGGCGTGCGCGGTACCATCGCGGGTGAGGTTTACCACCTGGGTAACCACCGTCTGGTCGAGGAGCTGGGGCTGTGCTCGCCCGAGCTCGAGGCCCAGCTGGATGCGCTGGAGCGCCAGGGCAAGACCGTGGTGCTGCTGCTCGACCGCTCCGGCCCGTTGGCGCTGTTCGCGGTGGCCGACACGGTCAAGGAAAGCAGTCGCCAGGCCATCGCCGAGCTGCACGAGCTGGGCATCAAGACTGTCATGCTGACCGGTGACAATCCGCATACCGCCCAGGCCATCGCCACCGTGGTGGGCATCGACCGTGCCGAGGGCAACCTGCTGCCTGCCGACAAGCTCAAGAGCATCGAAACCCTGTACGCCCAGGGCCATCGGGTGGGCATGGTCGGTGACGGTATCAACGACGCCCCGGCGCTGGCTCGGGCCGAGATCGGTTTTGCCATGGCGGCGGCCGGTACCGACACTGCCATCGAGACCGCCGATGTGGCGCTGATGGACGACGACTTGCGGAAAATCCCGGCCTTCGTCAGGCTGTCGCGCCAAAGTGCGGCGATCCTCATGCAGAACATCGTTCTGGCGTTGGGCATCAAGGCGATATTCCTGGCGATCACCTTTGCCGGCATGGCCACCATGTGGATGGCGGTGTTCGCCGACATGGGCGTGAGCCTGCTGGTGGTGTTCAACGGCTTGCGCCTGTTGCGCAAATAGAGGACGTGCATGCTGAGTTCGGAGCTTAAAGCCTTCTACATGGTGGCCCGCCTGGGCAGCATCACCCTGGCGGCGAAGAAGCTCGGCCTCAGCCAGCCCACGGTGACCACGCAGATTCGCAACCTGGAGAGCCAGTACGCGGTGGAGCTGTTCTACCGCGGCGGGCGGCGCCTGGTGCTGAGCGAGGAGGGCGTGCGCCTGCTGCCGATGGTCAAGGCACTGCTGCAGCAGGAGGCCGACATCGAGTTCGAGCTGCGCAACAGCGGCCAGGCCCAGGGCAGCCTGCGCATCGCGGCCACGGCGCCTTACTACATTCTCGACCTGGTGAAGATCTACCGCGAACGCCTGCCGCAGGTGGAAGTGGCGGTGGAAATCGGCAACTCGCAGCAGGTGCTGGAGATGCTCGAGGACTACCGGGTGGATATCGCCGCTTCGTCGCAACTGCTGGAAGACGCGCGGCTGGTGCGGCGGGTGCTGGGGACTGACCCGTTGGTGGTGGCGGTGCATCGCAACCACCCGTTGGCACACCGCCAGGCGGTGTCCATTGACGTGGTGGCCGGGCATTGCCTGCTGATGCGCGAGAAGGGCTCGACCACACGCAAGCTGACCGAGCAGATGATGCAGGAGGCCGGGGTGAAGGCCGGGGCGTTGCTGGAGATTGGCAGCCGCGAGTCTATCCGTGAGGCGGTGCTGCGCAACATCGGCATCAGCGTGATTGCCCGGCACGAGGTGCCGCACAACCCTGAGTTGCGGGTGCTGGCGCTGGAGAACGCGCCGGTGATGCATGAGTACCTGTATTGCCTGAAGGAGCGGCGCCAGGCCCGGTTGCCGGCGGCCTTCCTTGGGGTGGCGCAGGAAGTGGCCGGTTCGCACTTCTGATAGCCATGTAGCGGCTGTACCGGCCCTATCGCCGGCAAGCCAGCTCCCACAGGTACCCCACAGTCCTTGAAACCTGTGCAGTACCTGTGGGAGCTGGCTTGCCGGCGATAGGGCCCGCGAAGGCCACTACAAAATCTGCCTATACCACTATCACCTGCTTTTGCCCTAAAGCCACAGAACCTTCGCACAGCCTTCCTAGCATGGCCCCCATCTCTTCGATGAGGCCCTGCCATGAACCACACCACCCCCGGCGCACAGATGAAAGTGCGCAACATCCACAAGCGCTTCGGCGCCTTCACGGCGCTGAACGATGTCTCGCTGGACATCGCCGCCGGCGAACTGGTGTGCCTGCTCGGGCCGTCCGGCTGCGGCAAGACCACGTTGCTGCGCTGCATCGCCGGCCTGGAGCGCCAGGACCGCGGTACGTTGTACATCGGCGAGCGCGATATCTCCGAGCTGCCACCCCAGGCTCGTGACTACGGCATCCTGTTCCAGTCCTACGCGCTGTTCCCCAACCTCACCGTCGAAGCCAACATCGCCTATGGCCTGACTGGCAGTGGCCGCGAGCAGGCCCGCCAGCGAGTGGCCGAAATGCTCGAACTGGTGGGCCTGGCCGGCAGCGAGAAGAAATACCCCGGTCAGCTTTCCGGGGGCCAGCAGCAGCGTGTGGCCCTGGCCCGCGCGCTGGCACCGTCGCCGTCGTTGCTGCTGCTGGACGAGCCGATGTCGGCGCTGGACGCCCGGGTGCGCGAGCACCTGTGCACCGAACTGCGCCAGCTGCAGCGCCAGCTGGGTATCACCACGCTGATGGTCACCCACAACCAGGACGAGGCCATGCTGATGGCCGACCGCATTGCGGTGATGAACAACGGCCAGGTCGAGCAGTACGCCACCCCGCAGGAAATATACGACCAGCCGGCCACGCCGTTCGTTGCCGAGTTCGTCGGCCAGGGCAACTGGTTGCCGTTCCAGCGCAGCAGTGACAGCCATGCCCAGGTCGGTGGCATGAACATGCGTCTGGCACCAGGTTCGGCCCGGGCTAGCAGCGGCCGGCTGTTCTGCCGCCCGGAGGCGATCACGGTCAACCCGGCGGTGCACGAAGAAAACCTGTTCCCGGCCATGGTCCGTGAAATCACCTTCCTCGGTAACCGCTGCCGCATGAGCTTCGAGCTCAAGGCGCTGCCTGGCCATGCACTGCTGGCGGAGCTGGCCCCCGAGGCCATGCCGCGGCTGGGCTCGCAGGACATCTGGGTGGCGCTGCCGCCGCAGAGCCTGCAGGTGTTTGCCTGAGATGGCCGCGCCAATGTCCCTGCCGCTGAGCCAGGCCAAGGCCACGCCGCGTGCTGGCGTCGCCCTGGGCGACCGGTTGTTCGTCGGCGGCGGCAAGAGTCTGCTGCTGATCCTTCTGGTGCTGGCGGTGCTGATGCCGCTGCTGGCGATCTTCTGGCGCGGCTTCAGTGCAGAAGCGGGCCAGGGTGGCGGCCTGCTGGCGGCCCGCGAACTGTTCGCCAGTGAAAACTTCCACTGGCTGCTGGGCAACAGCCTGTCGGTGGCCTTCACGGTGGCAGCCATCGTGGTGCCGCTGGCCTACCTGTTCGCCTATGCCCTGCAACGCACGCTGATTCCGGGCAAAGGCCTGTGGCGGGGGATTTCGTTGCTGCCGCTGCTGGCGCCGTCAATGCTGCCGGCCATCGCCCTAGTCTACCTGTTCGGTAACCAGGGGCTGCTGCGCGGGTTGCTCAGCGACAACATCTATGGCTTCTGGGGCATTGTGCTGGGCGAGGCCATCTACACCTTCCCGCATGCCCTGATGATCCTGCTGTCGGCGCTATCGCTGGCCGATGCACGCCTGTTCGACGCAGCGTCCAGCATGGGTGCCGGCCCTTGGCGAGCGTTCACCAGCATCACCTGGCCGGCCACGCGCCAGGCAGTATTCGCAGCGTTCTGCCTGGTGTTCACCCTGACCATCACCGACTTCGGTGTACCGGTCGTGGTCGGCGGCGACTATCAGGTGCTGGCCCTGGAAGCCTACAAGGCTGTGGTCGGCCAGCAGCAGTTCGGCCGCGGCGCGCTGATCGGCATGGTGCTGCTGTTGCCGGCGCTGTTCAGCTTTACCGTCGATGCCTGGCTGCGCCGGCGCCAGGGCGAGGCCATGAGCGGCCGTGCCCAGGTGTTCGAGCCCAAGCCGTCGCGCGGCCGTGATGCCTGTTTCCTGGCGATCGTGCTGCTGGTGTGCGCGGCATTGCTGCTGGTGATCGGCATGGCGATGTACTCGTCGCTGGTTACTTTCTGGCCCTACAACCTGTCGTTGTCGCTGCGTCACTACATGTTCGAGGACACCGCCGGTGGTGGCTGGCTGGCCTACCGCAACAGCGTGACCATGGCCATCGGCACCGCGCTGATCGGCAGCATCGTGATCTTCACCGGCGCCTACCTGATGGAGAAGACCCAGGGCCAACGCCTGCTCAACCAGGCGCTGCGCCTGCTCAGCTTCATCCCCATGGCCGTGCCGGGCCTGGTGCTGGGCCTGGGCTACGTATTCTTCTTCAACCTGAACGGCAACCCTCTGCATGTGTTCTACGGCGGCATGGGGCTGCTGGTGGTGTGCACCATCGCCCACTACCTGACCACCGCGCAGATGACCGCGACCACCGCCCTGCGCCAGCTCGACGGCGAGTTCGAGGCCGCCGCGCTGTCGCTGAAGGCGCCGCTGTACAGGCACTTCCTGCGGGTTACCGTGCCGATCTGCCTGCCGGCGCTGCTGGACATCATCCGCTACCTGTTCGTCTCGGCGATGACCACCGTGTCGGCGGCGATCTTCCTGTACAGCCCCGACACCATCCTGGCTGCCGTCGCCGTGCTGAACATGGATGACGCCGGCAATGTCGGTGGTGCCGCCGCCATGTCCACCCTGATCCTGCTGACCAGTGCCGGCGCTTCACTGCTGCTGGCCGCAGCCTCACGCGGCCTGCTGCGCCGCTCCCAAGCCTGGCGCCAACGCGCCGCGACCGTCTGACCTGTAAGGAACCTACCCATGTACAAGCACCTTGCACTTGCCGCTGCCGTTTCCGCCGTGTTCAGCCTGCAGGCTTCGGCCGCTGGTACCCAGCTGACGGTCTACACCGCCCTGGAAGCCGAACAGCTGAAGAGCTACAAACAGGCCTTCGAGAAGGCCAACCCGGACATCGAGATCAAGTGGGTTCGTGACTCCACCGGCATCATCACCGCCAAGCTGCTGGCCGAGAAAGACCGCCCGCAAGCCGACGCAGTGTGGGGCCTGGCTGCTTCCAGCCTGGCCATCCTCGACCAGAACGGCATGCTCGAAGCCTACGCACCGAAGGACCTGGGCAAGATTGCCGCCAATTATCGCGATGCTGCCAACCCGCCAGCCTGGGTCGGTATGGACGTGTGGGCCGCGACCATCTGCTTCAATACCATCGAGGCCGAGAAGCAGGGCCTGAGCAAGCCGGTAAGCTGGCAGGACCTGACCAAGCCCGAGTACAAGGGCAAGATCGTCATGCCGAACCCTGCCTCGTCCGGCACCGGCTTCCTGGATGTCAGTGCCTGGCTGCAGACCTTTGGCGAGCCACAGGGTTGGGCGTACATGGATGCACTGCACCAGAACATCGGCCAGTACGTTCATTCCGGTTCCAAGCCGTGCAAGCTTGCCGCAGCGGGTGAATTCCCGATCGGTATCTCGTTCGAGTACCCGGCCGTGCAGCTCAAGCGCCAGGGCGCGCCGCTGGACATCGTGCTGCCGAAGGAAGGCCTGGGTTGGGAGATCGAGGCGACTGCGGTGATCAAAGGTTCGCCAAAAGCGGATGCGGCCAAGCGCCTGGCTGATTTCTCGGCAAGCCCGGCGGCCATGGAGCTGTACAAGGAGAACTTCGCCGTGCTGGCTGCCCCGGGTATTGCCAAGCCGCAGACCGAACTGCCGGCGGACTATGAACAGCGCCTGATCAAGAACGACTTTGCCTGGGCCTCGAAGAACCGTGACCAGATCCTGGCCGAGTGGCGCAAGCGCTATGACGGCAAGTCGGAGAAGGTGGCTCAGCAGTAACCTGCACCGGCCTCTTCGCGGGCGCGCCCGCTCCCACAGGTACCGCGCAGTCCTTCAGCTGTGTGCGATCCTTGTGGGAGCGGGCATGCCCGCGAAGAAGCCACTGCTGCAATCCAGCCAGGAATAAACAGTGATGCCCACCCCAGCCCAGATCATCGACAGCACCTTCGCGCTGTACGAACGCCACGGTAGTGACGACTACATCGGCGAAGCCATCACCCAGCTCGAACACATGTCCCAGGCCGCGCAACTGGCCATGGCCGAAGGCTTCGACGACGAAGTGGTGCTGGCGGCGTTCTTCCACGACATCGGCCACCTGTGCGGCGGTGACGCCAGCATGGGCGGCTATGGCGTGGTCAGCCATGAGCGCATCGGCGCCGAGTATTTACGCCGCTGTGGTTTCGGCGAACGCATGGCGCGGCTGGTGCAGTATCACGTGGAGGCCAAGCGCTACCTGACTTTGCGCCAGCCTGGGTATTACCAGCGGTTGAGTGAGGCGAGCCGGCGGACCTTGGAGTATCAGGGGGGCGTGATGAGCGAGGACGAGGCGGATGTGTTCGAGCGGGATCCGCTGTTCGAGGTGAGCTTGCGGATGAGGGAGTGGGATGAGCGGGCCAAAGTGGTCGGGGTGGCGGTGATTGACCTGGATGGGTTGAAGCGGAAGGCTTTGGCATTACTATGAGATGTGGGCTGCCTGTGCGGGCCTCTTCGCGGGTGAACCCGCTCCCACAGGAATAGTGCACATCTCAAGGAATGTGAGATACCTGTGGGAGCGGGTTTACCCGCGAAGAGGCCAGACCTGCTTGATCAAAACTGTGAAACCAGCGCCTCCAGCTGTTCCTGCCGCTCAGCCTGGTTCAGCTTCGCCCCAGGGTTGAGGGTGGACCACTGCGGATGCGCCCGCGCCTTGCTCAGCGCCTCCGGCAACTTGCCCTCCCGCCAGGCCTTCTCGTCCAGCTCCCCCAGCCGAATGCTGTCCTGCGCCGCATGCCCGCGGTTTTCCAGCGCCACCATCAACTGCTGCTGACGCAAGGCCAACAAGCGCAACACCGTGTCGTCCACCGTCAGCTCGCGCTTGCCCTTGAGCTTGCCCATCAACCGCGACCCATAGTTGCGCGCCGTCTGCAGCGCGCCGCCGGCAATCGCCCCGGCCAGGGCGGCAGCCCCCAGTGTCAGGCCGCCGACCAGCAGGTCTACCCCGGCACCCGCCGCAGCACCGGCGGCCACACCACTGCCCAAGCGCACGCCCAGCAGCTTCAAGGTTTCGGGGTTGAACAGGTCATCGCCCCAACGGCCATCCAGCAACGGCAGGTCGCTGGCATGGGCGTCCTCACGGCGGAAGGCATACAGCTTGAGCAGTGCCTCGACGCAGCGCTGCTCGCGCTGGCGCACCTCTTGCCGCAATGCCTCGATGGCCCGGGCTTCGGCAGCCGGTTCGGCCTCGACGCTGCGCCGGCAGGCAGCGCAGTCCAGCAGCAGCTCGGCAATCAGGCGCTTGCCGCTGTGCCGACGCGCCAGGCGCTGTGCCTGCTGGTCGTCGATCAGCCGCTGCAGGGCCGGGCGGGCGTCTTCCAGCAGCAGGGCCAGGCTTTCGTACAACCGGCGCTCGCCATCCTCTGGCGGGGCCACGCTGTCGAACCGCACCAACGCGTGAAGCCCAAGCCTGGCAAGGGCTTCACGCCATTGCGGCTCGCGGTGCTGGTGGCTGGCGACGAAGTTGAGCACCGGTAGCAGCGGCTTGCCGCAACTGGCCAGCACTTCCAGTTCGTCGCGGTATTTGGCCAGCACCGGTTCGCGGGCGTCGATCACATACAAGCCGGCATTGCTGGCCAGCAGCTGGCGCAGCACCTTGGCCTCCTGCTCGAAACGCTGGCGTGCCTCGCTGCCTTGCAGAAAGCGCTCGAGGCGGGCCGGGCCGTCCAGGCGCTCGCCCGGGCGCTCCAGGCGTTCGAGGTAGTCGAGCAGGGCGATGGCGTCTTCCAGGCCCGGGGTGTCGTACAGCTCGAGCAAGGGTTCGCCGTCCACCGACAGCCGCGCACCTTCCACATGGCGGGTGGTGCTGGGGCGGTGGGAGACTTCGCCAAAGCCGACGTCACGGGTCAGGGTGCGCAGCAGCGAGGTCTTGCCGACGTTGGTGTGGCCGACCACGGCCAGTTTCAGCGGCTCAGTCATGGCCATGCTCCAGCCAGGTCAGCGGCGAGGTATCGGCATGCGCCAGGCCAAGGCGGTCGAGGGCTTCGTGCCAGTCGCCCAGGCGCTGGGCGTCCAGGGCCTCGCCCGGTGCGGCCTGCAGTAGCCAGATGCGGGTGGCGCCGGCATTGCGTGCCAGCTCGGCGAGCAGCGCCAGGCTGCCGCGGTCGGGCGAACGGCGCGGGTCGCAAGCGATGGCCAGGCGTGCCGGCGGAAAACGGCTGAGCTGTTCGAGCAGGCGGTTGCGCGATTCGCGGCTGTCGAGCACGCCAGCACTGGTCACGCTTTTCGGCAGGGCGGGTGGCCAGGGGTGCTGGTCGTCCAGCTCCAGGCCGACCAGCAGGGCGCCGCTGCTGCCGCTTTCCAGCTGGCCAGCGGCAAACTGCGGCAAGGCTTCGGGCGCGGCATCCTGGACGCCGATGCGTTCGCTGCGTGGCATCAGCGCTTCACGCAGCTGCGCGTAGCCGGGCAGGCTGAGGTCCAGCGCCAGGTGTTGGCGGCCTTGACGCCAGCGCCACAGGCACAGCCCGGCCAACAGCAGACGCGGCAGCAGGCCGTACACCAGCACCACGCCAAGCAGCCAGCTGGCCCAGGCTTGGCGCGCCAGGTCCAGGGCCGGCTGGCTGTCGCCGCTGGCGCGGATCATGGTCTCGTCGGGTACCGTGAAGCCCAGCAACGAAGGCAGCGCGCCCAAGGCTTGGGTCAGGTGGATGAACGGGTCGGCGGCGAGCAGGGTGGTCTCCCAAACAAAGCCATAGCGCCGGGTCGCCAGCAAGGCCAGCAGCATGGCCAGTGCGGTGATCATCGCCAGCAGCCACAGGCCATGCACCAGCAGGCCGAGCAGCCAGCGGTTCAGGCGCTGGCGTTGCAGCAGCACCAGCAGCGCTGGTGCCAGGTGCGCGGCCTTGGCGTCACGGGCAAAGCGTTCGCTCAGCCACAGCCACAGGCGGCCCAGCCCCGCGCCATGCTCGCCGCTAAGGGCAAAGCCGATGGCCCAGCCCAGCAGCATCAGCAGGTTCAGCCCGAGCAGGCTGCCCAGGGCCCAGAACACATTCACCGGGCGCTGCCCGTCGCCCAAGGCGGCCAGTGCCAACCCTGCGCCGCTGAGCACGGCCAGCACCAGCAAGGCCAGCAGCGCCAGGCGAGCGCCCTGTTTCCAGTGGCGCAGGGCGGTGCTGATGCCGTCGCGTTCGGCCAGGAACAGGGCGCGGGTTTCGATGCGGGCTGCCAGGTCACCGCCTGCCTGGCGGGCGCGGCGGTTGGCTTCCTGGTCCTCCAGGGGGCCGGCATGTTCCTCGCGCAGGCGTACCGCTTCGGTGAGCCAGCGCTTGTCCAGTGAAGTCGGTGCGGTCACAAGGTCTTCCATTGCACAGGTCAGGGCAGAAGCATAACCCACACGCCCGGTGCTATCCTCGCTGGCATGAATACATCACTCCCCCTCAGCCTGATCGCGGCTCACGCCGAGAACCGCGTGATCGGCATCGACAACTCCATGCCCTGGCATTTGCCGGGGGACTTCAAGTACTTCAAGGCCACTACCCTGGGCAAGCCGATCATCATGGGGCGCAAGACCTGGGACTCGCTGGGCAGGCCATTGCCCGGGCGGTTGAATATCGTCGTCAGCCGGCAGGCTGGGCTGAAGCTGGCGGGGGCCGAGGTGTTCGGCTCGCTGGAAGAGGCGTTGGTGCGGGCCGAGCAGTGGGCGCGGGAGGCCGGTGTCGATGAGCTGATGCTGATTGGCGGGGCGCAGCTGTATGGGCAGGCGCTGGAGAAAGGGCTGGTCAGCCGCATGTACCTGACGCGGGTCGAGTTGTCGCCGGAAGGGGATGCGTGGTTCCCTGAGTTTGATCGGGGGCAGTGGACCTTGGTGTCGAGCGAGACGCAGGCTGAGGAAGGCAAGCCTGGGTATCATTTCGAGGTATGGGACAAGGTTTGAGATTGCCGGGGCTGCCTTGCCGCCCTATCGCGACACAAGGCTGCTCCTACAGGGGGCCGCGGTCCGTTGTAGGAGCGGCCTTGTGTCGCGACAGGGGCGCAGCGCGCCCCCCGGCAATCCGTCAGGAATGGCTCAGCTCGGCATGTTCATCGCCAGCCAGCACATCCTTGTCGGTCTCTTTCAGCAGTTGGCTGGTCACCACCCCTGCGGTCATCGAACCGTTCACGTTCAACGCCGTGCGGCCCATGTCGATCAGCGGCTCCACCGAAATCAGCAACGCCACCAGCTCCACCGGCAAGCCCATGGCCGGCAGCACGATCAGCGCGGCGAAAGTCGCACCGCCACCTACGCCGGCAACACCTGCCGAACTCAAGGTGACGATGGCCACGAGGGTGGCGATCCACAGCGGGTCGAAGGTATCGATGCCCACCGCCGGCGCCACCATCACCGCCAACATGGCGGGATAGAGGCCTGCGCAGCCGTTCTGGCCAATGGTGGTACCGAACGATGCGCTGAAGCTGGCAATCGACTGCGGTACGCCCAGGCGGCGGGTTTGCGCTTCGATGTTCAGCGGAATGCTGGCGGCGCTGGAGCGGCTGGTGAAGGCGAAGGTCAGCACCGGCCACACCTTGCGGAAGAAGCGCAGCGGGCTCACGCCGGTGGCGGCGAGGATAACGCCGTGCACCACGAACATCAGCGCCAGGCCCAGGTACGACACCACCACGAAGCTGCCAAGCTTGAGGATGTCTTCCATGTTCGAGCTGGCCACCACCTTGGTCATCAGCGCCAATACGCCATACGGGGTCAGCTTCATCACCACCCGCACCAGGCGCATCACCCAGGCCTGCAGGGTGTCGATGGCCGACAGCGCGCGTTCGCCTTTCTCGGCATCGTCCTTGATCAGCTGCAGCGCGGCCAGGCCGAGGAAGACGGCAAAGATCACCACGCTGATGATCGAGGTCGGCTTGGCCCGTGCCAGGTCACCTACCGGGTTGCTGGGGATGAACGACAGCAGCAGTTGCGGGATGTTGAGGTCGGCGACCTTGCCGGCGTAGTCGCTGTGAATAACCTGCATGCGCGCGCTTTCCTGCGCGCCGGCCACCAGGCCTTCGGCGCTCAGGCCGAACAGGTTGGTCAGGACGATGCCGATCAACGCGGCGATGGCGGTGGTCAGCAGCAGGGTGCCGATGCTCAGCACACTGATGCGGCCCAGTGACGAGGCATTGTGCAGGCGAGCCACGGCACTGAGGATCGAGGCGAAGATCAGCGGCATGACGATCATCTGCAACAGGCCGACGTAGCCGTTGCCGACCAGGTCGAGCCAGCTGATGGTGGCCTTGAGTACGGGGTGGCCAGCGCCATACACGGTATGCAGGATCAGGCCGAACACCACGCCCAGCACCAGGCCCAGCAATACTTTCCTGGCCAGGCTCCAGTCGGTGCGGCGGGTTTGTGCCAGGCCCAGCAACAGGGCCAGGAACGCCAGCAGGTTAAGGGACAGCGGCAGGTTCATTGAAGCTCCAGCAGAAAAAAGCAGAAGAGGCATCGCCTCTGTGAGCGATTGCGAACGGAAATGCTAACAGGCTGAAAACAAACGAATTTATACCCAAATGGAATGTGCATAGTCGTTTATGGAATAACGGCGTGTCGCGGATTGCAATGAACACGGCGTTTGCAGCTGCATGGAGGTCGTTATCAAGGGCTGCCGGCGGGGATTGTTGCACTAGCGTTTCGGGGTCATTTCAGGAGATTCGTACATGAAGTTCGCTCCGAAAGCCGTCGCCATCGGCCTGTCCCTGCTGTTCAGTATCGAAACCTTCGCCACCGAGCTCAAGCACTGGCCCGCCGAGGCAGCCAGGCAGCTCGACGGCATGATTGCCGCCAATGCCAACAAGGGTAACTACGCTGTCTTCGACATGGACAACACCAGTTACCGCTACGACCTTGAAGAGGCCTTGCTGCCGTTCATGGAAAACAAGGGCCTGCTGAGCCGCGACAAGCTCGACCCCTCTTTGAAGCTGATGCCGTTCAAGGACACCGCCGAGCACAAGGAAAGCCTGTTCAGTTACTACTACCGGCTGTGCGAAGTGGACGACATGGTCTGCTACCCGTGGGTGGCCCAGGTGTTCTCCGGCTTTACCTTGCAGGAGCTGAAGGTGCAGGTGGATGAGCTGATGGCCTCCGGCAAACCGATCCCGGCCACCTATTACGAAGGGGACCAGGTCAAGGCCATCGAGGTACAGCCACCCAAGGTCTTCACGGGCCAGGCCGAGCTGTACAACAAGCTGATGGAGAATGGTATCGAGGTCTATGTGATTTCCGCTGCTTCCGAGGAACTGGTGCGCATGGTCGCGTCGGACCCCAAGTACGGCTACAACGTGAAACCGCAGAATGTGATTGGCGTGAGCCTGCTGCTGAAGGACCGCGCCAGCGGCCAGTTGACCACCGCGCGCAAGCAGATCAGCGCCGGGCACTATGATGCCAAGGCCAACGTGGGGCTGGAGCTGACCCCGTACCTGTGGACCCCGGCCACCTGGATGGCAGGCAAGCAGGCGGCGATCCTGACCTATATCGATGAGTGGAAGAAACCGGTGCTGGTGGGGGGCGATACGCCGACCAGTGATGGCTACATGCAGTTTCATGGGGTGGATGTGGGCAAAGGTGGCATCCACCTGTGGATAAACCGCAAGGCCAAGTACATGGACCAGATGAACGGGATGATTGCCAGGAATGCCGCGGCGCAGGCCAAGGAAGGGCTGCCGGTGACGGCGGACAAGAACTGGGTGATCGTGACGCCGGAGCAGATTCAGTAGTTGGTGTTTCGCCTGTACTGGCCCTATCGCCGGCAAGCCAGCTCCCACAGGGAACACACAGGCCTTCAGAACTGTGTGGTCTCTGTGGGAGCTGGCTTGCCGGCGATAGGGCCAGTACGAGCAGCACACAAATCACAGGTATAAAAAAACCGGCGCCCAGGGCGCCGGTTCTTCATTCATACCGTCAGAGCCTCACAGCCCTTCCAGCATCGCCTTGTTACGTACAGCGCCCTTGTCGGCACTGGTCGCCAGCAGGGCATAGGCCTTCAGCGCGGTGGTCACCTTGCGTGGGCGTACTTCAGCCGGTTTCCAGCCCTTCTTGTCCTGCTCGACACGGCGCTCGGCCAGCTCTTCGTCGCTGACCTGCAGGTTGATCGAACGATTCGGGATGTCGATCAGCACCTTGTCGCCGTCGCGCACCAGGCCGATGGCGCCGCCAGCGGCGGCTTCCGGCGAGGCGTGGCCGATCGACAGGCCCGAGGTGCCGCCCGAGAAGCGGCCGTCGGTGAGCAGGGCGCAAGCCTTGCCCAGGCCCTTGGACTTCAGGTACGAGGTCGGGTACAGCATTTCCTGCATGCCCGGGCCACCTTTCGGGCCTTCGTAGCGGATGATCACGATGTCGCCGGCCTTCACTTCGTCGGCGAGGATGCCGCGTACGGCGCTGTCCTGGCTCTCGAAGATCTTCGCGGTGCCTTCGAACACCAGGATCGACTCGTCGACACCGGCGGTTTTCACCACGCAGCCGTCCAGCGCGATGTTGCCGTACAGCACGGCCAGGCCGCCTTCCTGCGAATAGGCGTGCTCGACACTGCGGATGCAGCCGTTCTCACGGTCGTCATCCAGGGATTCCCAACGGGTCGACTGGCTGAATGCCGTCTGGGTCGGGATGCCGGCAGGGCCGGCCTTGAAGAAGGTGTGCACGGCTTCGTCATCGGTCTGGGTGATGTCCCACTTGGCGATGGCTTCTTCCATGCTGCGGCTGTGCACGGTCGGCAGGTCGGTGTGCAGCAGGCCGCCACGGGCCAGCGAGCCGAGGATGCTGAAGATGCCGCCGGCACGGTGCACGTCTTCCATGTGATATTTCTGGATGTTCGGCGCAACCTTGCACAGCTGCGGCACCTTGCGCGACAGGCGGTCGATGTCGCGCAGGTCGAACGCCACCTCGGCTTCCTGGGCGGCAGCCAGCAGGTGCAGGATGGTGTTGGTCGAGCCGCCCATGGCGATGTCGAGCATCATGGCGTTCTCGAACGCCTTGAAGTTGGCGATGTTGCGCGGCAGTACCGACTCATCGTTCTCGCCGTAGTAGCGCTTGCACAGCTCGACGATGGTGCGGCCGGCAGTGAGGAACAGCTGCTCGCGGTCGGCGTGGGTGGCCAGGGTCGAACCGTTGCCCGGCAGTGCCAGGCCCAGGGCTTCGGTCAGGCAGTTCATCGAGTTGGCGGTGAACATGCCGGAGCACGAACCGCAGGTCGGGCAGGCGCTGCGCTCGTATTCGGCGACTTTTTCGTCGGAAGCCGAGGAGTCGGCGGCAATGACCATGGCGTCGACCAGGTCCAGGCCGTGGCTGGCCAGCTTGGTCTTGCCGGCTTCCATCGGGCCGCCGGAGACGAAGATTACCGGGATGTTCAGGCGCAGGGCGGCCATCAGCATGCCGGGGGTGATCTTGTCGCAGTTGGAGATGCACACGATGGCGTCGGCGCAGTGGGCGTTGACCATGTACTCCACGGCGTCGGCGATGATCTCGCGGCTTGGCAGCGAGTAGAGCATGCCGTCGTGGCCCATGGCGATGCCGTCATCGACCGCGATGGTGTTGAATTCCTTGGCCACGCCACCGGCGCGTTCGATTTCGCGGGCGACCAGCTGGCCCAGGTCCTTCAGGTGCACGTGGCCCGGGACGAACTGGGTGAACGAGTTGGCGATGGCGATGATCGGTTTCTTGAAATCTTCGTCCTTCATCCCGGTGGCGCGCCACAGGGCACGGGCGCCGGCCATGTTGCGGCCTTGGGTGGAAGTCTTGGAACGATAATCAGGCATGAAACACTCCTGGCGGCTTAATCAGGTCACAAAAAGGGGAGTGAGCTTCTCTTTTCCTTTGTACCGCAGGCCGGTTGCCACTGGCACGGATGGGGCCGAAGACCGCGCGGGATCGCCGCGTGCTTGGGCAGAGCTCATAAACCCGCCGGGGATGACTGGCGATGAATAGGCCGATTCTACACCGCTGGCGCGGCGAGGGAATGGAGATGTGTCTGGGCGGTGGCTTTCGCCTAATGACCGGTCACTTGTAGGACGCTCCCGAAACGCCGGTCCAGGGCTGACCTGCCGTCCCAAGCTGATTATGATCCGACCGCCGCATGTGCGGCTTCACGAGATACACCCTCAATGGACCTTCCCAGTCCAGTGGCCCGCTGGTACTCAGCGAGCGACCGTCTCGGGCTTGTCGAAGGGACCATGCAAGTTTATATGACTCTACTGCTTGGGGCTGTGTTTTAGGCCAGTGCTACGAAGTGCGTGTTAGACGTGTAGGTGCCTGATGAGGTATGTACCAGTGTTATTAGTTTGAAGTTCCCTAGGTAAAAAAGTATGGATTTTGAAAGTGTGTGCTCTACTGTTTTTGTAGGCGCTGTTATGGTTGTTTGAGAAATCTCATTTTGAATGCGTGCGCTATTCAGTGCTAACAGGAAAACCTCTTCGCCCCCTTGGAGTGGTGCGCCCAGCTCTGTACTAAATGCCATTTTTCCTGTGCCAGACTCGACGCGGTCCATGAAAGTGGGGGTGCACTCGGTAGCTTTAATTATATGAGCGGGATTTGGGGCGAAAACTTGAGCTTCGCTCATAAAGCTTATTGAAGGGGAGGTGCGTGCCTTGTCATCGCGGATGATTTGATAAATGACGTGAACTTCTCCTCCATTTGTCTGGATGGAAAGCGCTTTGTCGATACTGATAACGACAGGTTCATCCAGATTTTCGAGAGGTACATCAATTATTCTGCTGGAGCGTTGATAGGAACCAACGAAGAACAGTCGAACGATATCGGCAAGCGTTGCGTCAGGGTAAATGGGTATTGATATGCTAAAGCCTTTTTTCACAGTGTCCCAAGGAAGGACTCCATCCTGTAGATTTTCAATTACAGGACGGTAAAGCTCTGTCCCGAAATCATAATCTGTGGAAGGTGGGGTTATCTCGGGTATTCTAATGTTCAAGTAAGAGAGAGTAACGCGGCGCCCATGTTCCTCGCGTAGTTTCTCGCCAGGGATGAAGTGTTTCATCGTGCGGCCAATGTCTTCTTCTGCTATGAAGAAAAAGCTGCCTGTGCCGCCCACGCCTATTGCGATGTGGTCGCCTTCCTCAAACAAGTCTGACCAAGGAATTAGGACAGTGATGCCCGTGTTCAAAGTTTCTAACGGTACGAAATTTTCGTCGTTTGCTTCTTTGAGTGTGGGGGCCTTTAATTCTACTTGATACTGGTCGTTGTTCACTGGCGTGATCTCCAAAAATTGCCCGAGTGGATGGCCTATTGGATTCCCGCGACTTGGCGAAGGCAACTGGCAAAAATGCTAGGTGCCCGCCATGCATTGACAGTGTTGTACGAGGTGAAGGAAGGGCCTCGGCTGTGTGCGCCGAGGCCACGATCGTTAAGTCCGGGAATTGTCCTTAACTGTTAGGCAGCAACCGGCAGGTGATGCTCTTGATGTAGCGGGTTTCGGCGATGGCCGGGTGCACCGGGTGGTCCGGGCCCTGGCCGCCGCGTTCGAGCAACTGCAGGTTGCGGTCCAGGTGACGGGCGCTGGTCAGCAGGATGTTGTGCAGGTCGTCCTCGGGCAGGTGCATCGAGCACGAGGCACTGACCAGGATGCCGTCCTTGGTCAGCATGCGCATGGCCTGTTCGTTCAGGCGGCGGTAGGCCGCTTCGCCGTTTTTCAGGTCTTTCTTGCGCTTGATGAAGGCGGGTGGGTCGGCAATGATCACGTCGAAGCGCTCTTCGGCGGCCTTCAGTTCGCGCAGGGCCTCGAACACATCGCCTTCGATGCAGGTCAGTTTCTCGCTGATGCCGTTCAGCGCGGCGTTACGCTCCACGCCGTCCAGGGCGAAGCCCGAGGCGTCGACGCAGAACACTTCGCTGGCGCCGAAGGCACCGGCTTGCACGCCCCAGCCACCGATGTAGCTGAACAGGTCGAGCACACGCTTGCCTTTCACGTACGGCGCCAGGCGTGCACGATTCATGCGGTGGTCGTAGAACCAGCCGGTCTTCTGGCCTTCACGTACCGGGGCTTCGAACTTGACGCCGTTTTCTTCCAGCGGCACCCAGTCCGGCACTTCGCCATAAACGGTCTCGACATAGCGCTGCAGGCCTTCGGCGTCACGCGCGGAGGAGTCGTTCTTGAACAGGATGCCGCTTGGCTTGAGCACCTGTACCAGGGCTGCAATCACGTCGTCCTTGTGCGCTTCCATGGTGGCCGAGGCCAATTGCACCACGAGGATGTCGAAGAAGCGGTCGACCACCAGGCCTGGCAACAGGTCGGAATCGCCATAGACCAGGCGGTAGCACGGTTGGTCGAACAGGCGCTGGCGCAGCGACAGGGCGACGTTCAGGCGGTGCACCAGCAGCGACTTGTCCAGCGGCAGCTTGGCGTCGCGCGACAGCAGGCGGGCGCAGATCAGGTTGTTCGGGCTCAGTGCGACGATACCCAGCGGCTTGCCGTTGGCCGCCTCGAGAACAGCCTGCTGGCCGGCCTGGAAGCCTTGCAGCGGGGTCGCGCTGACGTCGACTTCGTTGCTGTAGACCCACAGGTGGCCGGCGCGCAGGCGGCGGTCGGCATTGGCTTTGAGGCGTAGGCTGGGCAGGGACATGACGTCGCTCCGGGAAAAAAGAGCGGGATTATAGCCTGTTGCCGGGCCGCATGCCCGTTGTGGGAGCGGCCTTGTGTCGCGAAAGGGCTGCGCAGCAGCCCCAGGGTTTCAGCAGCGCTGCATGGATTGCCGGGGCCGCTTTTGCGGCCCTTTCGCGACACAAGGCCGCTCCTGCAGGTCTCGCGTTGGCCATGAGATGGCGTCAGGCTGCCAATGCCTTGATCAGTTGCTGGTTGAACGCCGGAATGTCGTCGGGTTGGCGGCTGGTGATCAGGTTGCCATCGACGACCACTTCTTCATCCACCCAGTCTCCGCCGGCATTGCGGATGTCGTCCTGCAGGGTCTTGTAGCTGGTCAGCCGCTTGCCCTTGGCTAACCCGCACGACACCAGCAACCAGCCACCGTGGCAGATCACCGCCAGCGGCTTGCCAGCCGAATCGTGGCTTTTCACCAGTTTCTGTGCGGCGGGGATCAACCGAATCGTGTCAGAGTTTTGCACGCCGCCGGGCAGCACCAGGGCATCGTAGAGGTCCAGGTGGGCGCTTTCGAAGGTTGCGTCCACGGCGAATGCGTCGGCCGGCTGGTCGTGGTTCCAGCCGCGTACCGTACCCTCCTTGTCGCTGAGGATGTCCACCACCGCGCCGCTCTGTTCCAGGGCTTCGCGAGGGCCTGTCAGTTCCACTTGCTCGAAGCCGTCGGTGACCAGGAAAGCTACTCGCTTGCCGTTCAGTTCTGCACTCATGGGCCTTGCTCCTTTCCTTGATGAATATGAGAGAGAGGCCCGCATGGATAGAGTAAAGTTCCGGCGCAACGATTCAGTGGTTGGTCCCTTTCCGGTCTGGAGGGTTAGAATCGCCGGTCCCAAACGAGTGTGCACGTATGTCCCAAGAACTCAGCGCCGAACAGATCCAGCAAGCCTTGCAAGGCATCACCATCCCGCCGCAACCGCAGATCATGGTCGATCTGCAGTTCGAGCAGTACATGCCTGACCCGGACCTGGAAACCATCGCCAAGCTGATTTCCCAGGACCCGGGCCTCTCGGGCGCCTTGCTCAAACTGGTCAACTCCCCGCATTTCGGCCTTTCCAACAAGATCGGTTCGATCCAGCGCGCGGTGAACCTGCTGGGCAGCCGTTCGATCATCAACCTGATCAACGCCCAATCGATCAAGGGCGAGATGAGCGACGAGACCATCGTTACCCTCAACCGTTTCTGGGACACCGCCCAGGACGTGGCGATGACCTGCCTGACCCTGGCCAAGCGCACCGGCATCCAGGCGGCGGACGAGGCCTACACCCTGGGCCTGTTCCATGACTGTGGCGTGCCGCTGATGCTCAAGCGCTTCCCCGACTACATGGATGTGCTGGAAGAGGCCTATGCCAAGGCCGACGAGGAAACCCGCGTGGTCGACACCGAAAACCGCGCGTTCAACACCAATCATTCGGTGGTCGGCTATTTCACTGCCAAGTCCTGGCGCCTGCCCGAGCACCTCAGCGCGGCCATTGCCAACCACCACAACGCCGTGGCGGTGTTCCGCGACGAGAGTTCGCACAATACCCAAAGCCAGCTTAAAAACCTGCTGGCGGTGCTGAAGATGGCCGAGCACATCTGCGCGTCGTACCGGGTGCTGGGCAACCAGGCCGTGGACCACGAATGGAATGTGGTCGGCCCGCTGGTGCTCGATTACATTGGCTTGTCGGAATACGATTTCGAAAACCTCAAGCAGAACATTCGCGAGTTGGGCGGGCACTGACACATGCCGGAATTGCCAGAAGTAGAAACCACCCGGCGCGGTATTGCGCCCCACCTGGAAGGCCAGCGCGTCAGCCGGGTGGTGGTACGTGACCGGCGCCTGCGCTGGCCGATTCCGGAAGACCTGGATGTGCGCCTGTCGGGGCAGCGCATCGTCAGTGTCGAGCGGCGCGCCAAGTACCTGTTGATCAATGCCGAGGTCGGCACCCTGATCAGTCACCTGGGCATGTCGGGCAACCTTCGCCTGGTCGAGCTGGGCTTGCCGGCGGCCAAGCATGAGCACGTGGATATCGAGCTGGAGTCGGGGTTGATGCTGCGCTACACCGACCCGCGCCGCTTTGGCGCGATGCTGTGGAGCCTGGACCCGCTCAACCACGAACTGCTGCTGCGGCTGGGGCCGGAGCCGCTGACCGACCTGTTCGACGGCGAGCGGCTGTTCCAGCTGTCCCGTGGGCGGTCGATGGCGGTCAAGCCGTTCATCATGGACAACGCGGTGGTGGTGGGGGTGGGCAACATCTACGCCACCGAGGCGCTGTTTGCCGCTGGCATCGACCCTCGTCGGGAAGCGGGCGGGATTTCCCGGGCGCGTTACCTGAAGCTGGCGATCGAGATCAAGCGCGTGCTGGCGGCGGCGATCGAGCAGGGCGGCACCACGCTACGCGACTTCATCGGTGGCGACGGGCAGCCGGGGTATTTCCAGCAGGAATTGTTCGTGTACGGGCGGGGCGGGCAGCCGTGCAAGGTGTGTGGCACGGAGTTGCGCGAGGTGAAGCTGGGGCAGAGGGCGAGTGTGTATTGCCCGCGCTGCCAGCGCTGAGGCAAGTCACGCGGTACCCCTTGTGGGAGCGGCCTTGCGTCGCGAAAGGGCCGCACAGCGGCCCCGGCAGTTTCTGCTGCGAAGCTGAAATCCTGGGGCCGCTTCGCGCCCCATCGCGACGCAAGGCCGCTCCCACACAGGGACCGCGTGGAGGCGGCCAGGCAGCGATCAGGCCTTGCCAGTAATCCGGCGGTACTTGGCCATCAGCTCTTCTTCGGTTTCCGGGTGCGCTTCATCCAGCGGGATGCAGTCGACCGGGCAGACCTGCTGGCATTGCGGCTCGTCGTAATGGCCCACGCACTGGGTGCACAGGTTAGGGTCGATCACGTAGATCTCTTCGCCTTGGGAGATGGCCTCGTTCGGGCACTCGGGTTCGCAGACGTCGCAGTTGATGCAATCGTCGGTGATGATCAGGGACATGGGGACTCCGGCCGGGGCTCTGCGCCCGGGCATGTTCAACGCAGTGGGCACAATTGTGCCGCATTCGCGCCCGCAGTGCACGCGGGCGCGATGATCAGCCGCTAAAGGTCACTTCTTGAAGCGTTCGGTCAGCGCCTCGGCCACCACTGGGTGGACGAACTTGCTGATATCACCGCCCAGCGCGGCAATTTCCCGGACCAGGGTCGAGGAAATGAACGAGTAGCGCTCCGAAGGCGTGAGGAACAGGCTCTCGACGTCGGGAGCCAGTTGCCGGTTCATGTTCGCCAGCTGGAACTCGTACTCGAAGTCGGACACCGCACGCAGGCCACGCAAGAAGACGTTGGCGCCCTGTTCCTTGGCGAAATGCGCCAGCAGCGAGGAGAAGCCGATGACTTCGACATTGGGCAGGTGCTTGGTGACCTCACGGGCGAGCTCGACCCGTTGTTCCAGCGGGAACAGCGGGTTTTTCTTCGGGCTGGCCGCCACCGCGATGATCACGTGGTCGAACAACCGCGAGGCGCGCTCGACCAGGTCGCCATGGCCTTTGGTAATGGGGTCGAAAGTACCCGGGTACAACACTCGGTTCATCGCGTCATCCTGGCTGGAGTGCGTTGGGGAGTCGGATGGTAGCGCAGCGACGGCGCCCCGGCCAAGTCATGCGGCCGGCTGATGGCACTATAGACAGGGGGCCTGTTCCTTGTCATGCGCTGTGTGCCAGGCGGGCGACCAGCGCTTCGGTGAGCCTGGCGCTGATGGCATACACCGACAGTTGCGGGTTGGCGCCGATACTGGTGGGGAACAGCGAGCCGTCGTGAACCGACAGGTTTTCCAGCTGGTGATGGCGGCCAAGGCTGTCGCATACCGCCTGGCGCGGGTCGTCGCCGAGGGCGCAGCCACCCATCACGTGAGCGCTGCCCAGGCGCGTGCGAAACGGCTCCAGGCGCAACCTGTCGATCATGGCCAAGGCCTGCTCCAGGCTGGACTCGGCGCTGGCATCGCTGTGCACGGGGGTGACCTGGGTGGCGCCGGCGGCGAACTGGATCTGCGCCATGCTGCGGTAGGCGCGGCGCAGCCCGTCGCGCAGGTAGTCGGTGACCGGGTAATCGAGCACCGGTGAGCCATCGCTGCGCAGCTCCACGGCCCCTCCCTGGCTTTGCGGGTGGAAGCCGTCACGCAGCAGCGCCAGCATCACGTGGGTATGTGGCAGCTCGGCCATGCGCCGGGCATTCTCGTGGCCGTGCCCGCCCAGCAGGGTGCTGGCCAGGGCCGGGTGCAGCGGTGGTACTTCCAGCTTGTAGCCAACCGGGCCGTCGCTGCCGCCTTGCCATTGGAAATGGTCGCTGTAGATGGACTGCGGGGCGCCGTAGTAGGGGTCGATACGGTCGTTGAAGCGTGCTGCGCTGAAGTTGACCAGGTGCAGGAAGGTCCGTTTGCCCAGGCGGCCATGCGGGTCGGGCGCGTCGGAACGCAGCAGCAGGGCCGGGCTGTTGATGCCGCCACCGGCAAGGATGTAGTGACGCGCGCGAACGCGGATCTGCCGGCCGGTGGTGTGTATGCCCTGGCTATCCAGCGCCTGGCATGACAGGCCCTGGATGCGCTCGGCGTTGTGTTCGAAGCGCTCGGCCCGAGCCAGGTACAGCAGCTCGCCGCCTTGTTCGAGGGTGGCGGGAATACGCGTGACCAGCATCGACTGCTTGGCATTCACCGGGCAACCCATGCCGCAGTAGCCCAGGTTCCAGCAGCCGCGCACGTTGCGCGGGATCACCGCCCAGCGGTAGCCCAGCTGTTCGCAGCCACGTCGCAGCACGTCGTTGTTGGCGTTCGGTGGCAGGGCCCAAGGGGTGATGCCCAGTTCCTGCTCGATGCGCTCGAACCAGGGGCGCATCTGCTCCTCGCCCAGGCCGCTCACGTTGTGGGCTGCGGCCCAGTGCGCCAGGGTCTGTGGCGGCGTGCGAAAGCTCGAGGTCCAGTTGACCAGCGTGGTGCCGCCCACGGCGCGGCCCTGGAGAATGGTGATGGCGCCGTCCTTGCTCATGCGGCCCAGGCCTTCCTGGTACAGGCTGGCATAGGCTTCGTTTTCCAGCAGGTGGAAATCGCTGCTGGTCTTCAGCGGGCCTTCTTCGATCAGCAGCACCTTGAAGCCGGCAGTGCTGAGCATTTGCGCGCTGGTAGCGCCACCGGCACCGCTGCCGATCACGGCAACGTCGGCTTCCAGCGTGAGGTCGTGCTCCAGGCGCGAGGCGTCGTGGGTGATCCAGCCGCTTTCCAGGCCTTGGCGAAACGGGTCGGGTACAGGCATTGGCGCTGCTCTTGTTGTTTTCAGATTTTCGGTGGTCCGGGGTAGCCGCAGGCGGCCCAGGATTCGGGGCGTTCGTACCAGGCCATCTGCAGCAACTGCAGCAGCGAGGCGTGGCCCATGCGCAGCAGGTTCAGCGAGCTGTCCTGCCAACGTTGCAGGAAGGCCGTGACCTGCGCGGCGCTGGCTCGTTCCCAGGCTCCCCAGACACCGGTCAGGGGGCCGCGGGTGAGCGGCAGGTTGAGCACGTCGAACAACTGCCGGGTGAGTTTGAGCATTTCCGGCGACAGCGCCGCCAGCTTGTGGTCGAGGCTATGCAGCACCAGTGTCTCGGCGGCCTGGGTGCCGGCCAGTACCACCGGGATCAGCGCGCGCAGCAGCGGCAGGTCGTCGTCGCGCAGTACCTGGTAACCCGTTGCGGCTGTCTGTGCGCTGCAGCCGACCAGGCTGGTACTCGCCAGAAAGACGCTGGCGCCAAGGCTGAAGCGCAGCAGTTCGCGGCGGTGCATGGGCCGGCCCTCAGCGGATGAAAAGCTTGAAGACCAGGCGCTGCAAGGCTTTGCCATAAGGCGGGTAGGTCAGCCGGGCAGCGTTGAAGCGTTGCTTGGCCAGCACCGCCTTGGCCTTGCTGAAGGTCAGGAAACCGTCGTGGCCATGGTAATGGCCCATGCCTGAAGGGCCGATGCCGCCGAACGGCAAGTCATCCTGGGCCACGTGCAGCAGGGTGTCGTTCAGGCACACTCCGCCGGAGTGGGTGTGGCGCAGCACCTGCTCCTGGGCTGCGCGGTCATAGCCGAAGTAGTAAAGCGCCAGCGGGCGGGGGCGCTGGTTGATGTAGGCCAGTGCCTGCTCGAGGCTGTCGTAGGGCACCAGCGGCAGCAATGGGCCGAAGATTTCGTCCTGCATCACCTGCATGCCGTCGTTCACCCCCAGCAGCAGGTGGGGTGGCAGGCGCCGGCCCTGGCGGGTTTCACCGGGGTACAGGTCGAGTACCTGCGCACCTTTGGCGTGGGCATCGTCCAGTAGATGCTGCAAGCGCTGCAGTTGGCGCGGGTTGATGATGGCGGTGTAGTCGGGGTTGCCGGCGATGCGCGGGTACAGCCGGCGTACAGCACGCTGGTAGGCGTCGCTGAAGGCCTCCAGGCGCTCGCGTGGCACCAGCACGTAGTCTGGGGCGACGCAGGTCTGGCCGGCGTTCAGGGTCTTGCCGAAGGCGATGCGCTCGGCGGCGCTGTCCAGCGGTACGTCGGCCGAGACAATGGCTGGCGACTTGCCGCCCAGTTCCAGGGTGACGGGGGTCAGGTTGTGCGCCGCAGCCAGCATTACCTGGCGCCCCACGCTGGTGGCGCCGGTGAACAGCAGGTGATCGAACGGCAGGCGGGCAAAGGCCTGGCCTACCTCGACTTCGCCGAGCACCACGCTGACCAGATCGGTGGGGAACACCTGCTCCAGCAGTTGCTTGAGCGCCTGGCCAGTGGCAGGCGTGGCTTCGCTGAGCTTGAGCATGACCCGGTTGCCGGCGGCCAGGGCACAGGTCAGCGGGCCGATGGCAAGGAACAGCGGGTAGTTCCACGGCACGATGATGCCGACCACGCCCAGGGGTTGGTAGCGCACCTGCGCGCTGGCCGGCTGGAAGGCCAGGCCGACCTTGCGCCGGCTGGCGCGCATCCAGCGCTGCAGGTGCTTTTCGGCGTGGCGCAGGCCTTGCACCGAGGGCAGCAGCTCGGCCAGCAGGGTCTCGTCGGCGCTGCGCCCCTCAAAGTCCTGGCCGATTGCCTCGATCAGTTCGGCCTGGCCGGCCAGCAAGGCTTCCCGCAGGCTTTTCAGCCATTGGCGCCGCTGCGCCGCCGCTGGCAAGGGGTTGCCGGCAAAGGCCTGGCGCTGGGTGGCGAACGTCGCCGCAAGGTCGAGGTCGGATTGCACAGGGGGCAAGGCACTGGGCGAGTTCATGGCGGCGTCGAGTCCGGGCAGGGAATCCCTAGAGCCTATACTCTAATTTGTACGATGGTGCGAATTTTTCCGCGTTGTCGAGCGGTGCATTCCACCGCCAATACGCCGTAAGATGACCCTTTGATGAAGGCCCGCAGACTGGGAGCTGAGCATGGCCCCGCGCATGAAGACCCGAGAGCGCATCGTGCAGAACAGCCTCGAGCTGTTCAACCAGCAGGGCGAACGCAGCGTCAGTACCAACCACATTGCCGCGCACATGGAAATTTCGCCCGGCAACCTGTATTACCACTTCCCCAACAAGCAGGCGATCATCGCTTTGCTGTTCAGCCAGTACGAAGAACTGGTGGACAGCTTCCTGCGCCCGCCGCAAGGCCGCGCGGCGACCGTGGAGGACAAGCGCTTCTACCTCAAGGCCCTGCTGGCGGCGATGTGGAACTACCGTTTTCTGCACCGCGACCTGGAGCACCTGCTGGACAGCGACCCGGAGCTGGCCGCCCGTTATCGCCGCTTTTCCGAGCGCTGCCTGCGCCAGGGCCAGGCGATCTACCGCGGCTTCGTCGAGGCGGGCATCCTGGCCATGGTACCAGCGCAGATCGAATCGCTGACCATCAACGCCTGGATCGTATTGACGTCCTGGGTACGTTTTCTCAGCACCACGCGGGAGCATTCCGCGCACCTGGGTGAAGAAGCCTTCAAGCGCGGCGTCTACCAGGTACTGGTGCTGGAGCTGGGCTTCGTCACCGACAACGCCCGCAATGCCGTGGACGCCCTTTGCCAGGAATTCCATGTACCGTTCAACCAGGCCCTGGAGCACTAACCCAGGGCCTCAGTGTTATCGATAGTGCCATCGATCAGGAGATTGTCATGCCCCTTGCGCAATTGATCACCCCGCAGCAGTTGGCCGAGCGTCTGGGCTCGCCCAAGTTGGTGATCCTCGACTGCCGCTTTGCCCTCGAGGATGTGGACTATGGCCAACGCAGCTATGCCCAGGGGCATATTGCCGGAGCGCATTTTGCCGACCTGGAGCGTGACCTCAGCGGGCCTGTGAGCAAGGGACGCACTGGGCGCCACCCATTGCCGGATGCGCGCCGGTTGGTCGAGCGCCTGCGTGAGTGGGGCCTGGACGATGACAGCGAGGTGGTGCTGTACGACGACGGCCCTGGCGCTTTTGCCGCCCGTGCCTGGTGGCTGCTGGCCTGGCTGGGCAAGCGCAGCGGCGTGGCGATCCTCGATGGTGGCCTGAAGGCCTGGCATGCGGCGCATCTGCCGCTCAGCCTGGATCCGCCGCTCAAGCGGGAAGGCACCTTCAACGGTGAGCCGGACGGCAAGCTGCTGATCGATGCCGAGCACCTGGCCAAGCGCTTGGGTAACGCAGACCTGACCTTGATCGATGCGCGCGCATTGCCGCGTTTCCGTGGCGAAGTGGAACCGATCGACCCGGTGGCGGGGCATATTCCGGGGGCGCAATGCGCGGCGTTCACCGACAACCTGGGGGCTGATGGGCGTTTTCTGCAGCCGGACCAGCTAAAACAGCGCTTTGCCGAAAAGCTGGCCGGGCGGGCGCCGGAGCAGTTGGTGGCGTATTGCGGGTCAGGGGTGACGGCGTGTCATAACCTGTTTGCCCTGGCGTTGGCCGGGTACCCGCTGGGCAAGCTGTATGCCGGGTCGTGGAGTGAGTGGATCAACGATCCGCAGCATGGCGTAGCCACTGGCGAGTAAGCAGGCCCGGCCTCATCGCCGGCAAGCCAGCTCCCACAGGTACACCACTGCCCATCAGGCCTATACCACACCTGTGGGAGCTGGCTTGCCGGCGATGAGGCCGGTACTGCCAATGAAAACCGCAGCTCCTATTGACCCTCCACCAACCACTGTGGAATCCGCCGCTCCAGGTAATAGCCCGGGTTGCGCAGGCTGCCATCGACAAAGCCCACATGGCCGCCGCGGCTGTGCAGTTCGAAGCGGGTCTGCGGCGCCAGTTCGCGGGCCGTTGGCAGGCTGTGACCGGAGACGAAAGGGTCATCGCTGGAGTGGATGATCAGCGTCGGCGTTCGGTTCTGGCCGAGGAAAAAATGACTCGATGAGCGGCGGTAGTAGTCGTGCGCATCGCGAAAACCGTTCAGTGGTGCGGTGACCTTGCCGTCGAAATCCCAGAACGTGCGCAGGTTGGCCAACGGCCCCAGCCGTTGCAGCGTCGCCAGCCCTTCATGCTGGCCCTTGTCGTGGAAGTGCCGCTGCTTGAGCTGCACATAAGCCAGCATCTCGCGCATGAAATGCGCCTGGTACACCTTTGAAAAGCCCTGGCCGATGCGGTCGGCGCAGTGGTCCAGGCGAAACGGCACCGACACCGCTACCGCAGCCTGCAACTGGCTGGCGACACCGCTTTCGCCCAGGTATTTCAGCAGCACATTGCCCCCCAGCGAATAACCCACCGCATACAACGGCGCCAACGGGCGCTGGGCACGCAGGTGGCTGACGATTTCGGCCAGGTCTTCGCTGGCGCCGGAATGGTAGCTGCGTGGCAGCAGGTTGGGCTCGCCCGAGCAACCGCGCCAGTTCACCGCCACGCTGGCCCAGCCGAGGCCTTGCAGCGCTTGCTGCAAGCCTTTGACGTAGGGCGAGTGGGAGGAGCCGGTCAAACCGTGCAGCACCAGCACCAACGGCGCGTGGGGCTGGTGCGGGCCGTGCCAGTCCAGGTCGATGAAGTCGCCATCGGCCAGCCATAGCCGCTCGCGGTTGCGCTGCAGCTCTGGCAGTTTTCGCCACAACGGCCCCCACAAGGTTTGCAAGTGGGGATTGGCAAGGCCGAGGGCTGGACGGAACGTTGCGCTGGGGCTGGGCATGTGGGCGACTCATGTTGTGCGTGCCTAGAATGCCATGGAAAAACCCCGATGTACCTGCGCTATTGGTCGTCCTTCATTGTTTCCGGCAGTGGCAGCTGCACTGACTCGGGGCCTATGGTCACCAGCACTTGCGTCGCGTTGCCCAACCACACCTGCCCGGCTTCACGCAGGTTCGCAGGCGTGAGCGACTGTAGCCTGTCAAGAAAAGTGGCAAGGTGATCGCCTGGCAGCCCTTGGTGGCTGTAAGTCGCAAGTGCTCTGGCCAGTTTGGCGCTGTCTGCAAGGTCGTGATGCAGCTTGGCCGCAATTTCGTTCACAGCGATGTCGCATTCTGCCTGGCTTGGGCCTCGTTCGCGCAGGCACGCGACAATCCCCGACACCAGGGCCGCTGCCGCATCCCGGTACTGCGGGGCGATGTCCCAATGAATTTGCAGCAGGCATGCCGCATCCAGCGGGTTGAGGTCGGAGTAGATGGCGTAGGTCAGGCTGCGCAGGGTTCGCAACTCTTGCGTCAGGCGTGATTCATAGCTGGTGCCAAGTATCACGTTGAGCAGCGTCAAGGCCGGAAATAGCGGGCTGCTTGGCGAAGCTTTCGAGGACAACGTCAACAGTGCCCGGGTGGCGCTGCCGGCGGCGGTCAGGTGCTGCATGAGTGGCGGGTGTTCGGGGAGTGGCGGCGGGGCGGCGGCGGCCCACTCCTGCGGCAGGGCACGGGTGAGTACGTCGATCAGTTGCTCCGCATCATTGCGGCTCAGGTCCCCCACCAGGCCAATATCCAGATTGTTCGCCGAGTAAGCCTTCTGGTGGAAGTCCCTGATCTGCTCGACATTGACGGTGCCACTGGCCGTCGTGGTGGCGCTGGCAGCGTACGGATGATCACGGAAAACATGAGCCATCGTGGTGTTGGCAAGCCGTATCAGGGGGTGGCTGCCCTGTCGGACACGGTTGAAAGCCAGCCGCTCCCGGATTTTCGCCACGTCAGGCTCCCTGAAAGCAGGATATGCCAGCATCTGGGTGAACAGTTGCATCACGCTGGCGCGTATCTCGGGCAAGCTCAGGCAGCGGAGTGAGATGACGGCACTGTCATCGGTGATCCTTCTGCCGAGGATGGCCCCGTGCCCGGCCAGCTGCTCGGCAAACTGTGCTGCATCGAGCTCCCCGGTCCCTTGGTCGAGGCTGTACAGGGTAACTGCAGCCAGGCCTGGGTTTGCACCGTCAAGCACGTTGCCGGCTCGAAAGCGCAAGGCCAGGTCGAACATCGGGCGGTCATGGTCTGCGATGAAGCTGACCTTTGCGCCGCCGGCGGTTTGCCAACACTCGGCGGCGGCTTGCAGGGGCGGTACCTGGCCAAGCTCGATTTCCTTGGCCGATTCCAGGTTGGCCATGGCCTCCAAGGCGGTGTCGGTAGTTGGGCCGTCGCACAGCGTTGGTCGGGTGGTCGTCAAGTTGTCTGGGCTCATGCTGGCACTCCTGGCCGAAGGTAGGTTGTGGTCAGCCGTTCGCGCCCCAGATAGGCAACCGCCACCTGTTGCACTGTCGCGCTGTCGAGGTCCCGGATGAGAGGGCAGTCCTCGTCAATCACCGATGCTGGCAAACCGGCGGCGGCAGCGGCGCCCAGCTCGTCTGCCTGGGCGGTGAGCGCGTCAAGGTCGAATAGCCGTCGGGCGAGCATGCGCAACTTGGCGCGCTGCAGCTCTGCTTCCGGCAAGGCAACGCTGCGCAGCGCCTGCACATGCTCGTAAACGGCTTGGGCGGCGTCTTCCGGTGTGGCGTGGGTGGTGTTCACGTAGGCTGAAATCGTCAACAGCGTGTCGCCACGTACCAAGGGCTCGTAGGTCACTCGCACACCTGTAAGCAGGCGCCTGTCCCGTACCAGGTCGCTGTACAGCCGGGAGCTGAAACCTACGCCAAGCAAGTCGCAAAGCAGGGTCAGGGCAAGCGATGTCTTGGCGTCGGGGGCTGTTGCTCGGCCTGGAACGTTGAATGACATGAACAGCCCCTCGCGTAACCCTGGCAGGCTTACGGTGTGGCTGCGGGCCTGCAGTTGAGCGTCATGGCGTGGAACAGGCCGGTCGGCGACAGGCGCTTTCGGCATGCCTGCGAAGTAACGCTCCACATGCTGCCGGAGCGTTGGCAGGTCAACGCTGCCGACTACCACAAGCGTTGCGTTGTTGGGCTGATACCAGGACCTGTACCAGGTTCGCAGCGCCGCCAGGTCGATGCTGTCCAGGTCTGCCGGATAACCGAAGGTCGGGCCTGCATAAGGGCTGGTGCCATGGGCCAGAGCGTTATGCTGATCGTATGCCTGTCGGTCGGGCTGGACGTCCAGCTTGAGCCGGCGCTCGTCCTCCACCGCCTTTATCTCCCTTTCCATCTCCGCTTGACCGAAGGTAGCGGTGCTCATGGCATCGGCCATGATTTCCAACGCTATGGGCAGGCGGCTGGCCGGTAGCGAGATTTCATAGGAGGTGGCGTCCAGGTGGGTGGTGGCATTGGCATTGCCCCCTATACGTGCGATCACCCGGCTGTATTGGCCGGCGGGCAGTTTGCTGCTGCCTGCGAAAATCAGGTGCTCCAGTACGTGTGACAGGTTCGTGTGGCCGGCAGGCTCATGGCTTGAGCCTATGTGGTACCAGAGTTGGACTGCGGCCAGAGATGTCTTGTGATTTTCCCGCAAGTAAACGGACAGGCCGTTTTCCAGCGTGAAGTGCTGCAATGGCGAGGTAGTGGTGCAGGACAAGGCGGCAAGCCCCGCAGAGACCTGGCCCAGGTCGGGTGGCGAAGTAGGTGGTGAGGTCATCGCTGAAGTGCTCTGGTTGATGTGAACCCGAACAGCTTCAGCGACAAGGGTGCTGCACCTGCTTTAAATAATTAGCCCCGCTGCCAGAGCGCGTAATGTACCTGGCCGGTCTTTTTCTCTCGATGCAGGCGCCAGTTACCTGGCAATTGCAAGGTCGACGGGGCAGCCTCGCTTTCTGTGTAGACCCACGCCTGCTCGCGCAGCCACTGGTTCTGTTCCAGCAGGTTGCAGGTGTCGGCCAGCAGGTCCTGGTGGAACGGCGGGTCGAGGAACACCACGTCGAACTGCTGCTTGGCCGGGCCTTGCAGATAGCGCAGGGCGTCGGTCTGCAGGATTTGCCCGCGCGGGCAGCGCAGGATCTCGAGGTTGTTCTTCAGGTTGGCGATGGCCGCCGGGTTGCTGTCCAGCGCGACGGCGTCCTCGGCCCCGCGGGACAGGGCTTCGAGCACCAGGGCGCCGCTGCCGGTGAAGGCGTCCAGCACGCGGGCACCCTCGATATAGGGCGCCAGCCAGTTGAACAGGGTTTCGCGCACGCGGTCGGGCGTTGGCCGCAGGCCTTCGCCTTCCGGCACCGCCAGACGGCGGCTGCGCCATTCGCCGGCGATGATGCGCAGGTGGCCCTGGCCCTTGCTTTGGCCCGGTTGCGGGCGGGCGGGAGGGGTGGATCTTGGCATTAGTGCTCCGGTACCCCGAGCGGCTGCTCGGAGGGCTTGTCAGTGGGTGCTGGCAGCGGTTTTTGCGGCACTTTCGGGCCAGCGGTGACGATCACCAGTTTATCGGCTGACAGGTGTTTGTTCATGGCCGTTCTTACCTGTTCGACGGTGAGGGCCTGGGACTGCTGCATGAAGTCCTCCAGCCAGGTCAGCGGCAGGTTGTAGAAGCCAATGGCACCCAGTTGGCCGACGATACTGGCGTTGCTGGCATTGGACAGCGGGAAGCTGCCGGCCAGTTCGCGCTTGGCATCGTCCAGCTCCTGCTGGGTGGGGCCGGCCTTGAGGTAGTCGGCGAGAATATCCTGCACCAGCTTGAGCGTGCCCTCGCTGAGTTCGGCACGGGTCTGCAGGTTGATCATGAACGGGCCGCGCACCTGCATCGGGCTGAACACCGAGTACACGCCGTAGGTCAGGCCGCGCTTTTCACGCACCTCGCTCATCAGCCGGGTGCCGAACGCACCGCCGCCGAGGATCTGGTTGCCCAGTGACAGAGCCGGCCAGTCCGGGTCCTGGCGGTCGATGCCGAGTTCGGCCAGCATCAGGTGGGTCTGCTTGGACGGGAAGTCGATGTGGGTCAGGCCTGCCTTGGCTTCGCCGGGTTGGGCCGGTGCGGCCAGCGCGGGGCCCTTGGGCAGGCCGGCGGACACCTGGGCGGCGATGGCTTCGGCCTCGGCGCGGCTGAGGTCGCCGACCAGGGCGATGACCGCGTTGCCGCTGGTGTAGGCCTTGGCGTGGAAGGCGCGCAGCTGTGCCAGGGTGATGCCGCTGATGCTTTCGGCGGTGCCGTCGCTCGAGTGGGCGTAGGGGTGGTCGCCGTAGAGCTTGGCGAACAGGGCCTTGCCAGCGATCTTGCCAGGGTTCTGCTTTTCATACTCGAAGCCGGCCAGCATCTGGTTCTTGATGCGCTTGAGGGCGTCTTCGGGGAAGGTCGGCTTGCCAGCCACCTCGGCGAACAGCTTGAGCGCCGGTTCGCGCTTGTCCTTGGCGCTGAGGCTGCGCAGCGAGGCCACGGCCATATCGCGGTAGGAACCGTTGCCAAAGTCGGCGCCCAGGCCCTCGAAGCCTTCGGCGATGGCAGTCACGTCCTTGCCGGCCACGCCTTCGTTGAGCATGGCGTTGGTCAGGGCAGCCAGGCCTGGCGTTCCGCCATCCTGGCTGCTGCCGGCGGCGAAGGTGATGCGCAGGTCGAACATCGGTAGTTCGCGGGCCTCGACGAACAGTACCCGGGCACCTTCGGCGGTGTTCCAGTGCTGGATGTTCAACTGGCGCCGGCTGGGCGCCTTGCCATCCAGCTCGGCCAGCGACTGCAAGGTGTTGGCCGGGCGTGCCGCGTTGCTGTCGGCCTTGGCGGCGTTGTCGGCCATGGCCGGGGCGGCCAGCACCGCCGCCAGCGCCAGGGCGCGGATGCCCGTGGCCAGCAGGGTTGGGCGTGGTGCGCGGCGATCACTCATGAGCGGACTCCTCGGGCAATACATGGGCAACGCTCAGGCGTTCGCGGGTGAAGTAGGTGCGCGCGGCGTTCTGGATGTCCTGCGGGGTCACGCGCTTGAGCTCGTCCAGCTCGCTGTCGATCAGCTTCCAGGACAGGCCGACGGTTTCCAGCTGGCCGATGGTGGTGGCCTGGCTGCTGATGGAGTCGCGGTCGTAGACCAGGCCGGCTATGACCTGGGCGCGTACGCGCTCCAGCTCTTCGGCGCTGGGTGGGGTGGTCTTGAGCTCATCCAGCAGCTGCCAGACGCCTTTCTCGACATCGGCGAGGGTTTTCTGCTTCTGCACGTTCGGCGTGGCCGAGATCAGGAACAGGCTGTCGCCGCGGGTGAAGGCGTTGTAGCTGGAAGAGGCACCGGCCACCAGTTCCTGGCCACGTTCCAGGCGTGCCGGCATGCGGGCACTGTAGCCGCCGTCGAGCAGCGCCGAGATCAGGCGCAGGGCATGCACCGTACGCGGGTCCTTGGCGGTGGACAGGCCAGGTACGTTGAAACCGTAGATCAGGCTCGGCAACTGGGTGCGCACGTGCAGGGTCAGCTGGCGCTGGCCTGGTTCGGCCAGTTCGAGCGGCAACTTGGCCGGCGGCACGGCACGCTTGGGGATGCTGCCGAAGTACTTCTGCGCCAGGCCCTTGACCTCATCGGCGGTGACATCGCCGACTACCACCAGAGTGGCGTTGTTGGGGGCGTACCAGGATTCGTACCAGTGGCGCAGTTCCTCGACCTTCATGCGCTCCAGGTCGGCCATCCAGCCGATGGTCGGGGTGTGGTAGCCGCTGGCCGGGTAGGCCATGGCGCGGAACAGCTCGAATGCCTTGGAGTTGGGCTGGTCGTCGGTACGCAGGCGGCGTTCTTCCTTGATCACCTCGATTTCACGGCTGAATTCGTCAGCGGGCAGGCGCAGGCTGGCCAGGCGGTCGGCCTCGAGTTCCAGGGCCACCGGCAGGCGGTCGCGCGCCAGCACCTGGTAATAGGCGGTGTAGTCGTCGCTGGTGAAGGCGTTTTCTTCGGCGCCAATGTCACGCAGGATGCGCGAAGCCTCGCCGGGGCCGACCTTGGCGCTGCCCTTGAACATCATGTGTTCCAGCGCGTGGGACAGGCCGGTCTGGCCCGGGGTTTCGTAGCTGGAGCCAACCTTGTACCAGATCTGCGAGACCACCACCGGGGCGCGGTGGTCCTCGCGCACGACCACTTTCAGGCCGTTGTCGAGGATGAATTCGTGGGAGGGTTGCACATCGGCGGCGAAGGCCGCGAGCGGCAGGCAGAGCGTGCCGAGCAACAGGCCAGCGGCGCGGCGGGCTAGAGCATTCATACGGTGTTTAACCTGTTCGGCGGCCCACTGGTTTAGCGTCGGCGGGCCAGGAGGTGCTAGGATACTGATCCGGTTGCCTGGCGACCATGCCTGTCGCCGTTCTGGCCCGCAGGACACTAAGACAAAACGTTGCGCATGAACCAGCCGGCTTCAAGATAGTCTGTTCTGCGTAGAGAGAATTTCCGATGCGCCATAGCTGGCCCATCGCTACCCTGAGATAGCCGTCTTCCATGTTTGGTTCCAACGACGACAAAAAAGCGCCGGCCGAGGCTGGTGAGAAGAAAGGCCTGTTCAGCTGGTTTCGCAAGAAACCGCAGCAACCTGTGGAAGCGGGCGTGCCCGCGAATGAACTCCCAGCCGTCGAGCAGCCTGCAGCCGCTCCGGTCGAGGGGGCTACTGCCGAAGCGCCACAGGCCCCTGAACCCGTTCAGGCCCCTGCGGCACCACAGCTGACAGAACCGCAGCTGACAGAACCGCAGCAGGTCGCCGCACCCGTCCAATCCCCGGTGGTCGAGGCCCCTGTCCCCGAACCGGTTGCTTCCCAGCCGTTGCAGGCCCCTGAACCCGAGCCGGTCGCGTCCCAGCCACTGGTGGCACCTGCACCGCAGCCGGTCGCGTCCATGCCCTTGCAGGCGGCCCCGGTCGAGCCAGCCCCTGTCGAGGCGGCCCCGGTCGTCGAGCCGGTCGCGCCGGTCAGCAACCTGGTGCTGCCGGTTGCCGAAGAGCCCGTGGCCCTGGTGCCGGATCTGGAGCCGAAAGCGCCGCCCGCCATCCCGGAACGCCCTGCACCAGAGCCTGCTGCCCCTGTGGCTGCAGCCCCGGTCGCCGCGCAGGCCGAGCAGGCCAAGCCCGGCTTCTTCGCCCGCCTCAAGCAGGGCCTGTCGAAGACCAGCGCCAGCATCGGCGAGGGCATGGCCAGCCTGTTCCTGGGCAAGAAAGTCATCGATGACGACCTGCTCGACGAAATCGAAACCCGACTGCTGACCGCCGACGTTGGCGTGGAAGCCACTTCCACCATCGTCCAGAACCTGACCCAGAAGGTTGCCCGCAAGCAGCTGGCCGACGCCGATGCCCTGTACAAGTCGCTGCAGGAAGAACTGGCTGCGCTGCTGCGCCCGGTCGAGCAGCCGCTGGTGGTACAGGCGCAGAACAAGCCCTATGTGATCCTGGTGGTCGGTGTGAACGGCGCCGGCAAGACCACCACCATCGGCAAACTGGCCAAGAAGCTGCAGCTCGAAGGCAAGAAAGTGATGCTGGCTGCTGGCGACACCTTCCGTGCCGCTGCGGTCGAGCAACTGCAGGTGTGGGGCGAGCGTAACCAGATCCCGGTGATCGCCCAGCACACCGGCGCCGACTCCGCTTCGGTGATCTTCGATGCCGTACAGGCCGCCAAGGCCCGTGGCGTCGACGTGCTGATCGCCGACACCGCTGGCCGCCTGCACACCAAAGACAACCTGATGGAAGAGCTGAAGAAGGTTCGCCGGGTCATCGGCAAGCTCGACGCCGAGGCGCCGCACGAGGTGCTGCTGGTACTCGATGCGGGCACCGGCCAGAACGCCATCAGCCAGGCCAAGTACTTCAACCAGAGCGTCGAACTGACCGGCCTGGCCCTGACCAAGCTGGACGGCACTGCCAAGGGCGGGGTGATCTTCGCCCTGGCCAAGCAGTTCAAGCTGCCGATCCGCTTCATCGGTGTCGGTGAAGGCATCGACGACCTGCGTACCTTCGAAGCCGAGCCGTTCGTCAAGGCTCTGTTCGCCGAGCGAGACTGAACATGATCCGATTCGAACAGGTTGCCAAGCGCTATCCCAATGGTCATGTGGGTTTGCATGAGCTGAGTTTCCGGGCGCGCCGGGGCGAATTCCTGTTCGTCACCGGCCACTCGGGCGCGGGCAAGAGCACCTTGCTGCGCCTGCTGCTGGCCATGGAGCGCCCGACCAGCGGCAAGCTGATGCTGGCCGGGCAGGACCTGGGCCAGATCAGCAATTCGCAGATCCCGTTCCTGCGCCGGCAGATCGGCGTGGTGTTCCAGAACCACCAGCTGTTGTTCGACCGCACGGTGTTCAACAACATCGCCTTGCCGCTGCAGATTCTCGGCCTGTCCAAGGCCGAGGTCGCCAAGCGCGTGGACTCGGCACTGGAGCGAGTGTCGCTGGCCGACAAGGGCGAGCTGTTCCCGGCCGACCTGTCCACCGGGCAGCAGCAACGGGTGGGCATCGCCCGCGCCATCGTTCACCAGCCAGCCCTGCTGCTGGCCGACGAACCCACCGGTAACCTCGACCCGCGCCTGGCCGCGGAGATCATGGGGGTGTTCGAGGACATCAACCGCCTGGGTACCACGGTATTGATCGCCAGCCACGACCTGGCACTGATTGCGCGCATGCGCCACCGCATGCTGACCTTGCAGCGCGGCCGCTTGATCGGCGATGGGGAGGCCGGGCAATGAGCACTACACGTACGCCGAAGGTTTCCGAGCGGGTTGCGCCGAAACCGGCCGACCCGCAACCGGCAAAGAAAAAGCACGACGACGATGACGGCCCGGATTTCCGCACCCTGCTGCATGCCTGGCTGGAAAGCCACCGTGCCAGCATGGCCGACAGCCTGCGTCGGCTGGGCAAGCAGCCGATCGGCAGCTTCTTCACCTGCCTGGTGATGGCGGTGGCGCTGAGCATGCCCATGGGCCTGTCGCTGCTGCTGAAGAACGTCGAGAAGCTTGGCGGCTCGTGGCAGCGCGCCGCGCAGATTTCGCTGTACCTCAAGCTCGATGCCGGCAGCCGCGAAGGCGAGGCGCTGCGCGACGAGATCAAGGGCATGACTGGCGTGGCCGACGCGCAGTATGTCAGCCGCGAGCAGGCGCTGGAGGAGTTCCAGCAACAGTCCGGCCTGGGCGAAGCCCTGCGTGAGCTGCCTGACAACCCGCTGCCTGGCGTGGTGGTGGTGACCCCTACCGAAGTCGACAAGCCGGCCCTTGAAGCCTTGCGTCAGCGCCTGTCGGAGCTGCCGCGGGTGGAAGTGGCGCAACTCGACCTGGTTTGGGTCGAGCGCCTGGCGGCCATCCTCAAGCTGGGTGACCGCTTTGTCTTTGGCCTGGCCGTGATGCTGATTTCTGCCCTGCTGTTAGTAATCGGTAACACAATTCGTCTACACATTGAAAACCGCCGTACCGAGATCGAAGTGATCAAGCTGGTCGGTGGCACGGATGCCTACGTACGCCGGCCTTTCCTGTACATGGGTGCGCTGTATGGCCTGGGTGCAGGGGTGATCGCATGGGGCATCCTGGCGTTTGGCCTGAACTGGCTGAACGAGGCGGTGGTAGGGCTTTCCGGGCTGTACGGCAGCGACTTCGCCCTGGGCGGGGTGCCGGCGTCCGATGGTCTGTCGCTCTTGATCGGAGCGGTGCTGTTGGGGTATATCGGTGCATGGATCGCAGTGGCCCGCCATTTGAACGAGCTGGCGCCGCGATAGTTTTTACGTGCCAGCATTGACAAATTCTTCACTATGGAACTTGTACCGTCGTTCCAGGTCAATGTTGGCAGCGCCCACAAGGCGCGAGTTCTGTAAGTCGGAGGTTCTTGAATGACCACATCGTTGCAACCTGCCTATGCCCTGGTACCCGGTGCAAACCTGGAAGCCTACGTGCACACGGTCAACAGCATCCCGCTGCTGACTGTCGAGCAGGAGCGTGATCTGGGCGAGCGTCTCTATTATGAGCAGGATGTCGAGGCCGCTCGTCAAATGGTGATGGCCCACCTGCGTTTCGTCGTACATATCGCCCGTAGCTATGCCGGCTACGGGCTGGCCCAGGCCGACCTGATCCAGGAAGGCAACGTCGGCCTGATGAAAGCCGTCAAGCGCTTCAACCCGGAAATGGGCGTGCGCCTGGTGTCGTTCGCCGTGCACTGGATCAAGGCAGAGATCCACGAGTTCATCCTGCGCAACTGGCGCATCGTCAAGGTGGCCACCACCAAGGCCCAGCGCAAGCTGTTCTTCAACCTGCGCAGCCAGAAGAAGCGTCTGGCCTGGCTGAACAATGACGAAGTGCACCGCGTGGCGGAAAGCCTGGGCGTGGAGCCGCGTGAAGTGCGCGAGATGGAAAGCCGCCTCAGCGGCCAGGACATGGCGTTCGACCCGGCAGCGGAAGCTGACGACGACAGTGCCTTCCAGTCGCCTGCGCATTACCTGGAAGACCACCGTTACGACCCGGCAGTGCAGCTGGAGGATGCCGACTGGAGCGACAACTCCACCAGCAACCTGCACGAAGCACTGCAAGGGCTGGACGAGCGTAGCCGTGACATTCTCTACCAGCGCTGGTTGGCGGAAGAGAAGGCCACGTTGCATGAGCTGGCGGACAAGTACAGCGTTTCGGCTGAGCGGATTCGCCAGCTGGAGAAGAATGCGATGAACAAGGTCAAGGCGCTGATCGCGGCCTGATCGAGCCCTGGCTGCAAGGAAAAGCCGCTGGCCCGCATAGGGTGAGCGGCTTTTTTTTGCGCAAGATTTACCGGCCTTTTCGCGGGCGCGCCCGCTCCCACAGGTACTGCACAGGCCTCAGGGGTAATGCTGGCACTGTGGGAGCGGGCGTGCCCGCGAAGAGGCCCTCAAGGCTTGCGCGAAGTGTCGAGCTGCATCAGGTAGCTGGGCCCACCCAACTGGCTCATCTGCCGGCGAATCCAGCCGGCCCGGCTGGCCACGTAGGCGCTCGGCCGGCTGGCACTCCACTTGATCGGGCTCGGCAGCACCGCCGCCAGCTGCGCCGCCTGCTGGCGGCTAAGCCTGCTCGCATCGATGCCAAAGTGGTAGCGCGCTGCCGCCTGGGCGCCAAACACACCTTTGCCCCATTCGGCACTGTTCAGGTAGACCTCGAGAATCCGCTCTTTCGACCAGAACAGCTCGATCAACGCGGTGAACCAGGCCTCCAGCCCTTTGCGGAACCAGCTGCGCCCGGACCACAGGAACAGGTTCTTGGCCACCTGCTGGGTCAGGGTGCTGGCACCGCGAATGCTGCCGCCGCGCTCGTTGTAGGCCAGCGCCGCCTGGATAGCCGGGATGTCGAAGCCCCAGTGGTTGGCGAACTTCTGGTCCTCGCCAGCAATGACTGCGACCTTGAGGTCGTCGGAGATGTTCTCCCACGGCTCCCAGTCGCGCTGCAGGTCGATCGGCTCGCCATTCACCCAGGACTGCACCTTGCGCTCGACCATCAGCGCCGTACCGGGTGGTGGCACCCAGCGGAACACCAGCACCAGCACGATGCTGCCGGCAGCGAACCAGAGCAGGGCGCGGGAGAGGCGGCGGAGAAGGGTTGGCAGCATGACGATGGCTTGGCCGTACGGGTGGAAGGGGCCATTATACAGACCCGATCCAAGGAGTCGTCCCATGCTTCGCAGCTTCCTGATGCTTGCCGCCTTTTTCGGCTTCACCGGTGTCGCTCTGGGCGCTTTCGCTGCCCATGGCCTGAAAAGCCGGCTGACGGCCGACTATCTGGCGATCTTCCAGACTGGTGTGACCTACCAGTTGGTGCATGCCCTGGCGATCTTCGCTGTCGCCGTGCTCTCGGTGCACCTGCCAGGGCGCCTGGTCGGCTGGGCTGGCGGCCTGTTTGCCGTGGGGATAGTGCTGTTCTCCGGTAGCCTGTACCTGCTGACCCTCAGCGGCCTGGGCAAGCTCGGCATGATCACCCCGATTGGGGGCCTGTGCTTCCTCGCCGGCTGGCTGTGCCTGGGCCTGGCAGCCTGGCGGCTCGGTTGACCGAGTGGTCCACAATCGCGACTAATGGCGTGCAGCGCCCTTGGGTTGCAGGGCGGTTCAGCGCTAGAATGCGGGCCCCAAAGAACAATGGTGGCCGTGCGCATGCGCATTCAACTGAACGGTGAACCTTACGAATTGCCCGCTGGCGAAAGCGTCGCGGCCCTGCTGGCCCGCCTGGAGCTGACCGGGCGCCGCGTCGCGGTGGAACTTAACCTGGATATCGTGCCGCGTAGCCAGCACGACAGCACGCTGTTGAACGACGGCGACCAGGTCGAAGTGGTCCACGCCATCGGTGGCGGCTGATTCCGGCCGGCGATTCACCTGCAAGCCCAGCAACCTTTTCCCGAGGAACAACCATGAGCAACGTTCGTAGCGACAAGCCCTTCACCCTGGCCGGGCGTAATTTCCAGTCGCGCCTGCTGGTCGGTACCGGCAAGTACCGTGACATGGAAGAAACCCGCCTGGCCATCGAAGCCTCGGGTGCCGAGATCGTCACCGTTGCCGTGCGCCGCACCAACATCGGCCAGAACCCGGGCGAGCCGAACCTGCTCGATGTGCTGCCACCGGACCGCTACACCATCCTGCCGAACACCGCTGGCTGCTACGACGCGGTCGAAGCCGTGCGCACCTGCCGCCTGGCCCGCGAACTGCTGGATGGCCACAACCTGGTCAAGCTGGAAGTACTGGCTGACCAGAAAACCCTGTTCCCCAACGTGATCGAAACCCTCAAGGCCGCCGAAGTGTTGGTCAAGGATGGTTTCGACGTGATGGTCTACACCAGCGACGATCCGATCATCGCCCGCCAGCTGGCCGAAGCCGGCTGCATCGCGGTCATGCCGCTGGCTGGCCTGATCGGTACCGGCCTGGGTATCTGCAACCCCTACAACCTGCAGATCATCCTGGAAGAGTCCAAGGTGCCGGTGCTGGTCGATGCTGGCGTGGGTACCGCGTCCGACGCCACCATCGCCATGGAAATGGGCTGTGAAGCGGTGCTGATGAACTCGGCCATTGCCCACGCCCAGCAGCCGGTGCTGATGGCCGAGGCCATGAAGCACGCCATCGTCGCAGGTCGCATGGCCTACCTGGCCGGCCGTATGCCGAAGAAACTCTATGCCAGCGCCTCTTCGCCGCTGGATGGTCTGATCAAGTAAGAGCCCCTGATGACTGAATCGCACGATACGCCGATCACCCCCGACGGCGAAGCCCGCCCGCACCGCCGCATCAAGAGTTTCGTGATGCGCGCCGGGCGCATGACCGAAGGCCAGCAACGTGGCCTGGAGCAGGGCGGCCCGCTGTACATCCTGCCGCTGGCCGACAGCCCGGTGGACTACGACCAGGTATTCGGCCGCTCGGCGCCGCGCACCCTGGAGATCGGCTTCGGCATGGGCCATTCCCTGCTGGAAATGGCTGCTGCCGCGCCTGAACAGGACTTCATCGGTGTGGAAGTACACCGCCCGGGTGTTGGCGCGCTGCTCAACGGCGTGCTGACCCAGGGCCTGAAGAACCTGCGGGTATATGACTGCGATGCCATCGAAGTGCTGAACCGCTGCGTGGCGGACAACAGCCTCGACCGCCTGATGCTGTTCTTCCCCGACCCATGGCACAAGGCGCGCCACCACAAGCGCCGCATCGTCCAGCTGGAGTTCGCCGAGCTGGTACGACGCAAGCTCAAGCCCGGTGGCGTGTTCCACATGGCCACCGACTGGGAACCGTATGCCGAGTACATGCTGGAAGTGATGAGCGCTGCCCCGGGCTATCGCAACCGTGCGGCTGACGGTACCTACGTGCCGCGCCCGGAAGAGCGCCCGATCACCAAGTTCGAGCGCCGCGGCGAGCGGCTGGGGCATGGGGTTTGGGATTTGAAGTTCGAGAAGGTGGATTGACCGGCTGATACGGCCTTTCGATATGCCGATGCCTGCAAAAATGCAGGCGAAAAAAAAACCGCCTTGAGAAGGGCGGTTTTTTTATGTGAGCGACAGGACTGAGTATCCTTCGCTCTGGGACTCACCGAAAACATCCACACAGTCAGTGGATCATAGGCAGCCAGAAAAGGCCCGTCAATGATCAGAAATATCCAGCATCACGTGTGTCAACGCGGTTAACAGCTTTGGCCACGTATCCCAATTATCATCGCACTGCTCCTGTATGAACGAATTCGGTGATGGGCCGGGTAGGAGAAGAATTCTGCTTTCCGGCCCCTTCGACATGGCCTGAGAACCATGCCGGTATCTGATTTCGAAGGGCCATCAACCTGGCCACTTCACCGAAAACGTCCACACAGTTTTCGAAGGCATCGAAGTACCGGTTAGATGCTGGAAGATTGGCCCGCCAACACGGAGGCCAAGGCATATGAAGCGTTTGCTTGATGCGCTGAGCCGCGTTTGGACGTTCATCCGGATCTTGACTGTGCTCAAGACCGTTCGGGACTTCATGCGCGATCACTTCGATGATGCCCAGTAAGGGCTAGTCAGGTGGTAGGGCTGCCCTGGTTCTCCGGGGCAGCTTTTACAACCCATCTCTGTACTCGCCAGATTACGCGGTCATTGTAGGAGCGGCCTTGTGTCGCGATGGGCCGCGTAGCGGCCCCAGGATGTCAGCGGTGAGGCAGCAAGTGCTGGGGCCGCTTTGCGGCCCATCGCGACACAAGGCCGCTCCTACACGGGTTCAGTGCAAGGCCGTGGCTCAGCCCCGTCGATCCGCCACCACCCCGATCAGCACCAGTACCACCAGCAACACCGGCGCCAGCGCGTAGTTGTTGAACTGGCTCAGCCCTTTCACCACCCAAGGCGTGGCATAGATCAGCGCCGCACCACTGCCGATCATCACCAACAAGGCCATGAACGGTACGCGCAGGGCGCCCGCCAGGCCGCCCAGGCGCTGTTCCACCCAGCCTTTGATATCAGTGCCGAACAGCACCAGCAGGCAGCCTACCAAGGCCAGTGAAATCTCCGACAGGTTGCTGCGGCTCCAGCGAGAAACCGTCGCGAGCAGATCAAGTACCAGATCCATGGGTCATCCTTAGGTCAAGAAATACTGCAGCAGGTCATTGAGGAACAACTGGCCCCTTGGCGTGGCCACCAGTCGATCCGGTTCGACCTGCAAAAGGCCCTTTTGTTCGGCCGCGCGGCGTGCCTCGCGCAGTTGTGCCAGCGGTAAACCGGTGCGTTGGGTGAACAGTTCGGCTTCCACCCCATCGGTCAGGCGCAGGGCGTTCATCAGGAACTCGAACGGCAGCTCGTCGACTGGCAGCAGCTTTTCGCCGGCCTTGAACGGCTTGGCCAGGTTCAGGTAGTCCTTGGGCAGGCGGGTTTTCCAGGTGCGCAGGATGCGCCCGTCGGCGAAGGTCAGCTTGCCGTGGGCACCAGCGCCGATGCCGATGAAGTCGCCAAAGCGCCAGTAGTTGAGGTTGTGCCGGGCAGCGCGCCCCGCCTGGGCATAGGCCGAGACCTCGTACTGGCGGAAGCCGTGTTCGGCCATCAGTGCCTGGCCGGCCTCCTGGATATCCCAGAGGATGTCGTCCTCGGGCAGCTCGGGCGGCTGGTTCCAGAACACCGTGTTTGGCTCCACGGTCAGCTGGTACCACGACAGGTGCGTCGGCCCCAGGTCGATGGCCTGGCGCAGGTCGCCCAGCGCGTCGTCGAGCGACTGGTCGGGCAGGCCGTGCATCAGGTCCATGTTGAAGTTGTCGAAGCCGGCGGCGCGCGCCATACCGGCGGCGCGGACCGCTTCATCGCCGTTGTGGATACGCCCCAGCGCCTGCAGTTTGGCTGGCTGGAAGCTTTGCACACCGATGGACAGACGGTTGATGCCGGTTTGCCGGTAGGCCTTGAACTTGTCCTGCTCGAACGTGCCCGGGTTGGCCTCCAGGGTGATTTCGATGTCCGGCGCAAACGGGATGCGTTGCTCTACGCCACGCAGCAGTCGGCCAAGGGCGTCGGCACTGAACAGGCTGGGGGTACCGCCGCCGAAGAAGATCGAGCTGATCGGCCGGCCTTGCACGGCGGCCAGCTCCTGGTCGAGATCGGTCAGCAGGGCGGCGACGTAGGCATCTTCCGGCAGTTCAGGCCCGGCAGCGTGGGAGTTGAAGTCGCAGTAAGGGCATTTGCGTACGCACCACGGGATGTGGATGTACAGCGCCAGCGGCGGCAGGCTGGTGAAGCCCGCCGCGCCGGGGGTGGACAGCGTTTCGATCATGCCAGGCCCAGACGTTGGCGCAGCAGGGCCATGGCGCGGGCGCGGTGGCTGAGCTGGTTCTTGTCCACAGGGGCCAGGTCGGCACTGGAGCAGCTGCGCTCCGGTACCCAGAACAGCGGGTCGTAGCCAAAGCCGTGCTCGCCACTGGCCTCGAACATGATGCGCCCGTGCCACAGGCCTTCGCACAGAATCGGCAGCGGGTCGTCGGCATGGCGCACCAGTGCCAGGACGCAGACGAACTGTGCGCCACGCTCGGCTTCAGGCACGTCTTTCAGTGCTTCGAGCAGCTTGGCGTTGTTCGCCGCGTCACCCTTGCCGTCGGCATAGCGCGCCGAGTAGATGCCCGGCGCGCCGCCGAGGAAATCCACCGCCAGGCCCGAATCGTCGGCCAGGGCCGGCAGGCCGGAAATGCGTGCGGCGTTGCGCGCCTTGAGGATGGCGTTCTCGACGAACGACAGGCCGGTTTCTTCCGGCTCGACCTGGCTGAACTCGCCGATCGAGCGCAGTTGCACGGACGCGCCGAGCATGGCCTGGAGTTCCTTGAGTTTGCCGGCGTTGTGGCTGGCCAATACGAGTTGCTGGAAATTCATCATTCGCCTGGGAAAACGTCCTGATTGAAGCTGAGGGAGTTGCTGATGCCGCCGGTTTCGATATTCAGGTCGAAGGTGACGGTTTCTGGCTGGTCGATCTTGAACTGGGCGATGTAGTACACCGCGCCCTGTTCGGTGATCTGCTTGAACGACAGCGGGCTGCTGCGCCCGGTCAGGTCCTTGACCGTGCCGCTGACCACCGCCATGGCGGGCTTGTTGGCCTTGAGCACGGCGATGTTGAGTACGCCCTGGTTCTTGCTGCGTACCAGGCCGGTGGCTGCGGCCACCTCCGGTGTCAGCATGCTCGAGGTGAACGCGCTGTAGTGCACCGTCACGTCGCCAAACACTTCCTTGCGCTCGGGACGGGCAGCATCGGCAGCCAGTACCGGCAGGGCCAGGCACAGGCTGATCAGGAACAGGGCTAGGCGACGCATGGGGTGATTCCTCCGGTGGGCGTCAGACCGCGAGCTGATGTTCTTGCAGGCCCGGGCTGCTGACGCGGTAGATGCCGATCTCACCTAGAAGATTAGGCCAAAGCCGGCCACCCCACCCGTTGCGGTGCAAGTGGTCGACCGCCAGGCGGTCTAGCACCTTGGCGCGGCGCTCGTGGCACAGCTCTTCGAAGTCGGCGAAGGTGCAGAAGTGGATGTTCGGCGTGTTGTACCAGGTGTACGGCATGAAGTCCGAAACCGGCATGCGGCCTTTGGTCGCCAGGTACCAGCGGCAACGCCAGTGACCGAAGTTGGGGAAGGTGATGATGCACTGGCGGCCCACGCGCAGCATCTCGTCGAGGATGCGGTCGGGGTACTCCACGGCCTGCAGGGCCTGGGTCATGATCACCACGTCGAAACTGTTGCTGGCGAAGTTGCCCAGGCCCTTGTCCAGGTCCTGCTCGATGACGTTGACGCCCTTGGCCACGCAGGCGGCGATGTTGTCGGCGTCGATCTCCAGGCCATAGCCGGTGACCTGCTTGCGGTCGCGCAGCGAGGCCAGCAGTTCGCCGCTGCCGCAGCCCAGGTCGAGTACCCGGCTGCCGGCGGGGATCCAGTCGTGGATGATTTCCAGATCGGCTCTCATGCTGTCCTCAGATGGCAATGCGGTTCATGTAGTTCGAGAAACCCTGCATGTAGCGAGGCGTGGGGATCAGGAAGGCGTCGTGCCCGTAAGGCGAGTCGATCTCCAGGTAGCAGACGTTCTTGCGCGCGGCCATCAGGGCGTCGACGATCTCGCGCGAACGGGCCGGGGAGAAGCGCCAGTCGGTGGTGAACGACATGATGCAGTAATCCGCCTTGACGTGGGCCAGGGTGGCCGCCAGGTCGCCGCCCTGGGCGGCGGCGGGGTCGAAGTAGTCCAGCGCCTTGGTCATCAGCAGGTAGGTGTTGGCGTCGAAGCGCCCGGAAAACTCCTCGCCCTGGTAGCGCAGGTAGCTCTCGACCTGGAATTCGACGCTGTGGAAGTCGTAGTTGAGCTTGTCGCTCTTCAGCTCGCGGCCGAATTTTTCACCCATCGAGTCGTCCGACAGGTAGGTAATGTGGCCGACCATGCGCGCCAGCATCAGGCCGCGCTTGGGGATCACGCCCTGGTCCTGGAACGATCCACCGTGGAATTCGGGGTCGGTGAGGATGGCCTGGCGTGCCACTTCGTTGAAGGCGATGTTCTGTGCCGACAGCTTGGGCGCCGAGGCGATGTCGACGCAATGGCGCACGCGCTCGGGGTAGCTGATGGTCCACTGCAGCGCCTGCATGCCACCCAGGCTGCCACCGACCACGGCGGCCCACTGCTGGATGCCCAGGCGCTCGGCGAGACGCACCTGGCTGTGCACCCAGTCTTCCACGGTCAGCACCGGGAAGTCGGCGCCATAGGGCTTGCCGGTGGCCGGGTTGATGCTGCTGGGGCCGGTGCTGCCGTTGCAGCCGCCCAGGTTGTTCAGGCTGACCACGAAGAAGCGGTTGGTGTCGATCGGCTTGCCAGGGCCGATGCAGCTGTCCCACCAGCCCGGCTTGCGGTCGGTGGCGGCATGGTAGCCAGCGGCATGGTGGTGGCCGGAAAGGGCATGGCAGATCAGCACGGCGTTGCTCGCGCTGGCGTTCAGGGTGCCATAGGTCTCGTAGACCAGTTCGTAACTGGCCAGGGAGCGGCCACAAGCCAGTGCCAGCGGTTCATCGAACCGGGCGGTTTGCGGTACTACCAGACCGACGGAATCTTCGGGAAAGACAGTGGACATCGACCCTGCTCACGCTTGACGGAGGCGTAAGTCTAAAGAGCGCTACCCCCAGCGGCAAGCAGAGGCTTGTCGCTGGAAGCAACCAGGGTCAGGTGAGGCTCAGATCATCCGCCACAGCTCTTGTGGCATGCCGGCATAGGCGGCCAGCGGCGGCATGACGAACGACTGGATCACCTGGATCGCGAGGAAGGCGAAGATCGGCGAGATGTCCATGCCGCCCAGGTTGGGCACGATGCGGCGGAACGGTGCCAGCACCGGTTCGCTGATCTGGTAGGCCAGTTCGGCCGCCGGGTTGTGGCTGTTGGGAGCAACCCAGGACACGATCACCATGACGATCATCGCGACCCAGAAAATCTTCAGGAACAGCGAGGTGATACCGATGATGGCCCACATCAGCAGGTGCAGGATGTCACCGAAGGTGCCGTAGGTGACCATCAGCACGAAAGCCATCAGCAACGCCTGGATGACCACCGACAACAGCAGCGACGAGGTATCCAGCCCACCAACGCTGGGGATGACCCGGCGGATCGGCTTGAGCAGCGGTTGTGTGGCGCGCACGGCGAACTGGCACAGTGGGTTGTAGAAGTTGGCCTTGACCAGCTGCAGGACGAAGCGCAGCAGGACGATCACCAGGTACAGGCTGACCAGGGTTTGCACCACGAAGATCGCGGCGCCGGACAGTGCATTCATCTAAGGCTCCTTATTTGCCCAGTTGTTCGGCCAGCTCGGCGGAACGTGTAGCCGCAGCCTGCAGCGCCTGTTCGACGATGGCTTCGAAGCCGCTGGCCTGGAACGACTTGATCGCCGCTTCGGTAGTGCCGGCAGGCGAGGTGACACGGCGGCGCAGTTCGGCAGCATCGACATCGCTGGCAACCGCCATGCGTGCGGCGCCCAAGGCTGTCTGCAGGGTTAGCTGCGAGGCGGTTTCACGTGGCAGGCCAAGTTTTTCGCCTGCCGCGGTCATGGCTTCGATCAGCAGGAAGAAATACGCCGGGCCGCTGCCGGAGACAGCCGTCACGGCGTCCAGTTGCTGCTCCTGCTCCAGCCACAGGGCGGTGCCCACGGCCGACAGCAGTTGCTCGGCCTGCTGGCGTTGTTCGCTGGATACTTCCGCGGTGGCGTACAGGCCGCTGACGCCTTGGCGCAGCAGTGCCGGGGTGTTGGGCATGCAGCGCACCACCGGGCGAGCGCCGACCCAGCTTTGCAGGCTGGCGCAGGTGATGCCGGCGGCGATGGAAACGATCAGCTGGCCATCCTGCAGGTTCGGTTGCAGGGCTTGGCACACGGCTTTCATGACCTGGGGCTTGACCGCCAGGACGATGACGTCGGCACCATCGATGGCCTGGGCGTTGTTCTCGAAGGTTTCGATGCCGTGCTCGGCCTGGATGCGGCTGCGGGTCTCGGCGCCCGGGTCGCTGGCGCGGATCTGCGAGGCGTCCAGGCCCTGGGCACGCAGACCACCGATCAGGCTGGCGGCCATGTTGCCGGCGCCGATGAAGGCAATACGAGTCTTGCTCATGTCAGGTCCTTGTGGGAAAGAGTGAGTAAAGCATGGAATCAGGGCTGCCCGTAGTCGCGGGCACCGAACAGGGCGGTACCGATACGCACCCAGGTCGCACCCTGTGCAATGGCCGCTTCCAGGTCGTGGCTCATGCCCATGGACAGGGTGTCCAGGCCGAGGCCAAGGCCTTCCTGCAACTGGCGCAGGGTGGCGAAGGCGGCTTCCTGGGCGGCGCGGTCATCGGTAGGTTCGGGGATGGCCATCAGCCCGCGCAGGCGCAGGTTGGGCAGTGCGGCTACCGCCTTGGCCAGGGCCGGCAGGTCGGCAGGGGCGCAGCCAGACTTGCTGTCTTCGCCGCTGACGTTCACCTGCAGGCAGATGTTCAGTGGCGCCAGCCCGGCCGGGCGCTGCTCCGAGAGGCGTTGGGCGATTTTCAGGCGGTCCACGGAATGTACCCAGTCGAAATGCTCGGCGATGGCTTTGGTCTTGTTCGACTGAATGGGGCCGATGAAGTGCCAGATCAAGGGCAGGTCGCCGAGTGCCTGCTGCTTTGTCAGCGCTTCCTGTAGGTAGTTTTCCCCGAAATCGCACACGCCGGCGGCGTGGATCTCGCGGATGGCGCTGGCTGGCTTGGTCTTGCTCACGGCCAGCAACTGGACGCTGGCCGGTTCACGCCCGGCAGCCTGGGCAGCGCTGGCGATACGGGCGGAAATAGCGGAAAGGTTGTCTGCTAGGGTGGACATGGACTGATGCCGGCGGCTGTGGGGTTTGCGGCATTCTACCTACTTGAAGGCCTTTGGGGAGTCTCATGGATGTGACCGACCTGTTGGCCCGGGCCGTGGATGCGGGGGCTTCCGACCTGCACCTGGCGGCGGGCCAGATACCGATGCTGCGCCTGGATGGCGAGCTGCAGCGCATGGCCCTGCCGACCTTGGGCCCTGCCGCCTTGACCGAGGGCATGGCACCCATGCTGGATGAAGACCAGCGCCGACAGTGGGCCCGGGGTGATGAGCTGGACCTGGCGCTGGAATTGCCGGTGCTGGGGCGCTTTCGGCTGAACCTGTTTCGCCAGTTGCATGGCCCTGCGGCCACCTTTCGCCTGATCCCGGGGCATATCGCCACACTCGATGAACTCGACCTGGGGGATGTGTTTCAAGCTGTTGCGCAGTGCAGCGATGGCTTGATCCTCGTGGGTGGGCCGACCGGCAGCGGCAAGTCCAGCACCTTGGCGACACTGCTTGACCAACTGAACCGCGATCGGGCTCTGCATATCATCACCCTCGAAGACCCTGTCGAGGTTATCCACAGTAGCCAGCGCAGCCTGGTCAACCAGCGTGAGGTCGGCCGCCATTGTGGTGGGTTCGCCCAGGGGTTGCGCAGTGCCCTGCGCCAGGACCCGGATGTCATCATGATCGGTGAGCTGCGCGACCTGGAAACCATTCGCCTGGCCTTGCGCGCGGCCGAGACCGGACACCTGGTGCTGGCGACTGTGCATACGCGTTCGGCGGTGAGCAGTATTGACCGGTTGGTGGAGGTGTTCGCTGCCGAAGAGAAGCCGCTGGTGCGGGCGATGCTGGCCGAGTCGTTGCGCCTGGTGGTGGCGCAGGTGCTGGTCAGGCGTGCGGGCGGTGGGCGGGTTGCTGCGCGGGAAGTGCTGGTGGTGACGTCAGCGGTGCGTAACCTGGTTCGGGAAGGGCGGATGGCGCAGTTGTGTTCGGTGATGCAGGCGGGTGGTGCGGACGGGATGCGGACGATGGAAGGGGCGATGCGGGGGTTGAAGGAGAGGGGGCTGATCAGCGATCTATAGTGCCTGTGCTGGCCCTTTCGCGGGTAAACCCGCTCCCACATGGATAACACAGCCTTCGAATGCTGTGGTGTACCTGTGGGAGCGGGTTTACCCGCGAAGAGGCCCGGACAGGAGAGCGCCGATCAGATCAGCGCTTGGCCAGGTTCAGCTGCTGCTGTTCTTTCGGCAACACTCGCTTGGCCACCACGTAATGCTTCTGCCAGTACGGCTTGCTCAGGGTGTCGATGCTTACCCGCTTGCCACGGCGTGGAGCATGGATGAAGCGGTCGTTGCCCAGGTAGATGGCAACGTGGTTCACCCGGCGGCTCTTGATGTTGAAGAAAATCAGGTCACCTGGCTTCAGGTCACCCTTGGCTACCTTGACGCCGTGGCCCTGGGCCATGGCATTGGAGGTGCGCGGCAGGTCGACGTCGGCGACGTCGTTGAAGGCGTATTTGACCAGCCCGCTGCAGTCGAAGCCTTTCTTCGGGCTGCTGCCGCCCCAGACATAAGGGGTGCCGAGCACATTCACCGCACGGCTGAGCACATCGCTGCTCTGCTTCGGCGACATGGCGGCGACCGGCACACCGGGCACGCTGCGGCTGCTGGCGGCATTGCTTGGGCGGGTGCGCAGCGCGGTCTGCTTGACCGGTGCATGTCTTACCGAGGCATTGGTGGTGTAGCCGGTAAAACCATTGGGAAGACGTTGCTCACGATTGGTGGCGTGGGCGGCCAGGGGCAATAATAGGCAGAGGGTCAGCCATGTCTTGAGTAAAGGCGGCATAGATGAAGCTCTTATGAATAGTTATGTGTTGGGCGCGCAACTTTATAACAGCTTTTTGATCAATCTTTGATCCGTTGGTCGATTGTCCAGGTGCCGTACGTCGGCCTGCGACAAGAAAGTCACATTTTTTCTTAGAAAATTTTCGGATAACCCACGGGGGCTATGAATGAACAGTTATCAACAGGGGGCGCCGTTTCACGACACCCACAGCAAGACCATTGGCTACCTGCTATGGATTTTCGGCTTTACCGGGTCGCATCGTTTCTATTACGGCAAGCCGGTAACCGGCACCATCTGGTTCTTCACCCTGGGCCTGCTGGGCATCGGCTGGTTGATCGACCTGTTCCTGATCCCGTCCATGGACCGTGAAGCCGACCTCAGGTTCCAGTCCGGGCGCATTGACTACAACATCGCCTGGATCCTGCTGACCTTCCTCGGGGTGTTTGGGCTGCACCGGCTGTATCAGGGCAAGTGGATCACCGCGATCATCTACTTCTTTACCGGCGGGCTGTTCCTGGTGGGGGTGCTGTATGACTTCTGGACGCTGAACAGCCAGGTTTCCGAGCGGAATGCGGGGCGGGGTTGACGCACAGCCCTTGTGGGAGCGGCCTTGTGTCGCGAAAGGGCTGCAAAGCAGCCCCAGCATGCTCAGCAGCACCGCTGAAATCATAGGGCCGCTTTGCGGCCCTTTCGCGACACAAGGCCGCTCCCACAGGGCCGCAAACGCAGGTTACTGACGGGTCTGCCGCTGTTGCAGCAGCAGGTTGCTGAAACCTGCCCCAGCCAGTTGCTTCTGTGCCCCGGTCAGCTGCTCGCGGTTGCTGAACGGCCCCACCAGCACGCGGTACCAGGTTTCGTCCTTGACCGTGCCCGACTCCACCTTCACCGACTGGCCCAGCAGGATGATCTGCGCGCGCACCTTGTCAGCATCGGCCTGCTTGCGGAACGAACCGGCCTGCAGGAAGAACTGGGTGGTTGCCGCCGGCTTGATCACCGGTGGTGCCGGTGGCGGGGTCTGGCCCATCAGCGCCGCCTGGGCTCGCGCCGTGTCGATCTTCGCCGCTTCGGCCGGCGTCACCGGGGTCACCGGCTGGGCCGGGACAGGTGGCGTCTTCTCTGGCACGGCCTCCGGCGGCACGATCACCTCCGACTCCGGCAGCAGCGTGTAGAAGTCGTACTTCGGCTTCACCGGCTGCTGCGGGGTGGCCTGCGCCGGTTTGCCGGCTTCGGCCACTTTCTCCGCCTTCTGCTGCTCGGGCTTGGTGCGCTTGATGTCTTCGCCACCGGGCTCGAGCTTCATCAGGAACACGATGAACGCGCCTACGGTCAGGCCGACCGCCAGCCATACCCAACCGGGAATCGGCTGCTTGGCCGGCGCCGTCTGGCGGCTGGCGCCGCGTTTGGGTGCGGGTTTTTTCTTGGCAGCCAACTTACATGCGCTCCAGGGTTTCCAGGCCGAGCAGTTCCAGACCTTGCTTGAGAGTGCGGCCGGTCAGCGCCGCCAGGCGCAGGCGGCTCTGCTGCTGCTGCGGGGTTTCGGCGGCAAGAATCGGGCAGTTCTCGTAGAAGCTGGAGAACAGGCCGGCCAGGTCGTACAGGTAGCTGCACAGCACGTGCGGCGTGCCCTTGTCGGCGACGTTGTTGAGGATTTCGCCAAACTGCGCCAGGCGCGCGGCCAGGTCCTGCTCGTGGGCAGCCTGCAGCACGATGTTGCCGTCGACTTCATCGAAGCCCTTGCCCAGTTTGCGGAATACGCCGGCCACGCGGGTGTAGGCATACAGCAGGTAAGGCGCGGTGTTGCCTTCGAAGTTGAGCATCAGCTCGAAGTTGAAGCTGTAGTCGCTGGTGCGGTGCTTGGACAGGTCGGCGTACTTAACTGCGCCAATGCCCACCACTTCGCCGATGTGGCGCAGTTCTTCGTCGGCCAGGCTCGGGTTCTTTTCCTTGACCAGCGCGTAGGCGCGCTCCTTGGCCTCGGTGAGCAGGTCGATCAGCTTCACGGTGCCACCGTCACGGGTCTTGAACGGGCGGCCATCGGCGCCGTTCATGGTACCGAAGCCCATGTGCTCCATCTGCATCGGGTGGCCGACGAAGCCTGCGCGGCGCGCAACTTCGAACACCTGGTTGAAGTGCAGGGCCTGGCGCTGGTCGACGAAGTACAGGGCGCGGTCCGCCTTGAGCACGTTGCTGCGGTAGCGCACGGCAGCCAGGTCGGTGGTGGCGTACAGGTAGCCGCCGTCGGCCTTCTGCACGATCACCGGCAGTGGTTCGCCTTCGCTGTTCTTGAACTCGTCGAGGAACACGCACTGGGCGCCCTGGTCTTCGACCAGCAGGCCCTTGGCCTTGAGGTCGGCGACCACGTTGGCCAGGTCGTCGTTGTAGGCGCTTTCACCCATCACGTCGGCCATGGTCAGCTTGACGTTGAGCAGCTCGTAGGTCTTCTGGCAGTGCGACAGCGAAATGTCCTTGAAGCGCGTCCACAGGGCCATGCAGTCCGGGTCGCCGGCCTGCAGCTTGACCACCAGGCCGCGGGCGCGGGTGGCGAATTCTTCGGATTCGTCGAAGCGCTTCTTGGCGGCGCGGTAGAAGTTTTCCAGGTCCGACAGCTCGTCGCTGGTGATCGGGTTTTCTTCCAGGTAGGCCAGCAGCATGCCGAACTGGGTACCCCAGTCGCCCACGTGGTTCTGGCGGATCACATCATCGCCGAGGAACTCCAGCACGCGCGCCACGCTGTCACCGATGATGGTCGAACGCAGGTGGCCGACGTGCATCTCCTTGGCCAGGTTGGGTGCCGACATGTCGATCACAACCTTTTGCGCAGGGCCGGCCTTGCGCGCGCCCAGGTGGGCGTCGGCCAGTGCGGCATCCAGGCGGTTGGCCAGGGCGTCGGTGTTCTGGAAGAAGTTGAGGAAGCCGGGGCCGGCGATCTCGACCTTGCTGATGTCGGCGCTGGCCGGCAGGGCATTGATCAGTTTCTCGGCCAGGTCGCGCGGCTTCATGCCGGCCGGCTTGGCCAGCATCATGGCGATATTGCTGGCGAAGTCGCCGTGGGTCTTGTCCCGGGCGTTTTCCACCTGGATCGCCGGCGACAGCCCTTCAGGCAGCACACCGTCGGTGACGAGTTGGGTGAGGGCTTGCTGGATCAGCTGGCGAATGGTGTCTTTCATGGGGATCTCTTTTCGACCGCAAGCGCGGTGGAGCGCTTGGATGCGCAGGTGGAAAAACTGGGCATTATCCGTGGCTGGGGGCGGGTTGCCAACCTTTGGGGTGCAACCATCAAGGGTTCCATGTTGTGTTCGAGGGCCTCATCGCCGGCAAGCCAGCTCCCACAGAAGAGCGCGCGCAACCTGTGGGAGCTGGCTTGCCGGCGATGAGGCCGGTCGATTCAGTACAGGTCGACTGGATCGACATCCAGCGACCACCGCACCTGGCGCCCGCTCGGCATCTGCTCCAACACTAGCAACCAGGCGCTGATCAGTCGATGCAAAGGCGCCCGCGTATTGGCCTGTATCAACAGTTGCGCGCGGAAGCGCCCGGCGCGGCGCTCCATCGGTGCTGGCACCGGCCCCAGCAACTCGATGCCGGGCAGGCGCTGTTCGGCCACCAGGCGCTCGGCGGCGGCGCAGGCCTCGTCGAGGAAACCTTCGGCCTGCCCGGGCTTGTGTGCTTCGGCGCGCAGCAGTGCCAGGTGCGAGTAAGGCGGCAGCCCGGCCGCGCGGCGTTCGTCCAGGGCCTGCTCGGCGAAGGCGAAGTAGCCCTGCTCGGTAAGCTGCACCAGCAGCGGATGGTCGGCCAGGTGGGTCTGGATGATGACCTTGCCGGGTTCCTCGGCCCGCCCGGCCCGCCCGGCAACCTGCACGATCAGCTGTGCCATGCGTTCGCTGGCGCGGAAATCGCCGGAGAACAGCCCGCCATCGGCATCGAGGATGGCCACCAGGGTCACCCGCGGGAAGTGATGGCCCTTGGCGAGCATCTGGGTGCCGACGAGGATGCTCGGCTGGCCGCGCTGGATGGTGCTGAACAGGTTGTGCATGGCGTCCTTGCGTGCCGTGCTGTCGCGGTCCACACGCAGGATCGGGTAATCCGGGAACAGCACTTTCAGGCGCTCCTCGGCGCGCTCGGTGCCGGCGCCGACCGGGCGCAGGTCAACGTGGTTGCACTGCGGGCACTGCTGCGGCAGGCGCTCGTCATAACCGCAATGGTGGCAGCGCAGCACGCCGGAGCGCTGGTGCACGGTCATGCGCGCATCGCAGCGCGGGCATTCGGACAGCCAGCCACAGTCGTGGCACAGCAAGGTCGGGGCGAAACCGCGGCGGTTGAGGAACACCAGTACTTGCTGGCCCGCCTCCAGGGTTTGGCGGATGGCCTGCTGCAGTGGGCCGCTGATGCCGCTGTCCAGCGGCAGGCTCTTCACATCCAGGCGCAGCATGCGTGGCGGACGGGCACCGCCGGCGCGCTGGTTCATGCGCAGCAGGCGGTAGCGACCGGTCAGGGCGTTGTGCAGGGTTTCCAGCGATGGCGTGGCAGAACCGAGCAGGATCGGGACGTTTTCCTGGTGGGCACGCACCAGCGCCAGGTCGCGGGCGTGGTAGCGCAGGCCTTCCTGCTGTTTATAGGAACCGTCGTGCTCCTCGTCGATGATGATCAGGCCGGGGTTCTTCATCGGTGTGAACAGCGCCGAGCGGGTGCCGATGATGATGTCGGCCTCGCCGTCCCGGGCTGCCAGCCAGGCATCCAGGCGTTCGCGGTCGTTCACCGCCGAATGCAGCAGGGCGATGCGGGCGTTGAAGCGTTGCTCGAAGCGGGCCAGGGTCTGCGGGCCGAGGTTGATCTCCGGGATCAGCACCAGGGCCTGCTTGCCGGCTTCCAGTGTTTCGCGGATCAGTTGCAGGTATACCTCGGTCTTGCCGCTGCCGGTGACACCGGCCAGCAGGAAGGCGCCGAAGCCGCCAAAGCCTTCGCGCACGGCGTCGAAGGCGTCGCGTTGCTCTTCGTTGAGCGGCAGTTCCGGCTGTGCCAGCCAGTGTTCGTGGCGCAGCGACGGCAGGTGGCGGCGGACCTCGATCTGCACCAGGTCCTTGGCCAGCAGCAGGTCGAGGCTGTCCTTGTTCAGGTTGAGCTTGGCCAGCAGGCTGTGGGCCACGCCGTGCGGGTGCTGGGCCAGGGTCTTGAGGGCATCGCGCTGGCGCGGTGCGCGGGCGATGCGCGGGTCTTCCAGGCGGGCGCCGGGGGCGACGTGCCAGAAGCGCTCCTGGCGCATCTCGGCGGGCTCGCCCTGGCGCAGCAGGGTCGGCAAGGCCCAGCTCAGGGTGTCACCCAGGCTGTGTTGGTAGTACTGGGCGGTCCACAGGCACAACTTGAACAGCGACGGGGGGATCGGCGACACCGGGTCGAGCAGGGCGCTGGCCGGCTTGAGCTTGTCGGCGGGCACTTCGCTCTGCTCGCACACCTCCACCAGCACGCCGATCATTTCGCGGCGGCCGAATGGCACGCGAATGCGCATGCCCGGGGTCAAGGCCTGGCGCGCCATGCTTGCCGGCGCCTTGTAGTCGAACAGGCGACGCAGCGGGGAGGGCAGGGCAAGGCGCAGGATGACGTCGGACACGCGGAAAGTCTCGGAGGGCGTTTCAAAGACTGGCGAGCCTAGCAGACGACGGTCGGTGCAAGCGACAACTTGCGTTGGCGTGATGCTCTGGTATTATTCGCCGCCTAATTACGTGCGGTATTCAACAATTGGTGTTGGGTGGCGGCACGCAGCTCGAGGAAGTGACCATGAAAGCAGATATTCATCCGAACTACGAAGTAGTTGCAGTCACCTGCAGCTGCGGCAACAAGTTTGAAACCCGTTCGACCCTGGGCAGCACCCTGGCGATCGACGTTTGCAACCTGTGCCACCCGTTCTACACCGGTAAGCAGAAAGTCCTGGACACCGGTGGTCGCGTACAGAAGTTCGCCGATCGCTTCGGTATGTTCGGTACCAAGAAGTAATCATGCGCATGGCGAACCCCTCGGGTTTCGCATTGCTGCAAAAAAAGGCGCCCCTTGTGGGCGCCTTTTTTATGGGCGTCATCTGGCATTTCCCGGCCCTGGCGTTCTGCCCGCTACCAGGCAGCCCTCAGCAGGTGGCGGTGCGCCAGGTGGTCGATGGCGATACCTTGCGTCTGGTCGATGGCCGCAGCGTGCGACTGATCGGCATCAATGCCCCGGAAATCGGTCGTAACGGGCGCACCAGCGAGCCCTATGCCGAGGCCGCCAGGCTACGTTTGCAGGCCTTGGTCAAGGCCAGCGACGGGCGTGTCGGGCTGGAGCCGGGCGTCGAGGCCAAGGACAAATACGGCCGCACGCTGGCGCATATCTACGGCCGCAATGGCGACAATATCGAAGCACAGTTGCTCAGCGAGGGCTTGGGCTATCGCGTCGCGGTTGCCCCCAATGTACGCCTCAGCGCTTGCCAGCAGCTTGCCGAGCAGGCTGCGCGCAAGGCTGGCTCCGGGCTGTGGCGTCGTTCGCCGGTGGTGGGTGCCGGGGATGTCCGGCAGTCGGGTTTCGCGGTCATTGCGGGCCGCATCGAAGGCGTGGAGCGCAACCGTGGCGGGGTCTGGCTGAACCTGGACGGTACGGTGGTGCTGCAGGTTCCCGCTCGTCTGCAGCGCAACTTCCCCGCCAGCTTCTTCGATAACCTCAAGGGACGCCAAGTCGAGGCGCGTGGCTGGGTGCTGGATCGTTCCCGCAAGGGCGGCCTCAAGCCCGGGCAGCGACGTTGGCTGTTGCCGTTGACCGATCCGAGCATGTTGGAGCGCATTTCAGGCTAAAAGATGTAGACATTTCGCTATTAGATTGTACACACTGTTAGCCGTATGCCCCGTGGGTTATAGCGTAAAGTCGTAGGCTAAAGGCCTTGACACAAGTGACCGACCAGTCTTGTGGCTCCCCGGCTCTTTGCGTATCCTCGGCGGTCCGTCAGAACAGTAAATAGCGGAATGCCCACCATGTCAGACCTGAAAACCGCCGCTCTCGAATATCACGCTCAACCTCGTCCGGGGAAACTGAGCGTCGAACTCTCCAAGCCCACCGCCACCGCCCGTGACCTCGCCCTGGCCTACAGCCCAGGTGTTGCTGAGCCCGTGCGTGAAATCGGCCGTGATCCAGAGCTGGCTTACAAATACACCGGCAAAGGCAACCTGGTTGCGGTGATTTCCGATGGCACCGCCATCCTCGGTCTGGGTGACCTCGGCCCACTGGCTTCCAAGCCGGTCATGGAAGGCAAGGGTGTTCTGTTCAAGCGTTTCGCCGGTATCGACGTGTTCGACATCGAAGTGGAATCGGAAAGCCCGCAGGCGTTCATCGACACCGTTCGCCGCATCTCGATCACCTTCGGTGGCATCAACCTCGAAGACATCAAGGCGCCTGAGTGCTTCGAAATCGAGCGCACCCTGATCGAACAGTGCGACATCCCGGTATTCCACGATGACCAGCACGGTACCGCCATCGTCACCGCGGCCGGCATGATCAACGCCCTGGAAATCGCCGGCAAGAAGCTGGAAGACGCCAAGATCGTCTGCCTGGGTGCCGGCGCTGCTGCCATCTCCTGCATGAAGCTGCTGGTGAGCATGGGCGCCAAGGTCGAGAACATCTACATGATCGACCGCAGCGGCGTGATCCACGCTGGCCGTGACGACCTGAACCAGTACAAGGCGCAGTTCGCCCACGCCACCGACAAGCGCACCCTGGCTGACGCCCTCGACGGTGCCGACGTGTTCGTAGGCCTGTCCGGCCCGAACCTGCTGAGCGCCGAAGGCCTGAAGTCGATGGCTGCCAACCCGATCGTGTTCGCCTGCTCGAACCCGGACCCGGAAATCTCGCCAGAGCTGGCGCATGCCACTCGCAGCGACGTGATCATGGCTACCGGTCGTTCCGACTACCCGAACCAGGTCAACAACGTACTGGGCTTCCCGTTCATCTTCCGTGGTGCCCTGGACGTTCGCGCCAAGCGCATCAACGAAGAAATGAAGATCGCCGCTGCCATCGCCCTGAAAGACCTGGCCAAGCTGCCAGTGCCGAAGGAAGTCTGCGATGCCTACGGCGTACAGGCGCTGGAATTTGGCCGTGAGTACATCATTCCGAAGCCGCTGGACGCTCGCCTGATCACCGTCGTTTCCGACGCTGTGGCCAAGGCCGCCATCGAATCCGGCGTGGCTACCCTGCCGTATCCGAAGCACTACCCGCTGACCAGCGTGGATGACGTGTTCAAAGGCTGATTGCTGCCTGGCGACACAAAAAAGCCCCGGCTCGTATGAGCCGGGGCTTTTTGTTTACCGGTGGGGTTGGCGCGGCCTTTGTGGGAGCGGGCGTGCCCGCGAAGAATCCAACGCGGAGGCTGGCACCGGCTACGCCGGTGTTCGCGGGCATGCCCGCTCCCACAGGGGCGGTGTTGCCTTCGAGGGCTCTTAGAACAGATCCATCGGCGCCGCTTCATCCGCCGGCAACGGGCTGCCCGGTGCTGCGCCAGTGCCCAGTTCGTCCACCGACGGCGGCGAGTCTTCGGCCTTGAACAGCTCGAAGTAGGCATTCGGTGTGCTCGGCGAAGCGGCACGGCCGCTGACCGGGTCGACGCGCAGGCTGAGGATGCCTTCCGGCTCTGCCGGCGCATGCGCAGGCTTGTCCTTGAGTGCCGCGCCCATGAAGCTCATCCAGATCGGCAGTGCCGCGGTGCCGCCGTACTCGCGGCGACCAAGGGTTTCGGGCTGGTCGAAACCGACCCACACGGTGGTCACGTAGTCGGCGTTGTAGCCGGAGAACCAGGCGTCCTTGGACTCGTTGGTGGTACCGGTCTTGCCTGCCAGGTCGGTGCGGCCCAGGGCCAGCGCCCGGCGGCCGGTACCGCGCTTGATCACGTCCTGCAGCATGCTGGTGAGGATGTAGGTGGTGCGCCCGTCGATGATCTGCTCGGCCACGGCCGGCGCCTGCGGTGCAGACGCCACCTGGCTGAAGGCTGCGGGTGCCTCGCCCGGCATGGCGGCGGTGCTGATCGGCTGTTCGGGCGCGGCCACACCTGCCTGGTCCTCGGCACCTTGCGGTACCCGGGCCGGGTTGGCGGTGAACAACGTCTCGCCGCTGCGGCTTTCGATGCGTTCGATCAGGTACGGGGTGATCTTGTAACCGCCGTTGGCGAAAGTACTCCAGCCTGTGGCGATTTCCATCGGGGTCAGGGTGGCGGTGCCCAGTGCCAGCGACAGGTTGCGCGGCAGGTCCTGCTTGTTGAAGCCGAACTTGGCGATGTAGTCGATGGTGCGGTCCACGCCCATGGCCTGCAGCAGGCGGATCGACACCAGGTTGCGCGACTTGTACAGCGCTTCGCGCATGCGGATCGGGCCAAGGAAGGTGTTGGTGTCGTTCTTCGGTCGCCAGACCTTGTCCAGGTACTCGTCGACGAACACGATCGGTGCGTCGTTGACCAGGCTGGATGCGGTGTAGCCACTGTCCAGGGCGGCGCTGTAGATGAACGGTTTGAAACTCGAGCCCGGCTGACGCTTGGCCTGCATGGCGCGGTTGTAGTTGCTCTGCTCGAACGAGAAGCCGCCGACCAGGGCGCGGATGGCGCCGTTGTAAGGGTCGAGGGTGACCAGCGCACTCTGCGCGCCAGGTACCTGGCTGAACTTGAACTTGCCATCCTCCAGGCGCTGCAGGCGCACCAGGTCGCCGACCTGGGCCACGTCTGCCGGCGACTGCGGCGCACGGCCCTGGGAGTTGCTGTTGATGAACGGGCGCGCCCATTTCATGGTGTCCCAGGCTACCAGCTCTTCCTGGCCGCTGCGGGTCAGCACCTTGAGGCCGGTTTTTTCGACCTGGGTGACGATGGCCGGCTCCAGGCCGCCAAGGCTGCGCTGCTTGCCCAGTTCCTGCAGCCAGGCCGCCTGGGTGCGCCCCGGGAAGCGTGCTTCGGGGCCGCGGTAGCCGTGGCGCTCGTCGTAGTCGGAGAGGCCGTTGAGGATGGCCTTGTTGGCCATTTCCTGCATGTCGCTGGGCACCGTGGTGGTGACGCGGAAGCCTTCGGTGTAGGCGTCGCTGCCGTAGCGGCCGACCATTTCAGCGCGGGCCATTTCGGCGATGTAAGGCGCATTCACTTCAGGCGTGGGCACGTGGTAGCTGGCGTTGAGCGGCTCGGCCAGGGCTGCCTGGTAGCTGGCTTCGTCGATCTTGCCCAGCTTGTACATGCGGCCGAGGATCCAGTCGCGGCGCTCCTTGGCGCGCACCGGGTTGGCCAGCGGGTTGAAGCGCGAGGGTGCCTTGGGCAGGCCGGCGATCATCGCCATCTGGGCCAGGCTCACGTCGCGGATCGACTTGCCGTAGTACACCTGCGCGGCGGCATCGATACCGTAGGCGCGGTTGCCCAGGTAGATCTTGTTCACGTACAGCTCGAGGATCTCGTCCTTGGTCAGCTCACGCTCGATCTGCAGGGCCAGCAGAATCTCGTTGGTCTTGCGCGAGAAGCTGCGCTCGCTGGTGAGGAAGAAGTTCTTCGCCACCTGCATGGTGATGGTACTGCCGCCGGTCTGGATATGGCCGGTTTTCACCAGCTGGGTCGCGGCACGCATCAGGCTGCTGGGGTCGACACCATAGTGGTTGAGGAAATTGTCGTCCTCGGCCGACAGAAGCGCCTGGATGAATTGTGGGGGAATTTCCGCGAAGCGGATCGGCGAGCGGCGCATTTCGCCGAACTCGGCAATCAGCTTGCCGTCGCTGCTGTACACCCTGAGGGGGATCTGCAACTGGATGCTTCTGAGCGACTCGACCGAGGGCAGGCTGGGGCTAAGATACAGAAACGCACCGCTCACACCGAGTACGAGCGCGCAAATGACTGCGACGGAAGACCACCAGAAGAACTTCAGCAGACGTATCAAGGCTTTTCGGTGTCCAGGTTGGGAGTGGATTGCACGCAGGTCCGGCGGACCAAAAAACGCTGGGCATTATAAGCATTTTTTCGCCTCTCCGGGTTACCGGCCAGGCTGCCCGTCGCCTCGATGGGCCGGCGCGGCCTAGTGTTGACGCGGGGTTGGGGCAGGTAGCCGCGACAGATGGCGGCGACAGACAACAAGGATGCCACGATGCTAGGACGCTTCGGCAAGGATGCCGGTTCACTCGTAGGGGTGGAAATTGCCCCCGACTCCGTTCGGATTGTGCAACTGCAGCGGCGTAACCGGCGCTGCCGGGTGCTTGCCTCGGTACAAGAGCCGTTCGAATCAACGGCTGGCAGTGACTGGGCGGCAGAGCCTGGCGCCGTGGCGGCTGCCTTGAGGCGCGCCTACCGACGCAGCGGCCTCAGGCAGCGCCGGGTCGCGCTGGCACTGCCGGGCAACCAGGTGATCTGCAAGCTGTGCCACCTGCCAGTGGAACAGGGCGGGGCAGAAATGGAGGCGCAGCTGCTGGCTGACGCCGAACGGTTGTTTCCATTTCCGCTGGAAGACCTGGCCCTGGATTTTCAGGTACTGGGAGGCTCTAGCGTCCAGCCAGGCTGCGCCGAGGTGATGGTGGCTGCGTGTCGGCAGAGTGCACTGGCGCCACTTGAGGGCATCGTCGAGGAGGCCGGGTTGCAACTGGAGGCCGTGGAGGTCGACAGCATTGCCTTGGGGCGCATGCTGCCGCTGGCCAGGCACCAAAGCTCGGCGCTGCTGCGTATCGAGGCGCAAAGCACCACCCTTCATGGCTGGCAGTCGAGTCGGCCTCAGCAACGGCGTGAGCTGAACCTGGGGCTGTCGACGATAGCGGGGGCGCTGCCGGAGCGCCTGCTGGCCCTGCTTGCCGGTGAGCCTTTGCCCGATTGTCTGTTGATCGCCAGCCGTTCGCCGATCGAGCCGGGCCAGTTGCAGAGCCTCGGCTCCCGGTTGAACCTGCCGTGTCGCCTGGTACCCGAGCTGGCGCGCGTGGAACACGTCGATGGCGCGATGATCCTGGCGTGCGCCCTGGCTCTCGGAGGGTTGCGCCGATGATGCGGCTGAACCTTCTGCCCTGGCGCGAACGGCAACGCCAGGCTGCGTTGCGGTCTTTCCGCAGGCGACTGGTCGCCGGCGCGCTGCTGGCCCTGTGTGGCGTGACGCTGGTCGACCAGCTGGCCCGCCAGCGCGGGCAGCAGCAGGCGCTGGCCAATATCCGGCACCAGGCGGCCCTTGAGGTGTTGGGCGAGCAATTGCAGCCGCTAGCCGATGTGCGTGCGCAGCATGAGGCGCTACTGGCACGTGCGGCGGCGCTGGAAGGCCTGCGTGCCAACCAGGATGTGCTGGCCGGGGTGTTCGCTGACCTCGAGCGGGCGTTGCCAGTGGGTGTGCAACTGCTCGACCTCAGCCTGGAAGACGGCAGCCTGCAGATGACCGGGCTGGCCACGTCCGGTGCCGTGGTCGCGCAGTTCATGCGGGACCTGAGCCGCTCGAGTGCGCTGGTTGGTCTGGAGCTCAAGCGCATCAGGAGCCTGCCGGGCGGCGATGAATTCCTGCTGGGCGCGCGCGTTTCGGCGTTCTGGTCGTGAATGCTGCACAGGTGCTCGGCTGGCTGGCCATGGCAGAACGCTCCAGCCGCTTCAGGCAGCTGGCGCCAGTGCTGATGGCCTTGGCGTTGTTCGGCCTGGGCTGCGCCATACGTCTCCCGGCAGCGCTGCAGCAGCAGGCGCAGGAGGAGGCCCGGCACGCCGAATTGCACGAACAGCATTCAGCCGGCGCGGTGCAGCTGGCCGAGCTGGAGCAACTCCACGCGTCTGTGGCCATTGCCGAGCGACGCTTGCGGGAGGCGTATTGGCACCTGGCGGCCGGGGAGGGCATGAGCGACCTGCTCGAGCGCCTGGCGGCGTCGGGGCATGAGCACGGCTTGCTCATCGAGCGCTTCGATGTACATGAAGATGAACAACAGGCTGGCTTGCGCAAGGTACCGCTGGAGCTACAGGTGGTGGGGCGATACGCGGCCTTGCGCCAGTGGCTGGGCGACTGGTTGGGCCAGGCGCGTGTGCTGCGCAGCGGTGACCTGCAGCTGGCTGCAGCCGATGGCAAGCCTGGCCTGCTGCGCCTGCAGTTGCGGGTTGATGCCTATCAGGCGCTGGCGCCAGTGCCGGAGCCTGCGATGCTTGCGCTCATGCCGGCCAGGGGCGTGATGGCAGCGCCCCCGGTCGACCCGTTTGCGCCTGGGGCGACGCGATTGACGGGTAGCGGGTTGGCCGACGTGCCTTTGGCGCAACTGGAGATGGTCGGCAGCCTGTCGCGTGGGGCGGAACACGAAGCACTGCTGATGGCGGCCGGCAGGCTCTATCGCGTGCGCCCTGGGGACCGGGTCGGGCGGGACCAGGGGGTGGTGGCGAGCGTTGATCAAACCCAGGTCGAAGTACGCGAACGGCTGTTCATGGCAGGGGTGTGGCATGAACGCACGGCGTTCATCACACTCGCAAAGCACCTGGGCAAGGAGGCCTCGGACGACGATGAAAACGTTGATGAAATGGATGCTGGCAGCCCTGCTGCCGGTCCCGCTGGCGTCGGCGACGCCTTATCAGGGTGAACCACTGTCGCTGAACTTCCAGGATGTGGAAGTGCGCTCGGTGCTGCAGGTGCTGGCTGACTATGCTGGCGTCAACCTGGTCGCCAGCGATGCCGTGCAGGGTAGCGTCACCTTGCGCTTGCAGGATGTGCCATGGGATCAGGCGCTGGACCTGGTGCTACGCAGCAAGGGCCTGGCCCGGCGCCAGGAGGGCAATGTGCTGCTGGTGGCGCCTGCGGCCGAGTTTGCCGCGCAGTCTGTCGATGCCCGTGTGGGCCAGGCACTGGATGCGCAGTTGCAGCCGTTGCGCCGGGAGCTGTTGCCCATCCATCACGCAAAGGCCGCCGAACTTGCGGAGCTGCTGCTGGCGAGCCTGGCGGATGACGGCATCCTCACCGGTCGGGGCAGCCTGAGTGTCGATGAGCGCACCAACACGCTGGTGGTACACCTGCCGGCCGACCGCCTTGCCGAGCTGAGGCAACTGGTGGCGCAGCTGGACGTACCGGTGCGCCAGGTGGCGATCGAGGCGCGTATCGTCGAGGCCAACGTCGATTACGAAAAAAGCCTGGGGGTGCGCTGGGGTGGGCCGCTTTACGTTGAGGACCCGCTGCCGGGCAAGGACCTGTTCGTCGACCTCGGGGTGGAGCGGGTGGGTGGCAGCATCGGCCTGGGCCTGCTGCGTGGCGACGTGCTGCTCGACCTGGAGCTCAGTGCCATGGAAAAGAGCGGCAACGGCGAAATCATCTCGCAGCCCAAGGTGGTCACGGCCGACAAGGAAACCGCCAGGATCCTCAAGGGTACCGAGGTGCCGTACCAGGAAACCAGCAAGAGCGGCGCTACCTCGGTAGCGTTCCGCGAAGCCTCGCTGTCGCTGGAGGTAACCCCGCAGATCACCCCGGACAACAAGGTGATCATGACCGTCAGGGTGACCAAGGACGAGCCGGATTACGTCAATGCCTTGAACAACGTACCGCCGATCCGCAAGAACGAGGTCAATGCCAAGGTTCGCGTGGTGGACGGTGAAACGATCGTGATTGGTGGCGTGTACTCGACTTCGCAAAACAATGTGGTCGACAAGGTGCCATTTTTAGGCGATCTGCCGTATGTTGGGCGGCTGTTTCGACGCGATGCATTACAAGAGAAAAAATCCGAGCTGCTGGTCTTCCTGACTCCGCGTATCATGAGTGACCAGGCGATTGCTGTGAGTCGTTGATTCTGTGCGAAATTTGATACTTGTGGGGCCCATGGGCGCTGGTAAAAGCACCATCGGACGCCTATTGGCCAAAGAGCTGCGCCTGCTGTTCAAGGATTCCGACAAGGAAATCGAACTGCGATGCGGCGCCAACATCCCGTGGATTTTCGACAAGGAAGGCGAGCCGGGTTTCCGTGACCGCGAGCAGGCGATGATCGCCGAGCTGTGCGCACTCGACGGCGTGGTCCTGGCGACCGGCGGTGGCGCGGTAATGCGCGAAGCCAACCGTCAGGCCCTGCACCAGGGTGGCCGGGTGATCTACCTGCATGCTTCGGTGGAACAGCAGGTTGGCCGCACCGCGCGTGATCGCAATCGCCCCCTGCTGCGCACCGCCAATCCCGAGGCGACCTTGCGCGCCCTGCTGGAAACCCGCGACCCGCTCTACCGCGAGATCGCCGACCTGGTAGTGGAAACCGACGAGCGGCCGCCACGCATGGTGGTGATCGATATTCTCGAGCGCTTGCAGCAGTTGCCGCCCCGTTAGCCCGGGACTATTCTCGGCCACCAGCGCCGAGGCGAGGTTCAACGTTACCGCGCGGGTGCCTGAACGGCGCCGCGCCCAAGTACATTGTGGGGATACATGCAGACACTAAAGGTCGACCTGGGCGAGCGTAGCTACCCGATCTACATTGGCGAAGGCCTGCTGGACCAGCCCGAGCTGCTGGCGCCGCACATCGCCGGGCGGCAGGTTGCCATCGTTTCCAACGAGACCGTCGCGCCCCTGTATCTCGATCGCCTGAGCAAGACCCTGGGTGCCTATTCGGTGCTGCCGGTGGTATTGCCCGATGGCGAAGCCCACAAGAACTGGGAAACCCTGCAACTGATCTTCGATGGCCTGCTGACTGCACGGCACGACCGCCGCACCACCGTGGTCGCCCTGGGTGGCGGCGTGATCGGTGACATGGCCGGCTTCGCCGCCGCCTGCTACCAGCGCGGCGTCGACTTCATCCAGGTGCCGACCACCCTGCTGTCCCAGGTCGACTCTTCGGTCGGCGGCAAGACCGGCATCAACCACCCGCTGGGCAAGAACATGGTCGGTGCCTTCTATCAGCCCAATGCGGTGCTGATCGACACCACCAGCCTCAAGACCCTGCCGGCGCGCGAGCTGTCCGCAGGCCTGGCCGAAGTGATCAAGTACGGCCTGATCTGCGACAAGCCGTTCCTCGCCTGGCTCGAGGACAATATGCAGGCGCTGCGTGCCCTCGACCCGGTGGCGCTGACCGAAGCCATCCGCCGCTCCTGTGCGGCCAAGGCCGCGGTGGTGGGTGCCGACGAGCGCGAGTCTGGCGTACGCGCCACGCTGAACCTGGGGCATACCTTCGGGCATGCCATCGAGACCCACATGGGTTACGGCGTGTGGCTGCACGGCGAAGCCGTGGCGGCGGGCACGGTGATGGCCCTGGAGATGTCCATGCGCCTTGGCTGGATCGACCAGGCCGAGCGCGATCGCGGAATCCGCCTGTTGCAGGACGCAGGTTTGCCGGTGGTGCCACCACAGGAAATGACCCCGGCGCATTTCATGGAGCACATGGCGGTCGACAAGAAGGTGCTCGACGGCCGTCTGCGTCTGGTGCTGCTGCGCCAGATGGGCGAGGCCGTGGTGACCGACGACTATCCGAAAGAGATTCTACAGGCCACGTTGTCGGCGGATTACCGCGCGATCGTGGCCCAGCTTTGAGGTTGTGACAGCGCAATGACCAGTTTGCATGCCGATGAGGCCTTTCTCGACCATTACCAGTTGAGCCACGATCCGTTCGCGCCCCGCGTGCCCGGCTTCAAGTTCTTCCCGGCCCAGCGCAAGCCCGTGCTCGGCCAACTGCACCACCTGGCGCGCTACAGCCAGCTGATGCTGGTTGTCACCGGCCCGCTGGGCAGCGGCAAGACCCTGCTGCGCCAGGCCCTGGTGGCCAGTACCAACAAGCAGGCGGTGCAGAGCGTGGTGGTGTCCGCCCGTGGTGCCAGCGATGCCGCCAGCGTACTCGGCCAGGTCGCGCAGAGCCTGGATGTGGCCGAGGCCGAAATGCAGGCGATCCTGGCCAAGGTGGTGCAACTGGCACTGACCGGCCAGGAAGTGTACTTGCTGGTGGACGATGCGGAACAACTCGACGAGTCGGCACTCCAAGCGTTGCTGGAATTGGCGGCGGGTGTGCCGGAAGGGCGCCCGCATGTGTTCCTGTTCGGTGAGCCGTCGCTGATTGCCGGGCTGGACGAGATCAATATCGAGGAAGAACGCTTCCACATCATCGAACTCGCCCCCTACAGTGAAGAAGAAACCCGCGAGTACCTGGAGCAGCGCCTGGAAGGTGCTGGCCGGGGCATCGAGGTGTTCAGCCGTGAACAGATCGTCGATATCCATGAAAACTCCGACGGCTGGCCTGGCAACATCAACCAGGTCGCCCGTGACACTTTGATCGAAGCCATGATCGCCAGCCGCTCGACGGCCAAGCGACCATCCATGGGGTTCAAGATGCCTAAAAAACATGTGCTCGCGCTGTCCGCTGTGGTTGTGGTCGCCGTTGCGGCCGCGGTGTTGATGCCGAAGAAAGGTGACAAGGCGCCTGCCGAAGCGCCTGCCGCCCAGGCCCAGTTGCCGCTTGGCGAGGGCCAGGCCAATGGTGGCAACCCGGCCATCGAGTTCTCGGGTTCGTCCCAGCCGATGCCGCTGCCGCTGGTTGGCCAGTCGCAGCCGGTGATGCGCGAGCCGCTGGCCCAGGCCGCGGGCATGGGTGAGGGTGAAGAGGGTAGCCCGGCCGGTGATACCGCCCTGCAGCCAGGCAACCCGCCGCCAACCGTGACCACCATCGCACCGCCGCAAGGTGTGCCAGCGGGCCCGGCACCGGTACCTGCCCAGCCAGTAGCCGCGGCGCCAGCCCAGCCGGTACAGCCGCAACCGCAGCCGGTTGCGCCTGCGCCAAAACCTGTCGCAACCCAGCCTGCCAAGCCGGTTGCGCCAGCCAAGCCTGCACCAGCACCGACCCAGGTCGCCGTGGCCAAGCCGGCCGCCAAGCCTGTCGAGAAGCCGGCAGCCGGTGGCAGCGGCAACAGCGGCTGGTACGCCGGGCAGAAACCGGGCAATTACGTGGTGCAGATCCTGGGTACCAGCTCCGAGGCTTCGGCCCAGGCGTTCGTCAAGGCCCAGGGTGGCGACTATCGCTACTTCAAGAAAAACCTGCAGGGCAAGCCGCTGTACGTAGTCACTTATGGCAACTTCGCCAACCGCGACGCAGCGGTTGCGGCAATCAAGAACTTGCCAGCGAAGGTCCAGGCTGGTAAACCTTGGCCACGTACCGTCGCCAGCGTCCAACAAGAGCTGGCCTCGGCCCGCTGATACCTTCCGGGCGGCACCACCCCGCCGCCCAGTTGCTGAGCGATTACTGACTTTCGAATAGCCTGCTGCGTTGTCACGCGGCAGGCTTTTCTGTCCCAGACTGCCGGCCACAAGCCTTACTTGCAGTCATGGCTGAAACGCTTCAGACTCGAGCCAAGCCGCTATCACGGCGCATGGCGCAAAAACATTCAAAATTGCGACATAAATTTTCAATGGTGAGACATGAAAATTTGTGGGCATCGCTGTCGCTGTGCAACAATGGTTTTCCATGGCCACCGCAAAAAAGCTGGCGTTTGATCGGCGTGGATGGTAAGTGGTTGTTAAAAAAGAGATTTACCTCCGTTGAGAGGTGAACCTGGTGAGAATGTGTCTATGAAAACAGGTCTGTACCATCCCGAAGAATTCAAGGACAACTGTGGTTTTGGCCTGATCGCCCATATGACGGGCGAACCGAGCCACCACCTTCTGCAAACCGCCATGCAGGCACTGACCTGCATGACGCACCGCGGCGGTATCAACGCCGACGGCAAGACCGGTGACGGTTGCGGTCTGCTCATGCAGAAGCCTGATCAATTCCTGCGTGCCGTGGCCCAGGAGCACTTCGCTGTCGAGCTGCCCAAGCAGTACGCCGTCGGCATGGTGTTCTTCAACCAGGACCCGGTCAAAGCCGAAGCCGCTCGCGCCAACATGGACCGCGAAATCCTCGCTGCTGGCCTGAAGCTGGTCGGCTGGCGCAAGGTGCCGATCGATACCAGCGTGCTCGGCCGCCTGGCCCTTGAGCGCCTGCCGCAGATCGAGCAGGTGTTCATCGGCGGTGAAGGCCTGAGCGACCAGGAATTCGCCATCAAGCTGTTCAGTGCCCGTCGCCGTTCGTCCGTGGCCAACGCCCACGACGCCGACCACTACATCTGCAGCTTCTCGCACAAGACCATCATCTACAAAGGCCTGATGATGCCGCGCGATCTCGCGGCCTTCTACCCAGACCTGGGTGACGAGCGCCTGCAAACCGCGATCTGCGTGTTCCACCAGCGCTTCTCCACCAATACCCTGCCGAAATGGCCGCTGGCGCAGCCGTTCCGCTTCCTCGCCCACAACGGCGAGATCAACACCATCACCGGCAACCGCAACTGGGCCATGGCCCGTCGCACCAAGTTCGCCAACGACCTGATCCCCGACCTCGACGAGCTCGGCCCGCTGGTCAACCGCGTCGGTTCCGACTCATCGAGCATGGACAACATGCTGGAGCTGATGGTCACTGGCGGCATCGACCTGTTCCGTGGCGTGCGCATGCTGGTACCGCCAGCCTGGCAGAACGTCGAGACCATGGACGCCGACCTGCGCGCCTTCTACGAATACAACTCCATGCACATGGAGCCGTGGGATGGCCCGGCCGGTATCGTAATGACCGAAGGCCGCCATGCGGTGTGCCTGCTCGACCGTAACGGCCTGCGCCCGGCGCGCTGGGTGACCACCAAGAACGGCTACATCACCCTGGCGTCGGAAATCGGCGTATGGGACTACAAGCCCGAGGACGTCATCGCCAAGGGCCGCGTCGGCCCGGGCCAGATCTTCGCCGTGGACACCGAAACCGGCCAGATCCTCGACACCGACGCCATCGACAACCGTCTGAAGTCGCGCCACCCGTACAAGCGCTGGCTGCGTCAGCACGCCACGCGCATCCAGGCGACGCTGACCGATGACCAGGGCGTGGCCAGCTACGACGCTGACCAGCTCAAGCAGTACATGAAAATGTTCCAGGTCACCTTCGAAGAGCGTGACCAGGTGCTGCGCCCGCTCGGCGAGCAGGGCCAGGAAGCGGTCGGTTCGATGGGTGACGACACGCCAATGGCCGTGCTGTCGCAGCGCGTGCGTTCGCCGTACGACTTCTTCCGCCAGCAGTTTGCCCAGGTGACCAACCCGCCGATCGACCCGCTGCGCGAAGCGATCGTCATGTCCCTGGAAATCTGCCTGGGTGCCGAGCGCAACATCTTCCAGGAATCCCCGGAGCACGCTTCGCGGGTAATCCTCAGCTCGCCGGTCATCTCGCCCGCCAAGTGGCGTTCGCTGATGAACCTGGAGCGCGAAGGTTTCGACCGCCAGCTGATCGACCTCAACTATGAAGAGAGCGTCGGCCTGGAAGCGGCCATCCGCAACATCGCCGACCAGGCTGAAGAAGCCGTGCGCGCAGGCAAGACCCAGCTGGTGCTGAGCGACCGCTACATCGCCCCGGGCAAGCTGCCGGTGCACGCCTCGCTGGCCGTTGGTGCGGTGCACCACCGCCTGACCGAACAGGGCCTGCGTTGCGACAGCAACATCCTGGTGGAAACCGCCACCGCCCGCGACCCGCACCACTTCGCCGTGCTGCTGGGCTTCGGTGCCTCGGCCGTTTACCCGTACCTGGCCTATGAAGTGCTGGCTGACCTGATCCGTACCGGCGAAGTGTTGGGCGACCTGGACGAAGTCTTCAAGTACTACCGCAAGGGCATCTCCAAGGGCCTGCTGAAGATCCTGTCGAAGATGGGTATCTCCACCATCGCCTCGTACCGTGGCGCGCAGCTGTTCGAAGCCATCGGCCTGGCCGAGGAAGTGGTGGGCCTGAGCTTCAAGGGCGTTTCCAGCCGCATCAAGGGTGCGCGTTTCGCAGACCTGGAAAGCGACCAGAAGCTGCTGGCAGCCGAAGCCTGGAGCGCGCGCAAGCCGATCCAGCAAGGCGGCCTGCTGAAGTTCGTCCACGGTGGCGAATACCACGCCTACAACCCGGACGTGGTCAACACCCTGCAGGCCGCCGTGCAGCAGGGCGACTACGCCAAGTTCAAGGAATACACCACGCTGGTCGATCAGCGCCCGGTGTCGATGATCCGCGACCTGCTGAAGGTGAAAGTGGCCGACCAGCCACTGCCGCTGGAGCAGATCGAGCCGCTGGAGGCGATCCTCAAGCGCTTCGACTCCGCCGGTATCTCGCTGGGTGCTCTGTCGCCAGAGGCCCACGAAGCGCTGGCCGAAGCGATGAACCGCCTGGGCGCGCGTTCCAACTCTGGCGAGGGCGGTGAAGACCCGTCGCGCTACGGCACCATCAAGAGCTCGAAGATCAAGCAGGTGGCCACCGGCCGCTTTGGCGTGACCCCGGAGTACCTGGTCAACGCCGAAGTGCTGCAGATCAAGGTTGCCCAGGGCGCCAAGCCCGGTGAAGGCGGCCAGCTGCCAGGCGGCAAGGTCAACGGCCTGATCGCCAAGCTGCGTTACGCGGTGCCGGGCGTGACCCTGATCTCGCCGCCGCCGCACCACGACATCTACTCGATCGAAGACCTGGCCCAGCTGATCTACGACCTCAAGCAGGTCAACCCGCAGGCCCTGGTTTCGGTCAAGCTGGTGGCAGAAGCTGGCGTCGGCACCATCGCCGCCGGTGTGGCCAAGGCCTATGCCGACCTGATCACCATCTCCGGCTACGACGGTGGTACCGGTGCTTCGCCGCTGACCTCGATCAAGTACGCCGGCGCCCCATGGGAGCTGGGCCTGGCCGAGACCCACCAGACCCTGCGCGGCAACGACCTGCGCGGCAAGGTACGGGTACAGACCGACGGTGGCCTGAAGACCGGCCTGGACGTGATCAAGGCAGCCATCCTCGGTGCCGAAAGCTTCGGTTTCGGTACCGCGCCGATGATCGCCCTGGGCTGCAAGTACCTGCGCATCTGCCACCTGAACAACTGCGCCACCGGCGTGGCCACCCAGAACGACAAGCTGCGCAAGGACCACTACATCGGCACCGTCGACATGGTGATCAACTTCTTCACCTTCGTCGCCGAAGAAACCCGTGAGTGGCTGGCCAAGCTGGGCGTGCGCAGCCTCGGCGAGCTGATCGGCCGTACCGACCTGCTCGACGTGCTGCCAGGCGACACCGAGCGCCAGCAGTACCTGGACCTGTCGCCGCTGCTGGGCAGCTCGCACATCCCGGCTGACAAGCCGCAGTTCTGCGAAGTCGACAAGAACCCGCCGTTCGACCAGGGCGAGCTGGCCGAGAAGATGGTGGAAATGGCCATGCCGGCCATCCGCGACCAGGCCGGTGGCGAGTTCAGCCTCGACATCTGCAACTGCGACCGCTCCATCGGTGCGCGGGTGTCGGGCGAAATCGCCCGCCTGCATGGCAACCAGGGCATGGCCGCGGCGCCGATCACCTTCCGCTTCAAGGGTACTGCGGGCCAGAGCTTCGGCGTGTGGAACGCCGGTGGCCTGAACCTGCACCTGGAAGGCGACGCCAACGACTACGTCGGCAAGGGCATGACCGGTGGCAAGGTCACCATCGTGCCGCCAGCCGGCAGCCCGTTCGAAACCCAGCACAGCGCCATCGTCGGCAACACCTGCCTGTACGGCGCCACCGGCGGCAAGCTGTTCGCCGCTGGTACTGCTGGCGAGCGCTTCGCTGTACGTAACTCCGGCGCCCACGCTGTTGTCGAGGGCACTGGCGATCACTGCTGTGAATACATGACCGGCGGCTTTGTCTGCGTGCTGGGCAAGACCGGTTACAACTTCGGTTCTGGCATGACTGGCGGCTTCGCCTACGTGCTCGACATGGACAATACCTTCGTCGACAAGCTCAACCATGAGCTGGTGGAAATCCAGCGTATCAGTGGTGAAGCGATGGAGGCCTACCGCAGCCACCTGGCGCGGGTCCTTGCCGAGTACGTGGAAGAGACTGGCAGCGAGTGGGGGCGTGAGCTCTCGGAGAACCTGGACGACTACGTGCGGCGCTTCTGGCTGGTGAAGCCGAAGGCAGCCAACCTGAAGCAACTGCTGTCCAGCACCCGTGCCAACCCGCAGTAACAACAGCTGCAAGTGACGGCCCCGTGCGCGGGGCCTGTCGTGCTCAAGTGATCGTCTTGCAGCTTGCAGCCTGAGGCTGGCAACTGCGGTAAAGAGGTTTTGAAAAATGGCTGAACGTCTGAACAACGACTTCCAGTTCATCGAAGTGGGCCGCAAGGACCCGAAGAAAAAGCTGCTGCGCCAGCGCAAGAAGGAGTTCGTGGAAATCTACGAGCCGTTCAAGCCGCAGCAGTCCGTGGAGCAGGCGCACCGCTGCCTGGGCTGCGGTAACCCCTATTGCGAATGGAAGTGCCCGGTACACAACTTCATCCCCAACTGGTTGAAGCTGGTTTCCGAAGGCAACATCCTGGCCGCGGCGGAACTGTCGCACCAGACCAACACCCTGCCGGAAGTGTGCGGCCGCGTATGCCCGCAGGACCGCCTGTGCGAGGGTGCCTGCACCCTGAACGACGGCTTCGGTGCGGTGACCATCGGCTCGGTGGAGAAGTACATCACCGACACCGCCTTCGCCATGGGCTGGCGCCCGGACATGTCCAAGGTCAAGCCAACCGGCAAGCGCGTCGCCATCATCGGTGCCGGCCCGGCTGGCCTGGGCTGTGCCGACGTGCTGGTACGTGCCGGCGTGACCCCGGTGGTGTTCGATCGCAACCCGGAAATCGGCGGCCTGCTGACCTTCGGTATTCCCGAGTTCAAGCTGGAAAAGACCGTGCTCAGCAACCGCCGTGAAGTGTTCACCGGCATGGGCATCGAGTTCCGCCTGAACACCGAGGTGGGCAAGGACGTGACCATGGAGCAACTGCTCGCCGAGTACGACGCGGTGTTCATGGGCATGGGTACCTACACCTACATGAAGGGCGGCTTCCCGGGCGAGGACCTGCCGGGCGTGCATGATGCGCTGGACTTCCTGATCGCCAACGTCAACCGCAACCTGGGCTTCGAGAAGTCGCCGGAAGACTTCGTCGACATGCAGGGCAAGAAGGTGGTGGTACTGGGCGGTGGTGACACCGCGATGGACTGCAACCGCACCTCGATCCGCCAGGGCGCCAAGTCGGTGACCTGCGCCTATCGCCGTGACGAGGCCAACATGCCGGGTTCGCGTCGTGAGGTGAAGAACGCCAAGGAAGAGGGCGTGAAGTTCCTCTACAACCGCCAGCCTATCGCCATTGTCGGCGAGGACAAGGTCGAAGGCGTGAAGGTGGTCGAGACTCGTCTCGGCGAGCCGGATGCCCGTGGCCGTCGCAGCCCGGAGCCGATCCCAGGGTCTGAAGAGATCCTGCCGGCCGATGCCGTGGTCATCGCCTTCGGCTTCCGCCCAAGCCCGGCGCCGTGGTTCGAGCAGCATGGCATCCAGCTGGATAGCCAGGGCCGCGTAGTGGCACCGGAGAAGGGCAAGTTCAAGCACCAGACCAGCAACCCGAAAGTGTTTGCCGGTGGCGACATGGTGCGTGGGTCGGACCTGGTGGTGACGGCTATCTTCGAAGGGCGTACTGCTGCTGAAGGGATCCTGGACTACCTGGAAGTCTGAGGTTGCCTGTACTGGCCTCATCGCCGGCAAGCCAGCTCCCACAAGGGCTGCGGCTCACCCTGTGGGAGCTGGCTTGCCGGCGCTAGGGCCATCGGAACCCCCATCATTAGAATTTTGTATACAAAATCTATTGATCCAGGACATACCTATAGAGAAAAGGCACGGCAAACGGCCGTGCCTTTTCTTTGTGCGTCTGAGAAAATGCCCGCACTATTTTTCCGGATGCCGACATGACTGCCCTGAAGAACGATCGTTTCCTGCGTGCACTGCTCAAGCAACCCGTAGACGTCACCCCGGTGTGGATGATGCGCCAGGCCGGCCGCTACCTGCCGGAGTACCGCGCCAGCCGCGCCAAGGCCGGTGACTTCATGAGCCTGTGCATGAACCCGCAGTTCGCCTGCGAGGTCACCCTGCAGCCGCTGGACCGCTACCCGCTGGACGCGGCGATCCTGTTCTCGGACATCCTCACCATCCCCGATGCCATGGGCCTGGGCCTGTACTTCGAAAGCGGCGAAGGCCCGCGTTTCAAGAAGGTCATCAGCACCCCGGCCGACATCGAAGCGCTGCCGATCCCCGACCCGCAGAAAGACCTTGGCTACGTGATGGACGCGGTCAGCACCATCCGCCGCGAGCTCAACGGCCGCGTGCCGCTGATCGGGTTCTCCGGCAGCCCGTGGACCCTGGCCACCTACATGGTCGAAGGCGGCTCGTCGAAGGACTTCCGCAAGACCAAGGCCATGGCCTACGACAACCCGCAGGCCCTGCACCTGCTGCTGGACAAGCTGGCCCAGTCGGTCACCAGCTACCTCAACGGCCAGATCCTCGCTGGTGCCCAGGCCGTGCAGATTTTCGACACCTGGGGCGGCAACCTGTCGGCGGCGGCTTACCAGGAGTTCTCCCTGGCCTACATGCGCAAGATCGTCAGCGGCCTGATCCGCGAGCACGAAGGGCGCAAGGTGCCGGTGATCCTGTTCACCAAGAACGGCGGCCTGTGGCTGGAAAGCATCGCCGAAGCCGGCGCCGACGCGCTGGGCCTGGACTGGACCTGCGAGATCGGCGATGCCCGCCGCCGCGTGGGTGACAAGGTGGCGCTGCAGGGCAATATGGACCCGACCGTGCTGTACGCCAAGCCCGAAGCTATCCGTAAGGAAGTGGCGCGTATCCTGGCCAGCTATGGCCACGGCACAGGCCATGTGTTCAACCTGGGCCATGGCATCACACCGGAAGTCGACCCGGAGCACGCCGGCGTGTTCATCAACGCGGTGCATGAGCTGTCGGCGCAATATCACGCTTGATTCGAGGCTCCCCGAGGTTTCGGGTCGGGGAGTCTTTCGCAAGCCTGTTCGCATCAGATTGGGGATATTTCCCTGATGTTGAACAGGCTTGGTCAAGTTACATGTCAGCGTTTCACCAAGAAACTTGCATGTCGCTGTGAATCTTTCGATGTAGAGAAAGCTCTCGACATTGAAGATCGATAGTAATTCCTCCTCGCGTCTTTAGCGCTTTTGTTTCGAAAGTCCCAACATGGAAATTGCCTCAAGGCCACGAGAAAAGACCGCGGCCTGCCAGGTTTATTCCTACATGAACGCAAAGTTGTTTTCTTTACTCTCCGCGCTCCATTCGCGCTGAAGGTGCATTGCATTTCAATAAATGCGCCTTTACGCATTTAACCAGCAATGCGTTCGGAGTTCGTGATGAATACAAGAAAGACCCTGCGAAAAAGCGTTGTCGCCACCGGTGTGTGGATGGCGATCGTAGGTGCAGGTTTGCAGGCGCAAATCGCCAATGCACATGGTTACCTGGCTGACCCTCCGTCTCGTGCAGCGCTCTGCCATGCAGGTTTTAAAAACCTGAACGTCAACTGCGGAGGGGCACAGTACGAACCGTTTTCGGTTGGTGAGGTAGTAGGGCGCTTCCCAAGCCAGGGCCCTGAAGATGGAAAAATTGCCAGTGGTGGTGTTCGGAGCGACTTTGCCGCACTAGATGAGCAATCAGCCAATCGCTGGCATCTGACCCCGGTCGTGGACCGTAACATGCAGTTCGACTGGCATTATGAAGCCCCGCATCCGGTGCGATCGTGGGAGTACTTCATTACCAAGGCGGATTGGAACCCCAACGCTGCGTTGACCCGTGACTCATTCGATTCGACCCCGTTCTGTGCGTTGGATGGCAGCAACCAGATACCAGCAAAAGGTACCGGCACCAATCCAAGGCACAGCTGCACATTGCCAGCCGACCGTTCGGGCCAGCACGTGATTCTCGCCGTCTGGAAGGTTGGCGATACCGATAAGGCTTTCCACAGTGTCGCTGACGTCGATATCCAGCTGGATGGCGGCCCGGTCCCTGAGTGGCCGCGCCTGGCTGAAATCAGCGCCAGCCGTGACCTTGAAGTTGGTGACAAAGTTACTGCCCGGGCATTCGATGCCAATGGGGAGCGTACTGCAAACCATGTAAGCATCAAGATCGAAAATGCCGAAGAAGCGATAGCTGCCAACTGGGCTTACAAGCTTGCCAAGCAGATCAACGAAACCCAGACGTTGGTACGTGCCGGTAAAATGGATGCGGACGGTAATATCGAGCCTGTGCAGGGCTCCAACAGCATCTTCGCCAAAGCCGAAAGTGGGCTGACCAACTACCTTCTGCACTTTGAAACCGCTGCCGGCGAGCAGGCCACGATGCACCTGCACGATGTCAAACCCGAATACACGATCACCGACGGCAAGGGTGGTGTGGATTTCACCGTCATGACCAACAAGGCCCTGACAGTGACAGCGCGGCTGTTCGATACCAACAAGAAGCAGGTCTCTTACTCGCGTCAGAGCGTCAACGGCACCGAGCCGTTCGTGCTGAATGTCGAAAGTACCGAAGGCGAGCATACCCTCAAGGTCGTAGGCGTGGACAAGCGTGAGCGGGTGCTGCTGCAGGACGAGAAGACGGTTCAGCTCAAAGCGGCTGGCGATGGGTCTCACGACTTCGTTTTCCCGGAATCGCTGTCGAGCTACAAGGCTGGCACAACAGTGCTGCAGCCTAAGAATGGCAAGGTCTACGAGTGCCAGCCGTTCCCTAACTCGGGCTACTGCGGGCAGTACTCAGCGGCTGCCAACCAGTTCGAGCCAGGTGTTGGCTCCGACTGGAACATGGCCTGGACCGAGAAGTAAAGCGTCCGACCTGGCCCCTTCCGGCGGGGCCAGGCTCCTCGAGTACTATCTATGCAAGTACAAAAATATTGCTGGCAGCAGATCCTCCTGCACTGGATCTCTGCCACGGTCATCATTTGGGTCTTGATCAGCGGTTTCTACGTGGCGTACCTGAATGTCTCCCCCGCCACACGTCACTTTGTGGCATTCGTCAATGTGGCCATGACGACGCTGTTCATCCCCGTATTCATGCTGCGCTGGCTGTTGCGCCTGACCAGACCCAAACCACGCAGCCCGCATGACCATCTCAAGCACCAGCGCATCGCTCATGTCGCCCATGAGGGCTTGTACTGGACCACAGCTATCGTGCTGTTGTCCGGTGTGCTGATGATGGATCGGGTCATCGATGTGTTCGGTTGGTTCTCAATCGCGCCCATGCTGAGCGACCCGTTCTGGCACAACGTCTGGTTCAAGACTCACATCGCTTCCTGCCTGTTGCTAGGCCTTGGCGTTTCGATGCACATCGCCGCCGTGCTCTTGCATGAGCTGTCCGGGCGGCGCGTGCTGAGGCGGATGCTGCCCTGATTACGATGAAGCGCTCGTCGTATCTGATTTGGCTGGCGTTCGTGCTGGTAACGCTTGCCTGCCTGGCATGGCGTGAAAGCGTTTATCCCGCAGTTGCGCCCCCGGTCGTCCAGGACCCGCCGGTGACGACAGCGGCTTTGCCGGAAAAACCATTGTCGGCGGCTACCTTGGCCCTGGCGTTCGGCTTTCAGGCGCCGGGCCAACGGCAGTCGAGCCGGGCGGATATCGCCCTCAAGGCCAGCTTCGTTTCCAGCCAGGGCGATGCCCGAGCGTTGGTGAGAAGCGACAGCGGCGAGGCTATCTATCGCGTCGGAGACCGGTTACCTGGCCATGGCGTGCTGCGCCAAATAAATGTGCGTTCCATCGTGCTGTGGATCGACGGCCGCGAGGAAGTCGTGTCGTTGTCCAGCGATACCCCCTCTGTATTTCTGCCCACGGGTGCGGCGACTCGCCCGCGCCCTGTTTCAGACCCCTCAGCCCGCCTGTTGCGGGAGGTGCAATGACTCTGATGCGATACTTGCGCGCCGCCTCGTTCGGCGCCTCACTTACCCTTGCCTGCTCCCAGGCGCTTGCTGAGGCACCCACCTGGCAATTGGCGATGAGCGATGCCGACGTGCGCGACGTGGTGCGTGAGGTCGGGGCGATCCTTGACCAGCCGATCATTCTCGACCCGCGCGTGCAGGGGCGCATCACCGTCCTTTCGAACGAGGCGCTTGATCGCGAAGGGATACGGCGGCTGTTCTACTCGGTGCTCAATGCCCAGGGCTTTGCCGCCGTGAACGACGGCGACCGCTTGCTGGTGCTGCCTGCAAGCGAAGCCAAGGCCTGGGCAAATCAGCAGGTGGAGGCCATACCGGCAGCGGTCACCACACGGGTTTTCAACCTGTCGGGCAGTGTCGCTGCCGATCTGGCCGGCTTGCTGCGGCCGTTGGTTTCCAGCAATGGCTACATTGGACCGTCCAGCTCCGCCAACGCCCTGGTGATCACCGACTCCGCAGCCAACCTGGACCGCCTGGAAAACTTGGTCCTGCAGCTCGACAGTGGCCAGCGGCATGATCATGAACTGGTGACCTTGCGCAAAGCCCAGGCCGAGGTTGTATTCCCGGTGGTCGAAGCCGCCGCCGGTGGCCCGGACAGCGGCGTTCGGGTACTGGCTGACATGAACGGCAACCGTCTTCTGATCCTGGGCCCGATCAAGTCCAGGCAACGTCTTGCGCAACTGACCCGCTCGCTGGATGTACCGGTTCCGGCCACTTCGCAGAACTGGCGGGTGGTGCGCCTGCAACACAGCAGTGCCGAGCAGCTTGCCGAAGTATTGGGTGAGGTGGGCAAGCGGCTCGATGGTACGCCGGGCGCCAAGGCTCTGGGCGCGGACCTCCCCGGCGAGGCCATGGTCAAGGCCGATGCCAGCCAGAACGCCCTGGTGATAATGGGCGAGCCGCAGACGCTGGGCCGCGTGGAGCAGATCATCCAACAACTGGACCAGCCCCGGGCGCAAGTGCTGATCCATGCAGCAATCGTCGAAGTCAGTGGCAGCATCGATGAAGCGTTGGGCCTGCAATGGGGCATCGACAAAGGTGGCCTCAAAGGCGGCGTTACCTTCAGCGAAAGTGGTGCTGCCCTGGCCGACCTGCTGGGCAAGGAAACCAAGCTGCCGGGGGGCGTCGCCCTGGCCATTGGCTCGGACCGTTTTGCCGCGCTGGTTTCGGCCTTGGCCAGCAATAGCCGCAGCAACCTGTTGTCGACGCCGAGCCTGCTGACCTTGGACAACCAGGAGGCGCAGATTCTGGTAGGCCAGAACGTGCCGTTCAAGACCGGCTCCTACGTTACCCCCGGTAGTGGTTCGGAGAACCCCTTTACCACAGTCGAGCGCAAGGACATCGGTATCAGCCTGAAGGTGCGCCCGCACATCAATGAAGGGCGCAGTCTGCGCCTCGAGGTCGAGCAGGAAAGCTCGGAAATTGCACCCAGCACGGCCGAGAACGACCTGATCACCAACAAGCGCACGCTCAAGAGCACCATCTTGGCCGCCGATGGCGAGATTATCGTGATCGGCGGCCTGATCAAGGACAGCGTGCGCAAGGTAGAGCGCGGTGTTCCGCTGCTCAGCCGTATTCCGTGGGTGGGCGGTCTGTTCCGGTGGCGCAGCGATACTCAGGAAAAGACCAACCTGATGGTTTTCCTGCGCCCGACTATTCTGCGCAGCCAGGCCGAGCTGGTCGAGACGGGCCGACGCGCCTACGAAGGGGTACGCGCTGCGGATGATTCGACCCTGCCGGAAGATCCCCGGCAGATGTTCGAGTCGCAGGCTCTGCCCGGCGCGTCAGGGCCACGCTCATGAACAGCGACCTGCCGTTCAGCTTTGCCCGACGTCACGGCATCCTGCTCGATCGCCAGGCGGCTGAGCCTGCCTTGCTGATGCGAGAAGGCACTTCGCTGGCCGCCCTTGCCGAAGCCTGCCGTGTGGTGGGCAGCAACTGGCACCTGCGGCGTGTCAGCGATGCCGACTTCGCCGAGCGCCTGGCCAGTTGCTACGGCCCCGGCCAGGATGCAGCGCAGGCCGTTGTTCAGGGCCTGGACCGGGAAATCGACCTGGCGCAGCTGGCTGAAGCCTTGCCGCAAACCAGCGACCTGCTGGAGCAACAGGACGATGCGCCGATCATCCGCCTGCTCAATGCCTTGTTCAGCGAGGCGGTGAGGGCCCGGGCCTCGGACGTCCACCTGGAAACCTTCGAGCATCAGCTGCGCGTACGCATGCGTATCGACGGCGTCATGCGCGAGGTGCTGGCGCCACCACGGGAGCTATCTGCACTGCTGGTTTCGCGCATCAAGGTCATGGCGCGCCTGGACATCGCCGAGAAGCGCGTGCCTCAGGATGGCCGGATCAGCCTGCGCCTGGCTGGCCACGAAGTGGATGTGCGGGTGTCGACCTTGCCCGCCGCCCATGGCGAGCGGGTGGTACTGCGTTTGCTGGACAAGCAGGCAATGCGTCTGGACATCGACCATATGCAGATGCCCGGCTCTGTGCGTGCTGGCTTCATGCGCATGCTGGAGAAACCACATGGCATTTTCCTGGTCACCGGGCCCACCGGTTCCGGCAAGACCACAACGCTGTACACCGCGCTTTCGTACCTCAACCAGGTATCGCGCAATATCCTCACCGTCGAAGACCCGGTCGAATACTACCTTCCCGGCATCGGCCAGACCCAGGTCAACACCAAGGTCGACATGACCTTCGCCCGGGGGCTGCGTGCCATCTTGCGACAGGACCCCGACGTGGTCATGGTGGGCGAGATCCGCGATCGGGAGACCGCCGAGATTGCGGTGCAGGCCTCGTTGACGGGCCACCTGGTGCTGTCCACCTTGCATACCAACAGCGCTCTGGGCGCAATCACACGCCTTGCCGACATGGGCATCGATACGTGCCTGCTCGCATCTTCACTGGCCGGGATCATGGCCCAGCGTCTGGTGCGACGGCTTTGCCCCCATTGCCGGGTCGAACATGAAGTGGACGAGGCCACGGCGAGCGTCCTGGGCCACCCGGCCGAATTGCCGCCGCGGCTCTACAAGGCGCAGGGCTGTAGCGAATGCCAGCTGGGTTACAGCGGGCGCGTGGCGTTGCACGAGATGCTGGTGGTGAAGCCCGCGTTGGCCCAGGCGATTCACGCCCGGGCGTCTCAGGACGACATGCTCGAATTGATCCGCGTGGATACACCAAGCCTGTTCCAGCATGGCGTCCAGCGGGTCTGCCAGGGGCAGACAAGCGTGGCAGAACTGCTGCGCGTTACGGGGCAGGACTGACATGGCGCTGTTCCGCTATCAGGCCCAGGATGCAAAGGGTGTGCGCCAGCGAGGCACCGTGGAAGCGTCGGGTGCGCGCCAGGCCCGGCAAACATTGCGCGAGCAAGGGTTGCTGGTGCTGAGCATTAGCCCCTTGGGGGCATCCCCTTTGGCCCGGTTGCTGGCTCGCAATACCCTGAGTCTGGCCCGGCGCTCGCTGCTGACGCGCCAGCTGGCGACTCTGCTGCATGCCGGGGTGCCGTTGACCGAGGCGTTGCAGGCAGTTGCCGAGCAGAGTACGCCGCGCCACGTACGTCAGGTATTGCGCGGCGTGGCTGAGCGGGTTGTCGAAGGCCATGCGCTGGCGCAGGCCCTGGCGCATTACCCACAGGCATTTCCCATGGTTTATCGGGCCACCGTGGCCGCTGCCGAACGTTCCGGCCACCTGGCAGGTGTGCTCGAGCGTTTGGCCGAGCATGGCGAGAACCATCAGGCCCTGCGACAGAAGGTACAGCTGGCGATGGTTTACCCGGTGATCCTGCTGGTTGTCTCGTTGCTGGTGGTGGGTTTTCTGCTGGGCTATGTGGTGCCAGACGTGGTGCAGGCTTTTTCGCGTGACCATGCACAGCTGCCGCTGGCAACGCGAGTGCTGATCGCCTTGAGCGATGCCACGAACCATTACGGCTTGGCAGCGCTGGCGCTATTGGTCATGGCCATTGCACTGGTTGCCTGTGCCCTTCGCCAACCGGCAAGGCGCAGCCAATGGCATGGCTTTTCACTGCGCCTGCCCGGATATGGCGAATTTGTCCGGGCCAGTGAAGCGGCCCGCTTCATCAGCACCCTTGCGATCCTGGGGCGCAGCGGCGTGGTATTGGTCGAGGCGATGAACATCAGCGCGGCCGTGATCGGCAACCTGATTCTACGCGAGCGCCTGCTGCGGGCCGCCCGTGAGCTGGGTGAGGGCACCACGCTGGCCAACTGCCTGGCACGCAGCGAAGCCTTGCCACCGCTGATGCTGCACATGATCGCCAGCGGCGAACGCGCCGGTGAGCTGGACACCATGCTCGAACGTGCCGCAGACCTTCAGGCCAAACAACTGGCAGGGCGTATTTCCTTGCTGGTGAGCCTCTGTGAGCCCCTGATGCTGCTGGTGATGGGGGGCATCGTGCTGTTCATCGTGCTCGCCATCCTGCTGCCGATCCTCAACCTCAACCAACTGGTCAACTGACATGTCCATGCGTTCATCACGCCGCGCCGAACGCGGCTTCACTCTCATCGAAATCATGGTGGTGGTCATTATCCTGGGGGTTCTTGGCGCGCTGGTGCTGCCCAACGTCATGAGCCGTCCCGACCATGCCAAGCTGACCGCAGCTCGCACCGATATCCAGTCAATTTCCACCGCGCTGGAAATCTACCGTCTGGACAACGGCCGCTACCCGACAACCGCGCAAGGGCTTGACGCCTTGGTGAAACGCCCAACGTTGGCGCCACTGCCACGTCAATGGAGTGCCCAAGGCTATCTGAAGAGCACGCCAACCGACCCCTGGGGCTCGCATTACCAGTACGCAAGCCCAGGAACCCGTTCGACCCAGGGCTATGACCTCTACTCCCTGGGCGGCGACGGCCAGCCGGGCGGTGAGGAAATGGATGCTGATATCGGTAACTGGTCTGAATGAAACAGCGCCGCTCTCGAGGCTTCACCCTGCTGGAGCTGCTTCTGGTGATGCTGTTGCTGGGCATTGTGATGGGTATGGCCGGGTTCACATTCGCACGCGATCCGCAGCGTGGGGCCAGCCAGGAGGCCAGCCTCTTCCTCCAGTTGGTGCAGTACGCGCGGCAGCAGGCGGTGCTGGAAGGGCTGACGCAAGGTATTCGCATCGATGCCCAGAGCTACCAACTGCTCAAAGCCTCCGAGGATGGCTGGGAGGCAGCCGGCAGGCATCGCGATATTGACCTGGACCTGCGCTTGGAGATCGATGGGCTACCTGTGCCATATGCCCTGGCTGGCGGGGCGCCGCAACTGCTGATGTACGGTAATGACGAGCACACGCCGTTTTCCCTGCATTTCGAGGCGGACGATGTGCGCCTTGTTTCCGTGTCGAGTGATGGCCTCAATGACCCCCAGTTCGTGCACTGAACGCGGCTTCACCCTGTTGGAGGTGTTGGTGGCGCTGGCGATTTTCGCAGTACTGGCCGTGGCGGTGACCACGGCCAGCCAGCATGTACTGGCGCAATCGCAGGGGGTTCGAGAGCGCCTATTGGCTAGTTGGGTGGCCGACAACCACCTGACGGAGCTGGGCCTGCAAGCTGCGCCGGCTCCCGGCCAGCGGAGCCTGGAGGTCATGTTCGGTCAACACCGCTGGACTCTGCACGAAAGCCGCCGCCTGGGCGTGGGTGGCTTGCTGGAAGTGCAGGTACGTGTGGGCCTTGCTGCGGATCGCCAGGTGCTGCATCAGGCCACGGGGTGGCTGGGGATGGCGGATGCGCCGCGCTAGCCCGGGCAGGATGACCCGCCAGGGGGGCTTCACCTTGATCGAGTTGCTGTTGGCGCTCGCTATCTTTGCCGTCCTGGCTATCGGAAGTGCGCGCGTGCTCGATGTGTTCATGCGTGCCGAGAACGCACGCCAGGCACAGGCCGATGAGCTGCGTGCGCTGGGCAGGGCCATGAGCTTGATCCAGCGCGACGCCATGCTGGGGTATGCGCCCGCGAGCCTGGGCAAGGGCGGTTACGGCATTCTGCTGAACGGCACTCGGGTCCATTGGTTGGCCAGCGAACAAGGCAGCCAAGCGCTCAAACGCAGCGAGCTGAGGGTTGTCGAGTACTGGCTCGAAGACGGCGTGCTGTGGCGCCAGCGACGCACGCTGGGGCAAGGCCAGCCACGCCCGCAGCGTTTGCTCGAAGGTGTAGGCGAGCTGCATTGGCGTCTGCACGTGCCCGGTAGCGGCTGGCAGGCGCGCTGGCCAATGGCCCAGCGCCGGCCGGTGCCACCGCAGGCGCTGGAGGTGACACTGTCGACCAGGCGTTTTGAACAGATCCGGCGGGTACTGCCGCTGGGAGGCACCAGCCAATGAGGGGGCAACGGCAAAAGGGGCTTGCGCTGGTCACCGTGCTGCTTGTCATGGCGCTGCTCACGTTGCTGTCAGCCGGTATGTTGCGCAGTCATCAACTGCTGATTGGTGGTGTAAGCCAGCAGATCGAAGCGTCGCGCTTGCTGCGTTTGGCCCAGGCCGGCGAGCAGCATGCCCTGGCGAGTTTGCGCCGTGAGGTAGGTGAAGTACTGCAGGTCACTCATGTTCGACAATCCTGGGCCCAGCCCCGAGCGTTCACCCTTGGTCAGGGGCAACTGAGCCTGCAGCTGGAGGACCTCTCGGGCCGCTTGAACCTCGGCGCCCTGATGGCAGGCAAGGCACCCGACCCGCTGCTGCTCAAGCGCTGGGAGCGCCTGTGCCATTCGTTGCAGGTGGAGCCACCCGCTTTGGAAGGGCTCGCTGGCCAACCGATGCTCGACCCAACCCAGTTGCGTACGTTGCCGGGTGTTTCCGCTGAGGTAATGGCGCGTTTGCAGCCTTGGGTCGTGGTGTTGCCCAAGGAGGCGCGGCTCAACATCAATACGGCCCCGGCCCTACTGCTTGCGGCGTCCGCCGAGGTGTCGCTTACGGTGGCAAGCCAACTGGTAAGCGAGCGCCCCGAAGCGGGTTACCCCACGGTAGAGCGTTTTTTGGCTCTGCCCCAACTGGAGGGCGTGGGTCTGGACAGGCGCGGGCTGGCCGTGACCAGCCGCTGGTTTCGCCTGGAGGTGCAGGCAGAGATGGCAGGTAAGCGCATGTACCTGTACAGCGACCTGGAGATCGATTTGGACACGCATCAGGTTCGTGTGGTGCGGCGTATGTTTTCTGCGATGCGGGAGCAAAGAGCAGATGAGTGAGAATTGGCTGTACCTGTTGCCGGAAGGGGTTGCGGCGGCCGATGCGCGGTGGCCGGTGTGGCTGCGTGCGGCGGACGGCAGCCTGCACAAGGCACGACTGGAGGAGCTGGCTTCGACGCTCACCGGTCCTGCTATCGTGGTGGTACCCATGGAGATGCTCGGTAGTTGCGAGATCGGTCCTGTGCCGGGCAAGCGGCCCAAGCCTGAAACATTGGCCTACGCTGCCGAAGACCATTTGGCAGCGCCGCTGGAAACGCTGCATCTGGTGTTCGGCCCGCCGGATGCGCAGGGGCATCGCCGGGCTCTGGTGATAGAGCGTCAGGTTCTGGCCAGCCTGATGGCCTTGTTGAAAAGCCAGGGAATCGACCCGCTCGGGATCCATGTCGATGCCGACCTGCTGGGCACCGAGCAGCCCCGTGCACTGTGGCTCGAGGGTCGCTGGTTGTCGGGTGGGCATGGTGGGCCTTGGCTGGTCGCCGGCCCCCAGGCGGCCGAGGTCCTGGTGCGCCAGCTGCCGCCGATGGAGCGGCCGGCCGAAGCTGCTGATGCAGGGCAGGCGGCCCACAACCAAACCGTCGATAGCGCCTTTCACACCTTCATCCAAGGTCGGGCCAAGGCCCTGGACCTGCTTCAGGGGCCATTTCGGCGACGCAGCCCGATCGTGCCCTGGCCCTCCCTGGCGGGCGGAGCGCTGCTGGCCTTCGCAATGGTGTGCCTGGCGGAACATCTGCGTGCTGAATGGCTGTCGGAACGTACAGCACAGCTACATGCCGAGAATCTTCAGACGTTTCTGCGTTGGGCGCCCGAGCAGTCTGTCGCAGGTGACCTGGCCACGCAGATCAGGGCGCTGGAGTTCCGTCCCCGGGAGAAGACTGCCGTCGAGGGGCTGGTTTCTTTCACGGAGCAATTGGTGGAAACCGGGAACATCACGGTTGAACGGGCCGTGTCCAGTCCCGGCGAAGGGTGGCGAATGGAAGTGGTTGCGCAAGGTTTCGATGACCTTGAGCGCTTGCGCCAGCGGGCCCCTGCCGTGCTGATGGATCAAGCCCGGCAGGTCGAGCAGGTTGTGCGCGCGACCCTGACTTTCAGGGAGATTCGCTGATGCGGTGGATTGGGCAGGCCTTGATAGGCCAATGGCAATCGATACCCGGTGATCGAAGGGCCGTGATCATGGCCGCACTCTGGAGTTTGGCCATGGTCGTGCTCTGGCAGTTTGCCTGGGTACCCGGCAAGCAGCGCTCGCAACAGGCCGAGCTCGCCCATGCGCATGAGCTGAAGCTCAGCGGGCATCTGCAACGGGTTTCGACAGGCCCGGCCTTGGCCGGGGAAGCGGTGACGGTGCTGACACCCGCTGTTCTGAACCAACGCGCACTGGCCGCCGGTTTGCGAATTTCCGGGTTGCAGGCACGGGCCGGTCAGGTGGACCTAAGCCTCGAGGGCGAGCCTGCGCCACTGCTGGGGTGGCTGCATGCGCTGGAGCTTGACGGCGCGCAGGTCCGCAGTTTGCAGTTGCAAGTTGTTGGGGAGCAGCTGCAGGCGCAGTTGGGGTTGGCGCTGGATGAGGCCAGTGCTGATTAAGGTTGGCTTCAGCCAGCAGCGGTAGGCTGTTTCCATCGAAATCGAATCAGGACCTGTCCCATGAAAATCCGTTACCTCGCCTTGATCCTCGCCCCTCTGTTCAGCACTGCCGCCCTGGCTGCCGGCTACACCGGCCCCGGCGCTCAGTCGGTCACCACCGTAGCTGCGGCCAACGATGCTGCCGACGACACCCCAGTGGTGCTGCAAGGCTTCGTGACCAAGAAGATCAACAACGACGACAAGTACGAGTTCAAGGACAACACCGGCACCATCACTGTGGAAATCGATGATGAAGACCTGCCGCCGACGCCGTTCAACGACAAGACCAAGGTCAAGCTGACCGGTGAGGTGGAGAAGCACCTGATGAGCCGGGAAGTGGATGTGGATATGGTCGAGATCATCAACTGATCCAACGGCAAGTTCGCGGGCACGCCCGCTCCCACAGGTTTGGCGGTGGCTTCAGGTGAGGCGCCGTCCCTGTGGGAGCGGGCGTGCCCGCGAATGTTTCACACCGATTTCGGTGGTAACCTGCTCAGGTGCAGCGCCACCAGCAACGCCACCGCCAGCAGGCTGCCAATGAACAGCCCGATGCCATTCCAGCCCCACTGGTGCCAGAACACCCCGCCCGCCGTACCGGCCACGCTCGACCCGGCGTAATAGCTGAACAGGTACAGCGACGACGCCTGTCCCTTGGCCTTCAAAGCCCTGCGGCCGATCCAGCTGCTGGCCACCGAGTGCGCGCCAAAAAAGCCGAAGGTGAACACCAGCATACCGACGATAACCATCACCAGCGGGCTGGCCAGGGTCATCAGCAAGCCGCCCGCCATTACCACGATACTGGCCCAGAACACCTTGCGCCGGCCCAGTTTGTCAGCCAGTGCGCCGACCTGCGCCGAGCTGTAGATGCCAGACAGGTACACCACTGACAGCAAGCCGACCAGCGCCTGGTTCATGTGATAAGGCTCGGCCAGCAGGCGGTAGCCGATGTAGTTGAACAGGGTGACGAAGGCGCCCATCAGCAGGAAGGCTTCGAGGAACAGCCAGGGCAGGCCGGCATCCCTGAAGTGCATGACGAAGCCATCCAGCAGGCTGCGTGGGTTCATCGCCTGCGGGCGGAAATTGCGCGATTCGGGCAGCACCTTCCAGAACACCAGCGCCGCCACCAGGGCCAGGCCGCCGATGGTCAGCATCGCCGTGTGCCAGCTGACGAAGTCGATCAGCACGCCGGTGATCAGGCGCCCGCTCATGCCGCCAATGGCGTTGCCGCCGATGTACAGGCCCATGGCCAGGCCGATGTGCTGCGGGTGGATCTCTTCGCTCAGGTAGGTCATCGCCACCGCCGCCAGGCCGCTCAGCGACAGGCCGACCAGGGCGCGGGTGGCCAGTACCAGCTCCCAGCTCGGCATCACCGCGCTGGCCAGGGTGGAAAGTGCGGCGCAGACCAGGGCAAACACCATCACCGGCTTGCGCCCGATGCGGTCGGAGATCGGCCCGGTGATCAGCAGGCCGAAGGCCAGCATGGCTGTGGAAACCGACAGCACCAGGCTGCTCTGCGCCGCATTGATGGCAAATTCCTTCGACAGCAACGGCATCATCGGCTGCACGCAGTACAGCAGGGCGAAGGTGGCGAAGCCGCCGCTGAATAGCGCCAGCACGGTCTTCATGAAGGCGGGGGTGCCTTTTTCGATCCACATTTCGTTCAGCGGGGCAGGTTCTGGGTCGGCGGGAAGGGGAGCTACAGCAGTTTTCACGGGCGGGTACCTCTGGCGCAATGAAAAAAAGCATATAGCTGGCTAATGATTAGATCCAATATATTGTTCGACCTATTTGAGATGTTTTGCGACCTGTTCGGAGCTGATCATGGAACTGCGCCATCTGCGTTACTTCATCGCCGTGGCCGAAGAGCTGCATTTTGGCCGCGCCGCCCAGCAGCTGGGCATTTCGCAGCCACCCTTGAGTCAGCAGATCCAGGCGCTGGAGCAGGAGCTGGGGGCCCGGCTGTTCGAGCGTACCAACCGTCGGGTCGAGCTGAGCGAGGCGGGGCGGTTGTTCCTCGAGGAAGCCCGCCAGGTGCTGGCGCAGGTGGAAAAGGCCGCCGATGTCGCCCGGCGTGCGCAGTTGGGGGAGCTGGGGGAGATGAAGATCGGCTTTACCTCCTCGGCACCGTTCACCTCGAAGATCCCCAAGGCCATCCACGCGTTTCGCCAGCGCTTCCCGGCGGTGCACCTGAACCTCAAGGAAATGAGCAGTCGCGACGTGGCAGAAGGGGTGTTCGACGAGTCCATCGAGGTCGGGCTGATGCGGCCGATGCCGCTGCCGGAAGGGCTGGTGGCCACCGAGCTGTTTCGCGAGCCGCTGGTGGCAGTGATCAATGCCTCGCATCCATTGGCCGAGGGCACGGAGCATGGCGTGCACATGACCGCCCTGGCCAATGAGCCGTTCGTGTTCTTCCCGCGCAGCTATGGCAGCGGGTTGCACGCACAGTTGCTGAGCCTGGCGCGCCAGGCGGGTTTCAGCCCGCATTTTGCCCAGGAAGCGGGGGAGGCGATGACCATCATCGGGCTGGTATCGGCAGGGCTTGGGGTATCGGTGCTGCCGGCGTCGTTCCAGCGCATGCGCATCGAGGGGGTGGTCTATCGCACGCTGCTGGATGAAGGGGCGATGTCGGCGGTGTGGCTGGTGCAGCGCGAGCATGGTGGGTCGGCGATGGCACGGGCATTTGCCGAGTTGCTCACAGGGCAGGTGGCTGGCGGGGGCAGTGTAGTTGCCTGATCGGGCCCTATCGCCGACAAGCCAGCTCCCACAGGGGACGCGCTTGGCTTGCCGGCGATAGGGCCAGGGCAGGCAGCACAAGGCTGTTGTTCCGGGCAAATGGCACTGGTCATTGCCGCAGCGGCGCCACATACTCGGGCATTCGTTGATACACGGAGGTCAATCATGCGGCGCGTGGTGTTCAATCAGAAAGGTGGTGTGGGCAAGTCGAGCATCGCTTGCAACCTGGCGGCGGTGAGCGCCAGCGAAGGTTATCGGACCCTGCTGATCGACCTGGATGCCCAGGCCAACTCGACCCAGTACCTGACTGGCCTGACCGGCGACGATATCCCCATGGGCATCGCCGACTTCTTCAAGCAAAGCCTGTCCAGCGGGCCGTTCAGCAAGAAGAACCAGGTCGATATCTACGAAACCCCGTTCGACAACCTGCACGTGGTCACCGCCACGGCCGAGCTGGCCGATCTGCAGCCGAAGCTTGAGGCGAAGCACAAGATCAACAAGCTGCGTAAGTTGCTCGACGAACTGGACGAGGACTACGAGCGCATTTACATCGATACCCCGCCAGCGCTGAACTTCTATGCGGTTTCCGCACTGATCGCCGCCGATCGCGTGCTGATTCCTTTCGACTGCGACAGCTTCTCGCGCCAAGCCCTGTATGGCCTGCTGGCCGAGATCGAAGAACTCAAGGAAGACCACAACGAAGACCTGGTGGTCGAAGGCATCGTGGTCAACCAGTTCCAGTCCCGCGCCAGCCTGCCACAGCAGATGCTCGACGAGCTGCTGGCCGAAGGGCTCCCGGTGCTACCGGTGTACCTGGGCAGCTCGGTGAAGATGCGTGAGTCGCACCATGCCAGCCTTCCGCTGATTCACCTGGAGCCCAGGCACAAGCTGACCCAGCAGTTTGTCGAGTTGCATTCGCTGCTCGAAGAGAACGCTTAGACCCCCTGGCTACGCAACCACTCCAGCAACGACTGGAGTGGAAACGCCCCGGCCTGACGGCTGACTTCACGGCCATTCTTGAACAGCAGCAGGCTGGGGATCGAGCGGATGCCCAGTTGCCCGGCCAGGTTGCGGTTGGCTTCGCTGTCGAGCTTGGCCAGGCGGCAGCGGCCGGCCAGTTGGCGGGCGGCCTGTTCGAAGGTGGGGGCGAAGGACTTGCACGGACCGCACCAATCCGCCCAGATGTCGACCAGCAGTGGCAGGTCGCCTTTGATCTGGCTGGCGTAGCTGGCTTCGGTGAGTTCGAAGGGGGTGCTCAGCAGCACGTCCTGTTTGCAGCGGCCGCATTTCGGCGCGTCGCCCAGGCGCTCGGCGGGCAGGCGGTTGAGGCCGTTGCAGTGGGGGCAGGGGATTACCAGTGGGTCGGACATGTCGATTCCTTGTGTTGTTTGTTCGGGCGCTATCGCCGGCAAGCCAGCTCCCACAGGTACGGCGCAAGCCTTGGGTTGAGCGCCGTACCTGTGGGAGCGGGTTTACCCGCGAACACCGGCGTAGCCGGTGCCATCCAGCGCGTCGTATTCTTCGCGGGTGAACCCGCTCCCACAGGGTTCGGAGTTGGTCAGGAGGAGCAGCTGATTTCCAGGTGCTTGCCCCATTCCGGCGGGCGTTCGGCATAGCCCTGCATCCCGGCCTGCTCCTCGAACGGGCGGCTCAGCACCTCATGCAGCCGTCGCACTTCACTGTAATCCCGCGCTTCCGCCGCTTCGATGGCTTTCTGTGCCAGGTAGTTACGCAGCACGTATAGCGGGTTCACCGCGTGCATGCGCTCACGCCGCCCTTTGGCATTATCCGCTTCGCGCTCGCAGCGGGCCAGGTAGTCCGCCCCCCAGGCATCGAAACCGGCCAGGTCAATGAAGTCGTCACGCACCACCTTCAGCGCCTCGGCCACGGGCTGATCGCCCAGCTTGCGGAAGAACAGGTTGTAGTCCACACCACCGCTTTGCATGCGCTGCAGCAGGCGCTCGACCAACGCCATGTCGTCCTCTTCAGCGGTGGTCAGGCCCAGGCGGCGGCGCATCAGGTCAAGGTAGTGTGCCTGGTACAGCGGCAGGAACAGGCCCAGCGCCTCCTTGAGCGGTTCGACTTCGATCACCGTGGTCAGCGCCTGGGCCAGCGCACTGAGGTTCCAGTGGGCTATCGGTACCTGGTTGGCGTAGCTGTAGCGGCCACGGTCGTCGGAGTGGTTGCAGATGAAGTTGGCGTCGAAGTCGTCGAGGAAGGCGTACGGGCCGAAGTCGAAGGTGATGCCGAGGATCGACATGTTGTCGGTGTTCATTACCCCGTGGCAGAAACCATAGGCCTGCCAACGGGCGATCAGCTCGGCATTGCGCTCGACGATGGTGCGGAACATGGCCAGATAAGGCTGCTCGGCATCGCGGCATTCGGGGTAGTGCTGCTCCAGCACGTGGTCGATGAGCACGCGCTGCTGTTCCGGCTGCCTGGTGTAGTAGAAGTATTCGAAATGCCCGAAACGCACATGGCTCTGCGCCAGGCGGGTGAGCATGGCCGCGCTTTCGCGGGTTTCGCGCCACACCGGGGTGCTTGAGCCGATCACGCACAGTGCCCGGCTGCTGGGAATGCCCAGGGCGTGCAGGGCCTCGGAGGCGAGGAACTCGCGGATCGAGGAACGCAGCACGGCGCGGCCGTCGCCCATGCGCGAGTAGGGCGTCTGCCCGGCACCCTTGAGGTGCAGGTCCCAGTGCTCGCCCTGGTTATTCAGCACTTCGGCCAGCAGCAGGCCGCGGCCATCACCCAGGCGCGGGTTGTAGGAGCCGAACTGATGGCCGGAATAGACCATCGCCCGCGGGTCGGCCTCCTCCCATAGCTTGTGGCCGCTGAACAGCTCGGCGAAAACCGGCAGCTCTGCCTGGGCCGGGTCGAGGTCGAGCAGCGCCATGGCCGACTCGCTCGCTACCACCAGGCGTGGGTCTGCGATGGGTTCGGGCAGGACCTGGGTGGAGAACGCGTCGCCCAGGCGGGCGAAGCGATTGTCGAAGGTGAGTTGGTCGAGGGCTTTCACGGGCTGCTCCTGGAAGTCGGTACCTAGGGGGCCGCTTTGCGGCCCATCGCCGGCAAGCCAGCTCCCACAGGGGATGTGCAGGGCCTGGGTGCGGCACGGCCCCTGTGGGAGCTGGCTTGCCGGCGATCGAGGGCGAAGCCCTCGCAGGCATTCTGGGCGTTCATGCTCTATGGAGTCCACTCACACAGGTTGAGTGCCATCCGGTTTCGGCTGCTCCACCGGAATCAGCTGCTGTTTGCCGCCCTTCGGATCCATCAGAAACACCTCGACCTGGCGCACCGAGATCTTGATGTTGTGCGCCTTGAACTCGCGGTTGATGTAGCGGTTGATCTCGTCCAGCGTCGGGTTGCGGTCGCCCAGGTCGCGTACGTGCATGCGCAGCTCGTGGTCCAGCGAGCTCTCGCCGAAGTTGAGGAAGTACACGATCGGCTCCGGGTCCTTGAGCACGCGTGGGTTTGCGTGGGCGCCCTTGAGCAGCAGGTCGCGCACCAGGTCCAGGTCCGAGCCATAGTCGATGCCCAGCTTCAGCGTTACCCGGGTGACCGTGTCGGTCAGCGACCAGTTGATCAGCTGACCGGTGATGAAGGTCTTGTTGGGGACGATGATGTCCTTGCGGTCGAAGTCGGTGATGGTGGTGGCGCGGATGCGGATCTTGCTCACCGTGCCCGACAGGTTGCCGATGGTAATGGTGTCGCCAATCCGCACCGGGCGCTCGAACAGGATCATGATGCCGGAAATGAAGTTGGCAAAGATCTCCTGCATGCCGAAGCCCAGGCCCACCGACAGCGCGGCCACCAGCCATTGCAGCTTGTCCCAGCTGACCCCGAGGGTCGACAGGGTACTGACGATACCGACGCCGACGATGACATAGGACAGCAAGGTAGTAGTGGCATACGCACTGCCCTGGGCCAGGTTGAGCCGCGACAGCACCAGTACTTCGAGCAGGCCGGGCAAGTTCCGTCCTAGCGCGAAGGTGATGCCGATGATGACCAGCGCACCGAGGAAGTCGCCCAGGCTGATCGGCACCATGCTGGCGGTGGCACCGGTGCCGCTGGAGTACTCGTACAGGGTGAAATTGTTGAGGTAGGCGAACACCGAGATCAGGTCCGACCACACCCAGTACAGGCCGGCGATGAAGCCGCCCAGCAGGGCCAGGCGGATCAGGCGCAGCGACTGCTGGTTGACCTGCTCGATGTCCAGGGTCGGCTCTTCGGTGATGACTTCGCCATCCAGCCCTTCCTTGGCCGCCGCCCGCTTGCTCAGCGCGCGCTGGTAGGCCAGGCGCCGTGCCGCCACCGACAGGCCACGCACGAACGCGGCTTCGATCACCAGCCAGAACAGCAGCAGGTACAGGGTGTAGATCAGCCGGTCGGTAAGTTTCAGCGCGGTGTAGTAGTAGCCGAAGCACACGGCCACGAACAGGGCGATGGGCAGGGCGGTGAAGGCCACGCCCACGGCCTTGCGGAACAGCGAGGTGTCGCGGTGTGCCGGGCTGCTGAGCAGCAGGCGGCTGAGCAGCCAGGCCATCAGTGCGTAGCAGGTCAGTACCACGCCGATACCCAGCACATCATCGGCCAGCGCCGAAGGCTGATGTTCGGCCACCGCCACCACACCGACCAGTGCCAATACCACGGTGCCCAAGCGGCGCACCCAGCCGCGCAGGAACTCGACCTGCGGCTTGTGCCAGCGGAAGTGGATTTCCGCCACGCCGCCCGGGGCGAGGATGCGGTAGGCGGTGTAGAACACCAGCCAGGCCTGGGCCAGTTGCCAGAGGGCGGCGCCGAGGTTGGCGTTCTGCCCGCGGGCGTCGATCTGCAGGGCGTAGCTGCACAGGGCCAGGCCCAGGCTGACCGGCATCGCCAGCAGGATGTTGATGAGGATCGCCTGTGGCGTGTGCCACTGGCTGTCACGGCGGAAGTGGCCGATGTCCTGGTGCACCTTGCCCAGCCGTTGGTACAGGTACTTGCGCCGCCACAGCAGGGCGCCGATCACCAGCAGCAAGGGCAGGAACAGCAGCGGGCGCTGGCCCAGCCCATCGGCCAGTTCCTTGAGGCCCGAACCCCAGGGCAGGCTGGCTACCTGGTCGGCGAAGCGTGCCGGCACCCGGCTCAGCCATTCCCAGTCCAGTGGCTTGTTGCTGGGAATCCAGAACATCTGCTCTTCGAGCGTGGTGCGCAAGCCCTGGGCGGTGCCGAGCAGCTGCTTCTGGTTGAGCTGCAGGGTGATCGATTCGTTGAGCAGTGCCGACAGCTCCCGGCTGAGGCGTTCGAGCAGGTCGACGCGGGTAATCATCACCTCCAGCAGCGCCTTGCGCAGCTGAGGGGTAACCTGCTCCTGCGGTTGGCCGAGCAGCAGGTTGTCGACGTACGCGGCGGGGCTGCTCATCTGCTCGCGTTGCTGGTTCACTTCAAACTGGTAAAGACGGATATCGGCGATCTGGTCAGCCAGGTCGCGGTCGACTTTCAGGTGCGGCAGGGCCTGCTTCTGCTTGTAGAGGATCTTGGACAGCAGCAGGCTGCCCTTGAGCACGCTGATCTGTTCGTCCAGGGCCTGGTCGGCCTGGGTCAGGCTGTCCAGCTGCTGCTTGCTGCGCAGGTTCTGCTGGGTCAGCTCGTTGAGGCGGTCGGTACTCTTGAGCAGGTAGTCGGACAGTTTCAGGTTGGCAGCGCTTTCGTTGGCCAGCAGGGTGCTGCCGCCGGCTTTCTGCGCTTCGATCGACTGCTGGGTGACCGCCTGCTGCGACTGGGCCAGGCGCTTTTCGTTGATCAGCGATTGCAGGTCCTGGATTTCCTGCTCCATTCGTGTGGCGCGCTCGATCAGCAGGTCGTGACGGGCATTGCCCAGGTCCTGCAGCAGGCCGTTGCCAGCCAGTTCCTGGCGGCGCAACGAGGTCAGGGCATTGAGCGACGCCAGCTCGGCATTGAGCTTGTTGCGTTGGTCGCTGTTGAGTGGCTTGCCGTTCTCCTTGCCGCTCTTGAGGCTGAGGTTGATCTGCTGGGTACGTGTCTGGTTGTTGCTGATTTCTGCCTGAGCCCGCTCTGGGCGGGTCTGCGAGTTGATGATCAGGCTGTTGGCATCCGACAGTGCCTTTTGCAGTTCGCCTTGTTGCGTACTGCGCTCGCTGAGCATCTGCTCCAGCTGTGGCACGTTCAGGGTGGCGTAGCGTTGGGCCACCGGCAGTGGCTTGCTGGCCTTGAGCTTGATCAGCTCGCGCTGGCTGTCGGCGGTTTCCTTGGGCGCGCCAGCCAATTGCTGCTTGAGTGCCTCAAGCTTCTTTTCGCTGTCTTCCTTGCTGAGCAGCAGTGCCAGGGTCTGTTCCAGCACCTGTTGCTGGGCCTTCTGCTCCGGTGTCTGTTGCGCAGCCTTGGGGTCGGCCTCGGCACCCTTGGGCTGGGAAATCTTGTTCAGGCTGCTCTGGATGCTGGTCGTGGTGGGAAGCTCGGCCGCACCAGCGGCGAACGAGAGAGACAGGCACAGCCCGAGCAGGGCTGTGCGGAGGTACACGCGCAGGGACATAGGCAGACTACTTGTGGATCCGGCAGAAACGAAGTTTAGAGGAACAATCCTGGTCCGGGTCGCGTTCCTTCGGGGAATCTGACGCCTACTTTCTGGATCTTGTTCCCGTCCATGGTGGCCACGGTCCAGATCGTGCCATGCCATTCGACCTGGTCACCTACTACTGGAGCGCCTCCGACCTTCTGTCGGATGAACTGGGCCAGCGGCATTTTCGCGTCCAGGCCGTCGAGTTTCAGGCCGTACAACGCTGCCACCGCACCCAGTTCGGCATCGCCTTCGAGCACGAAGTCGCCGAAGAAACGCAGGTCGAGGCCACGTTGTGGTGCCTGGCTGAACAGTTTGCCCAAGGCCGGCAGGTTATGTTCGTGGCCGATCACGCAGAGCATGTCGCCTACTTCCAGTACCGTACTGCCGGACGGGTGCAGCAGCTGCTCGCCCCGGAACAGCGCGGCGATCCGCGTGCCTTCGGGCATTTTCAATTCGCGCAGGGCGGCGCCGATGCACCATTTTTCGGCGCCCAGGCGGTAGACGAACATTTCCCACTCGCTGGTGATGTGCACTTCCAAGGCGGAACGGGAGATTGGCGCCGGGTCTGGCGGTACTGTCACTTTCAACAGCTTGGCCATCCACGGCAGGCTGGTGCCTTGCACCAGCAGCGACACCAGCACGATGAAGAAGGCCAGGTTGAAGAACAGCTGGGCGTCCGGCAGGCCGGCCATCAGCGGGAACACCGCGAGGATGATCGGTACCGCGCCGCGCAGTCCGACCCAGGAAATGAAGCCCTTTTCGCGGCCATGGAAAGCCTTGAACGGCAGCAGGGCGGCGACCACCGACAGCGGCCGCGCCACCAGGATCATCCACAGCGCCAGGCCCAGCGCCGGCAGGGCGATGGGTAGCAGGTCGTGGGGCGTGACCAGCAGCCCCAGCACCAGGAACATGCCGATCTGCGCCAGCCAGGCCATGCCGTCGAGCATGTGCAGGATGCCGTGGCGGCTGCGGATCGGCTTGTTGCCCAGCACCAGGCCGCACAGGTACACGGCAAGGAAGCCGCTGCCGTGCAGGGCGTTGGTCAGCGAGAACACCACCAGGCCGCCGGCGATCACCAGGATGGGGTACAGGCCGCCAGCCAGCTTGATGCGGTTGACCAGTTGCAGCATCAGCCAGCCGCCGCCCAGGCCCAGCAGTCCGCCGATGCCGAATTCGCGCAGCAGGTGGGTGAGCAGGCTCCAGTGCAGGCCGGTCTGGCCGCTGGCGATCATGTCGATCAGGGTGACGGTGAGGAACACCGCCATCGGGTCGTTGCTGCCCGACTCGATCTCCAGGGTGGCGGTAACCCGCTCGTTCAGGCCTTTGCCGCCGAGCAGCGAGAAGACCGCTGCGGCGTCGGTGGAGCCGACGATGGCGCCGATCAGCAGGCCCTGGATCAGGCTCAGGTCGAACAGCCAGGCGGCGACCAGGCCGGTGAGGGCGGTGGTGATCATCACGCCGATGGTGGCCAGCGACAGCGCCGGCCACAGCGCCACGCGGAAGCTTGCCACCCGCGTGCGCAGGCCGCCGTCGAGCAGGATCACGGCCAGCGCCAGGTTGCCCACCAGGTAGGCGGTCGGGTAGTTGTTGAAGATGATGCCGCCACCATCGACCCCGGCGACCATGCCGACGGCGAGGATGATGACCAGGATAGGGATGCCCAGGCGCGACGACAGCGAACTGACCAGGATACTTGCGCCCACCAGCAATGCGCCGATCAGGAACAGGCTGTTGATGGTGCTTGCATCCAAAGGCAGGTACTCCGGGGACCGCAGGGGGGAGGGGACTTGATAGCATGACGCTAGCAGGTCGCGTGCCAAATGATTCTAACCTGATGAATTGGCAGGCTGTAAAGCGTTTCTGCAGATGAAAAAAAGGCACCGCGGTGGGTGCCTTTTCGGGGGTGCCTGGGCGGGCCCTTTCGCGGGTGAACCCGCTCCCACAGGTACTGCACAGTTTTCAAAACCTGTGTGAACCCTGTGGGAGCGGCTTTAGCCGCGAAGAGGCCGGTGCAGGTTTACGCCTGCTTGACCTCACGCATCGGCTTGCCCTTCACCGGTGCATCGCCCGCCACGTAGTACTTGGCGGTGCTGCGCGGCAGCGGCTTGCGGCCACGGATCTTGTCCGAGATTTTCTCGGCGATCATGATCGTGGTGGCGTTGAGGTTGCCGGTGATGATCAGCGGCATGATCGACGCATCGACCACGCGCAGGCCCTTCATGCCATGCACGCGGCCTTCGCCGTCGACCACCGCCATGTCGTCGGTGCCCATCTTGCACGAGCAGGACGGGTGGAAGGCGGTTTCGGCGTGCTCGCGGATGAACTTGTCCAGCTCTTCATCGGTCTGCACGTGCGCGCCCGGGCTGATCTCACGGCCACGGTACGGGTCCAGTGCCGGCTGGGCCATGATTTCGCGGGTCAGGCGGATGCCGTCACGGAATTCCTGCCAGTCCTGCTCGGTGGACATGTAGTTGAACAGGATGCTCGGGTGTTGGCGCGGGTCCTTCGACTTGGCCTGGATGCGGCCGCGAGCAGGCGAGCGCATGGAACCCATGTGCGCCTGGAAGCCGTGTTCCTTCACACCATTGGAGCCGTTGTAGTTAATGGCCACCGGCAGGAAGTGGTATTGAATGTTCGGCCACTTGAATTCAGGGCGGGTACGAATGAAACCACCGGCCTCGAACTGGTTGCTGGCGCCGATGCCGGTGCCGTTGAACATCCACTCGGCACCAATGGCCGGCTGGTTCCACCACAGCAGCGACGGATACAGCGACACCGGCTGGGTGCAGGCGTACTGCAGGTACAGTTCCAGGTGGTCCTGCAGGTTCTCGCCAACGCCCGGCAGGTCGTGCACCACCGGGATGTCGAGGCTTTCCAGCAGGGCGCGCGGGCCGACGCCGGAGCGCTGCAGCAGTTGCGGCGAAGCGATGGCGCCGGAGCTGACGATCACTTCCTTGCGGGCACGGGCTTCAACGCGTTCTTCGCTGTCGCCGACCAGGTAGGTCACGCCGATGGCGCGCTTGCCGTCGAACAGCACGCGGTCAGTCAGGGCGTGGGTGACGATGGTCAGGTTCGGGCGCTTCTTGGCCTGGTCCAGATAGCCACGGGCGGTGCTGGAGCGGCGGCCGTTCTTGGTCACCGTACGGTCCATCGGGCCGAAGCCTTCCTGCTGGTAGCCATTCAGGTCTTCGGTGCGCGGGTAACCGGCCTGCACGCCGGCTTCGACCATGGCGTGGAACAGCGGGTTGTTGCCGGCTTTCGGCGTGGTCACGCTGACCGGGCCTTCGCCCCCGTGGTAGTCGTTCGGGCCGATGTCGCGGGTTTCGGCTTTACGGAAGTACGGCAGGCAGTCCAGGTAGGTCCAGTCTTCCAGGCCTGGCAGTTCTGCCCAGCCGTCGAAGTCCATGGCGTTACCGCGGATGTAGCACATGCCGTTGATCAGCGACGAGCCACCCAGGCCCTTGCCGCGGCCACATTCCATGCGGCGGCCGTCCATGTACGGCTCCGGGTCGGTCTCGTAGGCCCAGTTGTAGCGGCGGCCCTGCAGCGGGAAGGCCAGGGCGGCCGGCATCTGGGTACGGAAGTCGAAGCGGTAGTCGGGGCCACCGGCTTCCAGCAGCAGTACGGTGACGCCGGCGTCTTCGGTCAGGCGGGTCGCCAGGGTGTTACCGGCCGAGCCGGCACCGACGATGATGTAATCGAATTCTTGGGACATGAAAGTACCCTCGTGTTGGCGGTGATCAGGGAGCGGGAACGCCCGTGCGCAGCGGCACGGGCGTGGCTGGACAGGGCCTTAGAAGACCGAGTTGTAGCCGCCCAGCTCGACCTGGACCGACTTGATGCGAGTGTATTGAGCCAGCGAGCTGACGCCGTTCTCACGGCCGACGCCCGACTGCTTGTAGCCACCGACCGGCATTTCGGCCGGCGATTCGCCCCAGGCGTTGATCCAGCAGATACCGGCTTCCAGCTTGTGGATGATGCGGTGGGCGCGGGTGATGTCGTTGGTGCAGACACCGGCGGCCAGGCCGTACTCGGTGTCGTTGGCACGACGGATGACTTCTTCTTCGGTTTCGTAGGTGAGGATGCTCATCACCGGGCCGAAGATCTCTTCCTTGACGATGGTCATGTCGTCGGTGCAGTCGGTGAACACGGTCGGGGCCACGAACGCACCCTTGGCGAAATCACCGGCGGTCAGACGTTCGCCACCGCACAGCACGCGGGCACCTTCTTCCTTGCCCTTGGCGATGTAGCCAAGCACGCTTTCCATGTGCTGGAAGCTGACCAGCGGGCCGAAGTTGGTGTTTTCGTCTTCCGGGTTGCCAGCGCGGATGCGGGCAACGCGCTCGACGATCTTGGCCTCGAAGGCAGCTTTCATTTCAGCCGGGATGAACACGCGGGTGCCGTTGGTGCAAACCTGGCCCGAGCTGTAGAAGTTGGCCATCATGGCGATGTCGGCGGCCTTGTCCAGGTCGGCGTCGGCGCAGATGATCAGTGGCGACTTGCCGCCCAGTTCCATGGTGACTTCCTTGAGCGACGAGCTCGAGGCGCTGGCCATGACCTTCTTGCCGGTGGTGGTGCCGCCGGTGAAGGAGACTTTTTCGATGCGTGGGTGCTCGGTCAGCCAGGTGCCGACTTCGCGGCCGCTGCCGGTCAGGACGTTGAACACGCCGTTCGGCAGGCCGGCTTCGGTGTAGATCTCGGCCAGTTTCAGGGTGGTCAGCGAGGTGACTTCCGACGGCTTGAAGATCATCGCGTTGCCGGCGGCCAGGGCCGGGGCGGATTTCCACAGGGCGATCTGGATCGGGTAGTTCCAGGCGCCGATACCGGCGGTCACGCCCAGCGGCTCGCGGCGGGTGTAGACGAAGGACGATTCACGCAGCGGGATCTGCTCGCCTTCGATGGCCGGAACCAGGCCAGCGTAGTACTCCAGCACGTCGGCGCCGGTGACGATGTCGACGTAGCGGGTTTCCGAGTACGACTTGCCGGTGTCCAGGGTTTCCAGCATGGCCAGCTCGTCGTTGCGCTCGCGCAGGATCTCGACGGCGCGGCGCAGGATGCGCGAACGCTGCATGGCGGTCATCGCGGCCCAGACTTTCTGGCCACGCTCGGCGCTTTCGACGGCCTTCTCGACGTCAGCCTCGGTGGCACGTTGCACGTGGGCGAGGACTTCGCCGGTAGCCGGGTTGATGGCTTCGAAGGTGGCATCGCTGCCAGCGTCGACGTAAGCGCCATCAATGTAGAGTTTTTGCGTTCCGAAACGGGCCATAGTGTCCTCGCAAGTGCAGTGTGTGGTTTGGCTTGCGCGTCACGCTCCTGCCGGGTTGGCAAGGGCCGTGCGCGTTGGTTCAGCGGCCTGGTCGTTTGTACCCAGGGTGTGCTGCTTAGCCAGTTGTAGATCCATGTATTCGTAAGCAATCCGTATCGCCTGGTCGGTGTCGAATGCATCACCCGACAGGGCGCCACGCAGCCACAAGCCGTCGATCAAAGCTGCCAGGCCGCGGGCTGCCTTGCGCGCATGGTAGAGCGGCAGGGCGCGGCGGAACTGGCAGCACAGGTTGGAATACAAGCGGTGGTCGTTGATCCGCTGCAACCTGTGCAAATCGGGCTGGTGCATGCTGGAAGCCCAGAAGGCCAACCAGGTTTTCATCGCCGGGCCGTTCACCTGGCTGGCATCGAAGTTGCCCTCGATGATCACTTTCAGGTGGGCGCGCGGGCTGTCGTCCGTCAGGGCCTGGCGACGTGCTCTGACACCTTCGTTGAGCATGTTCATGATGTAACCCATCGTCGCTGCGATCAGGCCGTTCTTGTCCCGAAAGTAGTGACTGATGATGCCGTTCGACACACCGGCCAAACGGGCAATCAGCGCAATGCTGGCGTCGCCCAGTCCGACCTGATCGACCGCCTGCAACGTGGCTTCGATCAACTGCTGGCGGCGGATGGGTTGCATACCGACCTTGGGCATCTTGCTATCTCCTCAGGCCTGCGAGCAGACGACGGGCGGCTGACTCGGCGAAGGCCAGTCTATTTTGTTTTGATTGAACGTTCAATCAATAAAGAATAAGCTCTGCGACAATTTGTGCCATTGACAGTTTTTCAGGCGGTCGAGAAGGCACGGATTGACACCCCAGGAAATCGCGTAACCCCCGGAATACAAGGCGTTGACGGGCATGAGCGATGCGAAATGCAGATTCTGCCGTGCGGTCATGGACCCTGCGGCGGGCCCTTGGAGCGGGCGGGGTGATCTGTGACGAATGCGCGCACCTCGGCTGAGGCGTGGCATTTGCAGCAGGCCACCTGTCTGTTTTTTTGCAACGTATCGATTCGGGATCACGGTTTCCAGGGTGCTTTTATAACACCTGATGCAGTGGGGATATTCCACCAATTGCTCGGGAAAGACTGATTAGCCTCCACAGCCGTACTGCCCGGAGCATTCGTGCAATGAGTTCTGCCTCACTTACCAACCCTCCGGCCGAGAGGGTACGGGTCAACCGCGTGGTGTTCTTCACCTCCGCGCTGATGATCCTCGTTCTGACTGCCTTGCTTATCGCTGTACCCGAAACCGCCGGCCAGGTGCTGGGCGTGGCCCAGAAATGGCTGACGCGCACCTTCGGCTGGTATTACATGCTGGTAATCGGTGGTTACCTGCTGTTCGTCATCTACCTGGCCTTCTCCGACTACGGCAAGCTCAAGCTTGGCGGCAAGGATGACCAGCCCGACTTCAGCTATGGCGCCTGGGCCGGCATGCTGTTCTCCTCCGGTATCGGCATTTCGCTGCTGTACTTCGGCGCCTCCGAGCCGCTGGACCACTACTTCAACCCACCGGAAGGCACTTCTGCCAGCCTCGACGCAGCGCGCCAGGGCCTGCAGCTGACCTTCCTGCACTGGGGCCTGCATGGCTGGGCGATCTACGCCCTGGTCGGCCTGGCCGTGGGTTACTTCGCCTACCGCCACAACCAGCCGCTGGCCCTGCGCTCGGCGCTGTACCCGCTGGTCGGTGAGCGTTGGGTCAAGGGTGCTGCCGGCAATGCCGTGGACATCTTCGGCATGTTCGTCACCCTGCTGGGCCTGGTGACCAACCTGGGCATCGGTTCGATGCAGGTGGCCTCCGGCCTGGAATACCTGTTCGGCATGGACCACAGCAAGACCAACCTGCTGATGGTGATCCTGGTCATGGCCGGCGTTGCCACCGTGGCGGCGGTCTCTGGTGTGGAAAACGGCATTCGCCGCCTGTCCAACCTGAACATCATGCTGTTCAGCGGCCTGTTGATCTTCGTCCTGCTGGGCGGCGAAACCCTGCACCTGCTCAACGGCTTCGTGCAGAACATCGGCGACTACCTCAACGGCATCGTGCTGAAAACCTTCGACCTCTATGTGTATGAAGGCGAAGCCGGCAAGTCCGAGCGCTGGCTGGGCCTGTGGACCGTGTTCTACTGGGCCTGGTGGATCTCCTGGGGCCCGTTCGTCGGCATGTTCATTGCCCGTATCTCCAAGGGCCGCACCGTGCGCCAACTGGTTAGCGGCGTGTTGCTGATCCCGCTGGGCTTCACCCTGGCCTGGCTGTCGATCTTCGGCAACACCGCGCTGGACCTGGTGATCAACCAGGGCGCCGTGGAGCTGGGCAAGACCGCCCTGGAACAGCCGTCGATGTCGATCTACCAGCTGCTGGAATACTTCCCGGCGGCCAAGATCGTGATCGGTGTAGCGGTGTTCGTCGGCTTCGTGCTGTTCCTCACCCCGGCCGACTCCGGCGCGGTGATGATGGCCAACCTGTCGTGCAAAGGCGGCAAGGTCGACGAAGACGCCCCGCACTGGATGGTGGTGTTCTGGTCGGTGGTCATCACCTTGGTCACCATCGGCCTGCTGTTCGCCGGTAACTTCGAAGCCATGCAGACCATGGTGGTGCTGGCGGGCCTGCCGTTCTCGGTGGTGCTGGTGCTGTTCATGTTCGGCCTGTACAAGGCCATGAAACAGGACGTGGCGGTCGAGCAGGAGCGTGCCGAGCTGGCCGCCCGTGGCCGTCGTGGCTTCAGCGAGCGCCTGACCCAGCTGGAACTGCAGCCGACCCAGGCCGTGGTACAGCGTTTCATGGACAAGCAGGTCAGCCCGGCGCTGAAAGAAGCCGCCGCGCAGTTGCAGACCCTGGGCTTCGAGGTGGAAACCCGGGTTGGCCAGTCGCGCAACATGATGGGCCTGCGGGTGATGATGGAAGAGGGCAACCCGTTCGTCTATGAAGTGAGCCTGGATGGCTACCTGGCCGCGCCGAGCGAAGCGCCGGTGGAAGGTGAGCCGGAAGTGCGCCAGCGCTTCTACCGCGCCGAGGTGTACCTGCACGATGGCAGCCAGGAGTACGACCTGATGGGCTTTGCGCCGGAGCAGATCGTGCGTGATGTGCTGGATCAGTTCGAAAGCCACCGCCAGTTGCTGGGGCGTGTGTACAGCTGATTCTTGAGCGATGAGGAGGCCCTGCAAGACGCAGGGCCTTTTTCATGGGCAAGCAATAATTAGCCCGGGTAGCGGACAAGTTTGCTTCAGCCTGCCGGTTTTCTTCCGGAGGCATGCTTCATGAAACGTTCCGCTATTCCCACATTCGATTTTCAGTACGCCGCAGCCAGTCAGTTCAGTGATCGGCCGACATTGCGGCAGGTGACCAGCGAGAATCTGTGGACCGTGCTGCTGGGGAAGCTGCCCTGGCTTGCCTTTGTGAAGCCTGCTCTGTCCAACGCGGACCCTATCATGCTGGATAGTCCCGATCCCAGCACGCCTTACTGGGGCACGCAACCGCTGGTCGACCGTGTGCTCCAGGCATTGCTCGAAGCACAGCCGCTGGACATCGAGCCTGTCGGTGAGCGGCATCACAATCTTGCACTAACCTCCTCATACCGTTTTCCTGGCTCGGACAGCGCGTTCGACACCCGCCAACTGAGCGGCATGTCCGATGCGCTCGACGAACTGGTAAAGCAGTTGCCACGGCTTTTCTGCGAGGCACAGCTCGAATACTGGAATGCCAAGGGCAGTGCAGGGGTGAGCCGTGACCAGTGGTTGCAACTGCTGCTCAGGACTGCGCTCTTGCGTGGTCTGCCTCTGCAAGGGCTGGACGTTCAGGAGCAGGCCTGCATTCGCGGATTGATCCGCGGTGGTACTGCCCAGCCATCGGTCTGTTTCGTGAAAGCCAGCCTGACTTGTGGGTCGATTCAATACGACCAGATGCTCAGTCACCTGCTGGTCACTGGCGATTACGATGAGCGGCAGGTGGTGCTCTGGTGCGCGCCGTCCGGTATCACGCGCAGCTTCGCTTCCTTGGATGATTTCGGCGAAGCGTTGCGCAACGAACTGGCGCAGCACTACAGTTTTCAGAGCCTGTCGTGGACGCGTCAGCCGGTTGAGGGCAACGTCTTTGCCCAGCAGGTTTCGCTGTTGCTTGAGTCCATGTTCCAGTCTTTCGACCTGATGCGCTTCAGTGGCTTGTCCGATGTGGCGGCAATGGAGAGGCGTTTCGCCCACCTGAGCGACCCGGCGGCCTGGTTCGTACGCTACGAAGACGACACGCCAGCCACCATGGCCCCGCCAGGGCTCAGGGCTAGCGCTCCCCAGGACAGCTTTGCCTGTCGCGCCGCGTTGTTGCAGCTCGCCCTTGACCAGTTGGATGCCGGGGGTGTTTCGGTGCTGGACGGCATCCAGTCATTGACGGCGTATGCCGCGCAGCAACTGGGCGAGCAGATGAAAAAGGAGCACGGGGACGAAACCTCTCCAGATCACCTGCTTCTCGACCTGTATATCGCTCGGGGTGTGCCTGGTGGCGCTGCGACAGGTGCCGGCGGCGGCGAGCCACTGGCGTTCGTGGGTACCAAGTCGCTTACCGAATTTGCTATCGGTAACCTTGCTTCGCTCAAGGGCGCGGAGATCAAAAAGGTCAGCCATCGAAAGGGCATCACGCCGCCGAAGTGGCTGGATGCCAATGCTGCGAAGCGACTGGTGACCCAGGTAGACATTGGTGGCCGCTACCCGAACTATGTTGCCGAACAGCTCGATGATCAGGCCATGCGCGCCGAGCGCATCGTGCGTTTGGCCAGGGAATGGCGAAGCGCGTTTCTTTCCAGCGCCCTTTCGGCCAGGCTCGACGCGAAAGTCTCCGAGGTGGGCCTACAGTGCGTGGTCGATTTTTGCGCAGGTCATCAGGACCCCTTGGTTCCGCGCATGTCCTTGATCCCCCTGGCTTTCAGGCGCAGCCGTCATTCGCGCAAGAAAGACGATGTGCGCGGCATGTACTTGCTGTTCTGCGCCGAGCCGGCAAAGGTTCTGGTGTACCGCCCGCTATATCGACAGGACACGGTTCGCGAGTACGCAAGCCTTGAGGCCTTGCTTGCACATATTCGTGAGTCGGCTCTCTTCCAAGAGAGCATTCTTGACTGGATCGACCCGACCGCGCGCGACGTATATGCAGAGGGTGGTTTCAGCGAGCCGCACATTGTGAGTATTGGTCTCGACCCTTATACGCTCCCGGCCAAGCCGGAGCCGGCGATGCTCGATCTGAAGCTGTGGCGCAACAAGGTTGACGAGAAAATCTACCAGGCCAACCGAGATCTGCTGGTCGAGCTGGCAGGGCTGGAATCGGTATCTGACGCCGAGAGCCGCTGGCAGCTCCTGTGCGAGGGCGCCTGGCTGTTGTTCGATGTGGTGACTCAGGCGATACGCGGCCCGGTCGCGTCTGTGGCCTGGTTGGTACAGTTTCTGGCTTCGCTGCAAAACGACTTGACCGTGTTGGAGCAGGGTGGTGAGTTCGATCGGTCTGCTGCAGTGGCCGACTTGTTGCTCAACCTTGGGATGACGCTGCTGCATGCCCATCAACCGAAGCAGGAGACAGTGCCCACAAGGCGGCTGCCTGAGCTTTCGCTGTTCGAAGGGCCTGACCGGCAAAACGGCGCGTTTGCCGAACTTGCTATCGAGGCGCGTGAAGAACCGGAAGGCAAGCTGGGCGAACTGGGCAGCCAGGTGCTGGACTTTTCCTGGCGCGGCCAGCATGGGTTCAACTGGCTGCCCGCGCAACAGCGGCAGAGGTTGCAAGCCATGCGCTCCAGTGTCTCGGTCAATGGGTTGAGCCCTTTGACAGCGGGCGATGGTGAAGGCCTGTACCAGATCGATAAGAACTACTACGCGGCCATGGCTGGTGACCTCTATAGCGTGGAGTTGCTGGCTGAGGGAGTTCGGGTAGTCGATGCGACTGGCGGTTACGGGCCCTGGCTGGCATTTGTCGATGGGGCTTGGCGGGTGGATACGAAACTGCGCCTTGCGGGAGGGGCTCCCGACTCCAAGACTTTGGTATCGCGCCGCTTCGATAAACTGTACGAAAAAGTTTCCAAGCTGGAGGAGGACGTTCCGGGGTTGAAAGCGAAGGTCCAGGCAGTTACCAAGCAGATGATGGCTTTGCACAAAAACCTTGTGGCCATGGAGGCGTTGAAGTTGAAAGCGCAGTCTGAGGTGGCTTCGGCCCCTGCAGGTACTGATGTGTCAATGAAGGAGTCGCTGATAGAAAAGTATGCTCAACGAGAAATAGAGGTGAAGGAAAGCATCGCTCAGCAGCGCGAGAAAATCGTTTCGCTGCTGGAAGAGGCCATTGGCAAGATGGATGAACAGCTAAAACTGTTGATCACGATGGCAGAACCCAAGTATGCCAAATCTCGCCATAACAAAGGGTTGGATGAAATTCTTGACCAGCATCAGGAAAGTGCCCGAATAGAGCTGATTCGTGATTGTGTGTTCGTTTACAACGAGCTGTGGAGCCTGACGGACTATCCGCAACTTGCCGCGCTGCAACGGGCTATCGATGGGAAGCCATTGGCAGAGGTCGGCGAACAATATGCTGCGTTTCGTATCAAGCTGGAGCAGGTGGTGGAGTATCAGGACCGCATGCTCGCCATACGAGTGCACCTGGACAATTTGCTGGCCGAGTCGCCGGTTGAGCTTGTCATACCTTCCAACACCCCTGGTGACCATCGCACAGTGGGGCATCTGATCGACGAAAGACCGTTTTCGACCGTGCAGATGCGCTTCCATCAGGTGCAGAACCTGGCAGACCTGGCCTTGCACCTCAATGCTCCCGGCGGCCTTCAGACAGTCGCCCGCTACCGGGACGAACTGGTCAGCATGGCCTTGCGCAATGCCGCAGAGACTCACGGGGAGCTTGACTTTGCCAATCTGTCGGCAGATGACCGCATCGTGATCTTGCAAGAGGCATGGGATGAGTACTCTGCCGCATTACTCAATAGTGCCCGCATTCTCCGCGAAGGTGGCGACCTTATCGAACCCGCAATGCTCGAGCGGTATCGCAACCATGTAGAGCAACTGAAGGAAGATGCGGGAAAGCGGTTGGTTGCCGCGATCTCGGAGCAGGAGGGTGGAACGGTCGCGCAAAAGCGCACGCCCTACAAGGTGTCTACCGAAGAGCAGCGAGTGGTGCGCAACCTTGCTGGGCAGTTGATGATCGGTGTGGAAAGGGCGGTAGGCGAAAGCCAGATCGTGGAAGTGCGCGAGACGTTCAGTGAAGAAGTACTGGCAACCTTCGACCTGGTGGATGGGGAATGGCGACAGCGGGAAAGCAAGCGCCCTTCATTGGCGGACGAAGCTACTCCAACAGACCTGCCCATGTGGGTACAGGTGCTTCTGGACGAAAGCGATTCCGTGCGGGAGCAGGCCGAGGACTATGTCAAGCACGACATCAAAGGGGCGTTGCTCGAGCAGTTGTTCGACCAGCATCTGGAAAAGCTGAATCAGGCGCTCAGTGTGGTGCGTGATGCCGGAGGAAACGACAAGCTGGTCAGAACGCTGGAGCTGGAGCTGGACAAGTTGGATGCAGAGAAAACATTGCAGATGACCACGCTCTATACCGACACCAAGTATCCGTCGGCCGAAGGCTTGCAGTATCTCCACAAAAAGGGGCTGATACAGGTCGAATATGTGGAGCGGCGCACCATGCAAGATGGCAGCGCTTTTGACGAATACCGGATCCGGCGTCTACCGAGCAAGCTGAGCCTCTGGGCTGCACACTTCCATTTACCCTCGCTGGACGCCAACGCTGATAATTTCACGGTAGGTCACCTCAAGACTTGGAAGCAGCGCAGCTTGAGTAGCCAGGCCGCTGCAGCCGCGGGCCAGCGGGTGCACAGGGGAAGACTTACGCTGGCCGAGGCCCGAGGAATCATTCCTTTCCGTTAAACCGGCCAACGGGGGCAGTGGGGTGGTGCCTGACATGTGCAGGCATCGTCTGATTGCCCCGCTCGGCAATCATCTGTTCCAGGCCGATCAGCTCTATGCCCTGGCGCTTCAGCCGGGGCAGTTCGCGTTCGAGCACTTCGAGGGTTTGCGGATAAGGGTGGCCGATCAGCACGGCTGAGCCTTGTTTGCGAGCCAGTTCGACCCCGAGCTGCAATTCGCTGCCGATGGCCTCGACCGTACGTACGTTGTCCAGAAAGACATCGCGGGATACCTGTGCCAGGCCCTGGGCCTGAGCCTGGAATGCGGCTACGGTGGCAGCGCTGGTGCGGCTGTCGACAAAGAACAGGTGCCTGCGTTGCAGGTCAGCCATCAGCATCGCCATTGCCTCGGGTTCGGCGGTCATGCGGCTGCCCATGTGGTTGTTGATGCCGACTGCGCACGGCACCTGCGCCAGAGCGGCGTCCAGGCGTCGGGCCAGCTCCGGCAGAGGCGTGCCGGGGTGCCAGGCGTAAGGGCCGGTGGCCGGGTCCATCGGCATGTGCAGGATCACCGTCTTGCCGGCCTTGTGCGCCTGGTGGGCAAAGGTGGTGGCATGCGGGGTGTCGGGCATGATCGCCATGGTCACCGGACCGGGCAGGGCCAGGGTGCGGCTATCGCGCTCGCTGCTCTGGCCCAGGTCGTCGATGATGATGCTCATGTAGGCCTTGCCGGCCGGCGCCGCTTGCGCGACCCCGGCCATAAGGCAGAACAGCAGACACAGCAGATAACGCATGGGGTGGGTCAGTCGCCCTTGGTGATGTTCAGGCCTTTGAGCAGGCTCAGGGCCTGGCTCAGCTGGAAGTCGTCATCCTGCGGGCGCTCCTTGCGCTTGCCGCTGCCGGTCGGGCGATCGGCACCGCCATTGCCGTTGCCCAGGTGGCCCTGCAGGTCGGCTTCCTTGAAGTTGTCGGTGTCGGCTTCGGCGGTGAGCTTGGCCGGGCGCACTTCGATGTCGGGGACAATGCCCTGGGCCTGGATCGAGCGGCCGTTGGGGGTGAAGTACAGCGCGGTGGTGAGCTTCAGCGCACGGTCGTTGGCCAGTGGCAGCACGGTCTGCACCGAGCCTTTGCCGAAGCTGTCGGTGCCCATCAGCACGGCGCGTTTCTGGTCTTGCAGGGCGCCGGCGACAATTTCCGAGGCCGAGGCACTGCCGCCGTTGATCAGCACCACCAGTGGCACGCCGTCGCTGGCGTCGGCCGGGTCGGCCGAGAAGCGCAGCTCGGAGTTGGCGATGCGGCCCTTGGTGTAGACGATCAGGCCCTTGGTCAGGAAGTGGTCGGCCACTTCCACCGCCGACTGCAGCACGCCGCCCGGGTTGTTGCGCAGGTCCAGCACCACGCCGCGCAGCTTCTTGCCGTTGTCCTTGCGCAGCTTGGCCAGGGCCTTGCCTACTTCGTCGCCGGTCTTGACCTGGAACTGGGTGATACGGATGTAGCCGTAGTCGTTCTCCAGCAGCTGGCTCTTCACGCTCTTGACCTGGATGACTGCGCGGGCCAGGGTCACGTCGAAGGGGTTGCCGCCGTCGCGCACCAGGGTCAGAGTGATTTTCTCGCCGACCTTGCCGCGCATCTTGTCGACCGCTTCGGTCATGGTCTGGCCACGAGTCGGGGCGCCGTTGATCTTGACGATCAGGTCGCCGGCCTGCACGCCGGCACGCGAGGCCGGAGTGTCATCGATCGGCGAGACCACCTTGATGAAGCCGTCTTCCTGGCCTACTTCGATGCCCAGCCCGCCGAACTCGCCGCTGGTGCTTTCCTGCAGCTCCTGGAAGTCCTCGGGGCCGAGGTAGGCCGAGTGCGGGTCGAGGTTGCTGAGCATGCCCTTGATGGCATTTTCCAGCAGGGTCTTGTCGTCCACCGGCTCCACATAGGCCGCCTTGATGCGGTCCATGACCTCGGCGAAGGTGCGCAGCTCTTCAAGCGGCAGTGGCGCCTTGGCGGTCACCTCGGTGGCCGGTACTGCGGCCGGCTTGGCCGGCTCCGCGGCAGTGGCCAGGGGCGCGCCGACCGCCAGGGCGATGGACAGGGCCAGCTGGGTGAGACGAGGCGAGTGCAGCATGTCGAACGAACTCCTGATCCTGTAAGCGCTCCCTGGGGAGCATCGGCGCAGCCCGTGGGCTACCCCGTAGAAATTTGACTAGCCCCGGCACCACTGCGAAGGGTCGGTAGGCCGGCCCTGCTGGCGGATGGCGAAGTACAAGCCGGCAGCGTCCTGGCCGCCGCTGTCGCCAACGGTGGAAATGGCCTCGCCAGCCTTGACGATATCACCGGCGCTCTTGAGCAGGCTCTGGTTATGGCCGTACAGGCTCAGGTAACCGTTGCCATGGTCGAGAATGACCAGAAGCCCGGCACCGCGCAACCAGTCGGCGAACACCACGCGCCCGCCGTGCACGGCACGGACCTGGGTGCCCGGGTTGGCGCTGATCATCACCCCGTCCCACTTGGCACGGGCATCGCTGCCGCGGGCATCACCGAAACGTGCCAGCAATCGACCATTGACTGGCCAGGGAAGTTTTCCCCGTGCGGCAGAAAATGCGCCGCCGTAGTTCGCGCCGTCGCTGGAAACCAGCGGGCCCAGGGTGGTGCGGGCCTTTTTCGGTGGCTCCACCGGTTCGCGGGCCTGTTCGCGGGCGGCAGCAGCGGCCAGGGCTTCCTGCTGGCGGCGCTTTTCCGCTTCCTGCTGGGCCAGCAACGCCTTCTTGCGAGCTTCTTCGGCCTCGCGGGCCTGGCGGGCGAGGGTTTCCTCGATGGTCTTGAGTACCTTGGACAGATCGGCCTGATCCTGCTCGCGCGATTGCAGCTTCTGGTCGCGGTCCTTCATGTCGCTGTTGAGCTTGGCCAGCACCTGCTGGCGCTTGCCACGCTCGGTTTCCAGGGCCTGGCGGCGGCTGTCGAGGTCGGCGCGCTGGGCCAGCAGCTGTTGCTGCTGGGTAGCGATTTCCTGTTCGACGTTGGCCAGCTGGCGCAGGGTCTCGTTGAAGGTGCGCAGTTGCTCCAGGCGCGCCTTGCTCAGGTAGTCGTAGTAGGTGAGGGTGCGGGCGAACTTCTCGGGGTTCTGCTGGTTGAGCAGCAGCTTGAGGTATTCCTCGCGGCCATTCTGGTAGGCCGAACGGGCCTGGATGGCGATCAGTCGCTGTTGTTCAACGCGGGCGCTCTGGAGTTTTTTTTTCTCGGTATCAAGGCGCTCCAGCTCGCCCTCGGTCTTTTTTAGTTCTTGCTGCAGGGCCTCCACCTGCTTTTCGAGGTTGCCGATATCGGTCTCGGTGGCTTTGAGGTCCTTTTGCACACCGGCCTTTTCTTCCTGGAGCTTGCCCAGCGTCTTCTTGAGCTCGGCAATATCCTGGCGGGTGGCGTCCAGTTGCTGCTGGGTCTGCGCACGCTCATCGGCAAAGGCCGGGCTGAGCAGGCAAGACAGGGCTAGGAGGATCAGGGCGCGAAGCATGGGGTTTGGCGTACCAAGGATGGAGACTGGCCTAGTATGCCCGCGCGGGCGGGCAAAAAAAACGCCTCGCTGCGGGTGCAGAGGGGCGTTTGTCTGGAATTCCTGTGCAAAGGGGCTGCTTTGCAGCCCAATCGCCGGCAAGCCAGCTCCCACAGGATCACCACAGGCCTTGAAACTGTGCAGTACTTGTGGGAGCTGGCTTGCCGGCGATTGGGCCGCGACGCGGCCCCATGCTCAGAATCAGGCGTCGACCAGGATCGAGGTCCCGGTCATTTCCACCGGCTTTTCCAGCCCCAGCAGCTTCAGCATGGTCGGCGCCACATCGGCCAGCACGCCGCCGTCACGCACCTTGACGTTGCGCTTGCCGACATAGATGAACGGCACCGGCTCGGTGGTGTGCGCGGTGTGCGCCTGGCCGGTGCACTCGTCTTCCATCTGCTCGACGTTGCCGTGGTCGGCGGTGATCAGCGCTTCGCCGCCGACCTTGTCCAGCGCTTCGACGATGCGCCCGACGCAGCCATCCAGGGCTTCGACGGCTTTCACCGCAGCTTCGAACACGCCGGTATGGCCGACCATGTCGCCGTTGGCGTAGTTGACCACGATCACGTCATAACGCTGCTGCTCGATGGCCTCGACGATGCGGTCGGTAACTTCCGGTGCGCTCATTTCCGGCTGCAGGTCGTACGTGGCGACCTTCGGCGACGGGATCAGGATGCGCTCTTCGCCTTCGAACGGCTCTTCGCGGCCACCGGAGAAGAAGAAGGTGACGTGGGCGTACTTCTCGGTCTCGGCGATGCGCAGTTGGGTCTTGCCGTTCTTCGCCAGGTACTCGCCCAGCACGTTGTTCAGGCTGGCCGGGGCGAAGGCGGCGGGGGCCGGGATTTTCGCCGAGTACTGAGTCAGGCCGATGTAGGCGGCCAGTTTTGGCAGGCGGGCACGCGGGAATTCGTTGAAGTCGGCTTCGACGAACACGCGCGACAGTTCGCGGGCGCGGTCGGCGCGGAAGTTCATGAAGATCACCGCGTCGCCGTCTTCAACCTTGACTGCTTCACCGATGCGCGTGGCCTTGACGAACTCGTCGCTCTCGTCGCGGGCGTAGGCCGCTTCGAGGCCGGCCAGGGCGGTGTCGGCGGTGTATTCGGCAGCGCTGTCGACGATCAGGTTGTAGGCGGCGCTGACGCGGTCCCAGCGGTTGTCGCGGTCCATGGCGTAGTAGCGGCCGATCAGGCTGGCGATGCGGCCCTTGCCCAGCTTGGCGAAGGCGGCGTCGAGCAGTTCGATCGACGACTGTGCGCTGCGTGGCGGCGTGTCGCGGCCATCGAGGAAGGCGTGCAGGTAGATCTTTTCCGCACCGCGCTGCGCGGCCAGTTCGGCCATGGCTACCAGGTGGTCCTGGTGGCTGTGTACGCCGCCGTCGGACAGCAGGCCGAGGATGTGCACGGCCTTGCCGGCACTGGCTGCCTTGTCCACGGCGCCGGTCAGAACCGGGTTCTCGAAGAACTCGCCGTCGCGGATGGCCTTGGTCACCCGGGTGAAGTCCTGGTACACCACGCGGCCGGCGCCGAGGTTCATGTGACCGACTTCGGAGTTGCCCATCTGCCCGTCCGGCAGGCCGACATCCATGCCCGAGCCGGAAATGAGGCCATGCGGCTGGCTGGCGCGCAGGCGGTCATAGACCGGTGTGTTGGCGGCGTAGATGGCGTTGTATTCGGGGCTTTCGCTGTGGCCGAAGCCATCCAGGATGATCAGGACCAGGGGTTTGGGCGTACTCGTCATCAATCAAACTCACGGTTGTTCAAAGATGATAAAGACACGCATTTTAGGGCAAATGCGCCACCGGCGGCGAATATTCGTCCTGTTCCCTGACCAGCGTGGCCAATGTGGCAACATGAAGGTACCTTTCCGGCCGGCCCGTCGGGCTTTGGTGGCACTGGGGGGCTGTGTATACTGGCCGGCATTTTCAATCGCGTGGAACACCCCAGATGGTTGCTAACCTGATTCAATTTGCGACAAACCACTACATCCTGGTGGCGATCTTCGTTGTTTTGCTGGTCGCGCTGCTGGTCAACGAAATCCGTCGCGGCGGCCAGAGCCTGAGCAATGGCCAGCTGACTGCCCTGGTCAATGCCGAGAAAGCCCTGGTCATCGACATTCGCCCGACCAAGGAATACTCCGCCGGTCACATCGTCGGTGCGGTGAACATCCCGCAGGACAAGCTGGTCAACCGCATGAGCGAGCTGGACAAGCACAAAGAGAAGACCCTGATCGTCGTCGACTCGATGGGCCAACAGTCCGGCACCATCTGCCGCGAGCTGCTCAAGGCTGGTTACAACGCCGCCAAACTGAGCGGTGGCGTTTCCAGCTGGAAAGCCGATAACCTGCCCCTGGTGAAGTGATATGAAGCCCGTCATCGTCTATTCCAGCGACTACTGCCCCTACTGCATGCGCGCCAAGTACCTGCTCGAGAGCAAGGGCGTGGCCTTCGAGGAAATCAAGGTCGACGGCAAGCCACAGGTTCGTGCCGAGATGAGCCAGAAGGCCGGCCGTACATCTGTGCCGCAGATCTGGATCGGCAGCACCCATGTCGGTGGATGCGATGACCTTTATGCCCTGGAGCGCGCCGGCAAGCTCGACGCGCTGCTGGCGGCCTGATTTGCACTGCATTCAAAAACATTAGGATAAGGATCTGCCATGACTGACCAACAGACCAACGGCGCTGCTGCAGAAGACAACAGCCCTCAGTTCTCCATGCAGCGCATCTATGTGCGCGACCTGTCGTTCGAAGCCCCGAAAAGCCCGCAGATCTTCCGTCAGACCTGGGAGCCGAGCGTTGCCCTGGACCTGAACACCAAGCAGAAAGCCCTGGAAGGTGACTTCCACGAGGTGGTGCTGACCCTGTCGGTTACCGTCAAGAACGGTGACGAAGTGGCCTTCATCGCTGAAGTGCAGCAGGCCGGTATCTTCCTGATCAAGAACCTGGACGCAGCTTCGATGAGCCACACCCTGGGTGCGTTCTGCCCGAACATCCTGTTCCCGTACGCCCGCGAGACCCTGGACAGCCTGGTGACCCGCGGTTCGTTCCCGGCCCTGATGCTGTCGCCGGTCAACTTCGACGCCCTGTACGCGCAGGAAATGCAGCGCATGCAGGAAGCCGGCGAAGCGCCGACTGTGCAGTAATAGCTGCATTTGAAAAAGGGCGACTTCGGTCGCCTTTTTTGTTGGCCTGTTCCGGCCCTATCGCCGGCAAGCCAGCTCCCACAGGTACTGCACAGGTTTCAAGGCTGGTGCGGTCCCTGTGGGAGCTGGCTTGCCGGCGATAGGGCCAGTGCAGGCAGCGCATCAACTGCCGGCAAACCCATTCTGCCGCCACGCCTCATACACCGTCACAGCCACGGTATTGGACAGGTTCAGGCTGCGGCACCCCGGCCGCATCGGCAGGCGCAGGCGTTGTTCGGCCGGCAGGCTGTCCAGTACCTCGGTCGGCAAGCCACGGCTTTCTGGCCCGAACAGGAAGGCATCACCCGGCTGGTAGGCCACCTCGTGGAACGGGTGCGAGCCCTTGGTGGTGAAGGCGAACAGCCGTGGGTTGCCCAGGCTTTCCAGGCATCCGGCCAGGCTCTCGTGGCGCTTGAGCGTGGCATACTCGTGGTAATCCAGCCCCGCGCGCCGCAGGCGCTTGTCATCCAGTTCGAAGCTGATGGGCTCGATCAGGTGCAGGTCGCAGCCGCTGTTGGCGCACAGGCGAATGATGTTGCCGGTATTCGGCGGAATTTCTGGTTGAAAAAGGATGACGTGAAACATGCACGGCTCCAAGCGTGAAGATGACGGGCATTCTACCCCCGAACCGGACCTGCGTTCGAAGGCGTTCCCACGGGTGATGCTGTCGCTGGCGATCGTCGGCTTGATGGTGGGGCTGATGATCGGCCGCCTGACCACGCCCGACGAGCGCGAGCTGCAGCAGGTGGAGGTGGTGCAGGATGGCCTGGAGCTGTGGTTCAACGAAGAGCCCCAGCTGCATGGCGAGAATGTGGAAGGTACGGTAGCGCTATTGTTCCAGGCCCAGGGCAAGGCCCGGCAAGGGCAACTGAGCCTGCAGGGCAAGCCTGTGAGCTGGCGGGTGCAGAATAGCAAGGAAGGTCTGTTGCTGACGGTGGTGGCCGCGCGCCCCCTGCACGGCGAGTGGGCCGGTGCAGAGGATGCTGGGCGCTGGCGGTTGCAGGTGAAACTGCACGAATAAAAGAGGGGATATCCCGGCCTGCCTGTACCAGGGTCCCCGAAAGGGGTACTGCGTATAAAGGGGGGATGGCCCGGCCTGCCTGTACCGAGGTCCCCAAAACTGGCGATGTTGCGAATAAAAGAGGGGTTCACCCGGCCTGCCTGTACCAGGGCCCCCGAAACTGGATATGTATGGGTTATTGCAGGGGGCGTGCCAGTTTTGAAAAGCCCGTAAATTATGGGTTTTCAGGGTGATTTGGCCGTTTTGGCGGGGGATTTGTGCCTTCGAGAGGTGCATCGGGCACAGGATCGGTGCATGGGCGCGGGAATGGCGGGGCCCGCTTCGCAGGCCCATCGCGACACAAGGCCGCTCCCACAGGACGCCGCTCGGTTCAGAGATAGCGCCGTACCTGTGGGAGCGGCCTTGTGTCGCGAAAGGGCTGCGCAGCAGCCCCAATGGCCTTGAAGGTTTACCGGACGTTAGTGCTCGTCCCCTTCCTCATCATCGCCACCTGCCACATTCATCCCCAGCTCCTTGATCTTGCGCGTCAGGGTGTTGCGCCCCCAACCCAGCAACAGTGCCGCATCGCGCCGACGGCCAGCGGTGTGCTTGAGCGCCGTCTCGATCATGATCCGCTCGAAGCTCGGCACTGCGCTGTCCAGCAGGCTGGTCTGCCCGCGCGCCAGCGCCTGGTCGGCCCACTGGCGCAGGGCCTGCTCCCAGTTGGTTACCGGTGCGGCGTCCTGTGGCAGGTTCAGCAGCTCGGGTGGCAGGTCGCCGATCAGCACTTCGCGGCTGGAGGCCATCACGGTGATCCAGCGGCAGGTGTTTTCCATTTGCCGTACGTTGCCCGGCCACGGCAGGTTGCGGATGAACTCCTCGGTTTCCGGCTTGAGGATCTTCGGCTCGACCGCCAGCTCCTGGGCGGCGCGGGCGAGGAAGTGGCGGGCGAGGGCGGGGATATCCTCGCGGCGGTCGGCCAGCCGTGGAATGTGGATGCGGATCACGTTCAGACGGTGGAACAAGTCCTCGCGGAACTTGCCGGCCTGTACCAGCGACTCCAGGTTCTGGTGGGTGGCGGCGATGATGCGCACATCGACCTTGACCGGCACGTGGCCGCCCACGCGATAGAACTCACCATCGGCCAGCACCCGCAGCAGGCGGGTCTGGGTGTCGGCGGGCATGTCGCCGATCTCGTCGAGGAACAGGGTGCCGCCGTCGGCCTGCTCGAAGCGCCCCCGGCGCAGGTTGGCGGCGCCGGTGAAGGCGCCTTTTTCATGGCCGAACAGCTCGGACTCCATCAGGTCCTTGGGGATGGCGGCCATGTTCAGGGCAATGAACGGCGACGCCGCACGCGGGCTGTGGCGGTGCAGGGCGTGGGCCACTAGCTCCTTGCCGGTACCGGACTCGCCGTTGATCAGCACGGTGATGTTGGAGTGGCTGAGGCGGCCGATGGCGCGGAACACCTCCTGCATCGCCGGCGCTTCACCGATGATTTCCGGGGTGCGCGCCAGGCTCTGCGGCACATCCAGCCCTTGTTGCTCCTGGGCGTGCTGGTTGGCTCGCTTGACCAGTGAGACTGCCTCGTCCACATCGAACGGCTTGGGCAGGTACTCGAAGGCACCGCCTTGGTACGATGCCACGGCGCTGTCCAGGTCGGAGTGGGCGGTCATGATGATGACCGGCAGGCGCGGATGCTGCTCACGGATCTGTGCCAGCAGGTCGAGGCCGCTGGTGCCCGGCATGCGGATGTCGGAAATGATAACGTCCGGTTGCTGGCGTGCCAGGCGGCCCATCACGCCATCGGCGCTGTCGAAGCTCTGGGTGGTCATGCCTTCCTGTTGCAGGGCTTTTTCCAGGACCCAGCGGATGGAGCGATCATCGTCGACGATCCATACGGTTTCACTTCGGCTCATGAGGCGGTGGCTCCTTGTTCCAGGGGCAGGTAGATCGAGAAGGCGGTGTGGCCTGCATGGCTTTCACACTCGATCAGGCCCTGGTGCTGGCTGATGATGTTCTGGGTAATGGCCAGGCCCAGCCCGGTACCGTCCGGGCGGCCGCTGACCATGGGATAGAAGAGGGTGTCCTGCAGTTCCGGCGGGATGCCCGGGCCGTTGTCGATGATCTCCACCCGCGCCACCAGGCGATGACGCACGTGGCCGATGGTGAACTGGCGCAGGGCACGGCTGCGCAGGGTGATGCGGCCCAGGCGCAGTTCGTTCTGCGAACTGATCGCCTGCATGGCATTGCGCACGATGTTGAGCACGGCCTGGATCATCTGCTCGCGGTCGATCAACACATCCGGCAGGCTGGGGTCATAGTCGCGCACCAAAGTGATGCAGCCCTGGCTTTCGGCCTCCACCAGGCTGCAAACCCGCTCCAGCACTTCGTGGATGTTGGTCATGGCCAGCGACGGCAGCTTGTTCGAGCCGAGCATGCGGTCGACCAGGTTACGCAGGCGGTCGGCTTCCTCGATGATCACGTTGGTATAGTCGCGCAGGCCTTCTTCCGGCAGCTCGCGGGCCAGCAGCTGGGCTGCGCCGCGGATGCCACCAAGGGGGTTCTTGATTTCGTGGGCCAGGCCGCGTACCAGCATCTTGGTGGTTTCCTGCTTGCTCAGCTGGGCCTCTTCCTTGGTAATGCGCAGCAGCCGGTCGCGTGGGTGCACCTCCAGCAGCAGCAGGGTCTGGCCCTGGTGCAGGATCGGCGTTACCGCGTAGTCGACGGTTATGGTCTGCCCGGTCAGCGAGGTGAGCTGCGCTTCGCGCTTGGTGAACGGGTGCGCCTGCTCGACCGCCTGGCGCAGCGAGCTGAGGGCCTCAGTCGACTCGGTGAACAGTTCGCTGATGAACTGCCCATGGCTGCGCTGGCCACTGACCGCCAACAGCATTTCCGCGGCCGGGTTCATGTACTCCAGGCGCAGCTCGGCGTTGAGCAGCAGCGTGGCGGTGGTCAGGTTGTCCAGAAGCAGACGGTGCTGGGCATCGCTGATGGTCATAGGGCGTCGTCGACCTCTTTTGGCGCGTGTCGGGCATGGGCGCGGCCATGGTCGGGCGCGCGGTGGATCCGCTGATTCCAGTCTTTGGGCAAAAAATGCAAGAACCAAACCAAGGCTCCGAAAAGAAGCGGAATTTGCCGATAAAGCCCTGGAGACGGGACAATTCGCACCAGAATGAACTGATTAAACGGTTCACGTGATCGCTTTTGGGGTGCATTCGGGGGCGTTAGCTCTCAGAATGCACCAATATGGAGCATAGGTGGTTTCAGGGTTTATCGCACAGCTGGCTGGCATTCGGCTTCTGGCGTTGAAAACGCCAGGTCTTCATTGCTTGCGTGGAACACCATGACAGTGGCGGGCTGCCCAGTGGTGTGCCCGCGGTGCACTTCCCCTTGAAGTTCTGCCAGCGTCTGGCCCGCAACCAGGCTTGTGCGCTTGCCGTCGCGGGTTTCCACCTCAAGTCTGCCCTCCGCCAGATAGCCCAGATTGAGCGCCTGATGGCAGTGCCAGCCGAGGGTTTTATGGGCGGGGATGCTGACTTTCACCAGCGACAGCACTGGTCGTCCTTCGGGGTAATCGCGATAGGGGGTGCCGTCCCAACTGCCGGTGGCGCGGTGAAGCACCTGTGACGTTGCCTGGCCTGGCGCGGTGCCATTGCTGGCGCAGCCGGCGAGGAGGGCGGATACGGTAATCATTGCAGGTAGAAGTTTGCGCATGGCGTGATGTCCGTTGACTGAAGGGACGCCTACCCTGCGTGCTGAAGGGGCGGCGAAATGTCAGCGGCATCTGCTGGTTCTGTATGAAATCGATGAGGCAGCCACGGAAACGAAAACGGCCTCCCGAAGGAGGCCGTTCGTGATCATGTCATCGGCGCCAGGCGCCGATCAGATCAGCAGCTGTAGTACAGCTCGTATTCCAGCGGGTGAACGAAGGTGCGGACCTTGATTTCTTCTTCGCTCTTCAGCTCGATGAAGGCATCGATGAAGTCGTCGGAGAACACGCCGCCCTTGGTCAGGAACGCACGGCCCTTGTCCAGCTCTTCCAGAGCTTCCTTCAGGCTGCCGCAAACCTGCGGGATGTCCTTGGCCTCTTCAGGCGGCAGGTCGTACAGGTTCTTGTCGGCAGCATCGCCTGGGTGGATCTTGTTCTGGATACCGTCCAGGCCGGCCATCAGCAGGGCCGCGAAGGCCAGGTACGGGTTGGCCGATGGGTCCGGGAAGCGAGCTTCGATACGGCGGGCTTTCGGGCTGCCGACGTAAGGAATACGGATCGAGGCGGAACGGTTGCGAGCCGAGTAGGCCAGCATTACCGGGGCTTCGAAGCCTGGGACCAGACGCTTGTAGGAGTTGGTCGACGGGTTGGTGAAGCCGTTCAGGGCCTTACCGTGCTTGATGATACCGCCGATGAAGTACAGGGCGGTGTCGGACAGGCCGGCATAGCCTTCACCCGAGAAGGTGTTCTTGCCGTCTTTCCAGATCGACATGTGCACGTGCATGCCCGAGCCGTTGTCGCCGTACAGAGGCTTCGGCATGAAGGTGGCGGTACGGCCGTAGGCGTCGGCAACGTTGTGCACGACGTACTTCAGTGCCTGTACTTCGTCAGCCTTCTTCACCAGGGTGTTGAACTTGACGCCGATTTCGTTCTGGCCGGCAGTCGCCACTTCGTGGTGGTGAACTTCGACGGTCTGACCCATTTCTTCCAGTGCGTTGCACATGGCGGTACGGATTTCGTGGTCGTGGTCGAACGGCGGAACCGGGAAGTAGCCGCCTTTCACGCCTGGACGGTGGCCTTTGTTGCCGCCTTCCACGTCAGCGCCGGTCATCCACGAGCCTTGCTCGGAGAAGATCTTGAACATCGAGCCGGAGATGTCCGACTGGAACTTCACTTCGTCGAAGATGAAGAACTCTGGCTCCGGGCCGGCGAATACGGTATCACCGATGCCGGTGCTCTTCAGGTACTCTTCGGCGCGCTTGGCGATGGCGCGAGGGTCACGATCGTAGCCCTGCATGCTCGACGGGTCGACGATGTCGCAGGTGATGATCAGGGTTGGCTCTTCGGTGAACGGGTCCAGTACGGCAGTTTCGTCGACCGGCATCAGGATCATGTCGGAAGCTTCGATGCCTTTCCAGCCAGCGATGGAGGAACCGTCGAACATCTTGCCGACTTCGAAGAAGTCGTCTTCCAGCGCATCACGCGACGGCATGGTCACGTGGTGCTGAATGCCTTTGGTGTCCGTGAAACGCAGATCAATCCACTTGACGTCATGATCTTTGATGAGTTGAACCGACTTCGACATGTTGTCCTCCGGATGGTCTAGAGCGCGGTGGGCCGCTGCCCTGGAAAAAGGGTGTTGCCGGGCGCGGATAGTCGGCCAAGCTTACCTGCCTCACAAGGGAGCAAATTGCATGCCAGTGCCCGAAAATGGCGAGGGCGGGATAAAAGGGGGCGTTTGCGGGCATTTGGCGCAGGGTTGGCGGGTAAAAATGCACCCTTAAGATGCGAATTTTGGTAGCGGCGCACCAATAGTGTGCATCGATTGAGTTGTGTGCTTTCTTTGAGGGCCTCTTCGCGGGCTCGCCCGCTCCCACAGGTAGGGCGTAAGTCTTGAGAGCTGCGGATGGCCTGTGGGAGCTGGCTTGCCGGCGATGAGGCCGGTGCAGGCAATATAAATCCGACCTTCTGTACAAAAGTTGGTCAAATCCTGAGCAATTTCCGCTATAATTCGCGCCCCTCATTTTCGGCAGGCCCTGCGCGCGCTGTTAACCAATGAAACTTATCGTCAAAGTCTTCCCAGAAATCACCATCAAGAGCCGGCCGGTGCGCAAGCGCTTCATCCGCCAGCTCGGCAAGAACATCCGCAACGTGCTCAAGGACCTCGACCCTGAGCTCGTGGTCGATGGTGTCTGGGACAATCTCGAAGTGGTCACCCGCGTCGAAGACGAAAAAGTCCAGCGCGAGATGATCGAGCGCCTCACCTGCACCCCGGGTATCACCCACTTCCTGCAGGTAGAGGAATACCCGCTCGGCGACTTCGACGACATCGTCGCCAAGTGCAAGCAGCACTTCGGTCACCTGCTGGCCGGCAAGCACTTCGCCGTGCGCTGCAAGCGCGGCGGCCACCACGACTTCACCTCGATGGACGTCGACCGTTACGTCGGCAGCCAGCTGCGTCAGCAGTGCGGCGCAGCCGGCATCGAGCTGAAGAACCCGGAAGTGCTGGTGCGCATCGAAATCCGCGACCAGCGCCTGTACGTGATCCACAACCAGCACCAGGGCATCGGCGGCTACCCGCTGGGCGCCCTGGAGCAGACCCTGGTACTGATGTCCGGCGGCTTCGACTCCACCGTGGCGGCCTACCAGATGATGCGCCGTGGCCTGATGACCCACTTCTGCTTCTTCAACCTCGGCGGCCGTGCCCATGAGTTGGGCGTGATGGAAGTGGCCCACTACCTGTGGAAGAAGTTCGGCAGCAGCCAGCGCGTGCTGTTCATCAGCGTGCCGTTCGAGGAAGTGGTCGGCGAGATCCTCAACAAGGTCGACAACAGCTACATGGGTGTGACCCTGAAGCGCATGATGCTGCGCGGTGCCGCGCACATGGCCGACCGCCTGGAGATCGACGCGCTGGTCACCGGCGAGGCGATTTCCCAGGTGTCCAGCCAGACCCTGCCGAACCTGTCGATCATCGACTCGGCCACCGACAAGCTGGTGCTGCGCCCGCTGCTGGCCAGCCACAAGCAGGACATCATCGACCAGGCCTACGCGATCGGCACTGCCGACTTCGCCAAGCACATGCCAGAATACTGCGGCGTGATCTCGGTAAACCCGACCACCCACGCCAAGCGCCACCGCATGGAGCATGAAGAGAAGCAGTTCGACATGGCCGTGCTGGAGCGCGCCCTGGAACGCGCCCGGCTGATCTCCATCGACCATGTGATCGACGAACTGGGCAAGGACATCGAAATCGAGGAAGTGACCGAGGCGCTGCCCGGCCAGATCGTCATCGATATTCGTCACCCCGATGCCCAGGAAGACGAACCTCTGGTGCTCGACGGTATCGAAGTCCAGGCCATGCCGTTCTATGCCATCAACAGCAAGTTCAAGCAGCTGGATGCCAACCGCCAGTACTTGCTGTATTGCGACAAAGGTGTGATGAGCCGTCTGCACGCACACCACCTGCTCAGTGAGGGACATGCCAATGTGCGTGTTTATCGTCCGACATAAGACGCCAGGGCTGTATGGCGGCAGCATCCGCCATCGCCCTCCCGACCATCGGGCCCGCTGAGCCTCAAACCGTACATATTCGCCGCCTACACTGGCGGCAACCGAATCCTCTGATCGAGATACAGTTGTGATCGAAAATCTGCGTAACATCGCCATCATCGCCCACGTTGACCATGGTAAAACCACCCTGGTCGACAAACTCCTGCGCCAGTCCGGCACCCTGGAGCGTAACGAGCTCAACGACGAGCGCGTGATGGACTCCAACGACCAGGAAAAAGAGCGCGGCATTACCATTCTGGCGAAAAACACCGCCATCAACTGGAACGGCTACCACATCAACATCGTCGACACCCCCGGCCACGCTGACTTCGGTGGCGAGGTTGAGCGTGTAATGTCGATGGTCGACTCCGTGCTGCTGCTGGTCGATGCCCAGGACGGCCCGATGCCGCAAACCCGCTTCGTGACCAAGAAGGCTTTCGAAGCTGGCCTGAAGCCGATCGTCGTGATCAACAAGGTTGACCGCCCGGGCGCGCGTCCTGACTGGGTTCTGGACCAGATCTTCGACCTGTTCGACAACCTCGGTGCCACCGACGACCAGCTGGACTTCCAGGTTGTCTACGCCTCGGCCCTGAACGGCATCGCCGGTCTGGACCACACCGACATGGCCGAAGACATGACCCCGCTGTACCAGTCGATCGTCGACAACGTACCGGCGCCGAACGTTGACGTCGATGGCCCGTTCCAGATGCAGATCTCCGCTCTGGACTACAACAGCTTCCTCGGTGTTATCGGCGTTGGCCGTATCGCCCGTGGCCGTATCAAGCCGAACACCCCGGTTGTTGCCATCGACACCGAAGGCAAGAAGCGTAACGGCCGTATCCTCAAGCTGATGGGCCACCACGGCCTGCACCGCGTCGACGTTGAAGAAGCCCAGGCTGGCGACATCGTCTGCATCAGCGGTTTCGACGAGCTGTTCATCTCCGACACCCTGTGCGACATGAACAACGTCGAGGCGATGAAGCCACTGACCGTTGACGAGCCGACCGTTTCGATGACCTTCCAGGTCAACGACTCGCCGTTCTGCGGCAAGGAAGGCAAGTTCGTCACCAGCCGTAACATCAAGGAACGTCTGGACAAAGAGCTGCTGTACAACGTTGCACTGCGCGTTGAAGAAGGCGACTCGGCTGACAAGTTCAAGGTTTCCGGCCGTGGTGAGCTGCACCTGTCGGTTCTGATCGAAACCATGCGTCGTGAAGGCTTCGAGATGGCTGTAGGCCGCCCTGAAGTAATCATCCGCGAAGTCAACGGCGTGAAGCAGGAGCCGTTCGAGAACGTCACCATCGACATCCCTGAAGAATCCCAGGGCAAGGTCATGGAAGAAATGGGCCTGCGTAAGGGCGACCTGACCAACATGGCGCCGGATGGCAAGGGCCGTGTACGTCTGGAGTACAACGTACCTGCTCGTGGTCTGATCGGTTTCCGTAACCAGTTCCTGACCCTGACCAACGGTGCCGGCATCCTGACCTCGATCTTCGATCGCTACGACACCATGAAAGCCGGCCAGATGTCCGGCCGCCTGAACGGTGTACTGGTTTCGATCGAGACCGGCAAGGCGCTGACCTACTCGCTGGAAACCCTGCAGGCTCGCGGCAAGCTGTTCATCGAGCACGGCCAGGACATCTACAACGGTCAGATCATCGGCCTGAACAGCCGTGACAACGACCTGGGCGTGAACCCGACCAAGGGCAAGAAGCTCGACAACATGCGTGCTTCGGGCAAAGACGAAGTCATCGCCCTGGTACCGCCGGTTCGCCACACCCTGGAACAGGCCCTGGAATTCATCCAGGACGACGAGCTGTGCGAAGTGACTCCGAAGTCGATCCGCCTGCGCAAGAAGATCCTGGACGAAGGCGAGCGTACCCGCGCTGCCAAGAAAGCCAAGGCTTGATCGTCTAGCTTGAGCTGAAACGAAAACGCCCCCGGTCGAAAGGCCGGGGGCGTTTTTTTATGTCCAATTCTGAGTGAAGCCAAGGGCAGTGGCTGCCTGCGGTCTCTCACGCACACGTGCCTTTATCAATGGTAAATGCTTGGGGTCTGGTAGGGCTTCAGGTTGGTGTCAGTCTGGAAAAGTTTGTTTGAAGTAAAGAAAATGGTAACTCGTTGTGGCAACTAAATCTTCTGTTACATAAAGCTTTGAAATGTTTCCGCAGCTATGCTGCTGTAGGCGTTGAGGCTAATGCTTTGGGGATACTGAATTTTGGTGCGGCGAAAAATTTGTATTATTTTTTATCGCGCCTGTAGTGCAAAAAACATTTCGTTGCAAATACAAAAGCCACCTACCCTGGTCGCTGGGCGGCGCCGGACTTGGCCCTTGCATCGCTCGCTCAATTCAGCGCAATCTATATGGGCCGAGCTGCGGTAATTCACTAAAACCAAGGTGCGCGGGGCGTGGTGCTTGGAAGTGACTATTCTCACCCATACGGAATATCTGGTGGCGGAGTAGGTGGAGTTGATAGGTATAATTAATTATTTGCGATAATTTTGCTATTTGAATTAGCAGGAGGGACGTGTGCAGTCATTTTCTGGATTCATCAAGTTGCTCAGAGTGTCCCCTCCTTTGAAGCGTGCTCAATTGCTTGCGATTGTCGTGATTACGATGCTTGCAGGTGTTGCGCTTTATTACAGTCAGCTGGAAATATATAAGGCCCCTGATTTGTCTAGGCTGCTAGTTATCGAGGGGCGAGTATCCGGTTATCCAGACGTTTGGGAGCATAACCGTTCGCTAGTACATTTTGGCGTAGCATATAAGCTTGATGGAAAGCGGGAGGGTAAACGTGTCTATACTTACCGGAAGTTGTATGAGGCATCGAGGCTTCGTATCAATAGAAAGGTTATTCTTACAGTGGAGCGTGGGGATGATGGTAGCACCGTGCGTGAACTCGCCACGTTGGACGGGCAAATACTCTATGACGATCGTCTCAAACAACAGGTCGTGGTTTGGAACAATGAATCGATAATGTCCACGGTCGTGTTGGGTACCTTGGCATCAATAGTGACCGCCATAGCCGCGATCGTTATGGTTGTACTTCATCTGCGCGACCTTGCTCGGCAGGGTTGATATAGAACAGAGCACTTCCCATTCTTGCTCATCCGGGTCCCAAACTCCCCCAGTCGCATGGCCGGGGGCGTTTTTGTTTGTTTGGCGCAGGTTTTTGTAGGGGATATCTCAAGCTCAAGTAGGCTGTATCTTTCACGGCCTTTTGCGTCTTGTACGTGCTTGTTGTGATGCCTAGCGTGGAATGAATTCTCAAAGCAGGAAGCATGTCCATGAATTACCGTTTAGCGCTGGCCATCCCCTGCCTGATGGCAGGTTTGCAGGCTTGCACCGTGCATGACTGTGCCAACCCGCGTCCTCAGGATGTCGTCCGGTGCCATATTGGCAAGGTGCGCCAGGCACCCTTGGAATCCGTATTGATCGAGCAAACCTCAGAGCCAGGCTATGTATTCCGCCGCCTGCAGATGGTTTCGCAGGTGTGGGACCCAACCCCGGTGGTTGAGCCGCGTCGCTGGGAGCATGATGTCGAGTTGCACATCCCAGGTAATGGGGTGCCCGGCAATGCCTTGCTGGTGGTAAACAACGGTGTGCGGCATGGGCCGGCGCAAAACCCGGACTACACGCGAGAGGTGTTGCGCGAAGTCGCTCTGAAGACGCAGGTGGCCGTGGTCATGATCAGCGATGTGCCCAATCAGTACGTGACCTTCAGCGATAACGAGAAGTCCTTGCGCGAGGATGACGCCGTGGCCCATACCTGGGCTCATGCGCTACGCGGCGCCGTGCCGGAATTGCCACTGCACGTGCCGATGGCCGCGGTGGCAAGCCGGGCGATGGATCTGGCTGAGCAGGAGCTGGCAAAGCAAGGGCTCACGGTGGACCGCTTCATTATCACAGGTGCCTCCAAGCGCGGCTGGAGCGCGTGGCTCACGGCCTTGGCCGATGAACGGGTGATGGCCATCGTGCCAAGTGTGATCGATGTGGCGGACACCTCTGACATGCTGGCCGGATTGCGCAAGCGCTATGGTGGTCACTGGCCCCTGGCGCTGGGTCCCTACCAGCAGGCTGGTGTTCTGCAGCAACTGGGCACCCCAGCTTTCGATCGGCTGATGGCGACGATGGACCCGATGCAGTACCTGAACGAGAAGGGGCAGCGTCTGGCGATTCCCAAATACCTGGTTTCCGCCAGTGGTGATGATTTTTTCGCCCCTGACCCGATTACTGATTATCAGCAGCGCCTGTCGGGCCAGACCAGCCTCAGGGTGCTGCCGAATTCGGACCATGGTGGGGTGCGTCAGGCGGTAGTCAGCACCCTGGTGCCTGCGCTGACGCGCTTGCGCGATGGCACACCTTTGCCAAGCGTGCAGGTGTCGGCCAGCGGGGATGCCGGGCAGATGAGCGTCGACTTCTCTGAGCTGCCAGTGGCGGTGAAGGTGTGGACGGCGAGCAACAGTCAGGACCGCGACTTCCGTTTTGCCTGCGGGGTGCGCTACCAATCCGAGACGCTCGCTCCCATGCAGAACTTCACCCTGCAGCGCACGCCGCCGGCGGTGGGATGGCAGGCGCAGTTCGTCGAAGCGAAGTTTGCTGATGGCTTTATCGCTACCAGCCCGGTCAGCGTGCTGCCGCAGACCTATCCCGAACACCCACCGGCGGAGCAGGGTGATGCGTGCAGGAGCTTTCCCTCTGGCGGAAAGTAGAAATCTGGCTTGGCACATAATTGGCCAGCAGTGGCCGCTTTGCGGCCCTTCGCGGGCTTGCCCGCTCCCACAGGTGTGTCGCTGAGCCCATGATTTGCGGGACCCTTGTGGGAGCGGGCAAGCCCGCGACGAGGCTCTTTAAGGCTAGCGATCAGCGCCCGACCACCTTGGGCTTGTACGCACAATACCCCGGCCGCGGCCCGACCTTGGGGTGGTTGCGGCAGGTATCCGGCCGCTTGTCATAAATGGTGCACAGCCGGCTTTTACGATCCAGGTACAGGCAGTCATCATTGCTCATCCGGGTCAGGGTGAAGATCCCCGACTTCTGGTTGAAGCGTTCGATGATGCCGTCCTTCTGCAGGCGCTTGGCGATATTCTTCGGCGGTTCGTCTTTCTCGAACTCGTCGACCACGCCGATACGGATCAGATCCTTGATCTTCACCTCCACCGGCAGGGTGCAGCAGGTCGAATGGCAGCCATGGCACATGTTGCTGGTATAGCGCTGCCAGGTCTCCAGGCGGTCGACTTCGGCCGCGGCGATCAGGGTCGTTTTCATCGTTATGGGGGTGTATCACGGTCTTGGGGCGCGCGATCATACCGGAATTGTTCAATTTATGAACAACCTTTTGCCGGAATCGCAGAGTGGGCATGAAAACTGCGAACGCTAACTGTCACTCCCTGTCGAAGGGTCTAGGCTCAAAAGTCTCCCTCCGCTTTCGTCAACTTGCCCGAGGATGCCGCATGTCCCAGGAACCCAAAGCTCGTGACGCCGAGGTGGCCGAATTTCGCGCCGCTGTACTGGACAAGCTGACCTACGCGGTCGGCAAGGACCCGGAGCACGCTTTCGACCACGACTGGTTCGAAGCCATCGCACTGGCCGCGCGCGATCACATGGTCGATCACTGGATGGACCACACCCGCCAGGCTTATCGCCGCAGCCAGAAGCGGGTCTATTACCTTTCCCTCGAATTCCTCATCGGCCGCTTGCTGTACGACAGCCTGAGCAACCTGGGCCTGCTCGACATTGCCCGCGATGCACTGGAAGGGCTGGACGTGGACCTGGAGCGCATCCGCCTGCTCGAGCCCGATGCCGCGCTGGGCAACGGTGGCCTGGGCCGCCTGGCGGCGTGCTTCATGGAGAGCATGTCGACCCTGGGCATCGCTGCTCACGGTTATGGCATCCGCTACGAGCACGGGCTGTTTCGCCAGGCCATGGTCGATGGCTGGCAGCAGGAGCAGACCGAGAACTGGCTGGACTTCGGCAACCCCTGGGAGTTCGAGCGCGCCGAGGTGATCTACCCGATCAGCTTTGGCGGCAGCGTCGAAACGGTGCACGACACCCACGGCCAGCAGCGCCAGGTGTGGTGGCCGGGCGAGACCGTGCGAGCGGTGGCTTATGACACCCCGGTAGTCGGTTGGCGCGGGGCCAGCGTGAATACCCTGCGCCTGTGGCGTGCGCGGGCGCTGGAAGAGCTGCACCTGGAACGCTTCAATGCCGGTGACCACCTGGGTGCGGTAGCCGAGGTGGCGCGGGCCGAGAGCATTTCGCGGGTGCTGTACCCGGCCGATAGCACCGAGGCGGGCCAGGAGCTGCGCCTGCGCCAGGAGTACTTCTTCGTCTCGGCTTCGTTGCAGGACTTGCTGCGCCGCCACCTGAACATGCACGACAACCTGCTCAACCTGCCGGATGCGGCGGCCATCCAGCTCAACGACACCCACCCGTCGATCGCCGTGGCCGAGCTGATGCGCCTGCTGGTCGACCAGCATGAAATCCCCTGGGATACCGCCTGGGAGCTGACCGTCGGCACGCTGGCCTACACCAACCACACCTTGCTGCCCGAAGCCCTGGAAACCTGGCCGGTGGCGCTGATGGAGCGCATGCTGCCGCGGCACATGCAGATCATCTACCTGATCAACGCCTACCACATCGACGCGCTGCGGGCGAAAGGCCTGCACGACTTCGACGTGCTGCGGGCCGTGTCGCTGATCGAAGAAGACAACGGCCGCCGGGTGCGCATGGGCAACCTGGCGTTCCTCGGTTCGCACAGTGTCAACGGTGTATCGGCGCTGCACAGCAAGCTGATGAAAAGCACGGTGTTCGCCGAACTGCACAAGCTCTACCCGCAACGGATCAACAACAAGACCAATGGCATTACCTTCCGCCGCTGGCTGTACCAGTCCAACCCGCAGCTGACCGCCATGCTGGTCGAGGCGCTGGGCCCTGAATTGCTGGACGACCCCGAAGGGCGCCTGGCCAATCTGGTGCCGTTCGCCGACAAGAGCGGCTTCCGCAAGCAGTTCGCCGCGCAGCGCCTGCACAGCAAGCGTGCCCTGGCCAGCATCATCCAGGACCGCCTGGGCGTTACGGTGAACCCCGAAGCGTTGTTCGATGTGCAGGTCAAGCGCATCCACGAATACAAGCGCCAGTTGCTCAACCTGCTGCACACCGTGGCGCTGTACCAGGCCATGCGCAACGACCCCGGTACCGACTGGGTGCCGCGGGTGAAGATTTTCGCCGGCAAGGCCGCGGCCAGCTATCACCAGGCCAAGCTGATCATCAAGCTGGCCAACGACATCGCCCGGGTGGTGAACAACGACCCGACCGTGCGCGGCCTGCTGAAGGTGGTATTCCTGCCCAACTACAACGTCAGCCTGGCTGAAAGCATCATCCCGGCGGCGGACCTTTCCGAGCAGATTTCCACCGCCGGTTACGAAGCCTCCGGCACCAGCAACATGAAGTTTGGCCTGAACGGCGCGCTGACCATCGGCACCTTGGATGGTGCCAACGTCGAGATGAGCGAGCAGGTGGGTACCGAAAACATGTTCATCTTCGGCCTTACCGCGCAGCAGGTGGAGGCCAGGCGGCGCGACGGGGACTTTGGCGCCAGTGCGGCGATTGCCGCGTCCAGCCGCCTGAACGACGTGTTGCAGGCTGTTCGCAGCGGGGTGTTCTCACCGGACGACCCGTCGCGCTATAGCGCGCTGATTGACGGGCTGGTGGCTCATGACCGCTTCCTGGTGTGTGCCGATTTCGATGCCTACTGGGATGCCCAGCGACGGGTCGAGGAGCTGTGGCACACGCCGCAGGAATGGTGGCGCATGGCGGTGCTGAATACCGCGCGGATGGGCTGGTTCTCCTCGGACCGGACCATTCGGGAATATGCCAGCGAGATCTGGAAGGCGCTGGATTGAGGAAAAGGGGCCGCTGTGCGGCCCATCGCCGGCAAGCCAGCTCCCACCTCGACCGCGTCGACCTCGAGCCATGTGCAGTCCCTGTGGGAGCTGGCTTGCCGGCGATGGGCTGCACAGCAGCCCCAACCGACCATCGGCTTGGTGCTTGCTGAACTTCAGGGGCTGAAGTCGAGTCTCTTTGCTCGCTAGCCCGCAACTCTCCCTGTAAACTGCGGGGGTTTTTATCCCCCAATCCTTTCGGAGCCATACATGTCCCGCGTTACCCTGAGTCGCTATCTGATTGAGCAGACCCGCAGCAACAATACCCCTGCCGATCTGCGCTTCCTGATCGAAGTGGTGGCGCGTGCGTGCAAGGAAATCAGCCATCACGTGTCCAAAGGCGCCCTTGGTGGTGTGCTGGGCAGCATGGGCACTGAAAACGTGCAGGGCGAAGTCCAGAAGAAACTGGACGTGATTTCCAACGATATCCTGCTGGAAGCCAACGAGTGGGGCGGCCACCTGGCCGGCATGGCTTCCGAAGAAATGGACAACGCCTACCAGATCCCGGGCAAGTACCCGAAAGGCGCCTACCTGCTGGTCTTCGACCCGCTGGACGGCTCGTCCAACATCGACGTCAACGTTTCGGTCGGCACCATCTTCTCGGTACTGCGTTGCCCTAACGAATACCTGAGCCAGAACGAAACCCTGAACGAAAATGCCTTCCTGCAGCCAGGCACCCAGCAGGTCGCGGCCGGTTACGCAATCTACGGCCCGCAGACCATGCTGATCCTGACCCTGGGCAACGGCGTCAAGGGCTTCACCCTGGACCGCGAACTGGGCAGCTTCGTCCTCACCCACGAAAACATCCGCGTGCCGGAAAGCACCGCAGAGTTCGCCATCAACATGTCCAACCAGCGCCACTGGGAAGCCCCGGTTCAGCGCTACGTGGGCGAGCTGCTGGCAGGCGAGACCGGCCCGCTGAAGAAGAACTACAACATGCGCTGGATCGCCTCGATGGTGGCCGACGTACACCGCATCCTGACCCGTGGCGGCCTGTTCATGTACCCACGTGACGCCCGCGAGCCGAGCAAGCCGGGCAAACTGCGCCTGATGTACGAAGCCAACCCGATGTCGTTCATCATCGAACAGGCCGGCGGCGCCTCCACCAACGGTTACGATCGCATCCTCGACATCCAGCCAGAAAGCCTGCACCAGCGTGTGTCGGTAATCCTCGGCTCGAAGGAAGAGGTCGAGCGCGTCACCGCCTACCACAAGGAGTAAGTCATGCTCGCACCTTGGCAGCCGTTGCTGGAGTGGTGGTTCGGTTGGGGCACCAGTCCCCAGGCCGTGGCTGACGAGAAGAGCACGCTGTGGTTCGGCAAGCATCATGATGCCGAGGCCCATGCGCTGTTTGGCGAGCTGGTCGAGCATGCCCTGGCGGGTGGGCTCGACGAGTGGCAGCAAAGCCCGCAGGGCTGGCTGGGCCTGCTGATCCTGCTGGACCAGCTGCCGCGCATGATCTACCGCGACACGCCGCGTGCCTTCGAGGGCGACCGGCGTGCCCAGGTGGTGGCGATGCAGGGTTTGCAGAAAAACTGGGATTACCAGCTGTTGCCGATCCAGCGGGTATTCGTGCTGCTGGTGCTGGAGCATGCCGAGGTGCTGGACTGGCAGAACCTGTGCGTCGAGCGCTACCAGTTGCTGCTGGACGAGCAGCCCGAAGCCAACCGCCGGTTGTTCGAAGGCTTCCTCGACTACGCCGAGCAGCACCAGCGGGTAATTGCCCGTTTCGGGCGCTTCCCGCACCGCAACCTGGTGCTGGAGCGGCCGAGTACCAGCGAAGAGATGGACTTTTTGCTGGAGCCTGGGTCCAGGTTCTGAGGCTTCGTGGCCTGCTGTGCAGGCCGTCGCGACGCAAGGCCGCTCCTTCACGGGGCGGCCTTTTTGTTTGGGCGGGGTAATTCTTTGTGATTAATCGCACAGTAGTGGCCATCCGACCAATGGCGTAGGGGTAGAGGAGGGAGGTCAGGGAACCTGGGAGGGTTTTTACCGTCGAAGGTCACTGCAGGCCACTCGCCTGTATCCCCTCTCCAGGAGTGTCCTTCATGTCGTTGCGTTCCCTCGCCCTGTTGTCGCTGTGCGTCGTCCTGACTGCCTGCAGCAAGATCAACCAGGAAAACTATTCCAAGATCAAGGCCGGTATGAACAAGGCCGAGGTCGAGCAACTGCTCGGCACGCCGACCGAGTGCTCTGGTGCGCTGGGGATGAGCAGCTGCACCTGGGGGGACGAGAAGAGCTTCATCAGTGTGCAATACGCGGCTGACAAGGTGCTCATGTATTCAGGGCAGGGTCTCAAATGAGGCATCTGTATCTGCTGATGGGGGTATGCCTGGCGTTGCTGCTGGGCGGTTGTGCCGGCTCCGTGCATGACCCGCTGGCGCCGAAAACCGCGGGCAACATCGACCTCAAGCGCTACCAGGGCAAGTGGTACGAGCTGGCGCGCCTGCCGATGCGCTACCAGACCGGCTGCGAGCAGTCCGAAGCGCACTACAACCTCCGGCTCGATGGTAGCCTCGGCGTGCTCAACCGCTGCCGCACCATGGGTGACGAATGGCTGCGCGCCGAAGGGCATGCGAACATCCAGGAGCCGGGGCACACCGACAAGTTGTGGGTCGAGTTCGACAACTGGTTCACCAAGCTGGTGCCAGGGGTGGCGAGGGGCGAGTACTGGATTCTGTATGTGGATGATCGCTACCGCACGGCGGTGGTCGGCAGCCCGGACCGCAAGCACTTGTGGATCCTGTCGCGTACGCCGACGCTACCGGCCTGGGAGCGCGAGAACCTGATGTCCAAGGCCCGGCAGCAGGGGTATGACACCAATCGGCTGATCTGGCGTGCGTCGGACCAGCAGATCGTCAAGAGGCACTGAGGTTCAGAGTAGTTGTGGGTGATGAGCCTACTCGCAACCGCGATGTATGGCACCGGCTTCGCCGGTGTTCGCGGGTGAACCCGCTCCCACAGGTACTGCACCGCATCTGAGTTCAGCGCCTGACCTGTGGGAGCGGGTTCACCCGCGAATGCGATAGAACTGCCGGCAGATCAGCCCAAAAGCTGCCGCAGTACTTTGGCAAACGCCAGCGCGCTTTGCTCTTCCTGCGCATGCCGCCCCTGGCGCACCACCCACTGCCCATTCACCATCACATCCCGCACCTGGCGATCGCCCCCGGCAAACAGCCAGCGGTTGAGAATCGCATCCCCATCGGCCATGGCGATGTAAGGGTCCTGCCCGTCGAGCACCAGCCAGTCGGCGCGCTTGCCCACGGCCAGTTCCCCGACCGCCTGCCCCAGCGCCTGCGCGCCGCCCGCCAGCGCAGCGTCATACAGCGTGCGCCCGACCATCGGCTGGTCGCCGCGATACAGGCGGTTACGCCGCTGGTCGCGCAGCCGCTGGCCGTATTCCAACCAGCGCAGTTCCTCCACCACGCTCAGCGACACATGGCTGTCCGAACCAATGCCCATGCGCCCACCCTGTGCCAGATAGTCCACTGCCGGGAAAATCCCGTCGCCCAGGTTGGCCTCGGTGGTCAGGCACAGCCCGGCTACCGCGCCACTGCGGGCCATGGCGGTGACTTCATCCGGCTCGGCATGGGTGGCATGCACCAGGCACCAGCGTGGGTCCACGTCCACGTGCTCGTACAGCCACTGCAGCGGGCGCAGGCCGCTCCAGGCCAGGCAGTCGTCGACTTCCTTCTGCTGCTCGGCGATATGGATATGCACCGGGCACTGCTTGTCGCTGGCTGCCAGCACTTCGGCGATCTGCCCGGGCGTCACGGCGCGCAGCGAATGGAAGCACAGACCCAGTTGCTGCGCGGGTTGCGCGGCCAGCAGCGGGGCCAGCTGCGCTTGCAGTTGCAGGTATTGTTCGGTGGAGTTGATGAAGCGCCGTTGCCCGTCATTCGGGGCTTGGCCGCCGAAGCCTGCGTGGCTGTACAGCACCGGCAGCAAGGTCAGGCCAATGCCGCTGTCGGCTGCAGCCGCGCTGATGCGCCGGGACAGTTCGGCCGGGTCGGCGTAGGCCTTGCCGGCCTGGTCATGGTGCACGTAGTGGAACTCGGCGACCGAGGTGTAGCCGGCCTTGAGCATTTCGATGTACAGCTGGCGGGCGATGACCTGCAGCTGCTCCGGGCTGATCTGGCCGACCAGGCGATACATCAGGTCGCGCCAGGTCCAGAAACTGTCGTTGGGGTTGCCGGCGACTTCCGCCAGCCCAGCCATGGCGCGCTGGAAGGCATGCGAGTGCAGGTTGGGCATGCCGGGCAGCAGCGGGCCGGCCAGCCGCTCGGCGCCTTCGGCCGAGGCACCCGGTTCGATGCGGGCTACATGGCCCTCACTGGTGACCTCGATGCGGACATGGCTGGCCCAGCCCGTGGGCAGCAGGGCGCGTTCGGCGAAGTAGGCGGACATCGGTGAAAATCCTGTTATTGTTAACTTGTATATACATATACAGGCGTTTGCCTGCCGGGTAAACTGCGGCAAGCTACCGCTCATTCCATTTGCACAAGGATCCAACGCCGTGCCGACACCACCTGTCTCCGCGCTGGTTGCCCAGATGGGCGAGGGCCCGGCTCCGCTGTACGCCCGGGTCAAACAGATGATCATCCAGCAGATCGACAACGGCAGCTGGCCACCGCATCACCGAGTACCCTCGGAGAGCGAACTGGTCAGCGAGCTGGGCTTCAGCCGCATGACCATCAACCGCGCCCTGCGCGAACTTACCGCCGAAGGCCTGCTGGTGCGCATGCAAGGGGTCGGTACCTTCGTGGCCGAGCCCAAGGGGCGTTCGGCGCTGTTCGAGGTCAACAACATCGCCGACGAAATTGCCGCGCGTGGCCACCAGCATAGCTGCCAGGTGATCACCCTCACCGAGGAAACGGCTGGTTCCGAGCGGGCCCTGGCCCTGGACATGCGCGAAGGCCAGCGGGTGTTCCACTCGCTGATCGTGCATTTCGAGAACGGCGTGCCGGTGCAGATCGAGGACCGCTACGTCAATGCGGCGATTGCCCCCGACTACCTCAAGCAGGACTTCACCCGGCAGACGCCTTACGCCTACCTGTCGCAGGTGGCGCCGCTGACCGAGGGTGAGCACGTGGTCGAGGCAATCCTGGCCGAGCCGGAAGAATGCCGCCTGTTGCAGATCGAGCGGGGCGAGCCCTGCCTGCTGATCCGCCGCCGCACCTGGTCCGGCCGCCAGCCGGTGACCGCCGCGCGGCTGATCCACCCCGGTTCCCGTCATCGCCTGGAAGGACGTTTCAGTAAATGAGTCAGCTGCAGTTGTTGCGTGCGCAGGCCTACCCGCGCATGCCGTGGAAGAACGGTGGCGGTTTCACCGAAGAGATTACCCGCGACAGTGGCGAAGGCCTGGACGGCTTTGGCTGGCGCTTGTCGATTGCCGATATCGAGGAGTCCGGCGGGTTTTCCACCTTTGCCGGCTACCAGCGGATCATCACCGTGCTGCAGGGTGACGGCATGCGCCTGCTGGTCGACGGCCAGGCCAGCAGGCCGTTGCTGCCGTTCGATGCCTTCGCCTTCAGTGGCGAGAGCCAGGTCAGCTGCAAGCTGCTGGGCGGGGCGATCCGCGATTTCAACCTGATCTATGCACCGCAGCGCTACCGGGCACGGTTGCAGTGGTTCGATGGCACCAGCCGCTTGTACAGTTCGGCGTCGACGGTGTTGCTGTTCGCTGCCAGCAGCCAGGTCGAGGTGGGCATTGCCGGGCGCGAGACGCAGCGGTTGGGGTTGTATGACTGCCTGCGGCTGGAGGGCAATGACCAGTTGCTGGGGTTGGATGTGCAGGGGCGGTTCTGCCTGATCGAACTCGTTTCACGTTGAGATAGCCGGGGGCTGCTGCGCAGCCCTTCGCGGGCTTGCCCGCTCCCACAGGTACAGCGCACGCCTTGAAGGCAGTGGAGCTCTCTGTGGGAGCGGGCAAGCCCGCGAAGGGTCGCGCAGCGGCCCCATTTCTTTTGCCATTCAGCGGAAAAGTCCAATTATTTTGGTTGTCCATGCTTGTACATACAAGTAAAGGTGTGTTTGTATATCTACCACGACATACCCGCCCGCGGACGACCGCAGAGGACCTTTCCCGTGACCGACAACAACAAATACCGTGACGTTGAAATCCGTGCCCCACGTGGCAACAAGCTGACTGCCAAAAGCTGGCTGACCGAAGCGCCACTGCGCATGCTGATGAACAACCTCGATCCACAGGTCGCAGAAAACCCGAAAGAACTGGTGGTGTACGGCGGTATCGGCCGCGCTGCCCGTAACTGGGCGTGCTACGACAAGATCGTCGAGACCCTGACCCGCCTGGAAGACGACGAAACCCTGCTGGTGCAGTCGGGCAAGCCGGTCGGCGTGTTCAAGACCCACAGCAACGCCCCGCGCGTACTGATCGCCAACTCCAACCTGGTGCCGCACTGGGCCAACTGGGAACACTTCAACGAACTGGACGCCAAGGGCCTGGCAATGTACGGCCAGATGACCGCCGGCAGCTGGATCTACATCGGCAGCCAGGGCATCGTCCAGGGCACCTACGAAACCTTCGTCGAAGCCGCTCGCCAGCATTACGGCGGCAGCCTGAAAGGCAAGTGGGTACTGACCGCCGGCCTGGGCGGCATGGGCGGCGCCCAGCCACTGGCCGCCACCCTGGCCGGTGCCTGCTCGCTGAACATCGAATGCCAGCAGAGCCGCATCGACTTCCGTCTGGAAACCCGCTACGTCGACGAGCAGGCCACTGACCTCGACGACGCCCTGGCACGCATTGCCAAGTACACCGCCGAAGGCAAGGCCATCTCCATCGCCCTGCACGGCAACGCTGCCGAAATCCTGCCAGAGCTGGTCAAGCGCGGCGTGCGCCCGGACATGGTCACCGACCAGACCAGCGCCCACGACCCGCTGAACGGTTACCTGCCAGCCGGCTGGACCTGGGAACAGTACCGCGACCGCGCGCAGACCGAGCCGGCTGCAGTGGTCAAGGCCGCCAAGCAATCGATGGCCGTGCACGTGCAAGCCATGCTCGACTTCCAGAAGCAGGGTGTCCCGACCTTCGACTATGGCAACAACATCCGCCAGATGGCCAAGGAAGAAGGCGTGGCCAATGCCTTCGACTTCCCAGGCTTCGTGCCGGCCTACATCCGCCCGCTGTTCTGCCGTGGTATTGGCCCGTTCCGCTGGGCGGCGCTGTCCGGTGATGCCGAAGACATCTACAAGACCGACGCCAAGGTCAAGGAACTGATCCCCGACGACGCCCACCTGCACCGCTGGCTGGACATGGCTCGCGAGCGCATCAGCTTCCAGGGCCTGCCGGCACGTATCTGCTGGGTTGGCCTGGGCCTGCGCGCCAAGCTGGGCCTGGCGTTCAACGAAATGGTACGCAGTGGCGAGATGTCGGCACCGATCGTGATCGGCCGTGACCACCTGGACTCCGGTTCGGTGTCCAGCCCCAACCGTGAAACCGAAGCCATGCGCGACGGTTCCGACGCTGTCTCCGACTGGCCGCTGCTCAACGCCCTGCTGAACACCGCCGGCGGTGCTACCTGGGTTTCGCTGCACCACGGTGGTGGCGTGGGCATGGGCTTCTCCCAGCACTCTGGCATGGTCATCGTCTGCGACGGTACCGATGAAGCCGCCGAGCGTATCGCTCGCGTGCTGACCAACGACCCAGGGACCGGTGTGATGCGTCATGCCGATGCCGGTTACGACATCGCCATCGAGTGCGCCAAGGAGCAGGGTCTGGACCTGCCGATGATCACTGGCTGATCGCCACGCTTTGGATCGCACCCCACAAGGGGTGATACTGAACAACAAGAAGGAGCACGCAGGCACTCACAAACGGGCCTGCGGCTCCACGCGATTGGAGTAGTGAAGTGACCGAATTGACCCTCAAGCCCGGCACCCTGACCCTGGCCCAGCTGCGCGCCATCCATGCCGCGCCCGTGCGCCTGCAACTGGACGCCAGCGCCGCGCCGGCCATCGACGCCAGCGTTGCCTGCGTCGAGCAGATCATTGCCGAAGACCGTACCGCCTACGGCATCAACACCGGTTTCGGCCTGCTGGCCTCGACCCGCATCGCCAGCCACGACCTGGAAAACCTGCAGCGCTCGCTGGTGCTGTCCCACGCCGCCGGTGTCGGCGCGCCGCTGGATGACGACCTGGTGCGGCTGATCATGGTGCTGAAGATCAACAGCCTCAGCCGTGGCTTCTCCGGCATCCGTCGCAAGGTCATCGACGCGCTGATCGCCTTGGTCAACGCCGAAGTCTACCCGCACATCCCGCTGAAGGGTTCGGTGGGCGCCTCCGGCGACCTCGCCCCGCTGGCGCACATGTCGCTGGTGCTGCTGGGTGAAGGCAAGGCCCGCTACAAGGGCCAGTGGCTGCCAGCCACCGAAGCCCTGGCCGTGGCCGGCCTCGAGCCGCTGACCCTGGCCGCCAAGGAGGGCCTGGCCCTGCTCAACGGCACCCAGGCGTCCACCGCCTATGCCCTGCGTGGCCTGTTCCAGGGCGAAGACCTGTACGCCGCTGCCATCGCCTGCGGCGGCCTGAGCGTCGAAGCCGCACTGGGCTCGCGCTCGCCGTTCGATGCGCGGATCCACGAAGTGCGTGGCCAGCGCGGCCAGATCGACACTGCTGCCTGCTTCCGTGACCTGCTGGGCGACTCCAGCGAAGTGTCGCTGTCGCACAAGAACTGCGACAAGGTCCAGGACCCGTACTCGCTGCGCTGCCAGCCGCAGGTCATGGGCGCCTGCCTGACCCAGCTGCGCCAGGCCGCCGAGGTACTGGGCATCGAAGCCAACGCCGTGTCGGACAACCCGCTGGTGTTCGCTGCCGAAGGTGACGTGATTTCCGGCGGTAACTTCCACGCCGAGCCGGTGGCCATGGCCGCCGACAACATCGCCCTGGCCATCGCTGAAATCGGTTCGCTCAGCGAGCGCCGTATCTCGCTGATGATGGACAAGCACATGTCCCAGCTGCCGCCGTTCCTGGTGGAAAACGGCGGGGTCAACTCGGGCTTCATGATCGCCCAGGTCACCGCTGCTGCCCTGGCCAGCGAGAACAAGGCCCTGTCGCACCCGCACAGCGTCGACAGCCTGCCGACCTCGGCCAACCAGGAAGACCACGTGTCGATGGCCCCGGCTGCCGGCAAGCGCCTGTGGGAAATGGCCGAAAACACCCGTGGCGTGCTGGCCATCGAATGGCTGGGCGCCTGCCAGGGCCTGGACCTGCGCAAGGGCCTGAAGACCTCGGCCAAGCTGGAGCAGGCGCGCCAGGCGCTGCGCAGCGAAGTGCCGCACTACGACCGTGACCGTTTCTTCGCGCCCGACATCGAAAAGGCCGTGGAACTGTTGGCCAAGGGTCGCCTGACCGGCCTGCTGCCGGCTGGTGTGCTGCCAAGCCTGTAATGCCCCCAGGGGCCGCTGTGCGGCCCATCGCCGGCAAGCCGGCTCCCACAGATGGAGATGCGACACACCATCTCTGTGGGGGCTGGCTTGCCGGCGATTGGGCTGCAAGGCAGCCCCCTTCGATCTCACGACCACAAAAACAATTTAAGGACGTGACATGCAACAAGCTCAAGGTCTAAAGCGCGGGCTAAGTGCCCGCCACATCCGCTTCATGGCCCTCGGTTCCGCCATCGGCACTGGCCTGTTCTACGGCTCCGCCTCGGCCATCCAGATGGCCGGCCCGGCCGTGCTGCTGGCCTACCTGATCGGCGGCGCCGCCGTGTTCATGGTCATGCGCGCCCTCGGCGAAATGGCTGTGCACAACCCGGTCGCCGGCTCGTTCGGCCACTACGCCAGCACCTACCTAGGCCCCATGGCCGGCTTCATCCTTGGCTGGACCTACGCCTTCGAGATGGTCATCGTCGCCATCGCCGACGTCACCGCCTTCGGTATCTACATGGGCTTCTGGTTCCCGGAAGTGGCCCGCTGGATCTGGGTGCTGGGCATCGTCTTCCTGATCGGCGGCCTCAACCTGTGCAACGTCAAGGTCTTTGGCGAAATGGAATTCTGGCTGTCGCTGCTCAAGGTCGGCGCCATCGTGGCGATGATCCTGGCCGGCCTCGGCATCATGGCCTTCGGCTTCAGCCAGGTAGGCACCGGGCAGGCCGTGGGTGTCAGCAACCTGTTCGACCACGGCGGCTTCATGCCCAATGGCGTGGGTGGCCTGATCGCCTCCTTTGCCGTGGTGATGTTCGCGTTCGGCGGCATCGAGATCATCGGCGTCACCGCCGGTGAGGCCAAGGACCCGCAGCGGGTCATCCCCAAGGCGATCAACGCCGTGCCGCTGCGCATCCTGCTGTTCTACGTGCTCACCCTGTTCGTGCTGATGTGCCTGTTCCCATGGCCGCAAATCGGCAGCCAGGGCAGCCCGTTCGTGCAGATCTTCAGTAACCTGGGCATCGGCTCTGCCGCCGCGGTGCTGAACATCGTGGTGATTTCTGCCGCGATCTCGGCCATCAACAGCGACATCTTCGGCGCCGGCCGCATGATGTACGGCCTGGCCCAGCAAGGCCACGCGCCGCGCGGCTTCAGCAAGCTGTCGAAGCACGGCGTGCCGTGGATGACCGTGGTGGTGATGGGTGCTGCGCTGCTGATCGGCGTGCTGCTCAACTACCTGATCCCGGAGAACGTGTTCCTGCTGATCGCCTCGATCGCTACCTTCGCCACCGTGTGGGTGTGGCTGATGATCCTGCTCACCCAAGTGGCCATGCGCCGCAGCATGAGCCGTGAACAAGTGGCCCAGCTACAGTTCCCGGTACCGTTCTGGCCTTACGGCCCGGCCATGGCCATTGCGTTCATGGTGTTCATCTTTGGCGTGCTCGGTTACTTCCCGGATACCCAGGCGGCACTGCTCGTCGGCGTGGTCTGGGTGGTGTTCCTGGTGGCGTCCTACCTGCTGTGGTGCAAGCCGCGCGCAGGGCAGGGCGAACCGGTAGCGGAACCGGCCGAGCTGCACCGCTAAGTACAGGAGTCAATGTATGAGAACCGTCTGGCAGCACTGCCATGTGGCAACCATGGCCGAAGGCCGTTACTCGGCCATCGAGGACGCGGCCATCGTCACCGACGCCGGGCTGATCGAGTGGATCGGCCCACGCGTCGAGCTGGTGTCGGTCGATGCCGAGCGTACGGTGGACCTGGGCGGCGCCTGGGTCACCCCGGGGCTGATCGACTGCCACACCCACGCGGTGTTCGGTGGCAACCGCAGCGGCGAGTTCGAGCAGCGCCTGCAGGGCGTGAGCTATGCCGAAATCGCCGCACAGGGCGGTGGCATCGCCAGCACCGTGCGGGCCACCCGCGCGGCCAGCGAGGACGAGCTGTTCGCCAGTGCTCGCCAGCGGGTCCAGGCGCTGATGCGCGATGGCGTGACCACCATCGAGGTCAAGTCCGGCTACGGCCTGGACCTGGCCAACGAGCGCAAGATGCTGCGCGTGGCCCGGCGCCTGGCCGAGGAGTTGCCGCTGGCGGTGCGCGCCACCTGCCTGGCAGCCCATGCCTTGCCGCCGGAATACGTCGGCCGGGCTGACGACTACATCGCGCACATCTGCGATGAAATGCTGCCGGCCCTGGCCGCCGAAGGCCTGGTGGACGCAGTGGATGCCTTCTGCGAACACCTGGCGTTCTCCCCGGCCCAGGTCGAGCGGCTGTTCATCAAGGCGCGCGAGCTGGGCCTGCCGGTCAAGCTGCACGCCGAACAGTTGTCGTCGCTGCACGGCTCCAGCCTGGCGGCGCGCTACCAGGCGCTTTCGGCTGACCATCTGGAATTCATGACCGAGGAAGACGCCATTGCCATGGCAAAAGCCGGCACGGTCGCCGTGCTGCTGCCGGGAGCGTTCTACTTCCTGCGCGAAACCCAGCTGCCGCCGATGGACGCCTTGCGCCGCCATGGCGTGAAGATTGCCCTGGCCAGCGACCTCAACCCCGGCACCTCGCCAGGGTTGTCGCTGCGGCTGATGCTGAACATGGGCTGCACCTGCTTCCGCATGACCCCGGAAGAAGCCCTGGCCGGCGTCACCGTGCACGCCGCCACGGCGCTGGGCCTGGGCGACAGCCACGGCTCGCTGGAAGTGGGCAAGGTCGCCGACTTCGTCGCCTGGCAGATCGAACGCCCCGCCGACCTGGCCTACTGGCTGGGCGGCGACCTGCCCAAGCGCGTGGTGCGCAAGGGCCACGAGATTTCCAACTGAGTGAGGCACGATGGACAAGGTACTGAGTTTTCACCAGGGGCGCCTGCCGCTGCTGATCAGCATGCCCCATGCCGGCCTGCAACTGTCGCCGGCGGTACGAGACGGCCTGGTCGACCAGGCGCGCAGCCTGCCGGACACCGACTGGCATATTCCACGGCTGTATGACTTTGCCCGTGACATGGGCGCCAGCGTGGTGGCGGCGGAGTATTCCCGCTTCGTCATCGACCTGAACCGGCCGGATGACGACAAGCCACTGTACGTTGGTGCCACCACCGGCCTGTACCCGGCCACGCTGTTCGATGGCGAGCCATTGTTCAAGGACGGGCTGGTGCCGACAGGCGAGGAGCGCAAGCAGTATCTGGAGCAGATCTGGCGCCCCTACCACGACACGATTCGTCGCGAGCTGGCGCGGCTGCGCGAGCAGTTCGGCTACGCCCTGCTGTGGGACGCCCATTCGATCCGTTCGTTGATCCCGCACCTGTTCGACGGCAAGCTGCCGGACTTCAACCTGGGTACTTTCAACGGCGCCAGCTGCGACCCGGCTCTCGCCGAACGGCTGAAAGAGATGTGCGCCCAGGCCCAAGGCTACAGCCATGTGCTCAATGGCCGCTTCAAGGGCGGGCATATCACCCGGCATTACGGCAATCCGGCCAACCACATCCATGCGGTGCAGCTGGAGCTGGCGCAGAGCACCTATATGGAAGAGACCGAGCCGTTCGATTACCGCGAAGACCTGGCTCGGCCGACACAGGAGGTGTTGAAGCAGCTTCTGCAGGCAGTGCTGGACTGGGGCAAGGCGCGTTACGGGCGATGAAGTTCGCCAGTAAGAATGGCGACGCGATGCAGGTCATGCGCGTCGCCAGTCACTATGGGTCAGTTGTTGTTGATCTGCTTGATGGTAAGTTCGCGCAGTAGCTCCTTCTCTTCCTGGTCCTTGTCATCTTGCAGGCCTTGCTGCAAGTTCAACTCGTCCTGAAGCGAGTGGTCCTTGCTGGCCAGCTCGAGCACCCGCAGGCGGAAACGTGCGTCTATTTCGGCGAAGCGGTCGGCACACTCGGCGCGCAGGCGCGTGGTCCAGTCCGTATTCGCCAGCATGTAGTCGACCAGTGCATCGCTCAGTTCACTTTTCCGGACCTTTTCCAGCACACTGGATAGCTCATCGCGCGCCAGGTTCGCAGCACCTCGAAAACGCATGCTGTCGGCGATCGGCAGGTCCAGTTCCCTGGCCAGTTCCCGGCGGTAGGCCAGGCGTACCGAGACCAGGTCACCCGAGCCAGTCCGTTGGTTGGCCAGCAGCTCCAGCTGTTCGATCCGGAAAAGCTGTAACAGGCGGCGACGCAGTGCTTGCAGGGAATCGCCGGCGTCGACCAACAGGCGTTGGCTCATCAGGTACAGTTCAATATTGTTGAACTCCTGCAACGCTCCGTCATGGCAGGTCTGCGAGCCGGTTACCGGGTCTGGCAATGCCGCTGCGGCGATGCTCTCCATGATCGGGCGTTCGCTTTCGTTGCTTGCAGCCACCACCAGCATCAAGCGCACCCGTTCGCAGAAGGTGGCTCGCGTATTCGGGTCAACGTATGGGGCGGCATTGTGCAAACGGCCCGCCAGACGCAATAGATCACTGCCCTCGAGCCGCTCCCAGCAGTCCTGCAATGCGGCATTCTGTGCCTCACTACCCAGCATCCAGTCCTCCAACCTGGGCGTATCATCGCCCAGCAGTGGGAAGTGAGGGTGGTCGAGAGATCCTTCGCTGGAAGAGTCGAAGAACATCAGGTCGTCGGGGATATCCAGGGCAAAGGAATAGCTGTGCTGGCTGTCCGAGAACGTGCGTACCCGCAGGATGGTTTCAAGAGGCAGCGGGTTGTCGAACAAGGCGATCGACGAGATTGGCATGGGATTGTTCAGGTTCGTCAGGATGTGCTCGGGCAACTGGGTGATGTTGTTCGAGCTCAGGTCCAGAAGTTCCAGTGGCAGCAAACTGTCACACCAGCTGGGCCAGGCTTGCAGGTTCATGTTGGTCAATGCGAGTGACTGCAGGTTGCTGGCCAGCGATGCGGGCACATGGTCGATGCTGCCTGCACGGTTGCCCGACAGGTCCAGCGAGGTCAGGTTTCGCAGCCCTGCGAAAATGTCCATCATGGCCTGGTCGACCTCCAGACCCATGTTGCGAAACTCCAGGTAGGTGAGTTGGGGAAGGCGAGCCAGGGCGGATGCCAGCGAGGGCATGGCGGCCTGGTGTTCATCTATGGTCAGCCGGCTGATGTTAGGGAACCGGCTGAGTAGTTCATCGAGCTGTGAGGCGCTGCCCCGCAACCGCGTCAGGCTGAGTGCACGTACGCGGGCGCCGAAGAACGCTGGGAGCCGCCTGGGGAAATGCTCGATGGCCACATCCTCGAGTTGCAGGCGCAGGTATGACTGGCCCTGCTCCTGTTGTTCCCAGAATTGATCGATCGCTGACGCGATACGCTGCCTGTCCGCCAGTGCGGCCTGGGTCAATGGGTTGCTCGAACTGGATGCCTGGGCCCAGCCATCGATCGCATCGCGCATCTGCCGTCGCTCATCGCGAATGCGTGCGAGCTGTTCGGAAAGTGCTGCTGGCTGGTCCGTGGTGATACCCGAGGTGTCGACATGCTCATTCAGCAACAAGCGCTGCAGGTGAGATTCATTGATGCTGTTGCCTTCCAGCGAGATCACCGGTGGGGTGGTCAGCATGTCCGCTTCATGAAGCAGGAACGAGGGCAACGACCTGAGATTGTTGTGGCGCAACGACAGGTGGGCAATGCGCGCCAGGGCGTCGCTGCCAATCCCGATCGGCCATTGGGCCAGCTGCATCTGGTCCAGGCCCAGGTAGTCCAGGGTCAACTCATGGAAACTTGGCCTGTTGCTCTGCGCCAGCCGGTTCCCACTCAGGTCCAGGTATCTCAATTGGCGAAGCCCTGACAGCAGGTTCAGGTCGCTTTCGGAGAGCGTCATGTTCTGGTTGGTGAGCACCAGTTGTTGCAAGCCTGGCAGGCACTCGGTGATGGTGGGCACGCTGAACAGGAAGGGCGAGGGCGTTGCCCTGGGGTCAAACGGACGGCTGATTTCCAGCGACTCGATCTGCGGCATCTGCCTGAGCAGGCGTTGCAGCAGGCGCTCGTTTTGCGCCCAGCCCGCCAAGGACCCTGACGGTAAGTCGATCAGGCTCAGGCTGCGCACGCGTGCGTTGAAAAAAGCGGGCAAGGTGAGGGGCACGTCGGCAAGGGGGACGCGGGCGATACGCAGTTCTGTGGTGGGCCCGGTGCTCTCGTCCAGCGCAGTGTCGTACCAATGTTGCATGATCGAGTCACGCAGGCTGTCGTAGTCCTGTGCTGCCTGGTCGCTTGCCGGCGAAATGGCTTCGCTCCAATCGTCCAGGCTGCTTTGCAGCTCGTTGCGCTGCTCCAGTAGTGTCTGCAAATGTTCGAATATCTGCAGTTGCGTACGGCCGCGGCTGGCAAGTGCCAGCAGAACCTGATCCGCCGAGCGGCCGGTGCGTTCGGCGAGCCCTGTGGCTTCGATAGCTTCGAGCAGACGCTGGCGGGTGATGCCATGGGTGGCCGGGCCGCCGCCACTGAGCGGGTAGCCCAGGCGGCCATCGGCCAGGCGCATGGGAGAACGATAGCCTGGGCGTACGGGCTGCATGCCCAGCAGCACCCTCAAGGCCGGGCGGGGCAGCAACGGGCTTTCCTGTACAAGGCGCTGCAGCGCTTGCTGATCGGCGACACCCATGCTTGCCATGGCCGCTGGCAGTGCCTCGTACAATGCAGCGTAAAGGCTTGAATACACCATGACCGCCGCGCTGGGCAGGCTTTCGTCGTGGACGATGTACCCTGCCTGGGCATGGGTGATGGTCTTGAATGGGCGGGTGTCCAGTGTGCCTATGGCATGATCCTGGGTCGGCCAGGACATGCGCTGGAGCAGCCGGAGCCTGGTCTGTGCAGGCCAGCCTGGCAAGCGTTCGAGCGTATGCACGATCAACAGGTCGCTATCCCAGTTCGGCACGCTGGACAGGTACAGCCCTTCGCAGGCGCGGGCAAGGCGAATTTGTTGCTGGTAGATGCGGGCTTCTTCGGCAAGGCGCAGTGGTACCTTGCCGTTGTCGAGTATCTGCAGTTCGTTGGCACTGGCCTCGCGCGCCAGCTCATTGGCGACTGCTGACGGCAATTTCGGATACGCCCTCTGGAGGGCCTCGGCGCCCGGCGCCAGGTCGCGCGAAAGGCCGGCGTAGGCCCTGGCAAACTCAGCGGGCCGAGTGCTCTCGTCCGCCAGCTGGCGGACCGTATCGTCCAGCTTGAAGCGTTGCAGGGTGTCTTCCAGCAAGGCCGGCAGCCGCTGGCTTTCGGCCAGGGCCCGGCGCAGCTCGTCTTCGTGTACGCCGCTGACGGCGATAATCCGTTGCAGCGTCGGCTCGTCGAAGTGCCCACTCAAGTGGCCGATGCGGCGCAGGAGTGTCATGCCCGACCAACTCAGTGGCTTGTCCGTAACGTGCAACCATGCTCCGGCACCGTTGTGCCGCACTGGCGGCTGGTAACGGCGAGGACTTGCAGGGTGTTGCAAACGATATTCGCCAGTCGTTGGCGTTTGGCTGACGATGTACTGATTGCCCTGCAGTACCAGCCAGCGTTTGCCTTGGTGATGCCGTAGGCCCAGTTCGTCCGGTACCAGGTCATGGGGCAGTGTCTCGAAGCTCTGGTAAGGCGTGAGGTCGGGTTTCCACAGCCTCATCTGACCATCGGATGTTTCCACGTCTTCCAGTTCTTCGATGAATGAAGGCGTTTCTACAGGAATACGGGCTATCCCTGGTTCCTCGTCCTCTGGCTCTTCTACCGCCGGACCTTCCGAAGGCGTGCCGGTTTCGCTGCCCTGCGAGCCTCTCAATGCTTTGGCTGCTGCGCTGAGGGCGGCCATGACGGCCACGTTTTCGATCACATCGAGCAGATAGCCATAGGCAGTATCACGCTCGTCGTTTTCCCAGGCGTCGATCCCTTCATACACCTCATGGGCCAGCTGGGCCAGGCAAACGGCAAGCATTGCCTCGCCAAGCCCCGGCACGAAGAAGCCGGCGATGTTCAAGGCCGTAAGCACACGGCCGGCGATCAGTTCCCGATGGGCTTGCGTGGTGCGCCGGTCGACGATTTCGGTTGGCGTGGCGTGGAACAGCACATCCTTTTCATGACGCTGGGCCTTCTGGAAAGCCATCACGCCTTGGAAGGCGTGGCTGAAAGGCTTCATGACCGGATACAGGGTGGCGTGCGGGTCCGGAACACGTTCATGCAAGCCGCGGGCACTCCAGGCGAGGGGCATGAGCCGGTCCTTCAGGCGGGTGGTTATCGGCGCCTTGTCGCGGTCGGCGAGGTGCTTGTCCAGGTAGCCGATATCGGCCTGGAGCCTGTCGCGCAATTCGTCGTGCATGGCTTGCTGGCTGGTGAACTCCTTGAGGGGCGTGGTGCTGTCTTCAGGGATGTACAGCGCCACGGCCTGATGCCCTTCAGCTTGCAGGGTAATGAGCACAACGCCGGTCAGCTCGGCTTCCCACAACTCGAGCAAGCTGAATGTCACCGGCGAAGAGGGCGATGGCGCCTGGTCAAGTGGTGTGGCGAGAACGGCGGAATATAGCGTTTCGCTGATATCACCCTTGAGGCGGGCGAAATGCAGGGATTGCCGGAATGCCGAGACCTCGGCACGCCCCAAGATTTCATAAACGGCCAGTGCGGCTTCATCGGCGCCGAGTGACGGCGTGGCCACCGGGTAGTAGATGGCATGTACCTGTTCGTGATACTTGCCGCCGATATCCAGCGTGCGACACAAGTCGGCGAAGTCTTCGGCGGCGATATCCAGTGCATTGGTGATCGGCACGGTGCCCATGAAGCGCCGGTGATCGACGATGACCGACCTCTTGAGCAGGGAGGCGGGCGCATCCATGCCGTGTTCGGCAGCGGCGGCCTGGTCGAAGTTGTGCAAGGCGCAGTGCAGCAGCGAGCGTGTAGCCCGGTCTACGGCCTGGCGGCTGTCGATGGCGTCGGTCGTTTCGATCAGGCGGGCATCGACGAGGTAGGTGTTGCGCACATCCAGGTCAAGCCTGAATCGCTGCTTGATGGCATCGGTGAGTGCCTTGGTGGCGTAGGTTTCCAGGGTTGGAAGCTGTTCGAACAGCTTGTGCACCTGCACCTGGTGCTCGCGGTGGCGTGCGTGCTCTTCCTGGCATGCCTTGGCGACCTCCGGTTGTTGCTGGAGTGCCGTCACCAGCCAGGCAGGGGGCTGATGCCAGTTGCGCAACGCACGTCGGGTTTCTGGCGGAGCCTGCTTGAGCCAGGTGGGGATTCTGCGCTCGATGGTGGCGTAATGAACACTAGGCACGGCAGTGACTGCAGTTGGCATGGCGAGGCCCTTGCTTGAGTTGGGGCGAGGGACTATCGCGGGCCAGCCTGAGCTGCTGGAGGTAGATATATGTGCCCTTGAGGTGCGGCGGCATCAGCGCGGGCAGTGCTCAAAGCGCAATTCAGGTTTATGATGGCCCACGGCCGAATAATCCTCACACGGAGTGCGCAATGCAGACCCTGTACCCGCAGATCAAACCCTACGCCCGGCACGATCTGGCCGTGGAAGCGCCGCATGTGCTGTATGTCGACGAAAGCGGCTCGCCAGAAGGTCTGCCGGTGGTATTCATCCACGGCGGCCCGGGCGCCGGTTGCGACGCCCAGAGCCGCTGCTACTTCGACCCGACCCTGTACCGCATCATCACCTTCGACCAGCGCGGCTGTGGCCGCTCCACGCCGCACGCGAGCCTGGAAAACAACACCACCTGGCACCTGGTCGAGGACCTCGAGCGCATCCGCGAGCACCTTGGCATCGACAAGTGGGTGCTGTTCGGCGGCTCGTGGGGCTCCACCCTGGCCCTGGCCTACGCCCAGACCCACCCCGAGCGGGTGCATGGCCTGATCCTGCGCGGCATCTTCCTGTGCAGGCCCCAGGAAATCCAATGGTTCTACCAGGAAGGCGCCAGCCGCCTGTTCCCCGATTACTGGCAGGACTACATCGCGCCAATCCCGCCGGAGGAGCGCGGTGACCTGGTCACGGCCTTCCACAAGCGCCTGACCGGCAACGACCAGATCGCCCAGATGCACGCGGCCAAGGCCTGGTCCACCTGGGAAGGCCGTACCGCCACCCTGCGTCCCAACCCGCTGGTGGTCGACCGCTTCTCCGAGCCGCAGCGTGCACTGTCGATCGCCCGTATCGAATGCCACTACTTCATGAACAACGCCTTCCTCGAGCCGGACCAGCTGATCCGCGATCTGCCGAAGATCGCCCACCTGCCGGCCGTGATCGTGCATGGCCGCTATGATGTGATCTGCCCGTTGGACAACGCCTGGGCGCTGCACCAGGCCTGGCCGAACAGCGAACTGAAGGTGATCCGTGACGCTGGCCACGCGGCTTCCGAGCCGGGCATCACCGATGCCCTGGTGCGTGCCGCCGACCAGATGGCCCGGCGCCTGCTCGACCTGCCCCTGGAAGAAGCATGAGGGGCCTGCTGCAGCGCGTGCGTGGTGCGCGGGTGGAAGTAGCGGGGGAGGTGGTAGGTGCCATCGACCAGGGTTTGCTGGTGCTGGTGGCCGTCGAGCCTGAAGATTCCCGTGAGCAGGCCGACAAGTTGTTGCACAAGCTGTTGAACTACCGGGTGTTCAGCGACGAGCAGGGCAAGATGAACCTGTCGCTCAAGGATGTGGGGGGAGGTTTGTTGCTGGTGTCGCAGTTCACCCTGGCGGCAGACACCCGCAACGGCATGCGCCCGAGCTTCTCGACGGCAGCGCCACCGGCCCTCGGCGCCGAGTTGTTCGACTATCTTTTGCAGCAGGCGAAGGCCCAGCACGCCGATGTGGCAAGCGGGCAATTCGGTGCAGACATGCAGGTGCACCTGGTCAATGATGGCCCCGTAACATTTATGTTACAAATGTGAGTGTAAAAAACCCCTTGTTCACAGGAAAACAAGGGGTTTTGTACGATAAATAGTTGTTCCAGCCTGATGCGTTGTCACGCGACCTGCTGGATAATCGCGCGCTGCATGGACCTGCGTTCGCAGGTTCGTTTCACTCTGACTCGAGCATTGTCTGGATCCGTTTGGGGAATCATTACGCCCTCACGGGGTCCGAACAGTGCTCGCCAACCCGGCATTTGTCGCTGGCCGTTGGTTTCATGATCTGTTTTCGGCGAGGGTTGCTCGTGATTGTTAGTCCCCAAAAAGCATCAAGAATCCCCGGTACCGGGCTGCGCAAGGCCCTGATGGCCAGTGTGGCAGTGGTCGGCCTGATGAGCGCGGGCCAGCTGTGGGCATTCAATCTTGACGATGTTGCAGCCAAGGCAAAGGATCTGGCCGGCCAGAAGTACGAAGCACCGAAAAGCAACCTGCCGGCCGTATTCCGCGACATGAAGTTCGCGGACTACCAGAAGATTCATTTCCTGCAGGAAAAGGCCGAGTGGGCCAAGGACAAGACCCCGTTCAAGCTGTCGTTCTATCACCAGGGCATGCACTTCGACACCCCGGTGAAGATCAACCAGGTCACCGCCACCAAGGTCGAGGAAATCAAGTACGACCCGAGCCGTTTCGAGTTCGGTGACGTGCCACACGACCCGGAAACCACCAAGAACCTGGGTTACGCCGGTTTCCGCGTGTTGTACCCGATCAACAAGGCCGACAAGCAGGACGAGATCATGACCCTGCTTGGCGCCAGCTACTTCCGCGTGGTCGGCAAGGGCCACGTGTACGGCCTGTCGGCCCGTGGCCTGGCCATCGACACCGCACTGCCGTCGGGCGAGGAGTTCCCGCGCTTCACCGAGTTCTGGGTCGAAAAACCCAAGCCGGCCGACAAGCACCTGGTCATCTACGCCCTGCTGGACTCGCCACGCTCCACCGGCGCCTACAAGCTGATCCTGCGTCCAGGCAACGACACCGTGGTCGACGTGCAGTCCCGCGTGTTCCTGCGTGACCATGTCAGCCGCCTGGGCATTGCCCCGCTGACCAGCATGTACCTGTTCGGCCCCAACCAGCCGTCCAAGGTCCTCAACTACCGCCCGGCCCTGCACGACTCCGAAGGCCTGTCGATCCATGCCGGCAACGGCGAATGGCTGTGGCGCCCGCTGAACAACCCGAAACACCTGGCCGTGAGCAACTTCAGCGTCGAGAACCCGCGTGGTTTCGGCCTGATGCAGCGCCAGCGCGCCTTCAGCGACTACGAAGACCTCGACGACAACTACCAGAAGCGCCCGAGCGCCTGGATCGAGCCGAAGGGTGACTGGGGCAAGGGCACCGTCGATCTGGTCGAAATCCCGACTGCCGACGAGACCAACGACAACATCGTGGCCTTCTGGAGCCCGGAGAAGCTGCCTGAGCCAGGCAAGCCATTCGAGTACGCCTACCGCCTGCACTGGACCATCGACGAGCCGAAGTTCCAGGCTCCCGAGCTGGGCTGGGTCAAGCAGACCCTGCGTTCCACTGGCGACGTCAAGCAGTCCAACCTGATCCGCCAGCCAGACGGCAGCGTGGCCTTCCTGGTCGACTTCGCCGGCCCGGCGCTGGCCGCCCTGCCGGAAGACACCGCCGTGCGCAGCCAGATCAGCGTGGGCGACAACGCCGAGGTGGTCGAGAACAACCTGCGCTATAACCCTGAGACCAAGGGCTGGCGCCTCACCCTGCGTTTGAAGGTCAAGGAAGCCAACAAATCGACCGAAGTGCGTGCCGCGCTGGTGCGTGACGTGCCGGTCGAAGCCGCCAAGCCTGCCAAGGACGCCAAGCAGGACAAGGCTACTGCCAAGCAAGCCAAGGCCGATAAAGCTGCCAAGGCCGAACAACCTGCCGCCGATGCGGCGCCCACCAACGGGACCCCGGCCACCACCGAGAAGGTGCTGACCGAGACCTGGAGCTATCAGTTGCCTGCCGATGAGTAACTCAAGCGCAAGGCCGGAATCGCTTCGCGAGTACCTGGCCCACCTACCACTGAGCGACGAGCAACGGGCGGAACTCGCCAGCTGCACGTCATTCAGTGAGCTGCACCAACGCCTGGCGGCCAACCCGGCCGCCAGCTCTGCCGAGGCCGTCCAGGCCTCGGTGGGCCCGCGCCTGACCGTAGGCAGCGCCGCCGAGCTGGAAGACGCCGAGATGCTTGGCGTCGACGGCAGCGGCCGCCTGTGCCTGAAGATCGCTCCGCCGATCAAGCGCACCAAGGTCGTGCCCGAGCCATGGCGTACCAACGTGCTGATCCGCATGTGGCGGCGCATGACCGGCCGCACCAACGCCCCGCAGCCGCCCAAGCGCGAGCTGCCGCCAGCTCGCTGGCGTACGGTCGGCTCGATCCGCCGCTACATCCTGCTGGCGCTGATGATCGGCCAGACCATCGTTGCCGGCTGGTACATGAAGGGCATCCTGCCGTACCAGGGCTGGTCGTTCGTGGACTTTGACGAAGTCGTCAACCAGCCGCTGTGGGACACCGTGGTACAGGTTTGGCCGTATGCCCTGCAGACGTCCATCCTGGTTCTCTTCGGCATCCTGTTCTGCTGGGTATCGGCGGGCTTCTGGACCGCGCTGATGGGCTTCCTCGAGCTGCTCACCGGGCGTGACAAGTACAAGATTTCGGGTAGCAGTGCTGGCAACGAGCCGATCGCGCCTGAGGCGCGTACCGCGCTGGTGATGCCGATCTGCAACGAAGACGTGCCGCGCGTGTTCGCCGGCCTGCGCGCAACGTTCGAGTCGGTGGCCGCCAGCGGCAACCTCGATCGCTTCGACTTCTTCGTGCTCAGCGACACCAACGACACCGACATCGCCGTGGCCGAGCAACAGGCCTGGCTGGACGTGTGCCGCGAAACCAAAGGCTTCGGCCGTATCTTCTACCGCCGCCGTCGGCGCCGGGTGAAGCGCAAGAGCGGCAACCTCGACGACTTCTGCCGTCGTTGGGGCGGCGAATACAAGTACATGGTCGTGCTCGACGCCGACAGCGTCATGAGCGGCGAGTGCCTGAGCAGCCTGGTGCGCCTGATGGAGGCCAACCCGGACGCCGGCATCATCCAGACCGGGCCGAAGGCCTCGGGCATGGACACCCTGTATGCGCGCCTGCAGCAGTTCGCCACCCGCGTGTACGGCCCGCTGTTCACCGCCGGCCTGCACTTCTGGCAGCTGGGCGAGTCGCACTACTGGGGCCACAACGCGATCATCCGCATGAAGCCGTTCATCGAGCACTGCGCCCTGGCGCCGTTGCCGGGCAAGGGTGCGTTCGCCGGTGCAATCCTCTCCCACGACTTCGTCGAAGCCGCGCTGATGCGCCGTGCCGGCTGGGGCGTGTGGATTGCCTACGACCTGCCGGGCAGCTACGAAGAACTGCCGCCGAACCTGCTCGACGAGCTCAAGCGCGACCGCCGCTGGTGCCACGGCAACCTGATGAACTTCCGCCTGTTCCTGGTCAAGGGCATGCACCCGGTGCATCGTGCGGTGTTCCTCACCGGGGTGATGTCGTACCTGTCGGCACCGCTGTGGTTCCTGTTCCTGGTGCTGTCGACCGCGCTGCTGGCGACCAACACGCTGATGGAGCCGCAGTACTTCATCGAGCCGTACCAGCTCTACCCGCTGTGGCCGCAGTGGCACCCGGAGAAGGCCGTGGCGCTGTTCTCCACCACCATCGTGCTGCTGTTCCTGCCCAAGCTGCTCAGCGTCATCCTGATCTGGGCCAAGGGCGCGACCGAGTTTGGCGGGCGCATCAAGGTCACCCTGTCGATGCTGATGGAGATGCTGTTCTCCATGCTGCTGGCACCGGTGCGCATGATCTTCCACACCCGCTTCGTGCTGGCCGCGTTCCTCGGCTGGGCCGCGACCTGGAACTCGCCGCAGCGTGACGACGACTCCACGCCGTGGAGCGAAGCAGTGCGCCGCCACGGCCCGCAGACCCTGCTGGGCATTGCCTGGGCGGCGCTGGTGGCCTGGCTGAACCCGAGTTTCCTGTGGTGGCTGGCGCCAATCGTTGGTTCGCTGGTGCTGTCGATCCCGGTTTCGGTGATCTCCAGCCGTACCCGCCTGGGCCTGGCGGCCAAGGACGAGAAGCTGTTCCTCATCCCTGAGGAATACGCCACTCCGCAGGAGCTGCTGGCCACCGACCAGTACACCCACGAAAACCGCTGGCATGCCCTGCATGACGGCTTCGTGCGGGCTGTGGTCGACCCGCGGCAGAACGCCCTGGCCTGCGCCATGGCCACTGCCCGTCATGGTCAGGCGGCGCCGATCGAGGCACTGCGCGTCGAGCGCGTGGCCAAGGCGATGGAGGTCGGGCCGCAAGGGCTGGACCTCAATACCCGCCTGGCCCTGCTCAGCGACCCGGTGGCGCTGACCCGCCTGCACGAGCAGGTCTGGGCCGAGCACAATGCGGCGTGGATCAACGTGTGGCGTGCATCGATCAAGAACGACCCGCATTCGCCGCTGTTGCCGCTGCATCCGGAGAATGAAGGCCAACCGGCACTCGTCGGCGCCTGATCGGGCCTATTCGCGGGCACGCCCGCTCCCACAGGGTACTTCACAGCCTTTGAGGCATGCGCTGTACCTGTGGGAGCGGGCGTGCCCGCGAAGCTTTTCGGGGCTCCCACCGATTTTGGCCAACAAAGTCCCCCCCGGCTCTAGGTCCCCGAGCCGCCATGCGTTAGCATCCCTCTCCGATATGACGCATCGGCCGCCACGGCCATGCCAACAATAAGATTCGCTACTTTTCTTGCTAGGGGACTTGGTGATGATCAAGAAATACCTTTCGCGACTGCTGGTCGGTGTCACCGCCCTGGTCGCCGTGACGGCAGCCCAGGCGGGCGCGATCGATGACGCGGTCAAGCGCGGCACCCTGCGGGTGGGCATGGACCCGACCTACATGCCATTCCAGATGACCAACAAGCGTGGCGAGATCATCGGCTTCGAAGTCGATATCCTCAAAGCCATGGCCAAGTCCATGGGCGTCAAGTTCGAGCCGGTATCCACGGCCTATGACGGCATCATCCCGGCCCTGCTGACCGACAAGTTCGACATGATCGGCAGCGGCATGACCCTGACCCAGGAACGCAACCTGCGCCTGAACTTCAGCGAGCCCTTCATCGTGGTTGGCCAGACCCTGCTGATCCGCAAGGAACTGGCGGGCGAGATCAAGTCGTACAAGGACCTGAACAACGAGAAGTACCGCATCACCTCCAAGCTCGGCACCACCGGCGAAATGGTTTCCAAGAAGCTGATCGCCAAGGCCAAGTACCACGGCTACGACAACGAGCAGGAAGCGGTGATGGACGTGGTCAACGGCAAGGCTGACGCCTTCGTCTACGACGCGCCGTACAACGTGGTGGCAGTGGACAAGGCCGGTGCCGGCAAGCTGCTGTTCCTCGAAGAACCCTTCACCTACGAGCCGCTGGCCTTCGGACTGAAGAAAGGCGACTACGACAGCATCAACTTCATCAACAACTTCCTGCACCAGATCAAGCATGACGGGACCTACGATCGTATTCACGACAAGTGGTTCAAGAACAAGGACTGGCTGAAGGAAATGGAATAAGGCCCAGGCCACAAGCCGGCTTTATGACCCCGACGCGCAGGCAAACCCTGCGCGTTCGCATTTACGGAAGTACCCCACGTGATCAAACACAAGAAAGCCCAGTGGCCCTGGCACGGTTTGACTGCCCTGGTCCTGGTGGGCCTGGCGTTCAGCCTGTACATGGCCACCTCGATGATTTCCTACGAGTGGCGCTGGAACCGCGTACCGCAGTACTTCGCCTACAAGGCCGAGGAAGCACAGCGCGCCGCCGGTTACGGCACCGTGCAGGACATCCTCATCTCTGGCGACAATGCCCGTGTCACGCTGAAAGACGAGAGCGGTGCCGAGCAGGTGCTCGATGTGGACAAGGACAGCCTGCAGCTGGCCCGCGGCGACGATGTTTCCGAAGGCGACCAGATTGGCGTCACCCGCCACTGGGCGGCCGGCCCGCTGGCCTGGGGCCTGTGGACCACGCTTTGGATTTCGGTGGTATCCGGTGCCCTGGGCCTGTTGATCGGCCTGTTCGCCGGCCTCTGCCGCCTGTCCAGCAACCCTACGCTGCGTGACCTGTCGACGGTGTATGTCGAGCTGGTGCGCGGTACACCGCTGCTGGTACAGATCTTCATCTTCTACTTCTTCATCGGTACCGTGCTCAACCTGTCCCGCGAGTTTGCCGGGGTGGCTGCACTGGCGCTGTTCACCGGCGCCTACGTGGCCGAAATCGTTCGTGCCGGCGTGCAGTCCATTGCCAAGGGCCAGAACGAAGCGGCCCGCTCGCTGGGCCTGAACGCAGGCCAGTCGATGCGCCACGTCATCCTGCCGCAGGCCTTCAAGCGCGTGCTGCCGCCTTTGGCCGGCCAGTTCATCAGCCTGGTCAAGGACACCTCGCTGGTGTCGGTGATCGCCATCACCGAACTGACCAAGAGCGGCCGCGAGGCCATTACCACCTCGTTCTCGACCTTCGAGATCTGGTTCTGCGTGGCAGGCCTGTACCTGCTGATCAACCTGCCGCTGTCGCACCTGGCCAGCCGGCTCGAGCGGAGGCTTGCGCAAAGTGATTGAAGTCCGTGACCTGCTGAAAGTCTTCGACACCCGTGGCCACGTGGTACGGGCTGTGGATAACGTCACCACCCAGGTCGCCAAGGGCGAAGTGGTGGTGGTGCTCGGCCCGTCGGGTTCGGGCAAGTCGACCTTCCTGCGCTGCCTCAACGGCCTGGAGCATTTCGACGAAGGCCATGTGGCCATCGACGGCCTGCAACTGGCCGACCCGAAGACCGACATCAACGCCTACCGCCGCGAAGTCGGCATGGTGTTCCAGCACTTCAACCTGTTCCCGCACATGACCGTGCTGGAGAACCTGTGCCTGGCACAGAAGGTAGTGCGCAAGCGCAACAAGGCCGACCGCGAAGCCAAGGCCCGGGCGCTGCTGGAGAAGGTGGGTATTGCGCAGAAAGCCAACGAATACCCGTCGCGTCTGTCCGGTGGCCAGCAGCAGCGGGTGGCGATCGCCCGTGCCCTGGCCATGGACCCGAAAGTGATGCTGTTCGACGAGCCAACCTCGGCGCTCGACCCGGAAATGGTCGGCGAGGTGCTGGACGTGATGAAGACCCTGGCCCAGGAAGGCATGACCATGGTCTGCGTTACCCACGAAATGGGCTTTGCTCGTGAAGTGGCGGACCGGGTGCTGTTCTTCGATCATGGCAAGCTGCTGGAAGATTCGGCGCCGGCTGCGTTCTTCGCCTCGCCGAAAGACCCGCGCGCGCAGGCGTTCCTGCGTCAGGTGCTTTAACCGAAGGGGGGGCGCTTTGCGCCCCAATCGCCGGCAAGCCGGCTCCCACAGGAGTACCACAGGTACTGAGAACTGTACGGTCCCTGTGGGAGCTGGCTTGCCGGCGAATGGGCTGCAAAGCAGCCCCCCGCAATCTCAAATGCTGAACCGTCCCACCATCCCCCGCAACTGCTGCCCCAGCTGCTCCAGTTCCCCACTCGACGCCGCCGTCTGCTCACTGGCCGCACTGGTCTGATCCGACACATCGCGCACATTCAGCACACTGCGGTTGATCTGCTCGGCGACCACGCTCTGCTCTTCGCTGGCCGTGGCAATCTGCTGGTTCATGCCCTGGATGCTGGACACCGTGTCGGTGATCTGGCTCAACGCATGCCCCGCCTTGCGGCTCAGCTCCACACTCTGCTCGGTCAGGTTCTTGCTGTTGTCCAGCAGGCGGGTCACTTCGTCGGTGCCGTTATGCAGGCTGTCGATCAGTTGGCCGATTTCCTCGGTCGCCGTCGAGGTGCGCTGGGCCAGACCGCGCACTTCATCGGCCACCACGGCAAAACCACGCCCGGCTTCACCCGCCCGTGCTGCTTCGATCGCCGCGTTCAGGGCCAGCAGGTTGGTCTGCTCGGACACTGACTTGATCACATCGAGGATGCTGCCAATGCGCTGGCTCTCGCCCGCCAAGTGCTGCATGGCCGCCAGACAATGGTCCATCTGCCCGGCCAGCTGTTCGATACGGCCAATAGCTTCGGCCACCACCTGGTCGCCGATCTGCGCCTGCTGGTCGGCGTTGGTCGCCGCCAGCGAGGCCTGTTCAGCGTTCTGCGCCACTTCCTGCACGGTGGCGCTCATCTGGTTCATGGCTGTGGCCACCTGGTCGGTTTCCTCGCGTTGCTGGTTGATGCGCAGCTTGGTGTCTTCGCTGCTGGCCGCCAGCTGTGTGGCGGCCTGTGACAGGTGGCCGACGCCCTGGTCGATGCCACCGATCAGCTCGCGCAGGCTCAAGGTCATTTCGCGCATGCTGGTTTGCAACTGGCCCATTTCGTCGCGGCGTTGCACAGGTTCGACCTGGCTCAGGTCGCCCTTGGCGATGCGCCCGGCCACGGCCAGGGTCTGGCGCAAAGGCTGGGTAATCTGCAGGGTGATCAGCCAGCCGGCCACGACGCCTACGACCAACGCCAGCAGGGCTACAGTGGTCAGCAGCGAGCGGGCCTCAAGGGCTTCCCTGTCGCGCTGCTCGACCTTGCGTTTGCCAAGTTCCAGGCTTACCGCGCGCAGCTCGTTGCCCATGTTCTCCATATTGTTTTGCAGCTGTTCGACACGCACCGCAGCCCGACGATACTCATCCAGGCTGGCGCGGTACTTGGCCAGCTGCTCCCCGGGCTGCTGGGTGAGCGCACGGGGCAAGCCAAGTGGAGCAAGGCCTTTGAGCAGTTGTGCAAGGCTGCTGGCGGCGGCATCCAGGGAGGTGTCGCCGACCTTGGCGAAGCTTTCCACAGGGGAGAAGGTATAGGCCGGAACCAGGCTCTGCTGGTTGGCACCGTCGACATGTCGGCCAAGCGTGTCCATCAGCCCCAGCACACCGCCTTGCTGGCTGTCGGCAGGCATCCTCAGCAAGGCCTGGGTCTGGAGATCGTCGATCACTTCGGTGAGCTTCTGCTCATGGGCCTGCATGGCCTGGCGCAGGGCGATACGCTTGGCGACAGTATTCTCCAGCTCGCTGAAATCGTCACGCAGGCGCTGCAGCAACGCCAGCTTTTCGGTCAGCATCTGCCGGGATTCATCCACGCTGCTACGTTGTTGCAAGGTGCTCAGCATGCTGTTGAGCTGGTCGAGAATGTTGGCTATCCGCGTTCTGCTGGCGTTGTCGTTGAGTACGCGGTAAGTGATGCGCTCTGCGCGCAAGTCTTTGGTCAGGTCGTTGATCAGGCCGATTTCGCTGAGTTGCTGCGAACGCACAATGGCGTCATCCAGTGCACGCCAGCCACTGACGGTGGTGGCTAGGGTAAGCAGCAGGACTACGGCGAAGCCGAGGGCGAGCTTGGCTGCGACACTGATGTTGCCGAGCTTGCGGTTGAGGTAGCCGAGCATGAGGAATCTCCGTGCGATTGGGGGCGAGGATGCAGGCGCATTGCTGGCATCACACCTTTGCCAATCGGCAGCGGAGCTGTAGGACTTGACCTGATAATCAAGTAGGAAATTTCACTTCAACAGGTAGGAATACTCCACCTGCGCCGGCCTCTTCGCGGGTAAACCCGCTCCCACAGGTACTGCACAGATTTTGAGAACTGTGCGGTACCTGTGGGAGCGGGTTTACCCGCGAAGAGGCCAGTACAGGCTACCTACACATCAGCCTAGAGCCTGAACCGCCCCACCAACCCTTGCAGGTGGGTACCCAACCGCGCCAGCTCCACGCTGGAACTGGCCGTCTCTTCACTGGCCGCCGAGGTCTGGTCAGAAATATCCCGCACGTTCATCACGCTGCGGTTGATCTCTTCTGCCACGGCCGTCTGTTCTTCCGCTGCCGTGGCAATCTGCTGGTTCATGGCCTGGATCGACGATACGGTCCGGGTGATGGTCTCCAGCGAGCTGCCGGCACGGCGGGTCAGTTCGACACTGCTGTCGGTCAACTGGCGGCTGCTGTCCATCACGCTGGCCACGCGCTGGGTGCCGCTCTGCAGGCCGGCAATCAGCTCTTCAATCTCTTCGGTCGATTGCTGAGTGCGCTGCGCCAGGCTGCGCACTTCATCGGCCACCACGGCAAAGCCACGCCCGGCCTCGCCGGCCCGGGCCGCCTCGATCGCCGCGTTGAGGGCCAGCAGGTTGGTCTGCTGGGCCACCGACTTGATCACGTCGAGCACGCTGCCGATCTTGTCGCTTTCGGCCTTGAGCTGGTTCATCGCTTCGCTGGAGTTGACCACTTCGCCGGCCAGGCGCTCGATCTGCGCCACCGCCTCGCCCACTACACGATCGCCCTCGCGGGCCTGCTGGTCGGCCATCAACGCAGCTTCCGAGGCCTGCTCGGCATTGCGCGCCACCTCATGCACGGTGGCGGTCATCTGGTTCATGGCGGTCGCCACCTGATCGGTCTCGACCTTCTGGTTGTTGACCCCGGCACTGGTCTGCTCGGTCACCGCCGACAGCTCCTCGGCAGCACTGGCGATCTGCGTGACGCCATCACCGATGCCGCTGATCAGTTCGCGCAGGCCCTGGGTCATGCGATGCATGCTGGCCTGCAACTGGCCCAGTTCGTCGCGGCGTTGTACCTGCAGGTTCAGGGTCAGGTCGCCACTGGCCACGCGTTCGGCGGCGTGCAAGGTCTGGCGCAGCGGGACGATGATCTGCCGGGTGATGGCCCAGGCCGCCAGCAGGCCGAGGGTCAGGGCCAGCACGGTGGCCACGGCGAGCACGGTCTTGGCCTGGGCCGCCCCGGCGTCGCGCACAGCGGTTTGCGAGGTGGTCATCGCCTGGCTGGCCTGCAGCAGTACCGTGCCGTGCTCGACCATGCTCTGCAGGGCCTGCTCACTGGCGACCTGGGCACTGCCGAACTGGGTGACCGCGTCGCGGTAGCCTGCCAGGGCGGTGGTGGCATCGTCCAGGCTGGCAGCGTGCTCCGCCGGCACTTTGGCCGGTAGCGCGCGTAGCTCGGCCAAGGCCTGGTCGATGGCCTTCAGCGCCGTTTGCTGGTAGTCGGCGTTGCCGCTGTAGGTGTAACCGCGTACCTGGAACCGCGCCTGTTGCAACAGGGCGCTGACTTCCACCGCGTGCTGGTACTGGCTGATATCGCCACCCTGCAGCAGGTCGCGTTGCACCCGGCCAATCAGCTCCGCGGCCTTGTCGGCAGTGTCGCCTAGCACGGCGCGGCTGGCCTCGCGGCGTTGGCCGGCCTGTTTCAGCTCGTTGAACGCCTGCTGGTAGCCGCGCACGGCCTCGCGCTGCTGCTCAAGGCGCTGGCTGTCAGCGGGCTGCTCGATCTGCCCGAGCATAAGCTGCACCTGGCGCTCGAGATTGCCCAGGGCTTTTTCCAGCTCTGCCACCGAGGCTTCGTCAGGCTGGCGCTGGTAATGCTGGCGGGCGATGCGCAGTTCCTGGGTGTACTGCTGGATGACCGAGATGTTTCCCAGCTTGTCGCCACGGTTGATGATGCTGTCCATGCCGTGCCAGCCAGCCAGGGTGATGGCCAGGGTCAACAGCAGCACCAGGCCGAAGCCCAGCCCCAGTTTGCGATTGACGCTCACATTGCCCAATGATTGGGCGAACCATTGATACATGTACGACTCCCCGGCGCCTTGGCAGCACGATTAATTGTTGTGTTGCCAAGACAATCGGCCTGGGGAGGGGAAACTTTATGGGTAAAAGTTGACTTGAGTGTCAGAAAATTCGTGAAAGCAGCGCTGTCACCGCGGTCTCTACCCGCAGGATGCGGTCGCCCAGCTGTACCGGAGCCAGGCCTGCCTTGCCCAGCAGGTCCACCTCGTAGGGGATCCAGCCGCCCTCCGGGCCGATTGCCAGGGTCACGGGCTGCTCCACGGCGCGCGGGCAGGCGGGGTAGGGGCCGGGGTGGCCGACCAGGCCCAGGGTGCCTGCGGCGATGGCCGGCAGGCGGTCTTCGACGAACGGTTTGAAGCGCTTCTCGATGATCACTTCGGGCAGCACGGTGTCGCGGGCTTGTTCCAGGCCCAGGATGAGGTTCTCGCGAATGCTGTCCGGGTGCAGGAACGGTGTTTGCCAGAAGCTTTTCTCGACCTTGTAGCTGTTCAGCAGGATCAGCCGCGGCACGCCAAGGGTGGCCACGGTCTGGAACAGCCGGCGCAGCATTTTCGGCCGAGGTACGGCCAGCACCAGGGTCAGCGGCAGCTTGGCCGGTGGCTGCTGGTCAAAGGCGACTTCCAGTTCGGCTTCGTGCTTTTCCAGGCGCAGCACCGTGGCCTTGCCCATCAGGCCGTTGATGCGGCCCACGCGCAGGTTGTCGCCCACCGCCACACGGTGGATGTCCTGCATGTGGGTAAAGCGCCGGTCTGCGAGAACGACGCGGTCGGCCGAGACGAAGTCGGCCTCTTCAAGGAGCAACAGGTTCACGGTTGGGTCGCTGGTGGCTGGTCGTTGTGGTCGTTGGCGGTTTCGTCGTGGGCGCTGCGCTTGCGGATCAGGCTGCCGCACAGCACGCCGATCTCGAACAGCAGCCACATGGGAACGGCCAGCAGGGTCTGGGAGAAGATGTCCGGTGGGGTGAGGACCATGCCGACCACGAAGCAGCCGATGATCACGTAGGGGCGAATCTTCTTCAGGTACTTCACATCGACCACGCCGATCCATACCAGCAGCACCACCGCCACCGGGATTTCGAAGGCCACGCCAAAGGCGAAGAACAGCGTCATCACGAAGTCGAGGTAGCTGGCGATGTCGGTCATCATCGACACGCCTTCCGGCGTGGCGCTGGCGAAGAAGCCGAAGATCAGCGGGAACACCAGGAAATAGGCGAAGGCCATGCCGGCGTAGAACAGGAAGATGCTCGACACCAACAGCGGAATGGCGATGCGCTTTTCATGGCGGTACAGCCCGGGTGCGATGAAGCCCCAGATCTGCTGGAGGATGAACGGTATCGCCAGGAACAGCGAGACGATCATGGTCAGCTTGAACGGCGTGAGGAACGGCGAGGCCACGTCGGTGGCGATCATCGTCGCATTGGCCGGCAGGTGCTCGCGCAGCGGCGCGGAGACCAAGGTGTAGATCTGCTGGGCGAAGGAGAACAGCCCGGCAAAGATCAGGAAAATGACGGCAACGCAGCGCAGCAGGCGGGTGCGCAGTTCGGTCAGGTGCGAAACCAGCGGCATTGGCTGGTCGTGTTCCGGATTTTCGCTCATGGGGCTCGCGGCGGTTGAGGCGGTTCAGAAGGCGTGGCCGGGGTGGCAGCGGTCTCGACCGGCCTGGCTTCGAGCCCGGCGGGGGGCTGAACGGTTGCGGTGGTGACAGGCGGCTGCGCCGGTGGCGTCATCGGGTTGAGGATGCGCTTGGCTTCCTCTTCCATCTGCAGGATGTGCTCGTTGTGCAGCTGGCGGCGGATTTCGTCGGCGCCGATTTCGCGCTCCACTTCCATCTTGATGCTGTTGAAACTGCGCTTGAGCCGGCCGATCCACAGGCCTGCCGTGCGCGCGGCACCGGGCAGGCGCTCGGGGCCGAGCACCAGCAGGGCGACCAGGCCGACGAGCAGCAGCTCGCTGAAACTGATGCCGAACATGGGTCAGTCTTTCCGCTGCGGCTCTTGAGCCGGCTGGGCCTGGCCTTCGATGGTGTGGCCCTGGTTCTGCTGGGCAGTGTTCTGCACCGGTGGAACGGGTTGGGCAGGCGGCGGGGTCTGCTCGGCCGGCTTGTTCTCTTCGTCGCTCATGGCCTTGCGGAAGCCCTTGATCGACTCACCCAGGTCACTGCCGAAGTTCTTCAGCTTCTTGGTGCCAAACACCAGGACCACGACCACCAGCAGGACGATCCAGTGTTTCCAGTCAAAGATACCCATTTCGTACTCCTGAAATTTACAGGTAAAGCGAATTGTTCTGGCAACGCGGCCCCTGTGGGAGCGGGTTCACCCGCGAACACCGGCTTAGCCGGTGCCATACACCGCGTCGCATTCTTCGCGGGTGAACCCGCTCCCACAAAAAAGAGAGGGGCGCCGCGCACCTGAATTACATCAGGCAGACGGCTGTCGAGCCGCCTTCTCATCATGCCCGGAAAGCCCGAAGCGGCGTTCCAGCTCATCGAGCACGGCTTGCGGATGCTGGCCCAGCGCGCTGAGCATTACCAGGCTATGAAACCACAGGTCGGCGGTTTCGTAGATGACATCGCTGTAATCCTTGCTGACCGCGGCATCCTTGGCGGCAATGATCGTCTCGACCGACTCTTCGCCGAGCTTTTCGAGGATCTTGTTCAGGCCCTTGTGGTACAGGCTGGCCACGTAGGAGCTGTCGGGCGCCGCTTGCTTGCGTTCTTCAAGCACTTCGGCCAGGCGGTTGAGGGTGTCGCTCATGTCAGTGTCCTGCGCTGTAGATGGCATCCGGGTCTTTCAGGACCGGGTCGACGGTTTTCCACTGGCCGTCTTCGAAGACGCGGTAGAAGCAGCTTTCACGGCCGGTATGGCAGGCGATATGGCCCAATTGCTCGACCATCAGGATGATCACGTCGGCATCGCAGTCCAGGCGCATTTCATGCAGCTTCTGCACATGCCCGGATTCCTCGCCCTTGCGCCACAGCTTGCCACGCGAACGCGACCAGTAGATGGCGCGTTGCTCGGCGGCAGTCAGGGCCAGCGATTCGCGGTTCATCCAGGCCATCATCAGCACGCGTCCGGTCTTGTGGTCCTGGGCGATCGCCGGTACCAGGCCCTCGCTGTTCCACTTGATCTCGTCCAGCCAGTCTTTCATCGTCGACTCCAAAGCGGGCCCGCTCCTGTGCCGGGCCCTTTGCGCTAGTGTGCCAGCCATGGGCGCGGCTGGCTATTGGCGCACGATCAGGTAAAGGCCGGCGGCCAGCATCAGCCAGGCCGGCCAGGCGGCAGGGGCGGCCAGGCTGGTGGCCGCGGCGGCACCAGCGGCCAGTACCGCACCACCGCCGAGCAGGCCGGCGCCGAGCAGGCGCAGCGCCCAGCGGTCGCCCTGGCGGCGCCGCTCCGGCAGTTGCGGATCGTGCAGGTGCGGTTGCGACAGGCGCTCGAGCAGGTCGCGGGCCATGTCGGCCAGGTGCGGCAGTTGCTCGACCTGGCTGTGGATGTTGCCGAGCACGGCCTTGGGGCTCATGCGGTCGCGCATCCAGCGCTCGAGGAATGGCTTGGCGGTGCTCCACAGGTCCAGCTCGGGGTACAGCTGGCGGCCCAGGCCCTCGATGTTGAGCAGGGTCTTCTGCAGCAACACCAGCTGCGGCTGCACTTCCATGTTGAAGCGCCGGGCGGTCTGGAACAGGCGCATCAGCACCTGGCCGAAGGAAATATCCTTTAACGGTTTTTCGAAGATCGGCTCGCACACGGTGCGGATCGCCGCTTCGAACTCGTTCACCTTGGTGTGCGCCGGCACCCAGCCCGAGTCGATGTGCAACTGGGCGACGCGGCGGTAGTCACGCTTGAAGAAAGCGATCAGGTTGCGCGCCAGGTAGTCCTGGTCCTCGGCGGTCAGGCTGCCGACGATGCCGCAGTCGATGGCGATGTACTGCGGGCTCCATGGTTTGACCGTGCTGACGAAGATGTTGCCGGGGTGCATGTCGGCATGGAAGAAGCTGTCGCGGAACACCTGGGTGAAGAACACCTCCACACCCCGTTCGGCCAGCAGCTTCATGTCGGTGCGCTGGTCGGCCAAGGTGGCCATGTCGGTCACCGGCACGCCGTAGATGCGCTCCATCACCAGCACCTTGGGGCGGCACAGGTCCCAGTACACCTGGGGCACGTACATCAGCTCGGAGCCTTCGAAGTTGCGCCGCAGCTGGCTGGCGTTGGCCGCTTCGCGCAGCAGGTCGAGCTCGTCGTAGATGGTTTTTTCGTAGTCGCCGACGATTTCCACCGGGTGCAGGCGACGGGCGTCGGCCGAAGCGCGCTCGGCGGCCTTGGCGATCAGGAACAGCCAGGCCAGGTCCTGGGCGATCACCGGCTTCAGGCCCGGGCGCACCACCTTGACCACCACTTCCTCGCCACTTTTCAGGCGCGCAGCGTGCACCTGGGCCACCGAGGCCGAGGCCAGTGGCTCGACGTCGAAGCGGCTGAACAGTTGCGTTACCGGGGCGCCCAACTGCGCCTCGATCAGTGCCACGGCCTGCTTGGGGTCGAACGGCGGCACGCGGTCCTGCAGCAGCATCAGCTCATCGGCAATGTCGTTGGGCAGCAGGTCGCGGCGGGTGGACAACAACTGGCCGAACTTGATGAAGATCGGCCCCAGGTCCTGCAGGGCCAGGCGCAGGCGCGCGCCACGGCTGAGCTCGGACGGCTTGCGCGGCAGCCAGCGCCACGGCATCAGCAGGCGCAGGCTCATCAGCCACCAGGGCAGCGGCAGGTCGAACAGCAGGTCATCGAGACGGTAGCGGATCACCACACGCTGGATGCGAAAAAGACGGCGGACGGCGAGCAGCTTCATGCGTTATCGCTGGTATCAAGGGTTCGGGAAAGGCGCTTGAGGCGCGCCTCGAGGCGTTCTGTATCGAGCTTCAGGGCATCGAGCTCGCTGAAGGCGGCTTCGGCTTCGCGCTTGCCGACCAGGGTACGGGACTCTTCGGCCAGGTACTCGGAAAGGTTCTGGCTGAAGCGCGCCAGGCCCTGGCGGGTCCAGCGTGCACGCAGGCGGATGTGGCCCGCCAGCAGCGCCGTGGCGACCGGGCCGAGCCAGCGTTGCAGCTCGTGCTCCCAGTCCAGCTCCAGGTCCTGCAGCACACCGAACAGGTCGAGCAGCACGGCGCTGTCGCCATGCAGTTCGACTTGCGGGCTGTGCAGCACGGCAGTCTTGTCCCTGGCCAGGGCCAGCTGCGCCAGGCTGCCGGCCGGGGCGCGCAGGCTGCAGTCGACCTCGCCTTGCCAGTGGGCGGCGAGCATCAGGCCCTCTTCATCGGGCAGGATGAACACCTGCAAGGCTGGCTGGCGGCAGTCGATCTCGATGACCTTGCCCTCCAGCGCGGCCAGCCGCGGCAGGGCCGTGCTGTCCATGCGCAGGACGCGGTTCAGGCCATGTTCGACGCTGGCGAGCAGCCCGGCCAGCAGCATCAGGGCTTGATCCCCCGGTGCACGGCAACGATGCCGCTGGTCATGTTGTGGTAGGTGACGCGGTCGAAACCGGCCTCGACCATCATGGCCTTCAGGGTTTCCTGATCGGGGTGCATGCGGATCGACTCGGCGAGGTAACGGTAGCTCTCCGAGTCGTTGGTGATCAGCTTGCCGGCCAGCGGCATGAAGGCGAACGAGTAGGCGTCGTAGGCCTTGGACATCAGCTTGTTGGTCGGCTTGGAGAACTCCAGCACCAGCAGGCGACCGCCCGGCTTGAGCACGCGCAGCATCGAGCGGATGGCTTCGTCCTTGTGGGTGACGTTGCGCAGGCCGAAGGCGATGGTCACGCAGTCGAAGTGGTTGTCCGGGAATGGCAGCTTCTCGGCGTCGGCCTGGACGAACTCGATGTTGCCGGCCACGCCACGGTCGAGCAGGCGGTCACGGCCGACCTTGAGCATCGACTCGTTGATGTCGGCCAGCACTACCTGGCCGGTCGGGCCGACCAGCCGCGAGAACTTGGCGGCCAGGTCGCCGGTACCGCCGGCGATGTCCAGTACACGGTTGCCGGCGCGTACGCCCGACAGCTCGATGGTGAAGCGCTTCCACAGGCGGTGCATGCCGCCGGAAAGCACGTCGTTCATCAGGTCGTACTTGGCCGCGACCGAGTGGAACACCTCGGCGACTTTCTTCGCCTTCTGGCTTTCAGGGACGTCCTGGTAACCGAAATGGGTGGTGGGTTCGGCGTGGTCGCCTTTGCGCTGGTCGTTCATATCGCTTCACCGGAAAAAATTACCGCCATTCTAGGGCGAACGGGCGGATTTGTCTTGGCGGGGTGTGCCAGTGGGCAGGGGCGGGCATAATGCCCATTATGTCTTCATCTTCAGGAACACCCGCATGACCCAGATCAGCGTCGAACGCAAACATTCCCTCGGCCTTGATGCCGCCCGTGCCAAGGCTGAAGCGCTGGTCGATAAACTGACCCGCGAATACGACCTCAAGGCCACCTGGAACGGTGACCGGGTCGACGTGGCGCGCAGCGGTGCCAACGGCAGCGTGCACATCTTCGATGACCGCATCCGCGTCGAATTGAAGCTGGGCATGATGCTGTCGATGATGAGCGGCACCATCAAGGGCGAGATCGAGCGGGCGCTGGACAAAGCCCTGGCCTGACACCCCTTCCCGAGCCATGCTCGTTCACCTTAGGGTGAAGATTCTAATTTCCCTCTCTACCTTGTGCTCAAGCCCAACCTCCATGGGCGGTTCCTCCTCCACTCATGAGCATGAGGTACAGAGCATGGCCAAAGTGACTGTGAAGAAAAAGGACGACGCCCCGGGTACGCTGGGCGAGGTGCGCGGCTACGCGCGCAAGATCTGGCTGGCGGGCATCGGCGCCTATGCGCGTGTGGGCCAGGAAGGCTCCGACTACTTCAATGAGCTGGTCAAGGCCGGCGAAGGCGTCGAGAAGCGTGGCAAGAAGCGCATCGACAAGGAGCTCGATGCTGCCAACAACCAGATCGACGAAGCGACCCAGGAAGTCAGTCGCGTACGCGGCAAGGTCGAAGTTCAACTGGACAAGATCGAAAAAGCTTTCGACGCGCGGGTAGGTCGCGCCTTGAATCGCCTTGGCATTCCGTCTAAACATGACGTTGAGGCGTTGTCCATCAAGCTTGAACAGCTTCACGAGCTGCTCGAGCGCGTCGCGCACAAACCATAAGGAGAGCAGGATGGCTGGCAAGAAGAATTCCGAGAAAGAAGGCAGCTCCTGGGTCGGCGGGATCGAGAAGTACTCCCGCAAGATCTGGCTGGCGGGGCTTGGTATCTATTCGAAGATCGACCAGGACGGCCCGAAGCTGTTCGATTCGCTGGTGAAGGATGGCGAGAAGGCCGAGAAGCAGGCGAAGAAGACCGCAGAAGATGTTGCTGAAACTGCCAAGTCGTCGACCACTTCGCGTGTGTCGGGCGTGAAGGACCGTGCGCTGGGCAAGTGGAGCGAACTCGAAGAGGCCTTCGACAAGCGCCTGAACAGTGCCATCTCGCGCCTTGGCGTGCCGAGCCGCAACGAGATCAAGGCCCTGCACCAGCAGGTGGACAGCCTGACCAAGCAGATCGAGAAACTCACCGGCGCTTCGGTTACCCCGATTTCGTCGCGCACTGCAGCCAAACCGGCTGCGAGCAAGGCGGCGGCCAAGCCACTGGCCAAGACGGCAGCGGCCAAGCCTGCGGCAAAAACCGCGGCAGCCAAGCCGGCAGCCAAGGCCGCAGCGGCTAAACCTGCTGCGAAGACTGCAGCGGCCAAGCCTGCGGCGAAACCGGCAGCGGCCAAGCCAGCCGTGGCGAAGAAGCCTGCAGTGAAGAAAGCACCGGCCAAGCCGGCAGCTGCCAAGCCGGCAGCTCCAGCGGCCAGCGCCGCTCCGGCCGCTAGCGCAGCTTCGGCGCCCACTGCGGCTCCGGCCAGCAACCCGCCTTCGGCACAGACAGGCACCGGTACCCTGATCTGATACCGCGTCGCCTTCTTCGCGGGTAAACCCGCTCCCACAGGTACTGCGCCGCTTGTAAGCTCTGCACCGTACCTGTGGGAGCGGGTTCACCCGCGAATGCGTCGACTGCTGCAATACATCCCAGTCAGGCTTACCCCTCCAGATACCGCACCGCCAACTGCTCCGCCGCCCCCCGCGCCTGGGCCTGCAGATGCGGCGCCACCAGCATCATCACCTGGTACACCACAATCCCCACATCCCCCTCGCGCCCCAGTACCCGCTGATAATCCAGCGAGAACATCAGTGTCAGGGTGATCTGCTCCACCAGTTGCCCCAGCGCCTGGGTCTCGCTCTCTACCAACCCTTGGCCCTTGAGGCTGGCCAGCAACGCCGCCAGTGTGCGCTTGAGCGCGTTGATCAGGTTGCGCATGCCGCGGGCCAGTTTGGGCAGGCGCCCGGTCAGGTTCGACAGGTCCTGGAACAGGAAACGGTACTGCGCCATGCGTTCGACGATCAGGTGCAGGAACAGCCAGTAATCCTCGGCGTCCAGGCGTACCTCCAGCGGCGGGTCGAGCAAGGGCATCAGCGCTTCTTCAAAGCGCTCGAACAACCCCAGCACCAACGGCTCCTTGCCGTGGAAGTGGTAGTAGAGGTTGCCAGGGCTGATGCCCAGTTCGTTGGCAATTTCCAGGGTGGATACGTTCGGTTCGCCCTGCTGGTTGAACAGCTGCAGGGCACATTCGAGGATACGGTCGCGAGTCTTCATCCAGTCGGCATGCTCATCGGGTCAGCACGTAGGTGCCCGGTGCGGGGCCCAGCGGTGGGTAGGTGGCATTGCCCAGTTCGCTGCGCGGTGCCTTGAGCGGGCCGGAGCGCGGGGTGATCCACTCCAGCCACAACGGCCACCAGCTGCCTTCGCTGCGCTTGGCGTCGTGGAACCAGGCACGCGGGTCGCTGGACAGCTTGGGGTTGGCCAGGTAGTAGGCCTTGGGGTTGCCGGGCGGGTTGATGATGCTCTGGATGTGCCCGCTGTTGGCCAGCACGAAGCGCCGGTCGCCACCTAGTAGCAAGGCCGAGCGGTACACCGCATCCCACGGGGTGATGTGGTCGTTGCTGCCGGCCACGGTGAAACTGTCCAGCTCGACCTTCTGCAGGTCGATGGGTGTGCCGCATACCTCCAGGCCGGCGGGGTGGGTCAGCGGGTTGAGCTTGAAGAAGTCCAGCAGGTCGCCATGCAGCGCGGCGGGCAGGCGCGTGCTGTCGGCGTTCCAGTACAGGATGTCGAAGGCTGGTGGTGTCTTGCCGAGCAGGTAGTTGTTGACCCAGTAGTTCCAGATCAGGTCGTTGGGCCGCATCCAGGCGAAGATCCGCGCCACCTCGGCGCCATCCAGCACACCGCGCTGGTAGGAGCGGCGCTTGGCGGCCTCGATGGTCTGCTCGTCGGCGAACAGGCTGGCGGGGCTTTCGAACTTGCTGTCCAGCAAGCTGACCAGGTAGGTGGCGCTGCGCACCCGGCGCAGCTGGTGCTTGGCCTGCAGGTGGCCCTGCAGTGCGGCCATGGTCAGGCCGCCGGCGCAGGCGCCCATCAGGTTGGGGTCGCGGTTGCCGCTGATGCTGCGGCAAGCGTTGAGCGCTTCTTCCAGGGCCTGAACGTAGCTGGACAGGCCCCATTCGCGGTGGCGCGGGTCGGGGTTGCGCCAGCTGACCATGAACACCTGCAGGCCATTCTTGAGCATGTACTGGACGAAGCTGTTGGTCGAGCTGAGGTCGAAGATGTAGAACTTGTTGATCTGTGGCGGCACCACCAGCAGTGGCCGGGCGTGCTGCTTTTCGCTCATCGGCTTGTACTGGATCAGCTCCAGCAGCTCGTTGCGAAACACCACGGCGCCGGTGGTCGCGGCCAGGTTGCCGCCCACTTCGAAGGCGCGCTCGTCGACCTGGCGTGGCAGGCCGTCATTGTGGCGCAGGTCATCGAGCAGGTGGGCCACACCGCGCACCAGGCTCTGGCCACCGCTGTTGAACAGTTCCTTGACCGCCAACGGGTTGAGCAGCGAGTTGCTCGGCGCCAGGGCATCGTTGATCAGGTTGAACAGGAAGTGCGCACGGGCCCGGTCATCGTCGTCCAGGTGGCTCTCCTCGATCCACAGGCGGGTCTGCTTCTGCCAGGCCAGGTAGGCCTGCAGACCGCGACGGTAGAACGGGTTCTGGCTCCATGTCGGGTCATTGAAGCGCGTATCGCGCGGGTTCGGCTGAAGCGGTGTGTCACCCAGTATCACCCGGCCCAGCTGGCCACCCAGGGCCAACAGGTGATGTGCGGTGTGCAGCGGGTGACGCAGGCTTTGGCGGCTGACATTGCGCAGCGTGGAAATCAGGTCACGGCCGCGCAGGCCGAGGATGGCGTTCTGCACATTCATGCTGGTGGCGGGAAGCGTTGGCGTTCCTTTGGCCGGTTGGTCTTTCATGGCAACACTCCCTCGTCCTGACCTGGTGCCTCATGACTAAACATATTCACTGATTTAGCAGGGTCTCTGTGGGAGCGGGTTCACCCGCGAACACCGGCGAAGCCGGTGCCATACACCGAGTTGGATTCTTCGCGGGTGAACCCGCTCCCACAGGGCCCCAAATCGCCTTCACACACCCGAAGCCGGGCGAGGGTGCATGACGGCGCGCTGTCGTTCTTGCTGAAGGAACTTCATGATGATCGGGGCGACGGCCTCGGCCCGGGTGATCAGGAACAAATGACCGTCGTCGATAATGTGTAGCTGGGCATTGGGAATCCGCCAGGCCAGCAGGCGCATGTTGATCAGCGGGATCAGCGGGTCGTCGTCGCCGGCCAGCACCAGGGTCGGTTGCTGGATCTTGTGCAGCCAGTGGATGCTGGTCCAGCCGAGCCCGGCGAACAGCTGCCAGTAGTAGCCCATCTTGCCGCCGGAGCGCACCTTGGCGGCGTGCTGCATGGCCAGTTCGGGGTCACGCCGGAAGCCGCCGCCATAGATCGTCGGCGCAATGCGGATGACATGCGACGGCTGCACGTAACGCCGTGGGCTGGCCATCATCCACAACACCTTGGGCTTGCCTGGCACCATCACCGCACCGGCTGCGGTGGCGGCCAGCACCAGTTTTTTGCAGCGTTCGGGGTAATCGTGGGCGAACTGCTGGGCCAGGGCGCCGCCCCAGGACACACCGATGACATTGACCTGGCCGTAGTCGAGGTAGTCGAGCATGCGTGCCGTCAGCTTGGCCAACCCGGGGAAGCGGTATGGGTGGCGCGGCGTGGACGAGCCGCCGACCCCGGGTACGTCAAAGGCAATGACTTCCAGGTCCGGGTCCAGTGCTTCGATGAACGGAAACACCAGCTCCAGGTTGGCACCGATGCCGTTGAAGATCAGCAGCGGCGTCAGGTGCGGCTTGCCCGGGCGGACGGCGGTGCGGATGGACTGGTTGTCCAGCTCGACGGTCCTGAAGATGTAGGGTTGCGGCATGCGCGTGACTCATGGGGTGAATGAACACCGTGGCGCCCCGCAGGGGGCCACGGCGCTGCAGCTCAACGCTCGTGAACGTAGGTGCCCGGGGATGCCTCGCCAGCGGCATAGGCACGGTTGCCCAGGCGGGTCGGCGCCTTTTTCAGCTCGCCAGCACGCTCGCCCAGCCAGCTTTGCCAGTGCAGCCACCAGGAGTCGGCATGCTTGGTGGCGTTCTCCTGCCAGGCCACCGGGTCACCCGGGCGATCGGCACCGGTCATGAAGCGCGCCTTGGGGTTGCCTGGCGGGTTGAGGATGCTCTGGATGTGGCCGCTGTTGGACAGCACGAACTCGATCTTGCCGCCGAACAGGTGCGCCGAGCGGTAGCACGACTGCCACGGGGTGATGTGGTCGTTGGTGCCGGCAAGGCTGTAGATGTCGCATTTGACCTGTTTCAGGTCGATCGGAGTGCCGCAAACCTCCAGGGCATCCGGGCGGGTCAGCGGGTTGCTCTTGAACATTTCGATCAGGTCGCCGTGGAAGGCGGCCGGCAGGCGCGTGGTGTCGTTGTTCCAGAACAGGATGTCGAACACCGGCGGCTCGTTGCCGAGCAGGTAGTTGTTGACCCAGTAGTTCCAGATCAGGTCGTTGGGGCGCATCCAGGCGAACACCTTGGCCATCTCGCTGCCTTCGAGCACGCCGGCCTGGTAGGAGTGGCGCTTGGCGGCCTCCAAAGTCTGCTCGTCGACGAACAGGGCGACCTGGTTGTCCATGGTGGTGTCCAGCACGCTGACCAGCAGTGTCAGGGCATTGACCTTGTTTTCGCCGAGGGCGGCATAGTGGCCGACCAATGCCGTGCAGGTGATGCCGCCGGAGCAGGCACCGAGCATGTTCAGGTCCTTGCTGCCGGTAATCGCCAGCACCGCGTCGACCGCCTCCTTGAGCGCGTCGATGTAGGTGGACAGGCCCCATTCGCGCTGGGCTTTGGTCGGGTTGCGCCAGCTGATGATGAAGGTCTGCTGCTGCGAGCGCAGGCAGTAGCGCGCCAGGCTCTTTTCCGGGCTCAGGTCGAATACGTAGAACTTGTTGATCTGCGGCGGCACCACCAGCAGCGGGCGGGCATGCACCTGCTCGGTGATGGGGTTGTACTGGATCAGCTCCAGCACATCGTTGCGGTACACCACGGCGCCTTCACTGGTGCCCAGGTTCTTGCCCACCTCGAAGGCGTCCATGTTCACCTGGCTGGGCATGCCACCGTTGTTGACCAGGTCCTTGGCCAGGTTGGACAGGCCATCGAGCAGGCTCTTGCCGCCGGTTTCGAAGAAGCGTTTGACCGCTGCCGGGTTGGACAGGGTGTTGGTCGGAGCCATGGCTTCGGTCATCAGGTTGATGACGAACTGGCCGCGGCTGATGTCCTGGGGCGACAGGTCACTGTTGCCGATCCAGTCCTGCAGCTCCTTGCGCCAGGCCAGATAGGTTTGCAGGTAGCGGCGGTAAAGTGGGTTGTTGCTCCATGCCGGGTCATTGAAGCGACGGTCGTCGCTTTCCGGGGCAAGGCTGGACTTGCCCAGCAGCACGTTCTTCAGCTCCAGGCCAAAGTGGGCCACATGCTTGGCGCTGTGCAGCGGTTGGCGCACGGCCTGGCGCAGCACGGTGCGTGCCGAGCTCAACAGGTCTTTGCGGCGGATACCGATGACCGGGTTCAACCCCAGGGTGTTTTCCGAGGCCTGCCGCTGCAGCTCATCGTTGTTCTTGTTACTCATCTACGACGCTCCGTTGTCCTGAGACGAGTACCGGTTGCTGTGGCGGGTGCACAGTTCTGAGCCCGGTACTGCTACTCGGGTGACCAGTGATAAGGAACAGCGGTGCTGCGAGGGTTCTGACTACCTGCAATTTGATACAGGGAACTTGCCACCCCCCATTGGTTACCCGACTTTCATGTAATGCGCAAGACAGCCCGTCACTGGGCTGTCTGTAAGTCATTCAAACAGATGATTTTAGAAAATGCGCTCTAAATCCTGCAGGCCTTGCGCTAGAGCATGAGTTTGACCACCGACTCGGCAGGGTCGCGGGATTTCCCGGCCTTGTGCAGTTCGTCGAGGTACTCGGCCCACAGCTGTTCCTGGCGCAGGCACAGCTGCTCGAGGTATTCCCAAGTGAACAGGCCGCTGTCATGGCCGTCGTCGAAGGTCAGTTTCAGTGCGTATTGCCCGGCAGGTTCCAGGCCGCTGAGGCCGACGTTGATCTTGCCGAACTGCAGGATGGGGTTGCCGTGGCCCTGGACCTCGGCGGAGGGGGAGTGCACGCGCAGGAATTCGGCAGGCAGGTGGTAGACCTCGCCGGGGGCGTAGGTGAGGCTGAGGGTTTTCGAAGCTTTGTGCAGGTTGATGGCGGTGGGCAGGCGGGCCATGGGCGGAATCTCTCGGGAGCTGATGAAGCAAGCTTCCAGCTTATGATGGAGGGATTCAAGGGCCTCTTCGCGGGCGCGCCCGCTCCCACAGGATCACCACATGCTTTGGGTCTGTGGTGATCCTGTGGGAGCGGGCGTGCCCGCGAAGCTGTCGACGCCGGTTTTACAGGATGTAACGCGACAGGTCTTCGTTCTGCGCCAGCTCACCCAGGTGGCTGTTCACATACGCCGCGTCGATCTGGATCGGCGCTTCGTCATGGGTGCTGGCCAGGTCGCCAGCACTGAACGACACCTCTTCGAGCAAACGCTCGAGAAGGGTGTGCAGGCGGCGGGCACCGATGTTCTCGGTCTTCTCGTTGACCTGGTAGGCAATCTCGGCCAGGCGCTTGATACCGTCGGCGAGGAACTCGATGTTCAGGCCTTCGGTCTTGAGCAGGGCCTGGTACTGTTCGGTCAGCGACGCGTGCGGCTCCTGCAGGATGCGCTCGAAGTCTTCCGGGGTCAGGGCCTTGAGCTCCACACGGATCGGCAGGCGGCCTTGCAGCTCGGGCACCAGGTCGCTCGGCTTGCTCAGGTGGAACGCACCCGAGGCAATGAACAGGATGTGGTCGGTCTTGACCATGCCCAGCTTGGTGTTGACGGTGCAGCCTTCGATCAGCGGCAGCAGGTCGCGCTGCACGCCTTCACGGGACACGTCGGCGCCGCCAACATTGCCGCGCTTGGCAACCTTGTCGATTTCGTCGATGAATACGATGCCGTGCTGCTCGACAGCTTCCAGGGCCTTGGCCTTGAGCTCTTCCTCGTTGACCAGGCGGCTCGCTTCTTCATCGCGAACCATCTTCAGTGCTTCTTTCACCTTCAGCTTGCGCGCCTTGCGCTTGCCTTTGCCCATGTTGGCGAACAGGCTCTGCAGCTGGTTGGTCATTTCTTCCATGCCGGGCGGCGCGGCAATTTCGACGCCCACGGCATCGGCCACTTCGATCTCGATTTCCTTGTCGTCCAGCTGGCCTTCGCGCAGGCGCTTGCGGAACAGCTGGCGGGTGTTGGAATCGGTGCTGGTCTGCGCGGCTTCCTCGGCGAAGCTGCTGACCCGCGCCTGCGGCAGCAGGGCGTCGAGGATGCGGTCTTCGGCGGCGTCTTCGGCGCGGTGGCGCACGCGGATGATCTCTTGCTCACGCAGCATCTTCAGCGCGGCATCGGCCAGGTCACGGATGATCGACTCGACGTCGCGGCCCACGTAGCCCACTTCGGTGAACTTGGTGGCTTCGACCTTGAGGAACGGCGCGTTGGCCAGCTTGGCCAGGCGGCGGGCGATTTCGGTCTTGCCGACGCCGGTAGGGCCGATCATCAGGATGTTCTTCGGGGTCACTTCGGCGCGCAGCTCGGCGGGAAGCTGCATGCGCCGCCAGCGGTTGCGCAGGGCGATGGCCACGGCGCGCTTGGCGTCGTCCTGGCCGATGATGTGGCGGTTGAGTTCGTGGACGATCTCGCGGGGGGTCATGGACATGATGAAAATGGTCCTCGGGCGGAATGAATCAGCGTGGAAAAACCCCATCACCGGGATGGGGCGCCAGAACAGCTGATCAGTCGGCCAGGTCCTGCTCCTCGATGGTCAGGTTGTGGTTGGTGAACACGCAGATGTCGCCGGCGATGTTCAGGGCGGTCTCGGCGATTTCACGGGCCGAGAGGTCGGTCTTGTTCAGCAGGGCGCGGGCTGCGGCCTGGGCGTAGGCGCCGCCGGAACCCATGGCGATCAGGCCGTCTTCGGGTTCGACCACGTCGCCGTTGCCGGTGATGATCAGGGAGGCGTCCTTGTTGGCCACGGCCAGCATGGCCTCCAGGCGGCTCAGGGAACGGTCGGTACGCCATTCCTTGGCCAGCTCCACGGCAGCGCGGACCAGGTGGCCCTGATGTTTCTCGAGCTGGCCTTCAAAGCGCTCGAACAGGGTGAACGCATCGGCGGTGGCGCCGGCGAAGCCCGCGATGACCTGGCCGTGGTACAGGCGGCGCACCTTCTTGGCGTTGCCTTTCATCACGGTGTTGCCGAGGGATACCTGGCCGTCGCCGCCCATGACGACTTTGCCGTTACGGCGGACAGAAACGATGGTGGTCAAGGGGAGAGTCTCCACGCAGCGGGGCGAAAGTGCCTGATGCAGACTCATATGGGGGTGGGGGGAAGGATTTCAACCGTGGGGGATGAATGGTCGGTGCAGGCTCAAGGTTGTACGCGGTCAATGTGGGAGCGGCCTTGCGTCGCGAAAGGGCCGCGCAGCGGCCCCAGGTTCTCGGCATCATGCATGGATTGCTGGGGCCGCTTTGCGGCCCTATCGCGACACAAGGCCGCTCCCACAGGGGTTACTCAGGCCTCGTGGCAGACATGCCCATCGACCAAGGTATAACGCACCGCACCCGGCAGGCAGTGGCCGATGAACGGGCAGTTCTCACCGCGCGAGAACCACTGCTCGCCGGCCACGGTCGAGGCTTGCGGGTCGAACAGCACCAGGTCGGCCGCGCCTCCCACTTTCAGCTCGCCGGCCGGCAGGCGCAGGGCCGCCGCGGGGCCGCTGCTCAGGCGGGCCAGCAAGGTTGGCAGGTCGAGCAGGCCGTCCTGCACCAGGGTCATGGCCAGCGGCAGCAGCAGCTCGACGCTGCTGATGCCCGGCTCGGTGGCGCCGAACGGAGCCAGCTTGGCGTCGCGCTCGTGCGGCTGGTGGTGGCTGGAAATCGCCTGGATCACCCCCGACTTCACCGCCTCGCGCAGGCCGTCGCGGTCAGCGGCGGTGCGCAGCGGCGGCTGCACGTGGTACAGGCTGGAGAACTCGCGCAGCGATTCGTCGGTGAGGATCAGCTGGTACAGCGCCACATCGGCGGTCACCGGCAGGCCCAGGGCCTGGGCTTGGGCGATCAGCCGCGCGCCACGGGCGCTGGTGATCTGGGTGAAGTGCGCACGCACGCCGGTCTGTTCCACCAGCAGCAGGTTGCGCGCCAGGGCCACGGTCTCGGCGGTTTCCGGAATGCCCGGCAGGCCGAGGAAGCTGGCCATGGCGCCTTCGTGGGCCAGGCCACCCTGGGCCAGGTCGCGGTCCTGGGAGTGGAACACCACGGTCAGGTCGAAGGTGGCGGCGTATTCCAGGGCGCGGGCCAGGGTACGGTTGTTGGGGATTTCCTTCAGGCCATTGCCGAAAGCCACGCAGCCGGTGTCGCGCAGGGCCACCAGCTCGGCCAGTTGTTCGCCTTCCAGGCCCTTGGTCAGGGCGCCGATCGGGTAGACCTTGCTGTTGGCGGCCTCGCGGGCGCGGTCGAGGATCAGTTCGGCCACGGCCGAGGTGTCCAGCACCGGCTTGGTCTGCGGCGGGCAGCACAGGCTGGTGACACCGCCGGCGACGGCGGCGCGGGTTTCACTGGCGATGTTGCCTTTGCGGCTGTAGCCCGGCTCGCGCAGGGACACGCCGAGGTCGACCAGGCCTGGCGCGGCGACCAGGCCATCAGCCTGGATCGTGCGGCTGGCGCTGAAGCCGGCCGGGGCTGCACCGATGGCGGCGATGCGGCCGCCGTCCAGGTGCAGGTCGGTGACCTGGTCCAGGCCGCTGTTGGGGTCGATGACCCGGGCGCCGAGAATACTGATGGTCACTGGGCGTTCTCCTGGTCGAATTGACGTTGCGCGTTCTGCCCGCTCATGGCCATGGACAGCACGGCCATGCGCACGGCGATGCCGTAGGTGACCTGGTTGAGGATCACCGAGTGCTTGCCGTCGGCCACCGCCGACTCGATTTCCACGCCGCGGTTGATCGGGCCCGGGTGCATGACGATGGCGTCGGGCTTGGCCCCGGCCAGGCGCGCGGTGGTCAGGCCGAACAGGCGGTAGAACTCGCCTTCGCTGGGCAGCAGGCCACCGGCCATGCGCTCACGCTGCAGGCGCAGCATGATCACCACGTCGACGTCCTTCAGGCCTTCGGCGAGGTCGGTGTACACCTTCACGCCGTACTGCTCGATACCGATCGGGATCAGGGTTTTCGGGCCGATCACGCGGATGTCCGGGCAGCCCAGCGCTTTCAGCGCCAGCATGTCGGAGCGGGCCACGCGCGAGTGCAGGATGTCGCCGACGATGGCCACCGACAGGTTCTCGAAGCTGCCCTTGTGGCGGCGGATGGTGAGCATGTCGAGCATGCCCTGGGTCGGGTGCGCATGGCGGCCGTCACCACCGTTGATCACGGCAACTTCCGGGCACACGTGCTCGGCGATGAAGTGCGCGGCCCCGGAGTCGGAGTGGCGCACCACGAACATGTCGGCGGCCATGGCTTCGAGGTTGCGCAGGGTGTCGAACAGGGTCTCGCCCTTGCTGGTCGAGGAGGTCGACACGTTCAGGCTGATCACGTCAGCCGACAGGCGCTGGGCCGCCAGTTCGAAGGTGGTACGGGTACGGGTGGAGTTCTCGAAGAACACGTTGCACACGGTCTTGCCGCGTAGCAACGGGACTTTCTTCACGGCCCGGGCACCGACTTCCAGGAAGGAGTCGGCGGTGTCGAGGATCTCGGTGAGCAGTTCGCGGGGCAAACCGTCGAGCGAGAGGAAGTGGCGCAGCTGGCCCTGATCATTGAGCTGCAGCGGGCGCTTGGCGTCGATTGGCGTCATCGCGGGGGACTCTTAAAGGGCGGAAGCGGAGGCGAGGTCCTGGCGCTCGAGGGCGAGCGGTGCGGGTCCGGTCAATTTTACCCGTTCATGGGCGGCCAGCGACAGGGTGGCGCCGAGTACATTCGGGCGGATTGGCAGTTCGCCGGCATCCAGGTCCAGCAGGCAGACCAGGGTGACGCTGGCCGGGCGGCCATAATCGAACAGTTCGTTGAGCGCGGCGCGCACCGTGCGGCCGCTCATCAGCACGTCATCCACCAGCACCAGGTGCTGGCCCTCGACCTCGAACGGCAGCTCGGACGGGCGCACTTGCGGGTGCAGGCCGTTCTGGCTGAAGTCGTCGCGATAGAACGACACGTCCAGAGTGCCCATGGGACTGGTGTCGCCCATGGCTTCCTGCAGGGCCTGGGCAACCCAGACGCCGCCGGTGCGGATACCGATGTAGCGCGGTTCGGTAATTGCCCGGCGGGCCAGGTGGGCGCGAAGGTCGTCAGCCATCTGCCGGATCAGCTCGGCGGGATTGGGTAGGCTCATTGCGGGCTCCTCGGAAGGGTGCGCCGGGCGGGCCCGGCGGCAAAGATGATCAGGTATTGGCCTCCAGCCAGCCTTGCAGCAACAGGGCGGCGGCGATGGCATCGACCGGGTTGTCGCGGTAGCTGCCGCGCTGGCCGCCACGGGCCATGCGCTCGCCCTTGGCCTCGAAGGTGGTCAGGCGTTCGTCGTGGGTGTGCACGGGCAGGTTGAAGCGGCCGTTCAGGCGGCGGGCGAACTTTTCTGCGCGGGCGCTCATTTCGCTGGGGGTGCCGTCCATGTTCAGCGGCAGGCCGACGACGATGGCGTCGGGCTTCCATTCGGCAATCAGCTTTTCCACCTGGGCCCAGTCCGGCACGCCGTTCTGTGCCTTCAGGGTGCAAAGCTCGCGGGCCTGGCCGGTGACCACCTGGCCGACGGCTACGCCGATCTGTTTGCTGCCGTAGTCGAAGCCCAGCAGCAGACGCAGTTCAGGGTGCAGTTCGGCCATCAGGCGTGGCCCGCCTGGCTGGTCAGCAGGTTCAGGTTGATCCCCAGGCTGGCAGCGGCGGCTTCCAGGCGCAGGTCGCTGGTCAGGCCGAAGATGATTTCCGGGTCGAACGGGCAGTTGAGCCAGGCGTTATCGGCAAGCTCCGCTTCCAGTTGGCCCGCTTCCCAGCCGGCATAGCCCAGAGTGATCAGGCTCTGTTTCGGGCCTACCCCGGCGGCGATGGCAAGCAATATATCCTGCGAGGTGGTCAGCGACAGCCCCTCCAGCGCCACGGTGGCCTGGAAACTGCATTCGCTGCTGTGCAGTACGAAGCCACGGTCGGTCTGTACCGGGCCACCTTGGTAGATCGGCACCTGCAAGGTGCTGGCCGGTGGCATTTCGTCCGGGCGCAGCTGCTCGAGGATGTCGGCCAGGTTCAGCTCCTGCGGCCGGTTGACCACCAGGCCCATGGCGCCATGGGCGTTGTGCTCGACGATGTACGTGAGGGTCTGGGCGAAGTTCGGATCGGCCATGTGCGGCATGGCGATCAGGAACTGATGCTTGAGGTAGCTCGGCGTGAGGGTTTTCATGGGGGATAGTGTGGCGCCAGGTGGCGAGGCTGACAAGGTGCGTAACGAGGCTTGCGCGTTCCCTGTGGGAGCGGGTTTACCCGCGAATGCGCCAGATCAGGCAATGATGTCGCTTAGTCGGACGCTTTCGCGGGTAAACCCGCTCCCACAGGGACCGCGTAATGCCGCAGGTCAGTTACTGGACAAACGGTCCCCACGGGCAAAGCGCCAGGTGCGGATGATCTCCAGCCGGTCAAACTCGGCCAGGTCCCCGGTAAACGGCGCAAACGGCGCCGCCAGCCGCACGATGCGCTGCGCCGCCTGGTCCAGCACCGGTTGCCCGGACGACTCCAGTACCAGCACCTCGTACAGCGAGCCATCGCGGTTGATCGACACCATCATGCGCAGGTTGCCGTAGATCTGTTGCCGGCGCGCTTCGTCGGGGTAGTTCAGGTTGCCCACCCGCTCGACCTTCTTGCGCCACTCTTCCTTGTACCAGGCCCCCTTGTCGCGCATGGTCGAGGCGGCATTGAGCCGGTGGATGCGCGGGCGCTTGGCGTACATCTGCTGTTCGTTGGACAGCTCCGCCTCCAGGCTGGCGATCTGGCTGGACAACTGCGAGCTGTCGAAATCCGGTGCCGGGGCTGCCGGTTTGGGCTGCGGCTTGCTTTCCTTGGGCTTGGGCTCGACCTTCTGTGGCTTGGGCGCCGTGGTCACTACCGCCGACTTGTGCGGGACAGGGGGCGGTACCACCTCGGGCTTCGCGGCGGGTGGCGGGGTGATCTTGTTGATCTTGCTGTCCTGGAACGGTGCCAGTTCGGTGGTCTTGGGCACCGCTTTCTTGTCCAGGGTGCCGCTGCCCTGTTGGTTGTCCTGGGCCTGGAAATCGGCCTTCTCCGGCGGTTTCTCGCTCTTGAAGGTGGCCAGGGTGATGTCCATGGTGTGGCGGATTTCGGCAGGCTTGACCACGCTGAAGCCGACGCCGAGGATCAGCGCCAGGTGCACCAAGGCAGCCAGGAACAGGGTAAAGCCGAGCCGGTCCACCGGGCGAACACGGGGGGGCAGCAGGTCGGCGGGGATGTCAGCGGGCAGCGTCATCAGGTTTCCAGCAACCGCAGGGCGGGGTAGCAGGCCAGGCCAAAAGGACCCGCATCATACCCCACTCTGGGTTGTTGCCGTGCGTCGGCGGTCAGCGCGCCTTCAGCTGGCGATCAATGGCATCCATCAATTGCCCGCCGATATCGGTGTTGTAGGCGGCATCGATCTCGCGGATGCAGGTGGGGCTGGTGACGTTGATTTCGGTGAGGTAGTCGCCGATCACGTCCAGGCCCACGAACATCAGGCCCTTCTCGCGCAGGGTCGGGCCGACCTGGGCGGCGATCCAGCGGTCGCGGTCGGTCAGCGGGCGTGCTTCGCCACGGCCACCGGCGGCCAGGTTGCCACGGGTCTCGCCGCTGGCCGGGATACGCGCCAGGCAGTAGTCCACCGGCTCGCCGTCGATCATCAGGATGCGCTTGTCGCCGTCGACGATCTGCGGCAGGTATTCCTGCGCCATGATCTGCTGGTTGCCGTGCTGGGTCAGGGTTTCCAGGATCACCGACAGGTTCGGGTCGTCCTTGCGGTGGCGGAACACCGAGGCGCCGCCCATGCCGTCCAGCGGCTTGAGGATCACGTCACCACGGCTGTTGGCGAACTCGCGCAGGATGTCGACACGGCGGCTGACCAGGGTCGGCGCCATGCACTGCGGGAACTGGGTGGCGAACAGTTTTTCGTTGCAGTCGCGCAGGCTCTGCGGGCGGTTGACCACCAGCACGCCTTCGCGCTCGGCCTGCTCCAGCAGGTAGGTGCTGTAGACGAACTCCATGTCGAAGGGCGGGTCCTTGCGCATCAGGATCACGTCCAGCTCGGCCAGCGCGCTGTCCTGCTCGTCGCCCAGCTCGAACCAGCGGGCCGGGTCGGCGAACACTTTCAGCGGGCGCATTTGCGCACGCGCCTGGCCGGCGCCCAGGTACATATCGCGCTGTTCCATGTAGAACAGGCTCCAGCCGCGTGCCTGGGCGGCCAGCAGCATGGCCAGCGAGCTGTCCTTCTTGTAGGAGATGGACGCGATGGGGTCCATGACAATGCCGAGGCGAACGCTCATGGGGTGGTTCCTCTTGGCGGCGCGTGGCCGCGATGGATCGAAAGAAAAGTGGCTCAGGGTGGCGCCGTGAACGCCGCCGGTCAAGGGGCGCCGCAGATGGAACGGCCACCCGGAGTGTGCTAAAAATGCCAGTCATAGCGCTGAATGACAGGCCCATGGGGGCTGCTGCGCAGCCCTTATCGCGACGCAAGGCCGCTCCCACAACGGCCCCAGGATTTCGGCAAATGGTAGCCCAACAGATGGAACAACCCCTGAAGGTGATGGTGATCGACGATTCGCGCACGATCCGCCGCACCGCGCAGATGTTGCTCGGTGAAGCGGGCTGCGAGGTGATCACCGCCAGCGATGGCTTCGATGCCCTGGCCAAGATCGTCGACCACCAGCCCAGCATCATCTTCGTCGATGTGTTGATGCCGCGCCTGGACGGCTACCAGACCTGCGCGGTGATCAAGCACAACAGTGCCTTCAAGGACACCCCGGTCATTCTGCTGTCGTCACGTGACGGCCTGTTCGACAAGGCCCGCGGCCGGGTGGTCGGCTCCGACCAGTTCCTGACCAAACCGTTCAGCAAGGAAGAACTGCTCGACGCGATCCGCGCCCACGTGCCCGGTTTTGCCGCAGCCCAACAACACGCACCCTGACCGCGCCCCGCCATGGCACGGTCTTTCTTTCCTGATGGGGAACCAGCATGGCCCGAGTTCTGATTGTCGACGACTCGCCGACAGAGATGTACCGATTGACCGAATGGCTGGAAAAGCACGGCTACCAGGTGCTCAAGGCCAACAACGGTGCCGATGGCGTGGCCCTGGCCCGGCAGGACAAGCCCGACGCGGTGCTGATGGACATCGTCATGCCCGGCATGAACGGCTTCCAGGCCACCCGCCAGCTCAGCAAGGACCCGGAAACCAGCGCCATCCCGGTGATCGTGGTCACCACCAAGGACCAGGAAACCGACCGTATCTGGGCCACGCGCCAGGGCGCTCGTGACTTCCTGACCAAACCGGTGGAAGAGGACGCGCTGATCGCCAAGCTCAAAGAAGTGCTGGGGGCTTGACCACCCGCCCGCAGGGCGCGTCGCTGACCGCCTTCGAGTTGTTGCTGGACATCGACCGGCGCTGCCGCCTGCTGGTCGCCGACCAGCCGCCGCAGGACAACCGCCTGCAACAGTGGAGCGGCATCGGCTTTCGCATTGCCGGGCAATGGTTCGTCGCGCCCATGGGCGAGGTGGCCGAGGTGCTGCGCGAACCGCGCAGCAGCCGCGTCCCTGGTGTGCAGCCGTGGGTGTGCGGGGTAGCCAACCTGCGCGGCCGGCTGTTGCCGGTGATGGACCTGAGCAGCTTCTTCGGCCTGGGCCATGCCGCCCCGGGCAAGCAGCGGCGGGTGCTGGTGCTGGACCACGAGGACCTGTTCGTCGGCCTGCTGGTGGACGAGGTGCTGGGCCTGCAGCACTTTGCCCTGGACAGCCTGCAACTGTCGCCACCACAGCCCCTGATCCGCGCCGCTGCACGTTTCGTGCAGGGGCACTTCCCGCGTGAACGCAACTGGGCGATCTTCAGCCCCTTCGCCCTGGCCCAGGCGCCGGGCTTTCTCGATGTGGCGTTATAGGACCTGCGAACGTGAACAAGCCTGCCACCCCCGTCACCACCGTGACCCCACGTACCCGCAGCATCGCGCAGATCACCGTGCTGTTCCTGATCCTGATCCTGTCGATCATCCTGCTGTTCGCCAACTTTGCCTACCTGAACACCCAGTCGAACTACGACAAGCAGTACATCGGCCACGCCGGCGAACTGCGGGTGCTGTCGCAGCGCATCGCCAAGAACGCCACCGAAGCCGCCACCGGCAAGGCCCTGGCCTTCAAGCTGCTGTCGGACGCGCGCAACGATTTCGAACGGCGCTGGGGCTACCTGCGTGAAGGTGACAAGTCCACCGGCCTGCCACCCGCGCCGCCCATGGTGCGTGACGAGATGGAAGCGGTACGCCGCGACTGGGAAAACCTGCGCAAGAACACCGATACCATCCTGGCAAGCGAGCAGACCGTGCTGTCGCTGCACCAGGTGGCGGCGACCCTGGCCGAGACCGTGCCGCAGTTGCAGGTGGAATACGAGAAAGTGGTCGAGATCCTGCTGCAGAGCGGCGCCCCGGCCAGCCAGGTGGCGGTGGCCCAGCGCCAGTTGCTGCTGGCCGAACGCATCCTCGGCTCGGTCAACACTGTGCTGGCCGGTGACGACACCGCGGCCCAGGCGGCGGATGCCTTTGGCCGTGATGCCGGGCGCTTCGGCCAGGTGCTGGAGGGCATGCTCAGTGGCAGCGCGGCGATCCAGGTGACCCGTGTCGAGGACGCCGACGCCCGTGCGCGCCTGGCTGAAATTGCCGAGCTGTTCCAGTTCGTTGCCGGCTCGGTGGATGAAATCCTCGAAACCTCGCCAGAACTGTTCCGCGTACGCGAGGCTGCCGGCAACATCTTCAGCCTGTCGCAAACCCTGCTCGACGAGGCCTCGCACCTGGCCAACGGTTTCGAGAACCTGGCCGGCGGGCGCACCCTCGACACTGTCGGCGGCTATGTCCTGGGCCTGCTGGCGTTGGCTTCGATCATCCTCATCGGCCTGGTCATGGTGCGCACCACCAACCGCCAGCTGCGCGAGACGGCGGAAAAGAACGAACGCAACCAGCAGGCGATCATGCGCCTGCTCGACGAAATCGAAGAGCTGGCTGACGGCGACCTGACCGTGACCGTATCGGTGACCGAAGACTTCACCGGCGCCATTGCCGATTCGATCAACTATTCCGTGGACCAATTGCGCGACCTGGTCGCCACCATCAACCACAGCGCCGTGCAGGTCGCTGCCGCCGTGCAGGACACACAGAACACCGCACGCCAGCTGGCCAAGGCCTCTGAACACCAGGCCGAGCAGATCAGCGAGGCATCCGAGGCGGTCGGCGACATGGTCGAGTCGATCGACCGGGTTTCGGCACATGCCTACGAGTCGGCCAAGGTTGCCGAGCGCTCGGTGGCGATCGCCAACAAGGGCAACGAGGTGGTGCACAACACCATCAACGGCATGGACAACATTCGCGAGCAGATCCAGGACACCGCCAAACGGATCAAGCGCCTCGGTGAGTCTTCCCAGGAAATTGGCGATATCGTCAGCCTGATCGACGACATTGCCGACCAGACCAACATCCTCGCCCTCAACGCGGCGATTCAGGCCTCGCTGGCCGGCGAGGCCGGCCGTGGGTTCGCCGTGGTTGCCGACGAAGTGCAGCGCCTGGCCGAGCGCTCGTCGTCGGCCACCCGGCAGATCGAGGCGCTGGTGCGCACCATCCAGGCCGACACCAACGAGGCGGTGATCTCCATGGAGCAGACCACCGCCGAGGTGGTGCGCGGTGCCCGCCTGGCCCAGGATGCCGGGGTGGCACTGGCCGAGATCGAAGGCGTATCGCAGAACCTCGCCGACCTTATCCACAGCATCTCCGATGCCGCCCAGCTGCAGACTTCGTCTGCCGGGCAGATCTCCCACACCATGGCAGTCATCCAGCAGATTACCGCGCAGACCTCCGCCGGCTCCGGCGCCACCGCCGACAGCATCCGCCACCTGGCACGCATGGCCAGCGAGATGCGCCGTTCGGTGTCCGGGTTCACCCTGCCGCCACCAGCAGAGCCCAAGTGAAGAGCCCTACTGATGAGCTCTACTGAAAAGCCGCGCCGAGGAGTGCCCATGGCTGTAGCAGCTATAAGCCCCGAGCGCCACGACACAGTGGCGCTGGCCTGGACCAAGGCCGCCATCCTCGACTGCCTGGGCCAGGCGCGCCAGGCGCTGGAGCGCTTTGCCGGCGAGCCTGGCGACCTGTCGATGCTGGCATTCGTGGTCGACAACCTGCACCAGGTGCACGGCTGCCTGCGCATGCTCGAACTGCGCGGCGCCACGCGCCTGGCTGAAGAACTGGAGCTGTTCGCCAGGGCCCTGGCCGATGGCCAGGTCAGCCCCCGCGGTGATTGCCTGGGCGCGTTGTTCCGCGGCCTGGAGCAATTGCCGTCGTATCTGGAGCGCCTGCGCGGCGCCCGCCACGACCTGCCACTGGTGATGCTGCCGCTGCTCAACCAGCTGCGTGCCTGCCGTGGCGAGGAGCCGTTGGCCCAGGCCAGCCTGATCAGCGGCGCCACCCAACGCTTTGCCGGTGCCGACGACCTGGCCAACCTCGACCTGTCGCTGGGCAACTGGCGCGAGCAGTTGCAGGCCGGGCCGGGCCGCGATGCCCTGCGCTCGGTGGTGACCGCGCTGTGCGACGACCTGATGCGCATCAAGGAGCGCCTGGACCAGTTCGTACGTGGCGACCGCCAGCACAGCGAGCAGCTCGATGCCCTGCTGGCACCGCTGCGCCACGTGGCCGACACCCTGGCGGTGCTGGGCTTCCAGCAGCCACGCCGGGTGATCATCGACCAGGTGCTGGCGTTGCAGGCCCTGGCCCAGGGCGAGCGGGCGGTGGACGACGCGGTGTTGATGGATGTAGCGGGGGCCCTGCTATACGTGGAGGCCACGCTCAATGGCATGGTCGGCCCGCTGGAGGAAAACGGCCAGGGCGGCCTGCCGGGCTCGGACCTGGCCGAAATCCGCCAGCTGGTGTTGAACGAGTCGCTGAACGTGCTGCAGCAGGCCAAGGACCTGATCGGCGATTGCCTGGAGTCAGGCTGGCCGCGGCAACGCCTGCAACCCTTGCCAGGGCTGTTGCAGCAGATTCGCGGTGCGCTGGCGATGTTGATGCTGCCGGCCGTGGCCGAGCTGTTTGCCGGTTGCGCCAGCTATGTACAGCGCTGGCTGCAGCACCTGGAAGTGGAGCCGCCTGCCGATGAGCTGACCCACCTGGCCGAAGCCCTGAGCGCCGCCGAATGCTACCTGCAATGGCGGGTGGCGGACCCATTGGCGGATGGCCAACCCTTCATCGACATGGCGCGCGCCAGCCTGGCGACGTTGGGTGTGCACTGCTCGCTGGTCGAGGCCACCGCAGGTCACGATGGCAGCGCTGATGGCATCGATGACGAGTTGCGTGAAGTGTTTCTCGACGAGGCTGGTGAGCTGCTGCCGGAAATCGAGCGCCACTGGCTGCGCTGGCGTGCCGACAACCAGCAGCGCGAGGCACTGGGAGAAGTGCGCCGCGCCTTGCATACGCTCAAGGGCAGCGGCCGCATGGTGCATGCCGAGGCGGTGGCCGAGCTGGCCTGGGGCGCCGAGCACCTGCTGAACCGGGTACTCGAGGGCCGCAGCTTGCTCAGCCCGGAAGGCGTGGTGGCCCTGCAGCAGGCATTCGTCTACCTGCCCGACCTGCTGGCCGACTTTGCCGCCGGCCAGCTGCCACAACTGACGGAAATCGAGCAGCTGGCCGGGCACCTGCATGCCCTGGCCGAAAACGATGCCCCGGTGGCGGCCGACATCGACGGCCTCGACCCGCAATTGCTCGATATCTTCCGCAGCGAGGCGCAGGGCCACCTGGCCAGCCTGGATGCTTTCCTGCAAGGCGCCGACGGCCACGATACGCAGGTCAGCGATGGCCTGCAGCGCGCCCTGCATACGCTCAAGGGCAGTGCCGCCATGGCCGGGGTGATGCCGGTCGCCGAACTGGCCACCGCCTTCGACCGCCTGGCTCGTGAATACAAGGGCCACCAACTGCCCCTGCAAATGGCCGAGATCGAATGGCTGGAAGCTGCTCGCTCGCTGTTCCACCTGGGCCTGGCGCAACTCGACAGCACGCCGCTGGCGGCCATCCCCGGTGCCGCGGAGCTGATCGAGCAGGTCGGCCAGGCGGTGGACGCGCACCTGGCCAGCTTGCATGACGACCCGCAGCATGCGCGGCGCAGCAAGCGCGACCCGCAGTTGATCGCCAGTTTCCTGGCCCAGGCCATGGATATCCTGCTGGATGCCGAGTCGTTGCTGTCGCGCTGGCAGGAACAGCCCGGCCAGCGCGATGCACTGGACACCCTGCTCGACGAACTGACCACCCTGGGCCATGCCGCACACTTGGCCGACCTGTGGCAGATGGATGACGTGTGCGAGGCCTTGCTCGACCTGTACGGTGCCGTGGAGGAGGGCAGCCTGCCCGCCGATGCGCGCTTCTTCGCCCACGTGCAGCGGGCCCATGAAGCCCTGCTGGACATGCTCGACGAAGTGGCGGCCGGGCAGGACATCCCGCCAAGGCCGGAGCTGGTCGACAGCCTGCGCCACCTGCTGGGCCAGGCCCTGGCACCGGAGGCTACCGGCCTGGTGGGCATCGACACGGTCACGCCGCTGCACCCGGACATGGACCTGGCTGATACCCTTGGCCTGGGGCCGGCGCACAACCCTTTGCTGCCGGCTGTGGCCGAGCCGCTGGTCGAAGAGCCGGAAAGCCCAGGCGAAGAGCTGCTGGAAGTCTTCCTCGAAGAAAGCTCGGACATCGTCGAGAGTGCCGCCGCAGCTTTGGCGCGCTGGCAGGCCGACCCGCGCAACAGTGTGGAGGTGGACAACTTGATGCGCGACCTGCACACCCTCAAGGGTGTGGCGCGCATGGTCGAAATTGCGCCGATCGGCGATCTGGCCCACGAACTGGAGTTCCTCTACGAGCTGCTGGCCGCTGGCCGTATGCCGCCGAGCGCGCCACTGTTCGCCTTGCTACAGAACTGCCATGACCGCCTGGCGCACATGCTCGATGCCGTGCGCCTGGGGCAGCCGTTGCATGCCGCCACTGCGCTGATCGACTACATCCGCAACTTCAGCTTCTCGGCCCTGGCCGACAGCGCCGCGGGCCAGGGGCCGGTCGAGGCCGCGACCAGTGAGGCGCCGGCGGCGGCACCGGAGCGGGCACCTGGCGACATGGTCAAGGTCGATGCCGAGTTGCTCGACGAGCTGGGCAACCTGGCCGGTGAGCACTCGATCATCCGTGGGCGCATCGAGCAGCAGGTCAACGATGCGCAGTTCACCCTCAACGAGATGGAAACCACCCTCGAACGCATGCGCGACCAGTTGCTGCGCCTGGATATCGAGACCCAAGGGCGGATGTCCAGCCGGCAGCAGTTCGAAGGCGATGCCTATGACGACTTCGACCCGCTGGAAATGGACCGCCACTCGCAACTGCAGCAGCTGTCGCGGGCCCTGTTCGAGTCTGCCTCGGACTTGCTCGACCTCAAGGAAACCCTGGCACAGCGCGCCCAGGAGGCCTACAGCCTGCTGCAGCAGCAGGCGCGGGTGAACAGCCAGTTGCAGGAAGGCCTGACCGCGACCCTGATGGTGCCCTTCGAGCGCCTGGTGCCACGCTTGCAGCGCGTGGTACGGCAGGTGGCCAGCGAACTGGGCAAGCAGGTGGAGCTGGTGGTGGGCAATGCCGAGGGCGAACTGGACCGCAGCGTGCTCGAACGTATGGTGGCGCCGCTGGAGCACATGCTGCGCAACGCCGTCGACCATGGACTGGAAAGCCGCGAAATGCGCCTGGCCGCCGGCAAGCCGGAGCAGGGCACCATTCACCTGAATCTGCTGCACGAAGGCGCGGACATCGTCATCGAAATGACCGACGACGGTGCCGGCGTGCCGCTGGAGGCGGTGCGCCGCAAGGCCATCAAGCGCGGCCTGCTGGACCCGCAGGCGCAGTTGAGCGATCACGAGATCCTCCAGTTCATCCTGCGCCCGGGCTTTTCCACTGCCGAGAAGATCACCCAGATTTCCGGGCGTGGCCTGGGCATGGACGTGGTACACGAAGAGGTCAAGCAACTGGGGGGCTCGATGAGTATCGAGTCGGCCCAGGGCAAGGGGGCGCGCTTCCTGATCCGCCTGCCGTTCACCGTGTCGGTCAACCGTGCGCTGATGGTGCACCTGGGCGAAGAGCAGTACGCCATTCCGCTGAACACCATCGAGGGCATCGTCCGCGTGCCGCCGGTCGAACTGGCGGCGTGCTACCAGCTGGACGCTCCGCGTTATGTGTACGCCGGCCACGAATACGAGCTGCGCTACCTGGGTGAACTGCTACAGGGCATGCCGCGCCCGGCATTGCTCGGGCAGAGCGTGCCGCTGCCGGTGCTGCTGGTGCATTCCCAGGAGCAGTCGTTCGCCATCCAGGCCGACAGCCTGTCGCCCAGCCGCGAGATCGTGGTGAAGAGCCTGGGGCCGCAGTTTGCCGCGGTTGCCGGGTTGTCGGGGGCAACGCTGCTGGGCGATGGCCGGGTGGTACTGATTCTCGACCTGCTGGGCCAGTTGCGTGGCCAGCAGCGGCGCCTGGCGCGCCTGCCGGGTGGCGGTGCGGCCCGGCGCCAGGTGTTCGGCCCGGCGCCACGGCGGGCGTTGCTGGTAATGGTGGTGGACGATTCGGTGACCGTGCGCAAGGTCACCAGCCGCCTGCTGGAGCGCCACGGCATGAGTGTGCTGACGGCCAAGGACGGGGTTGATGCCATGGCACTGCTGGAAGAACACCGCCCCGATGTGTTGCTGCTGGACATCGAGATGCCGCGCATGGACGGCTTCGAGGTGGCCACACGCATCCGCCGTGACGAGCGCTTGAAAGACTTGCCGATCATCATGATCACCTCGCGCACCGGGCAGAAGCACCGCGACCGTGCCATGGCCATCGGCGTCAACGAATACCTGGGCAAGCCGTACCAGGAGTCGGTTCTGTTGCAGAGCATTGCCCACTGGAGCCAGACCCATGCTTGAACTGATCGCCGGCCAACGCAGCAGCCTGACCGGGCTTTTGCTGCCGTTGGGTGACCGTACCTTGGTGTTGCCCAACGTGGCGGTGGCCGAACTGAGTGGCCAGCGCAATCTGGTGTGCCAACGCGGCGAGCCGGCCTGGCACCTGGGCTGGATCGACTGGCGCCAGCAGCGCCTGCCGCTGATCGGCTTCGAAGCCGCGTGTGGTGGCGAGACCCCCTGCGGCGAGCGGGCCCGCGTGGTGGTGCTCAATGCCCTGGGTGATACCGGCCTGCGCTACCTGGCGTTGTTGCTGCAGGACATACCGCGCTCGTGCAAGCTCGACAGCCAGCTGAACTACGTGGACGTGGCGCTGGGTCGCCTGGAGCTGGCGGCGGTGCAGGTGGGTGAGCAGGTGGCACGGGTGCCGGACCTGGCTGCGCTGGAACGGCTGGTGCGTGACGCGGAACTGCAACCTGAGCTTGGTTAGGATGCAGGGCACAGGGCCTCTTCGCGGGTAAACCCGCTCCCACAGGTAGGGCGCCACCCGCTGGTATCGTGGGATCCCTGTGGGAGCGGGTTTACCCGCGAAGAGGCCGGAACAGAAGGACGCAGGAACCCAGCCCACCTCAGGAGGTCTGTGTTTGCATGTACTACGGTGAACGCTTCAACGCCTGGACCCACCTGGTCGGTGCCGTCCTGGCCTGTATCGGTGCCATCTGGCTGATCGTGGTCGCGGGCCTGCAGGGCGACCCGTGGAAGATCGTCAGTTTCTCCATCTACGGCAGCACCTTGCTGTTGCTGTACAGCATTTCTACCCTGTACCACAGCACTCGCGGGCGGGCGAAGGTGATCATGCGCAAGCTCGATCATCTGTCGATCTACCTGCTGATCGCCGGCAGCTACACGCCGTTCTGCCTGGTCAGCCTGCGCGGACCCTGGGGCTGGAGCCTGTTCGGGGTGGTCTGGGGGCTGGCGGTGATCGGCATGCTGCAGGAGATCAAGCCGCGATCCGAGGCGCGCATCCTGTCGATCATCATCTATGCGGTGATGGGCTGGATCGTGCTGGTGGCGGTCAAGCCATTGCTGCACTCGCTCGGCAGCGCCGGCTTTGCCTGGCTGGCCGCAGGCGGGGTGTTCTACACCGTCGGCATCATCTTCTTCGCCTTCGACAGCCGCTTCCGCCACTGGCATGGCATCTGGCACCTGTTCGTGATCGCCGGCAGCCTCATGCACTTCGTGGCGGTGTCGTTCTACGTGCGCTAGTTAAAAGTCGCCCCACAGTTGCTGTGCCACCGACAGTGCCACCACCGGTGCGGTTTCGGTGCGCAGCACGCGTGGGCCCAAGCGTGCTGCGTGGAAACCGGCAGCCTTGGCCTGGTCGACCTCCACTTCGCTCAGGCCGCCTTCGGGGCCGATCAGGAAGGCCAGGGTGGCAGGCTTGGCATGGCTGGTGAGCGGTTCGGCCACCGGGTGCAGGACCAGTTTCAGGTCGGCCTTGGCAGTGTTCAGCCACTCGGCCAGGGTCACAGGCGGGTGGATGACCGGCAAGGTCGAGCGGCCGCATTGTTCGCAGGCGCTGATCGCCACCTGGCGCCAGTGCGCCAGGCGCTTGTCGGCGCGCTCGTCCTTCAGCCGCACTTCGCAGCGTTCGCTGACGATCGGGGTGATTTCGTTGGCGCCCAGTTCGGTGGCTTTCTGGATCGCCCAGTCCATGCGCTCGCCACGGGACAGGCCTTGGCCGAGGTGCACGTGCAGTGGTGAATCGGCCTGGCCGGCGAGGGCCTGGTCGAGGCTGACGCGCACGGTTTTCTTGCCCACTTCGAGCAACTGGCCGCGGTATTCCTGGCCACTGCCGTCGAACAGCTGCACGGCGTCGCCGGGGGCCATGCGCAGTACGCGGCCGATGTAGTGGGCCTGGGCTTCGGGCAGGTCATGCTCGCCAAGGCTCAGGGGGGCGTCGATGAAAAAGCGGGACAGTCTCATGGTTGAGCTCAAGCTAAAGGGAGAATGTGGTCCCTGTGGGAGCGGGTTCACCCGCGAATGCGGCGGTGACTCCACTATTGCATTCGCGGGTGAACCCGCTCCCACAGGGTACGCGGCGGGCCTCCGGGCTTAGCCCGGGTCGCGGAAGTCGGGGTGGAAGTTGGCCGGTACGGCCACGCTGACGCTATCGCGGGTGGCAATGTCGATGCCTTCGCTGGCCACTTCTGCCAGGAAGTCGATCTGCTCTGGCGTAATCACATACGGCGGCAGGAAGTACACCACGCTGCCCAGCGGGCGCAGCAGGGCGCCACGCGTCAGGGCATGCTCGAACACTTTCAGGCCACGACGCTCTTGCCACGGGTAGGCAACCTTGCCTGCCTTGTCCTGGACCATCTCGATGGCCAGGGCCATGCCGGTCTGGCGAATCTCGGCCACATGCGCGTGGTCGGCCAGGTGCGCGGTGGCGCTGGCCATGCGGGTGGCCAAGGCCTTGTTGGCCTCGATCACGTTGTCCTGCTCGAAGATGTCCAGGGTTGCCAGCGCCGCGGCGCAGGCCAGCGGGTTGCCGGTGTAGCTGTGCGAGTGGAGGAACGCGCGTAGGGTCGGGTAGTCGTCGTAGAACGCCTGGTACACCTTGTCGGTGGTCAGGCAGGCGGCCAGCGGCAGGTAGCCGCCGGTCAGGGCCTTGGACAGGCACAGGAAGTCCGGGCGAATGCCGGCCTGTTCACAGGCGAACATGGTGCCGGTGCGGCCGAAGCCCACGGCGATTTCGTCGTGGATCAGGTGCACGTCGTAGCGGTCGCAGGCCTCGCGCAGCAGCTTGAGGTACACCGGGTGGTACATGCGCATGCCGCCGGCACCCTGGATCAGCGGTTCGACGATCACCGCGCTGATCGAGGCGTGGTGCTCGGCCAGGGTCTGTTCCATGGCCTGGAACATGGTGCGCGAGTGCTCTTCCCAGCTCGTGCCCTCGGGGCGCAGGTAGCAGTCGGGGCTGGGTACCTTGAGGGTGTCGAGCAGCAGCGCCTTGTAGGTTTCGGTAAACAGCGGCACATCGCCGACCGACATGGCGGCGATGGTTTCGCCGTGGTAGCTGTTGGTCAGGGTGACGAAGCGCTTCTTGCCCGGCTTGCCGACGTTCTGCCAGTAGTGGAAGCTCATCTTCAGCGCCACTTCGATGCACGACGAACCGTTGTCGGCATAGAACACCCGGTCGAGGCCGGCGGGGGTCATGGCTACAAGGCGCTCGGACAGCTCGATCACCGGCTGGTGGCTGAAACCGGCCAGGATCACGTGCTCCAGCTGGTCGACTTGGTCCTTGATGCGCTGGTTGATACGCGGGTTGGCGTGGCCAAACACGTTGACCCACCAGCTGCTCACCGCATCCAGGTAGCGCTTGCCTTCGAAGTCTTCCAGCCACACGCCTTCGCCGCGCCTGATCGGGATCAGCGGCAGCTGCTCGTGGTCTTTCATCTGGGTGCAGGGGTGCCACAGGACCTTGAGGTCGCGTTGCATCCACTGATCATTGAGGCCCATGGGCACTTCTCCTGGCTTTGCGGCTTGGTTCGACCGCGTAAGCCTAAGCAATGCCGCAGGGCAGGACAACCGCCGCTTCTCATCGGCTTGCCAGCTGAGCTTGCCACCGCGTGGAATCGCTGCAGGCAAAAATGTCAGTGGCGAAAAGGACTTGATGTCACTGCGCTGGCAGGGTCGGCGGACCTGACGTATTCTTAACGCATCTCTCCCGGGGCATTCCTGCCTCTCCCCGTTTCTGTAACCCCCTGACTCGGAGTTCGCCGACATGGCTGCTGCTTGGGTGCGCCTGTGCGCGTTGGTATTGATTGGTGTGTCCAGCGGCGCCGCGCTGGCAAAGGACAAGACACCTTCGGCGATCGTAGTGGGTGGCGGCCTGGCGGGCCTGACGGCCGCCTACGAGCTGCAGAACAAAGGCTGGCAGGTGACGCTGCTGGAAGCCAAGGCGGGCATGGGCGGGCGCTCGGGCCTGGCCACCAGCGAGTGGATCGGCAACGCCAAGGCGCAGCCGGTGCTCAACCAGTACCTCGACCGTTTCAAACTTGAAACACTGCCGGCACCGGAGTTCGTGCGTACCCCCGGTTACCTGATCGACGGCGAGTATTTCAGCGCCACCGACCTGGCCACCAAGCAGCCGGCTACTGCCGATGCGCTCAAACGTTACGAGAAAACCCTCGATGACCTGGCCCGTTCGATCGACGACCCGCTGAACCCGCAAGCCAACAGCACGCTGTTCGCCCTCGATCAGATCAACGTCTCTACCTGGCTGGACAAGCTGCAACTGCCGACCACCGCCCGTCAGCTGGTCAACCAGCAGATCCGTACCCGCTACGATGAGCCATCGCGCCTGTCGCTGCTGTACTTTGCCCAGCAGAACCGCGTGTATCGCGGCGTCAGCGACCGTGACCTGCGTGCCGCGCGCCTGCCCGGCGGCAGCCCGGTGCTGGCCCAGGCGTTCGTCAAGCAACTGAAGACCATCAAGACCAGTTCGCCGGTGAACTCCATCGTTCAGGACAAGGACGGTGTCACGGTCAAGGTCGGCAGCGTCGGCTACCAGGCGGATTACCTGGTCATGGCCGTGCCCCTGCGCGCCCTGGCCAAGATCCAGATGACCCCCGGCCTGGACAGCCAGCACCTGGCGGCGTTGAAGGGCACCAACTATGGCTGGCGCGACCAGCTGATGCTCAAGTTCAAGAAGCCGGTGTGGGAAAGCCGCGCGCGCATGTCGGGCGAAATCTTCAGTAACGCAGGCTTGGGCATGCTGTGGATCGAACCCGCGCTCAAGGGTGGCGCCAACGTGGTGATCAACCTGTCAGGCGACAACGCCCGCCTGCTGCAGGCGTTCGGCGACAAGCAGATGGTCGATCAGGTGCTGATCCGCCTGCATGCGTTCTACCCACAGGCCCGTGGCTCGTTCACCGGCTACGAGGTCAAGCGCTACAGCACCGACGCCGGTACCGGCGGCGCCTACCTGGCCTATGGCCCGGGCCAGATCAGCAAGTACTGGCGCCTGTGGGAGCGCCCGGTGCAGCGCATCACCTTTGCCGGTGAGCATACCGACGCCCTTTACCCAGGCACCCTGGAAGGCGCCCTGCGCAGTGGCCAGCGCGCGGCCAGCCAGGTGCAGGACCTGCTGGCCGGCAAGTCGTTCGACCCGGCCAAGGCGGCACCGGTGGCGGCGGCAGCAGCTGCAGGCGCCGTGGCGGCCAAGGAGAGCAAGGGCGGGTTCTTCTCCAACATGTTCGGTGGTTCTTCCGACAAGGGCGACAAGGCTGACAAGACCCCGGTCAAGGCCGAGCCGAAGCCGGTCGATGAGGCCAAGCAGGACAAGCCGGGCTTCTTCAAGCGCCTGTTTGGCGGGTCGGACAAGCCTGAGGTGAAGGCCGAGCCGATTGCCAAGGCCGAGGAAGTGGCGCCGGCACCTGCGCCAGCGCCGCAAGCCGCACCGGCCCCGGTTGCGCCAGCGCCTGTGGTCAAGGAAGCGGCGGCCAAGCCTGCTGCTACCAAGGCTGCACCTGCCAAGCCTGCACCGAAGCACAAGCCAGCCCAGACCAAAAAGGCGACTGCCAAGTCCGAACCGGCCAAGAAAGCTGTGGCCAATACCCAGGCCAAAGCGGGTTGATTTGTTAACTGGCCCTATCGCCGGCAAGCCAGCTCCCACAGGATCATCATAGGTTCGAAAGCCTGTGCAATACCTGTGGGAGCTGGCTTGCCGGCGATAGGGCCGGCACTGGCATCCGCTGATTACCCAACTATCGTTAATGTTTCCTTAATGGGAAGCTTACAGAATAAATATCGGATTTCTCGATAATCCAAAGCAATTTTTTACGCTTTTATTCGATGCGTTACGCGTTAGTCTGTGCACAGCTTTCACGGGGAAACACGTCAACATGCAACTGCGCAATTCATCTTCTCGCTACGGCGTGGTCAGCATCGTCCTGCACTGGGGCGTGGCTCTGGCAGTCTTCGGCCTGTTCGGCCTGGGCCTGTGGATGGTCGGCCTCGACTACTACAGCCCTTGGCGCAAGGCCGGCCCGGACCTGCACAAGAGCATCGGCCTGGTGCTGCTGGCGGTGATGCTGCTGCGGGTGGTCTGGCGCTTCATAAGCCCGCCACCACCGGCACCGGCCAACCACGGCGCACTTACCCGCCTGGCAGCCAAGTTGGGCCACCTGGCCCTGTACCTGGGGCTATTCGCGGTAATGATTGCCGGTTACCTGATTTCTACCGCCGACGGTGTCGGCATTCCGGTGTTCGGCCTGTTCGAAGTGCCGGCACTGGTCAGCGACCTGCCCGACCAGGCAGACCTGGCTGGCGTGATTCATCTCTGGCTGGCCTGGGGCTTGGTGATTTTTGCCGTGCTGCATGGCTTGGCAGCGCTCAAGCACCATTTCATCGACCGTGACGCGACCCTGACCCGCATGCTGGGCCGCAAAGCTTGACTCTCAACCTCAATTGCATAGGAAGGAAGTAAGGATGTTGAAAAAGACTTTTGCCGCTCTGGCGCTCGGTACCGCTCTGCTCTCCGCTGGCCAGGCCATGGCTGCCGAGTACAAGATCGACAAGGAAGGCCAGCACGCGTTCGTTGACTGGAAGATCAGCCACCTGGGCTACAGCTTCATTCACGGTACCTTCAAGGACTTCGACGGCAACTTCACCTGGGACAGCGCCAAGCCTGAAGCCAGCAAGATCAACGTCGACCTGAAAACCGCCAGCCTGTGGTCGAACCACGCCGAGCGTGACAAGCACATTTCCAGCGCCGACTTCCTCGATGTGAAGAAGTACCCGGAAGCCAAGTTCGTCTCCACCAGCGTCAAGTCGACTGGCGACAAGACCGCTGACGTGACTGGCGACCTGACCATGCACGGTGTGACCAAGCCGGTCACCTTCAAGGCCACCTTCAACGGTGAAGGCAAGGACCCATGGGGCGGCGAGCGCGCTGGTTTCAACGCCACCACCACGCTGAACCTGAACGACTTCGGCATCAAGGGCCCGGGCGCTACCTCGCAGACCCTGGACCTGGATATCAGTGTTGAAGGTGTGAAGCAGAAGTAATTTGCTTTAGCTGAAGTACCGAGGGGGCTGCTTCGCAGCCCTTTCGCGACACAAGGCCGCTCCCACAGGTATTGCGCTGCAAGTGAAATCTGCGCAATACCTGTGGGAGCGGCCTTGTGTCGCGAAAGGGCCGCAAAGCGGCCCCCTCATACTTTTTGTCAGCCCTTGCGGGTCAGCAGCGCCGGGCGCTCACCGCGCGGGCGGCTCGGCAGGTCATCCAGTTGCTCTGGCGTCGGGTAACGGTCGAGCTTGGATTCCTTGCGGATGATCACTGGCTGTTTTTCCGGCTGGCGCGGGTTGCGCACGGCCGGTTCCTGCCGAGCAGCATCGTCACGGGCCGGGCGACCACGGCCACCACCATCACGACGGGCGCCGCCACCATTGTTGGCGCGGGCCGGACGTTTCTCGCCGCCACCGCCGCTGCGCGGCTGGCCGCTATTGCGACCCTGGCCACCGGCGTTGCTGCGCTGGCCGTTACCCTGGGCCTGACCTTGGCCGGCATTGCCACCCGGGCGGCGATTGCGGCCCTGGTTCTTGCCCTGGTACGGGCTGACATAGTCGGCACGGTTGCCGAAGTTGTCGATATCGTCGTCCAGGAACTCTTCCGGATCGCGGTCGACAGGCACTTTCGGCACGTTGCTGTTGCTGGCCTGCTGTTGCTGCTGGCGCGGCTTCTTGTCACGCGGCTTGCGTTGCTGCTGTTGCTTGTCGCCGCTCTTTTCCTTGTCGGCCGGCTTGTCAGCAGCCTGTTGCTTGGCCTTGCCTTTATCCTTGCCCTTGTCCTTGCGGCCGCCGTTGGCGTCTTTGCCGCCTTCGCCGCGGGCCTGCTGGTTGCGGCCACCACGGCCGTTGTTCTGCTGGCGTTCGCGTACTTCAGGCTTTTCGGCCTCTACCTGGCTGGCGTCGAAGCCCATCAGGTCGCCGTCCGGGATCTTCTGCCTGGTCACCCGCTCGATGCTCTTGAGCAGTTTCTCTTCATCCGGCGCGACCATGGAAATGGCCTCGCCCGAACGCCCGGCACGGCCGGTACGGCCGATACGGTGGACGTAGTCTTCCTCGACGTTCGGCAGCTCGAAGTTGACCACGTGCGGCAACTGGTCGATGTCCAGGCCACGGGCTGCGATGTCGGTGGCGACCAGCACGCGCACGCTGTTGGCCTTGAAGTCGGCCAGAGCCTTGGTGCGGGCGTTCTGGCTCTTGTTGCCGTGGATCGCGGCGGCGGTCAGGCCGTGCTTTTCCAGGTACTCGGCCAGGCGGTTGGCGCCGTGCTTGGTGCGGGTGAACACCAGTACCTGTTCCCAGGCACCCTGGGTGATCAGGTGCGCCAGCAGTGCGCGCTTGTGGCTGGCGGGCAGGCGGTAGACGCGCTGCTCGATACGCTCGACGGTAGTGTTCGGCGGGGTGACCTCGATACGCTCCGGGTTGTGCAGGAGCTTGTCGGCGAGGTCGGTGATGTCCTTGGAGAAGGTGGCCGAGAACAACAGGTTCTGGCGCTTGGCCGGCAGACGGGCGAGGACCTTCTTGACGTCATGGATGAAGCCCATGTCGAGCATGCGGTCGGCTTCGTCCAGCACCAGGATTTCCACGTGGGCCAGGTCAACCTTGCCTTGGCCGGCCAGGTCGAGCAGGCGGCCCGGGCAGGCGACCAGCACGTCCACGCCCTTGGCAATGGCCTGGATCTGCGGGTTCATGCCGACGCCGCCGAAAATGCAGGCGCTGACCAGTGGCAGGTCACGGGCATAGACCTTGAAGCTGTCATGCACCTGGGCTGCCAGTTCGCGGGTCGGGGTCAGGACCAGCACGCGAGGTTGGCGCGGGCCATGGCGCTGCGACTTGTCGGGGTGGCCGGCCGGGAACAGGCGCTCGAGGATCGGCAGGGCGAAACCGCCGGTTTTACCAGTACCTGTCTGTGCGGCGACCATCAGGTCGCGGCCTTGCAACACGGCGGGAATCGCCCGCTGTTGCACGGGGGTCGGCTGGGTGTAGCCCGCAGCCTCGATAGCGCGGACAAGAGCCTCGGAGAGACCGAGGGAAGCAAAGGACATGGGCAATCCTGTTCTCGTGTGGGCTGGGCCCGTTTGGGATGTTCTGCCTGGCGCGACGGGCATCGGTGGGATGCGATCGCGTCCGGTCCAGCTGGGCTTTCACTGCACATCCGGTTAGCGGAGGGTGGACGCGAAGGCGCGTCGATGCCGATCGGGATGCCTGTTGCTAGGCCGAGCGTCCGGGCGTGAGCCGGGCGGGAAGGCCCGAGTATAACAGAGCTATCGCGCTGTGCTGCTTTCCTGCTGCTCAACGGCGTTGAGAATGTTTCCGATGTCGCCTGTGTAGCGGTTGCTGATCGCTGCATAGGCCGGTTCCTGCTTGAAGCGCCGCAGTTCCACGGCGAAGGCCTGGGCCAGTGCCTCCCGCCCCGGCTTGCGCGCCAGCCCCAGGTACTGCGCCTGGCGGCTGATCACCAGCGGCAGCTCCTCGACCTGCTGTTGCAGGCCCAGATGCCGCAGCAGGTAATGTCCGACCCTGCGGTCGGTGATTGCCAGGTCGATGCGGCCCAGCATCAGTTTGCCGAAGTTGGCTTCATGGGTAGGCGCGGCTTCGCGCCTGAAATGTACGGCCTCGTTGAACGCGGCACCATAGGCGTAGCCGGGTGAGGTGCCGACGGTGAGGCCGGCAAGGTCATCCAGCGCCTTGACGGCATGGCGACGTGCGCTGGCCTGGAACAGGACGAACTCGACCTCCGACATGGGTTCGGGGGCGTACACCAGGTAGGGCTGGCGCGACTCGGTCTGGAAGATGTCCATGATGCCGTCGGCCAAGCCCTGCTCGATCATTGCCAGGCAGCGCTTCCATGGCAGGAACTCCCACTCCACCTCGACGCCAAGGCGTTCGAACACCTGGGTGGTGACTTCGTAGTCGATGCCGCGCGGCTGGCCGTCGCGCTGGTACGCATAGGGTGCCCAGTCGTCGGTCACCAGGCGCAGGCGCTCGCCCAGGGCCAGCGGGCTCAGGCAGGCGAGCAACAGGATCCAGAACAGACGGGCGACGTGTGGCATGGCCGGAGATTACGCGCTCGGCCTGTTCAAGGCCAGTGAGGATGATGTTCTCCTGTGCTGGCCTCTTCGCGGGTAAACCCGCTCCCACAAGTACAGCACAAGCCTGCAAGCCAGCAGAGATCCTGTGGGAGCGGGTTTACCCGCGAAGAGGCCGGCACAGGTTCACTCAAGTGTGGGATGACCTCAGCAGATGCGCCTCGATATCCTTGCGCCGCTCGCCCAGCGACAGGCGCAACCCCGGGTGACGCAGGCACTGGCGCAGTTGCTCGGGCTCCACCTGGCCATGACGGGCATTGAGGTTTTCCAGGGCCTTGTCCCACCAGGCCGGCGCGCAGGCACGGTCGAACTCATTGGGGTAGGGGTAGCAGCCATACAGCAGCTCGCGGGCGAACTGGCGCTCATGGCTGGGCAGGGTCATGCTCAGCGCCTTGTAACCCAGGCGTTGCAGGGTCGGCGGCCGTGGCAGCTGGTCATTGACCAGGGACACATCGGCCAGCGCCGCGTGGCTCAGCGGGTCATGGCCGTGCTTGCGCAGCCAGGCCTGGATCTTGGCGCGGAACTGCGCCTTTCGGCTCCAGTAGTGGTGGATGACATCTGTGCATTCGGCCAGTTCCAGCGTGCGGTAGGCCGCCACTGCCAGGCAGAACTCCTCAAGGGTATAAGCCTCGCGAGCCAGGGGGTGGAACTCGTCCATCATGGCGATGGAACGGTCCAGGGTGCCGGCGTCCTCTGCGGTGAGGCCGATGACCCCGGAGTTGAGCAGTGGCATCTGGCAATCGGCCAGGCCCCTGGACTCGAGTATGGCCAGCAGGTTCTTGTACAGCAGGCACTTCTGGTTGCTGCCGTAGCGCGCACCGATGGCATTGCACAGCAGGCGGCCTGGGGCCACTCGGGCGAACAGCTCCAGCGGCGACTTGCGGAAGAAGGTGTCGGTGTCGATCAGCACTGCCAGCGGGTGTTGCTGCAGCACCTGACGCAACAGCACATGCTTGCTGCGGAAGTGATAACCGTGAGGGGCGTTCCATGCCTGACGCGTGGCTTCGTCCAGCAGGTGTACGGTGACCGGAAGGCCGGCGTAGGGCTGCGGGTTGTCGGTATAGACCTGAATGTCCATGGCTTCGCCTGTACCCAGATGGGCGAGGGCGCTGATGATGCTGAAGCAGGCTTCCTGATGGTAGGTTGCCGGGCCAAAAGCCAGGTAGACGAGCTGTGGACGCGATGGCTGGAGGGGCTGCATGGCAGGCAAGACCTGTGTAACCGGAAAATGATTAAGGCTTTAGTCTATGACCAAAGCCTTAATCAAATCTTAAACAGATTTTGCAAAAAATTTCAGCGCGGCAGCTTCAGATTGTTCCAGATCGCCAGGCTCGGCTCGGCCTGGTTCAAGGTGTAGAAGTGCAGGCCCGGTGCGCCGCCTTGCAGCAGCTGTTCGCACATGCGGGTGATCACTTCTTCGCCGAATGCCTGGATGCTGGCGGTGTCGTCGGCATAGGCTTCCAGCTGCTTGCGGATCCAGCGCGGGATCTCGGCGCCACAGGCGTCGGAGAAGCGCGCCAGCTTGCTGTAGTTGGTGATCGGCATGATGCCGGGTACCACCGGGATGTCCACGCCCAGCTTCTGCGCGCGCTCGACGAAGTAGAAGTAGCTGTCGGCGTTGAAGAAGTACTGGGTGATGGCGCTGTCGGCACCGGCCTTGACCTTGTGCACGAAGTTGGCCAGGTCAGCCTCGAAGTTGCGGGCCTGGGGGTGCATCTCCGGGTAGGCGGCCACTTCCAGGTGGAAGTGATCGGCGGTTTCCTGGCGAATGAATTCGACCAGGTCGCTGGCGTAGCGCAGTTCGCCACTGGCCATGCCCATGCCCGATGGCAGGTCGCCACGCAGGGCGACGATGCGCTTGATGCCTGCAGCCTTGTATTCGGCCAGCAGGGCGCGCAGTTCGGCCTTGGTGTCGCCTACGCACGACAGGTGCGGTGCGGCAGGTACCTTCACTTCGCTTTCCAGCTGCAGCACGGTGTTCAGCGTGCGGTCGCGGGTCGAGCCACCGGCACCGTAGGTGCAGGAGAAGAAGTCCGGGTTGTAGGCGGCCAGCTGGCGGGCGACGCCCATCAGCTTTTCGTGACCGGCATCGGTCTTGGTCGGGAAGAACTCGAAACTGTAACGGCGTTCCTGGGACATCAGGCGTTCCTCTGGCAGCAAGCTTCAAGCGGCAGGCTGCAAGTAAAAGCCAGATCGGTTATGGCCGGCCTGGCTTGGGCATCGTTCAAGATCCTTATGCTTGAGCTGCAAGCGGCAACGGCATGGGCTGCCTTTGATTGCCGCTTGAAGCTTCAAGCTGGCCGCTTAGTAGCGGTAGGCGTGCGGCTTGAACGGGCCTTCGACGGTGACACCGATGTAGTCGGCCTGCTGCTTGGTCAGCTGGGTGACCACGCCGCCGAAGCCGCGGACCATTTCCAGGGCCACTTCTTCGTCGAGTTTCTTCGGCAGTACTTCAACGGTCAGGCGCTCGGCTTTCTTTTCGGCCGACAGGTCGGCGAACTTCTGCTCGAACAGGAAGATCTGCGCCAGTACCTGGTTGGCGAACGAACCGTCCATGATGCGGCTTGGGTGGCCAGTGGCGTTACCCAGGTTTACCAGGCGGCCTTCGGCCAGCAGGATCAGGTAGTCGTCGTTCTGCGGGTCGAAGCTGCCAGCGCCGGTGCGGTGGATCTTGTGCACCTGCGGCTTGACCTCTTCCCAGGCCCAGTTCTTGCGCATGAAGGCGGTGTCGATCTCGTTGTCGAAGTGGCCGATGTTGCACACCACGGCACGCTTCTTCAGCGCCTTGAGCATGTTGGCGTCGCAGACGTTGACGTTACCGGTGGTGGTCACTATCAGGTCGATCTTGCCCAGAAGGGCCTTGTCGATGCTGGCTTCGGTGCCGTTGTTGATACCGTCGATGAACGGCGAAACCACTTCGAAACCGTCCATGCAGGCCTGCATGGCGCAGATCGGGTCGACTTCGGTGACCTTGACGATCATGCCTTCCTGACGCAGGGACTGGGCCGAGCCCTTGCCCACGTCACCGTAGCCGATAACCAGGGCCTGCTTGCCCGACAGCAGGTGGTCGGTACCACGCTTGATGGCGTCGTTCAGGCTGTGACGGCAGCCGTACTTGTTGTCGTTCTTGCTCTTGGTAACCGAGTCGTTGACGTTGATCGCCGGGACTTTCAGCTCGCCCTTGGCCAGCATGTCCAGCAGGCGGTGCACGCCGGTGGTGGTCTCTTCGGTCACGCCGTGCACGCGCTCCAGCACTTGCGGGTACTTCTTGTGCAGCAGCTCGGTCAGGTCGCCACCGTCGTCGAGGACCATGTTGGCGTCCCATGGCTGGCCATCCTTGAGGATGGTCTGCTCCAGGCACCACTCGTACTCTTGCTCGGTTTCACCTTTCCAGGCGAACACCGGGATACCGGCGGCGGCGATGGACGCGGCGGCCTGGTCCTGGGTGGAGAAGATGTTGCAGGACGACCAGCGCACTTCGGCACCCAGGGCAACCAGGGTTTCGATCAGCACGGCGGTCTGGATGGTCATGTGGATGCAGCCCAGGATCTTCGCACCCTTGAGCGGTTGCTCGGCCAGGTACTTGCGACGCAGGCCCATCAGTGCAGGCATTTCCGATTCGGCGATGATGGTTTCGCGACGACCCCAGGCGGCCAGGGAGATGTCGGCGACTTTGTAATCGGTAAAACCAGCAGGCATGTTTGCAGCGCTCATGAGAGCCTCCATTCGTAGTGTGCGAATGGGCGCCGTTGTGCGTTAAGCGCCCGCGAGAGCGAGCAACGCCCCATCCGAGCCTGACAGGCCTAGCCTGCTGCAGCGCCCCTCGGACGGGTGGCGGGCATGGCGCCGCTGTGGGCGGCCATGTGAAACGGCGGAGATTATAGCCGCGCCCGCCGGCTTGCCCAAGGTTTTCTGTCGATTAATCGCGACGATAGTCGATGTTCAATGGAGCGACAGCGGCCGCTCTGCCATCATTGCTACACGTTAGCCAAGCAGGTCAGGAGTACAGATGAACTTTCATACCCGCAAGTGGGTTAAACCCGAAGACCTCAACCCAAACGGCACTTTGTTCGGTGGCAGCCTGTTGCGCTGGATCGATGAAGAGGCGGCGATCTACGCCATCGTCCAGCTGGGCAACCAGCGCGTGGTGACCAAGTACATATCGGAAATCAACTTCGTCAGTGCCTCGCGCCAGGGCGACATCATCGAGCTGGGCATCACCGCCACCGAGTTCGGCCGCACCTCGATCACCCTCAAGTGCGAAGTGCGCAACAAGATCACCCGCAAGGCCATCCTCACGGTCGACAAGATGGTCTTCGTCAACCTTGGCGAGGACGGGTTGCCGGCGGCGCATGGGCGGACCGAGATCAAGTACATTCAGGACCAGTTCCCGGATTCGGCAGTGGAATGAACATTCTGGGGCTGCTTTGCAGCCCTTTCGCGACACAAGGCCGCTCCCACAGGAGATCGCATACATTCTGTGGGAGCGGCCTTGTGTCGCGAAAGGGCCGCAAAGCGGCCCCAGGATCTCAAGGCTGAGCGCTCACCTTGCGCACCACCCGCCCAATGCTCAACCCCTGCACCAGGATCGACGACAGCACCACGATGTAGGTGATCGACAGCAGCAGGTCACGTTCCTCGCCCAGTGGCAGCGACAGTGCCAGGGCAACCGACACCCCGCCGCGCAGGCCACCCCAGGTCAGCACCCGTACCGTGCCCTTGGGCACCGGGCGCCAGCGGCGCAGCAGCACGATCGCCGGAGCCACGGTCAGCAGCCGCGACAGCAGCACCGCCAGCGCCAGCACGCTGCCGGCCGCCAGGTGCATCCAGTTGAATGGCAGCAGCAACAGTTCCAGGCCGATCAACGCGAACAGCAGCGCGTTGAGCATGTCGTCGATCAGTTCCCAGAAACCGTCCATGTAGCGACGGGTCATGTCGTTCATGGCCAGGTTGCGCCCCAGGTTGCCGATGATCAGCCCGGCCACCACCATGGCGATCGGCGCCGAAACGTGCAGCTCGTAGCACATCGCCGAGCCGCCAATGACCAGCGCCAGGGTCAGCATCACTTCCACCTGATATTGCTCGACGCTCTTGATCATGCGGTAGGTGGCGTAGCCGATCAGGCCGCCGAACACCACGCCGCCGATGGCCTCGCGGGCGAACAGGATCGCGGTGTCGGTCATGCTCGGCGTCTCGCCCAGCTGGATGATGCCCAGCAACACGGTGAACACCACCACCGCAGTGCCGTCGTTGAACAGCGACTCGCCGACGATAGTGGTTTTCAGCGGTTTGGAAGCATTGGCGGTACGTAGCGCGCCCAGCACGGCAATCGGGTCCGTGGGCGAGATCAGCGCACCGAACAGCAGACAGTAGATCAGCGGCACCTGCCAGCCGAACAGGGCGAACACCCAGTGCGACAGGTAGCCGATGACCACGGTGGCAATCAGTACGCCGACGGTGGCCAGCAGGCCGATGGGCCAGCGGTAGCTGCGCAGGTCGGAGAGGTTGACGTGCAAGGCGCCGGCGAACAGCAGGAACGCCAGCATCCAGTGCATCAGCAGGTCGTTGAAGTCGATCTGGTTCATCAGCCCTTCGACGCGCGCTTCCAGGCCAGGGAAGCCGATCAGGCTCAAGCCCTGCAGCATCAGGGAAAACAGCAGCGCCGTGACCATCACGCCGATGGCAGGGGGCAGGCCGATGAAACGGTAATTTACATAGGTGAGGAGGGTGGTAAGGCAGATAAACGCGGCAACTAGTTCAAGCATCCCGAATCCTGTAACAGTGGCTTCCAAGTCGTAACCCGAATGGCTCGGGCAGTTCTTTGATGACCTGGCGCGGGGTTCGGGACACAGGGTTTGACCGGATTCGTTTGAAACGTTCCCATCCAGAAGGTTGTATCGCATACCCTGGCTTGTGCAAAACCCGAAGGCTGGCGCGGTCTCTGTGGGAGCGGGCATGCCCGCGAACACCGGCAAAGCCGGTGACATGCACCGAGTTGCTTTCTTCGCGGGCATGCCCGCTCCCACAATGGTCCCCTCGAGCGCTGTATATTCACCAACATAAAAAGCCACAAGGATAAGAAGGCGTGCTGGCAACTTCCCTGGTGTTGGTCGCTGCCCTGCTGCATGCGACCTGGAATACCCTGATCAAATTCAGCGGCGAGCGCCTGCTGGTGATCGCCAGCATGGATACGGTGGCGTTGGCCTTCGCGGTGCTGGCGGTGCCCTTCGTCGAGGTACCGCCGTCCAGTATCTGGCCCTGGCTGCTGGCGTCGGCGCTGGCCGAGCAGCTGTACCGCTTCCTGTTGATCCAGGCCTACCGCGTGGGCGACCTGGGGCTGGTCTATCCTCTGATGCGCGGGCTGTCGCCGCTGGTGGTGCTGGGGCTGACCCTGGCCTTTGCCGGCGAATCGCTGAGCCAGCAGCAGATCATCGGCATCCTGCTGATCCCCTGTGGCATGGCCTGCCTGTTGTGGCAGGGTGGTGGCGGTGACCGGCTGCCCTGGTCGATGCTGCCGGTGGTTGCCCTGATCGGCCTGTGCATTGGTTGCTACACCTGGTTCGACGGCCAGGCCGTGCGCTTGTGGGGCAAACCCTGGGATTACCTGGTGTGGCTGACCTTGCTCAGTGCCTGGCCCTTCCCGTTGCTGGCCAGCGTGGCGCGGCGTGCGCCGTTCGTGTTGTTCTGGCGCCTGCAGTGGCGCCTGGGGCTGGCGGTGGGGCTGTGTGTATTGCTCAGTTACGCGCTGGTGCTGTGGGCCATGCACCTGGGGTCGGTGGCCGAAGCGGCGGCGTTGCGGGAGTTGAGCGTGATCCTGGTGGTGCTGCTGGGCATGCGCTACCTGAAAGAACCTTTTGGCGGACCGAGACTCCTAGCTTGCGGGCTGGTGTTGGCCGGCATGCTGGTAATGAAGCTTTGACCCGAAGACTGAACAAGGAGTCCTGTCCATGACTGTTGCCCTGTGGTGCATCCTGATCGCGCTGTTCTTGCCGCCACTGTGTGCGTTGATCGCCAAAGTCGGTAGTGGCCGCTTCCGCTTGCGTGACAACCACGATCCGCGCGCGTTCCTGGATACCCTGTCCGGGTTGCCGCGGCGCGCGCATGCTGCCCAGCAGAACAGTTTCGAGGCCTTCCCGGCATTTGCCGCGGCGGTGCTGGTGGCGGATATCGTCGGCAATGCCGAGCAGGTGACCCAGGATGTGCTGGGGGTGATGTACATCACCAGCCGGCTGCTCTACATCATCTGTTACCTGGCTGACTGGGCCATGCTGCGATCGCTGGTGTGGTTTGCCGGGATGGCGATAATCGTGGCCTTCTTCGTGGTTTCCATCTGAGACCGCGTCGCCTTCTTCGCGGGCCGACGAGCCCGCGAAGAATCCACCGCCGATCAAGGCACTTTCGGCACCTCAGGCAGCGGCTTGCCCTTGGGCCACAGCATCCAGATCTGCCCCTGTTGCTTCATGTTCCCGGCCAGTTCTCCGGCTTGCGGCCCGGTGCCCCAGAACAGGTCCGCGCGCACCTCGCCGGTAATTGCCCCACCGGTATCCTGAGCCCCCACCGGGCGTACCACCGGCGTACCGTCCGGGCGAGTGGTGGATAGCCACAGCAAGCTGCCCAGCGGAATCACCTTGCGGTCGATGGCCACGCTGTAGCCAGCGGTCAGCGGCACGTTCAGCGAACCCCGCGGCCCTTCGTTGCTGTCCGGGCGGGTGCTGAAGAACACGTAGCTGGGGTTGCTGGCGAGCAGCTCCGGCACCCGCTGCGGGTTGGCCTGGGCCCAGGCATGAATGGCGCCCATGCTCACTTCTTCCTTCTTCAACTGGCCTTGTTCCACCAGCCAGCGTCCGATCGGCCGGTAGGGGTGGCCGTTCTGGTCGGCGTAACCCAGGCGCAGTTGGCGGCCATCTTCCAGTTGTACCCGGCCGGAACCCTGGATCTGCAGGAACTGCAGGTCCATCGGGTCGGTCAGCCAGGCCAGCACCGGTGCCTTGACGCCGTCACGGTTGATCACCTCGGCGGTGTCGTAGGGCTTGAGCACCCGGCCATCGAGGCGACCGCGCAGGCGCTTGCCCTTGAGTTCGGGGTACACGCTGGCCAGGTCGACCACGATCATGTCGTCGGGGATGCCGTAGACCGCCACGTGGTTGGTTGTCGATTGGCTCAGGCTGCCAGGGTAGACCGGTTCGTAGTAACCGGTGATCAGGCCGTTGGCATTGTTTTCGGCCGAACGCAGGCCGTATACCTGCAGGTTCTGTTGCAGGAAGGCGCGCACTTGCAAGGCATTGTCGGGCACGCTGGCGGCTGCTTCGCAGGTGCTGGCCCACACGGTGTCGCGCTTGAGCTTTTCACAGCCGTTGCGCCAGGCCTGGAAACCCGCCACCAGGTCGCTGTCGCTGACGGCAGGCAGGTCCTGCCAGGTGGCATTGGCGTAGGTGGCGATGGCATGGGGCTCAGGTTTGGCGCTTTCGCCACCGTTGCAGCCGGCCAGCAGGGCCAGCGCCGGGAGTGTCCAGGCCAGATGGCGCAGGGCAGATTTCATGAGTACGTTCCTGTCATGGGTGAACACGGATATTCGCCCCTGTTTTTTATGTGGCTATTGGTCTTTGGCCGCTGGGCAGCGATACTGGCCGCCCATTTGCGTAGGCCGAAGTGACCGTGATGTTGAAGCGATTGACCGTTGTTCTGCTGGCAGCACTGGCCTTGGGTGGCTGTGACCGGGTTGACCCGAACTCCCCGCTGGGCAAGCGCAAGGTGATCTTCAAGGACATGCTCAAGACCAGCGAAGACCTGGGCGGCATGTTGCGTGGGCGGTTGCCGTTCGACGGGGTGAAGTTTGCCGACGGTGCGCTGAAGCTGGACAACCTTTCGCACCAGCCCTGGCAGCACTTCCCACAGGCGCGTGATGGTGGCGACAGTAGCGCGCGTGCCGAGGTATGGGAGCGTCAGGCACGCTTTCATGACCTGGCCCGGCAGCTGGAAGGCGTCACTGGCGAACTGGTCGATGTCACCCGCGGCCAGCCGCTGGACGCTGCGCAGCTGAAGGCGCCGATGGACAAGGTCGAAGCGGCTTGCAAGGCCTGTCATTCCGAGTTTCGTAATCATTGATGGCCTGTTGCGGCCTCATCGCCGGCAAGCCAGCTCCCACAGGTATCACGCTGCCCTTGAGTGCAATGCAGTACCTGTGGGAGCCGGCTTGCCGGCGATAAGGCCAGTAAAGGCAACGCAGTATTCGAATCTCTGTCAGCGATCCAGATCTTCCACCGCTTCCTGCAGTTCCTTGCGCGACTCTGCCAGCTTGTCCTTGCGCTTGTTGATCTTCTCCGAATCGCCTTTCTTCTCGGCTTTCTTCAAGTCCCTTTCCCGCTGCGCCACTTCGTGACGGGCGTCGAGCACCTTCTGCTCACGTTCCTTGCGCAGACCGGCATCGGTGCAGTTGTCGACCCCTCGCAGCGCCTCTTCAAGCCCCGCGGCCTGATCGTTGTTGCCGTGGTCACGGGCAATCTTCAACTGGTTCTCGATGGCGCTACGCTTGGCGGCGCAACCGGTCAGGCCGGCATCCGGCTGGGCGGCTTGTACGGCGCCAGCGGCCAGGCCCAGTGTCGCGAGCAGGAAAAGGGTCGAAATACGTTTCATGAAAAGCCTCCTTGACGGGGCGGGGCAGCAAAAGTTGGGGGAAATCCTGCCTTGGTTTTGCCCATTTAGAAACCCTTGTTGCGGTTTTCCGGCTTAATCTCGGGATTTTCCTACGGGTAAATTGGTAAATAATCATTGCTCGATGCTTTGCCTGTCGATCCGGAATCCGTCGATCCCGGCCTTGGCCAGCTGCGTTGCAATGGCTTGAACCTCGGTGGTCGCAAAAAATCCTGCAAGCTGTTGCCCGCGCTTTTCGCCGATACCGGGCATGGCTTGCCATTCAAGGGTTGTGCGGGCAGCAAGCTCCAGCCAGTCGCCTGTCACCTGCATGCCGGTGGGCGTGGGCGCGCCCAGCCCGCGCAGCCATTGGGCAAAGGGCCGTGAGCGGGCTTGGTCGAAACTGCCCAGCAACTGCGCAGCCGTTGCGTCACTGATACCCGCTACCTGGCCCAGGCGCTCGGCATCCAGATGCAGCCAGTCGGTCATCGAGGTCACCAGCCCGGCAGCCACCAGTCGGCGCCAGGTGCCGGGGCCGGTGCGCGGCAGGGCCAGCCCCTGCTTGCCGCTGAGCCAGGTGAGGCGGGCAATGAACTGGTCCTCGCAGCCTTCGCTGGCCTGCCAGCAACTGTGGGCATGATGTTGGCCGGGCGCTGGTGCGGTTACCGGTTGGCGCTCGGCGGCGCGGTGCACCACTTGCTCCAGGCGCGGGATGGTCAGCCCGGCAAGGCTGACGGCCACCTGGTCACCGGGGCGGATGTCGAGCTTGAGCCAGCGAGCCAGCGAGCCCAGGCTCACCTGGGTGATTCGCCGGTCATCCAGGGTAACCGGCAGCACGTGCAACACTGGCGTGACCCTGCCTGTGCGGCCAACGCGGAAGCGTACTTCGCGCACTTCGGCCAGGGCCTGCGTGTACGGGTGCTTCCACGCCGCGATCCAGTAGGGTGCCTTGGCCTGCCAGCGCTCGGCCGGCGGCCGGACGCCTTGGCGCAACACCACGCCATCGGTGGCGAAGGGCAGGGGTGAGCGGTACCAGTACTCACGCCAGTGCGCGGCATCGTCCGCTGATTCTATGGCGACGCTGTAATCCTGGCTGTGCGCAAAGCCCAGTTCCGCCAGCTTCGCGAGGCGTTCGGCCTGCTGCTCGGGGCCTTGTGGCCAGTCCCACACGAACAGGCCGATGCGCTCGCCTTGCTCACGGCCCAGCTGCTTGCGAGCCAGCAGCCCGGCTACCGTCCCTCGGGCGTTGGCGCTGCCTGCCTGGGCTTGCACATGCGCATCCAGGCGCAGGTAAAGTTCGCCCTGCAGTTGCAGGTCGATGGCCTGGGGCAGCTGCCGGTTGATTGCGTCGAGCAGGGGGATGTGGCGGCTCCAGTCGTGCCCCTGCACGCCGTCCCCCCGGCTTATCAACTGCACCAGCCGGCCCTGTCGGTAGATGAGGGATACCGCTACGCCATCGACCTTTGGCTGCACCCAGACATCGGCCTTGCCGGCCAGCCAGCGTTCTACAGCCAGGCGGTCGGCCAGCTTGTCGACGCCGGTGTGCGGCACCGGATGCGGGATTGGCCCGCCAGCGCTGGCCAGCGGGGACGGGGTGGCCGCGATGCCAAAGCATTGCTGCAGTTGTGCCAGGCGCTGGCGGCTCTGGTCGTACAGTTCATCGGCCACCAGTGCGATGCCCTGACGATGGTAATGGTCGTCCCAGCGGGCAAGCGTGGCGCGCAATCGGCTCACTTCAGCCTCGACTTGTTGCGGGTTCCAGGTGGGGCATGTGGCGGCGCGGGCCAGGGGAGCATTCAACGTCAACAGCAGGGCGAAAAGCAGCATGAGCGGCATGGCCAGCATCCTTGCATGGCGGGTGGGAGCCCTCAGCCTAGGCAGGTAGCGTGCGGGTCGCCATGCAGCGTTTGTCAGCCCATATGTCACAAAAAAGCCCCTGCCGATTGCTCGGCAGGGGCTTTCGTCCAGCGCCGTAGGAAACTTACAGGCCGGCAGCGTCACGCAGCGACTGGGCGCGGTCGGTGCGCTCCCAGGTGAAGGTGGTGAAGGTGTCGTCGCCGACCGTCTTCTGCTGCGGGGTACGGCCGAAGTGGCCATAGGCAGCGGTTTCCTGGTACATCGGGTGCAGCAGGTCGAGCATGGTGGTGATGGCGTAAGGGCGCAGGTCGAAGCACTCGCGCACCAGCTGGATGATCTTGTCGTCGGAGACCTTGCCGGTACCGAAGGTGTTGATCGAGATGGAGGTCGGCTGGGCCACGCCGATGGCGTACGACACCTGGATCTCGCAACGCTCGGCCAGGCCGGCGGCGACGATGTTCTTGGCCACGTAGCGGCCGGCGTAGGCGGCGGAACGGTCGACCTTGGACGGGTCCTTGCCGGAGAACGCGCCACCACCATGGCGGGCCATGCCGCCGTAGGAGTCGACGATGATCTTGCGCCCGGTCAGGCCGCAGTCACCCACCGGGCCACCGATGATGAAGTTGCCGGTCGGGTTGATGTGGTACTGGGTGCCCTTGTGCAGCAGTTCGGCAGGCAGGGTGTGCTTGACGATCAGCTCCATCACGGCTTCCTGCAGGTCTTTCTGCGAAACCTCAGGGTTGTGCTGGGTCGACAGCACCACGGCGTCGATACCGACCACCTTGCCATTTTCGTAACGGCAGGTGACCTGCGACTTGGCGTCCGGGCGCAGCCATGGCAGCAGCTTCGATTTGCGCGCTTCGGCCTGGCGCTCGACCAGACGGTGCGAGAAGCAGATCGGTGCCGGCATCAGCACATCGGTCTCGTTGCTGGCGTAGCCGAACATCAGGCCCTGGTCACCGGCGCCCTGGTCTTCCGGGCGGGAGCGGTCGACGCCCTGGGCGATGTCCACCGACTGCTTGCCGATGATGTTCATCACGGCGCAGGTGGCGCCGTCGAAACCGACGTCGGAGCTGTTGTAGCCGATGTCGATGATGACCTTGCGCACCAGCTCTTCCAGGTCGACCCAGGCGGAGGTGGTGACTTCGCCGGCGATGATGGCGACACCGGTCTTGACCAGGGTTTCGCAGGCTACGCGGGCGTATTTGTCCTGGGCGATGATGGCATCAAGGACGGCGTCCGAAATCTGGTCGGCGATCTTGTCCGGATGCCCTTCGGACACGGACTCGGAGGTGAAAAGGGAGTATTCGCTCATCTCGAAGGTTCCTGAAATTTACCGATGTTGTATGTCGCCAGCCGTCCGCTGGAAATGGCGGACCTGAATCTGGAAACCGTTACGCAAGCCCACGTACAGGCTGTCCCCGGGGGCCAGCCCGGCGGCGTTGGCCCAACGGGCCAGGTCGTCCTGTTCGAAGCCAAGCCACAGGTCGCCGCAGGCTTCGCGCGCCCACCCCTGGTCATGGCTGCACAGTTCGGTTACCAGCAGGCTGCCGCCTGCCTTCACCCGTTTGGCCAGCTGGCGCAAGGCCAGGGCCGGGTCGCTGAAATGGTGCAGCACCATGTTCAGCACAACGCAGTCGGCGGCCACATCCGTTGCACCCAGTGCATCGGCCAACTGCAGGTTCACGTTGTCGAGCCCTTCGCGTTGGCACACCTGGCGCGCCAGTTCGAGCATGGTCGGGCTGTTGTCCAGGGCGGTGACCTGGGCGAAGCGCCGGGCCAGGTCGGGCAGGAAGCCACCGTCACCGGGGCCGACCTCCAGGGCGCTGGCGGCCGGGTCGAAATTCAGTTTGTCGAGCAGCGCCAGCAGGCTTTCGCGGTACTGCGGCAGGCCGGCGATCAGGTCTTGCTGGGCGCGGAATTTCTCTTCCACGCGCAGGAAGAAGTCCTGGCTGGTGGCTGCGCGGCGTTGCTGTACCTGGGCGATGCGCGCCTGCACGTCAGGCGGCAGGGCCAGGTCGTCCACTTCTTCGAGCAGCGCCGCGTGCAGCCGACCGCCCAGGCGCAGGCTGTCGGGCAGGGCGCGGCGGTAGAAGATGGCATTGCCCTCGCGGCGGGTCGCCACCAGCTCGGCCTGGGCCAGCACCTTCAGGTGGTGGCTCATGCCCGACTGGCCCACGTCGAAGATCTGCGCCAGCTCCAGCACGCCGAACGAGTCGTTGGCCAGGGCGCGCAATACGTTCAGGCGCAACTCGTCGCCACTGGCTTTGCACAGGGCTGCCAATGCTTCGCGTTGCTCGGGGATCGATTGCGCACGGAGGTTCATGGTGCGGCAGTCTAGACAGGCATCGTTGCCCTAGCAAGGCCAATATCAAAAAGTTTTGATATTGGCTGATGGGCGGAGTGCGGGGTTGCCCTTTCGGGCCTCTTCGCGGGTGAACCCGCTCCCACAGGTTCAGCACTGCCCTCAGCCTTGGTGCGACCCTGTGGGAGCGGGTTCACCCGCGAAGAAGCCGGCACCGATTTCCAGATTTTGCCCCGAAATCAGTGCCAATCAGAGGAAAATCCCCCGACTGCGACCATACGTCATTGCCCCAAGCCCCCCCAGTGGGCGAAAATGGCCGCCTTTTTTCGTGACACCACCTATTCAAGCCCCCCAGGAGATCAGCGATGCCCAGCCGTCGTGAACGTGCCAACGCCATTCGTGCCCTCAGCATGGATGCCGTGCAAAAGGCCAACAGCGGCCACCCAGGTGCCCCCATGGGCATGGCGGATATCGCCGAAGTGCTTTGGCGCGACTATCTGAAGCACAACCCGAGCAACCCGAGTTTCGCTGACCGTGACCGCTTCGTGCTGTCCAACGGCCACGGTTCGATGCTGATCTACTCGCTGCTGCACCTGACCGGCTACGACGTCACCATCGATGACATCAAAGGCTTCCGCCAGCTGCACAGCCGCACCCCGGGCCACCCGGAATACGGCTACACCCCAGGCGTCGAGACCACCACCGGCCCGCTCGGCCAGGGTATTGCCAACGCCGTGGGCTTCGCCCTGGCCGAAAAAGTGCTTGCCGCCCAGTTCAACCGTGACGGCCACAACATCGTTGACCACAACACCTACGTGTTCCTCGGCGACGGCTGCATGATGGAAGGTATCTCCCACGAAGTCGCCTCGCTGGCCGGCACCCTGGGCCTGAACAAGCTGATCGCCTTCTATGACGACAACGGCATTTCCATCGACGGCGAAGTGCACGGCTGGTTCACCGACAACACCCCGGCGCGCTTCGAAGCCTACAACTGGCAGGTGATCCGCAACGTCGACGGCCATGACGCCGACGAGATCAAGACCGCCATCGAGACCGCTCGCAAGAGCGATCGCCCGACCCTGATCTGCTGCAAGACCATCATCGGTTTCGGCTCGCCGAACAAGCAGGGCAAGGAAGACTGCCACGGCGCGCCGCTGGGCAACGACGAAATCGCCCTGGCCCGCAAGGAACTGAACTGGAACCACGGCCCGTTCGAAATCCCGGCCGAGATCTACGCCGAGTGGGACGCCAAGGCTGCCGGTGCCAAGGCCGAAGCCGAGTGGAACCAGCGCTTCGACGCCTACGCCAAGGCCTACCCGGAGCTGGCTGCCGAGTTCAAGCGCCGTGACAGCGGCGAGCTGCCGGCCGACTTCAGCGAGAAGGCCCAGGCCTACATCAACGAAGTGGCCGCCAAGGGCGAAACCATCGCCAGCCGCAAGGCCAGCCAGAACGCCCTGAACGCCTTCGGCCCGCTGCTGCCGGAGTTCCTCGGCGGTTCGGCCGACCTGGCCGGTTCCAACTTGACCCTGTGGAAGGGCTGCAAGGGTGTAGAAGCCAACGACGCCAGCGGCAACTACGTGTTCTACGGCGTGCGTGAGTTCGGCATGACCGCCATCATGAACGGCGTTGCCCTGCACGGTGGCCTGGTGCCTTACGGCGCGACCTTCCTGATGTTCATGGAGTACGCCCGCAACGCCGTGCGCATGTCGGCACTGATGAAGCAGCGCGTGATCCACGTCTACACCCACGACTCCATTGGCCTGGGCGAAGACGGCCCGACTCACCAGCCGATCGAGCAGCTGACCAGCCTGCGCAGCACGCCGAACCTGGACACCTGGCGCCCAGCCGACGCGGTGGAATCCGCCGTGTCCTGGAAAAACGCCCTGGAGCGCAAGGACGGCCCTTCGGCGCTGATCTTCTCGCGCCAGAACCTGCAGCACCAGGACCGCGATGCCCAGCAGATCGCCGACATCAGCCGCGGCGGCTACGTGCTCAAGGACTGCGCCGGCGAGCCTGAGCTGATCCTGATCGCCACCGGTTCCGAAGTGGGCCTGGCTGTTCAGGCGCACGCCAAGCTGACCGAACAAGGCCGCAAGGTGCGCGTGGTTTCCATGCCGTGCACCAGCGTGTTCGATGCCCAGGACGCTGCCTACAAGCAGTCCGTGCTGCCGCTGGAAGTAGGTGCGCGTATCGCCATCGAAGCCGCTCACGCCGACTTCTGGTACAAGTACGTCGGCCTGGAAGGTCGTATCATCGGCATGACCACTTACGGTGAGTCGGCGCCGGCTTCGGCACTGTTCGAAGAGTTCGGTTTCACCCTGGAGAACATCCTCGGGACTGCCGAAGAGCTGCTGGAAGACTGATACAGGCGTAAGGCGAGGGCTTCCACCCTCGTTTCGCGACACAAGGCCGCTCCCACAAGGTACTGCGTACGCGTTCCCTGTGGGAGCGGCCTTGCGTCGCGATGGGCCGCAACGCGGCCCCAACAGCCATCATGCGTTAGCGAGCCAACGAATGCCCCACCTGCGTCCCTACAAAGTTGCACTCAACGGTTATGGCCGTATCGGCCGCTGTGTCCTGCGCGCGCTGTTCGAGCGGGGGGCAAAGGCCGGTTTCGAGATCGTCGCGCTGAACGACCTGGCCGACCAGGCCAGCCTGGAATACCTGACACGCTTCGACTCCACCCACGGGCGTTTCCCCGGTGAGGTGAAGGTCGATGGCGACTGTCTGCATATCAATGGCGACTGCGTGAAGGTGATGCGCAGTGCCACCCCCGAAGGCATCGACTGGGCCGCCCTGGATATCGACCTGGTGCTGGAGTGCTCCGGCGCCTACCACACCCGCGCCGATGGCCAGCGTTTCCTCGACGCCGGCGCGCCGCGGGTGCTGTTCTCGCAGCCAATGGCCAGCGAGGCCGACGTCGATGCCACGGTGGTCTACGGCGTCAACCAGGCCTGCCTGACCGGCAACGAGCGCCTGGTGTCCAACGCATCGTGCACCACCAACTGTGGCGTGCCGCTGTTGCGTGTGCTGGACCAGGCATTCGGCATCGAGTACGTGCAGATCACCACCATCCACTCGGCGATGAACGACCAGCCGGTGATCGACGCCTACCACCACGAAGACCTGCGCCGCACGCGTTCGGCCTTCCAGTCGGTGATCCCGGTGTCCACTGGTCTGGCGCGTGGCATCGAGCGCCTGCTTCCGGAACTTGCCGGGCGAATCCAGGCCAAAGCGGTACGCGTACCGACCGTCAACGTCTCGTGCCTGGACATCACCCTGCAGACCGCCCGCGATACCAGCGCGGCCGAAGTCAACCGGGTGCTGCGCGAGGCGGCGCTGGAAGGCCCGCTGAAAGGCTTGCTGGCCTACACCGAGTTGCCCCACGCCAGCTGTGATTTCAACCATGACCCGCATTCGGCGATCGTCGATGCCAGCCAGACCCGTGTTTCCGGCCCTCGCCTGGTGAACCTGCTGGCCTGGTTCGACAACGAATGGGGGTTCGCCAACCGTATGCTCGACGTTGCCGAACACTATCTGCACGTCGTCCACCCAACCCGCAACAAACAGCCCTGAAGGACTGCATTCATGACCGTGTTGAAGATGACCGACCTCGACCTGCAAGGTAAGCGCGTATTGATCCGCGAAGACCTCAACGTGCCTGTGAAGGACGGTGTGGTAGCCAGCGACGCGCGTATCCTGGCAGCGCTGCCGACCATCAAGCTGGCCCTGGAGAAGGGCGCGGCGGTAATGGTCTGCTCGCACCTGGGCCGCCCGACCGAGGGCGAGTTCTCTGCCGAGAACAGCCTCAAGCCGGTCGCCGACTACCTGAGCAAGGCCCTGGGCCGCGACGTACCGCTGGTTGCCGACTACCTGGACGGTGTCGAGGTCAAGGCTGGTGACCTGGTACTGTTCGAGAACGTGCGCTTCAACAAGGGCGAGAAGAAGAACGCCGACGAGCTGGCGCAGAAATACGCCGCCCTCTGCGACGTGTTCGTCATGGACGCTTTCGGTACTGCCCACCGTGCCGAAGGTTCGACCCATGGCGTTGCCAAGTTCGCCAAGGTCGCTGCTGCCGGCCCGCTGCTGGCAGCCGAGCTGGATGCCCTGGGCAAGGCCCTGAAGGCCCCGGCCAAGCCGATGGCAGCCATCGTTGCCGGCTCCAAGGTCTCCACCAAGCTGGACGTGCTGAACAGCCTGAGCTCGGTCTGCGACCAGCTGATCGTCGGTGGCGGCATTGCCAACACCTTCCTGGCCGCAGCCGGCCACCCGGTGGGCAAGTCGCTGTACGAGCCTGACCTGGTCGACACCGCCAAGACCATCGCCGCCAAGGTCAGCGTGCCTCTGCCGGTCGACGTGGTGGTTGCCAAGGAGTTCGCCGAGAGCGCCGAAGCCACCGTCAAGGCCATTGCCGACGTTGCCGCTGACGACATGATCCTGGACATCGGCCCGCAAACCGCAGCCAATTTCGCCGAGCTGCTGAAGTCGTCGAAGACCATCCTGTGGAACGGCCCGGTCGGCGTGTTCGAATTCGACCAGTTCGGCAACGGCACCAAGGTGCTGGCCAAGGCTATCGCCGACAGCGCCGCGTTCTCCATCGCCGGTGGCGGTGACACCCTGGCAGCCATCGACAAATATGGCGTTGGCGCCGATATCTCCTACATTTCTACCGGTGGTGGCGCCTTCCTCGAGTTCGTCGAGGGCAAGGTCCTGCCGGCCGTGGCAATCCTGGAAGAGCGGGCCAAGGCCTGATGACGTCGGCGCTTGGCAAAGGGAGCGGCCTGATGGTCAAGCAATTGCCTGTGATGATGCTGGCTGGCCTGCTGAGCGCATGCGCCGGCAGCCCGGCCTCGGATGCCGACCCGGCGCAGCCGCCCAAGGGCGGTTGCTACCAGTCCGAGTGGCAGGCCGAGACCGTGCCGGTCATCAGCAAGCGCGTGGGCCCGGAAGGCCTGGAAAAGTACGACGAAGACCACCAGCGCAAGGCGCCGGGTTGCCCTTGATCGGGTAACAGGCAACCTGAAGGCTGATTTGTGGTCTTGAGGTAGGGGCCGCTGTGCGGCCCTTCGCGGGCTTGCCCGCTCCCACAGGTACTGCGCTTGACCTGTGGGAGCGGGCAAGCCCGCGAAGGGCTGCACAGCAGCCCCCAATCGAGGAAACTGAATGAAAGCGCTTTTGGCCGTGACGGCCCTGGCGACACTGGCAGGATGCTCGCTGCTGAAACCGGCGCAACCCGCCCCGGCAGACGACTGGACCCGTTGGGTCTGCGACACCCAGGCTGAAGTGCTGTGGCGCTTCGCCGATGCGCAGCGCGACCAGGTCGATGTGCGCCTTGGTGGCGGCGACCAGGTCTACCGGCTCAAGGCCGAGCCGGGTGCCTCGGGTGCGCTGTACAGCGATGGCATGCTGGCCTTCCATACCAAGGGCGAAGAAGGCCTGGTGTACTGGGTGGCAACCAACGATCTGATTGGGCGGGGCTGCAAGGCACCGTGACTGGCCGGGCCGCGAGGGTGGCCCACACTACTTGAACAGCAACCGCCCCTGCGGCAGGCTTGCACGAAACAAACGACGCTTGTCGGGAGAGAGATACACAATGGCACTCATTAGCATGCGCCAGATGCTGGACCACGCCGCCGAGTTCGGTTACGGCGTACCAGCTTTCAACGTCAACAACCTCGAGCAGATGCGCGCCATCATGGAAGCGGCCGACAAGACCGACTCCCCGGTGATCGTCCAGGCTTCGGCCGGTGCCCGCAAATACGCCGGTGCCCCGTTCCTGCGTCACCTGATCCTGGCGGCCATCGAAGAATTCCCGCATATCCCGGTGTGCATGCACCAGGACCACGGCACCAGCCCTGACGTCTGCCAGCGCTCGATCCAGCTGGGCTTCAGCTCGGTGATGATGGATGGCTCGCTGGGTGAAGACGGCAAGACGCCGACCGACTACGAGTACAACGTCCGCGTTACCCAGCAGACCGTTGCCATGGCCCACGCCTGTGGCGTTTCGGTAGAGGGTGAGCTGGGCTGCCTGGGTTCGCTGGAAACCGGCATGGCCGGTGAAGAAGACGGCATCGGTGCCGAAGGCGTGCTGGACCACAGCCAGATGCTGACCGACCCGGAAGAGGCTGCCGACTTCGTCAAGAAGACCCAGGTCGACGCCCTGGCGATCGCCATCGGTACCAGCCACGGTGCCTACAAGTTCACCAAGCCACCAACCGGTGACGTGCTGGCCATCGACCGCATCAAGGAAATCCACAAGCGCATCCCCAACACCCACCTGGTGATGCACGGTTCGTCCTCGGTACCGCAAGAGTGGCTGGCGATCATCAACCAGTACGGCGGCGACATCAAGGAAACCTACGGTGTACCGGTCGAGGAAATCGTCGAAGGTATCAAGTACGGCGTGCGCAAGGTCAACATCGACACCGACCTGCGTCTGGCTTCCACCGGTGCCATGCGCCGCCTGATGGCGCAGAACCCGAGCGAGTTCGACCCGCGCAAGTTCTTCGGTGAAACCGTCAAGGCCATGCGTGACGTGTGCATCGCCCGTTACGAAGCCTTCGGCACCGCTGGCAATGCCTCGAAGATCAAGCCGATTTCCCTGGAAGGCATGTACCAGCGCTACCTGAAAGGTGAGCTGGCCGCCAAGGTCAACTGATCGCACTGGCTACACAAGAAACCCGCAGAAATGCGGGTTTTTTCATTTTTGGGTGTTAGAACCTTGCATCCGTGATGGCCTCTTCGCGGGCACGCCCGCTCCCACAGGGCGCATGCAAACCGTCCATGTGGGAGCGGGCATGCCCGCGAAGAGGCCGGCACATATTCCCGGCAAAGCGACCGTTAGTCGGCTACCGTATAGTTGAGGCACTGATAGCGTTCTGATTGCATTGCGTGTTATCCGCTCAGGTCTAGAGTACTAGTGGATCCAACCGTATCTTGAAGTCGGTCACATAATAGAGAAGCAGCATGGATGGCGCTCACCCTCACCCCCAACCTCAGCCACTGGATGGCAGCTCGGTTCTTCTGGTGGTAGACGATTACCCCGAAAACCTCATCAGCATGCGGGCATTGCTGGCCCGTCAGGATTGGCAGGTGCTGACGGCAAACTCGGGGATGGAAGCCCTGAGCGCGTTGCTCGAGCACGATGTCGACCTGGTCCTGCTGGATGTACAGATGCCGGAGATGGACGGCTTCGAAGTCGCCCGGCTGATGCGCGGCAGCCAGCGTACCCGGCTGACCCCGATCATTTTCCTCACCGCCAACGAACAGTCCGAAGCGGCCGTGCTCAAGGGCTACGCCAGCGGCGCCGTGGACTACATGTTCAAACCGTTCGACCCGCAAATCCTCAAGCCCAAGGTCCAGGCCCTGCTCGACCAGCAGCGCAACCGGCGCATGCTGCAGCGGCTGACCCGCGAGCTGGAAGCGGCCAGGGCCTTCAACGCATCGATCCTGGAGAACGCCGCCGAGGGCATTCTGGTGGTGGATGCCCAAGGCATCATCAGCTTTGCCAACCCGGCCATTTCCCGTTTGTTGTCAGCGCCGGTGCAGCAGTTGCAGGGCGCCCATCTGCTCGACCTGGTGCAACTGACCAGTGCCAGCCTGTGGAACGAATCGGATTTCTACCAGGCCTACCTGGGGCGGCGCATCTTCCGCGTGCACGATGCCCAGCTGCGCACCCTTGGCGGTGAGCTGGTGCCGGTGGCGTTGTCCTGTGCGCCACTGCCGGCAGAACAGCAGGCCATGGTGGTCACCGTGCTGGACATGTCGGTGGTGCGCAACCTGCACCAGCAGCTGGAGTACCAGGCCGTCACCGACCCGCTTACCGGCCTGCTCAACCGCCGCGGGTTCTACCAGGCCGCCGAAGGTGCGCTGCTGCGCAACGAGCGTTCGGACAAGGCGCAGGCGCTGATGTACATGGACCTGGATGGCTTCAAGCGCATCAACGACTCGCTCGGCCACGACGCGGGCGACCGGGTGCTGCACTGGGTAGCCGAACAGCTCAAGGATTGCCTGGGCAGTGAAGCGCTGCTGGCGCGCATGGGCGGGGACGAGTTCACCGCACTGTTCGACAGCCTACCTTACCCGGAGCAGGCCGGGCGCTATGCCGAGCGGTTGCTGGAACGTATTTCCATCAGCCACCAGGTGGAAGGGCTGGATGTGAGCCTTGGGGTGAGCATCGGCATCGCCACCTATCCGGATTGCGGCGCCAATGTCGAAGGCCTCTTGCGTGCGGCCGATGCAGCGATGTACGCGGCCAAGCAGGCGGGGCGCCAGCAGTATCGCTTCTACGATCAGGAGCTCAACGGCCGGGCGCGTTCGCGGCTGATGCTCGAGGACAGCGTACGCACGGCCGTGGAGCAGCAAGACTTCACTCTGGTTTACCAGCCGCAGGTTGGCTTCAACGATGGCCGCCTCCGTGGCTTCGAGGCCTTGCTGCGTTGGCAGCATCCCAGTGTCGGCGACGTGCCGCCGGGGCTGTTCATCCCGTTGCTGGAAGAGGCGCGCCTGATCAACCGCCTGGCCAGCTGGATCTACCGCCAAGGCGCGGCTCAGCGCCAGGCCTGGTGCCAGCGTTTCCCGGCGGACCTGGTGCTGGGTATCAGCCTGAGCCGCGCGCAGTTCGCCATGCCAAGCCTGGTCGACGAACTGCACCGGGTCATCCAGCTTTACCAGCTGGACCCGGCGCAGCTGGAAGTGGAGGTGGCGGAAACCTCGCTGATGTACAACATCGATGCGGCGGTGAAACAGATACACCGCTTGCGCGAGTTGGGTGTGCGGGTGGCGCTGGATGACTTTGGTGCCGGCGACTGCTCGTTGCGCATGTTGCGCGACCTGCCGATCGATACCCTCAAGCTCGACCGCCACCTGGTCGCGCGCCTGCCCGACTCGGCGGTGGATGCCGCGCTGGTGCGCAGCGTCATCGGCCTGTGCGCCGACTACAGCATCACGGTGATCGCCGAGGGGGTTGAAACCCCGGCCCAGGCGGCCTGGCTCAAGGCCAATGGCTGTGAGTATGTGCAGGGGTTCCTGGTGGCATACCCGATGACCGCCACGGATGCCAGCAGCTTCCCGGTGATTTTCTCCTGGCCGGGGCCATGATTGGCTAGAATCGGCATTCGTTACACCGAATGCAGCGCCATGACCGTATTACGATACTTGCAAGCCTACCCCCCGCACCTGCAGCAGCAGGTGCGGGAGATGATCGACAGCGACCGCCTGGGCGAGTACCTGCAGCGCCGCTACCCCGACCGCCATGACGTGCAGAACGACAAGGCGTTGTATGGCTATGCCCAGGATTTGCGCCAGCAATACCTGCGCAGCGCGCCGAACCTGGACAAGGTGCTGTTCGACAATCGTCTCGACCTGACCCATCGGGCCCTGGGCCTGAATACGGCGATATCGAGGGTGCAGGGCGGCAAGCTCAAGGCGAAGAAGGAAATCCGCATTGCCTCGCTGTTCAAGGAGGCCGCGCCGCAATTCTTGCGCATGATCGTGGTGCACGAACTGGCACACCTGCGCGAGCGCGACCACAACAAGGCGTTCTACCAGCTCTGCCAGCACATGGAGCCGGACTACCACCAACTGGAATTCGACCTGCGCGTCTACCTGACCTATCGGGAGCTGCCGGGCAACTGTTAAGGACCACGCAGCATGGAAGTGAGCAAGACCAAGAGCAGCTTCTACCGCCGCCTGTACGTGGCCTGGCTGATCGACAGCCAGACCGCGACCAGCGTGCCGGCCCTGATGGAGGCCACCGGCATGCCCCGGCGCACCGCCCAGGACACCATTGCGGCGCTAGCCGACCTGGATATCGTCTGCGAGTTCGAACAGCAGGAAGGCGCGCGCAACCACGCCGGGCATTACCGCATTCATGACTGGGGAGCGATCGACAAGCAGTGGATCATCCGGCACCTGCGGCAGGTTCGCGAAGTGCTGGGTTATCCCTGATCCACTGGGGGCTGCTACAGGTAATCGCGTTCCCTTGTAGGAGCGGCCTTGCGTCGCGAAAGGGGGGCGAAGCACCCCCGGTGATCTCAACCCTTGCGCATCCCGATATGCGGAATGTCATCCTCAAGGTATTCCTCGCCCACCACCGCGAACCCATGCCGGGCATAGAACCCCTGCAAATGCGCCTGCGCCGACAGATAGACCGGCACCCCCGGCCAGCAATGCTCCGCTGCCTCCAACCCCTTGAGGAGCAAGGTATGCCCCAGCTTCAGCTCGCGCGCCGCAGGTGCAGTCACCACCCGCCCGATCACTACATCCCCACCCTGGGATTGCGGGTCGAGCAGGCGCAGGTAGGCCACCAGCTTGTCATCCTGCCAGCCCATCAGGTGCAGGGTATCGCCGGTCAGGTCCTGGCCATCGACTTCCTGGTAGGCGCAGCGCTGCTCGACCACGAACACTTCAGTGCGCAATTGCAGAATGGCGTAGAGCTGGTCCTTGCTGAGATCGGTGTGGTGCTTGCAGAGCCAGTCGATGGACATTGGCGCGAACTCCTTGAGTGGGCCGTCGATCATCGCATGATGTATGGGTCACGGCCAAAATAGAGGCTAAATGACACTATTGGCCGCTGCCCTCGGCGACGGCTTTGTGTAATCTCGTCGGCAGTGTGTGCCCTCCATTGCGAAAGGACGTGAGCATGCGGCCACTGCTTTGTGTTCTGGGATTGCTGGCAATGATGCTTGCAACACCCGCCCCGGGTCACGAAAAGCTACGCCTGGTGGCCGACAATTGGCCGCCGTTCACCGATGCCAGCATGCCGGGCGGTGGCCTGGCGACCAGCATCGTCACCACGGCGCTGGCCCGGGCCGGCTACACCAGTGGGGTCGAAGAGGCACCTTGGGCGCGGGCTCTGCTGGGGGTGAGCGAGGGGCGTTACGATGTGCTAATCAACGCCTGGTACAACGACTCGCGCGCCAGCATCGGGCAGTTTTCCAAAGCCTACCTGGTCAACCGCATTCGCCTGCTGCAGCGCAAGGGCGAGGCGTTTCGCTACAAGCGCCAGTCAGACCTGTACCCCTACAGCATCGCTGTGGTGCGTGATTACGCCTATTCCCCCGAGTTCGACCGCGACACCCGCCTGCACAAGGTGGCGGTGCGCAACTTTCCCTCTGCGGTACGCATGCTGGCGGCGGGGCGGGTGGACCTGGCGGTGGAAGACGAGTACGTGGCCCGTTACAACTTGCAGCGCGAACTGCCGGAGGTACGCGATGGGGTGATGCTGGTGGAGCCGCCGTTGGGGGAGAACACCCTGCATATCCTGGTCAGCCTGAAAAACCCGGAGCATGCGCGGATCGTCGAGCGGTTCGAGCAGGCGATTGCGGCGATGAAGGCGGATGGCAGCTATGCGCGGCTCATGCGCCAGCATGGCTTCTGATCTATATCGCCTGTGCCGGCCTCTTCGCGGGTAAACCCGCTCCCACAGGTATTACACAGGACTTGAAACTTGTGGGGTTCCTGTGGGAGCGGGTTCACCCGCGAAGAGGCCGGCACCGGCGATAGTACAACTCAGGCCGGTGCACCTTCCTTGATCAAATGCGCTGCCAAGGTCCGCAGCGGCCCCAACTGCCGGCAGATCAATGCCAGCTGCGTCTGCACCAGCCGCTGGTGCTCGTCCAGCTCTTCCGGCATCTGTTCCAGGGCATTGGCCAGCGCTTCTTCGGCATCGCTGTGAATCGCCACCGGCAGCCGCGCGGCCAGGCCGTTGGCAATCTCGTCCAGGCTGCTGGCCAGGCTTTGCCCGGCACCGTCGATCAACTGCTCCTGCACCTCCGCCGGCAAGGCCGTGTCGCGGTGCGCGCCCAGCCCCGAGAGGTAGCTGAGCAAGGTATGCGACAGCACCAGGAAGCGGAAGCCGACGTCGGCCTCCTTCCGGAAATGCCCCGGCTCCATCAGCATGTTGGCCAGGGTGGTGGACAGCGCCGCGTCGGCGTTGTGGGCGTTGCGCCGGGCCAGGCGGTAGGCCAGGTCATCGCGCTTGCCGTGGGCATACTGCTGCATGATCTGCCGCAGGTACACGCTGGCGCAGGCCAGGGTATTGGCCAGAGCCTTGTTCAGCCGCCGCCCCTGCCAGTCGGGGAGGAACAGGAACACCGCGAGGATGGCGATCAGGCTGCCGACCAGGGTATCGAACAGGCGCGGCAGGAACAGGCCATAGCCATCGCCGATCTGGTTGAAGCAGAACAGCACCATCAGGGTGATCGCGGCCGTGGCCAAGGTGTAGCGGGTGGTGCGGTTGACGAAGAAAACCACCCCGGCGACCACGGCGAACAACGATTGGATGACCGGGTTGGGGAACAGGTCGAACAATGCCCAGCCCACCGTCAGGCCGACGGCGGTGCCGGCTATCCGCTGCACCAGCTTGCGCCGGGTCGCACCGTAGTTGGGCTGGCACACGAACAGCGTGGTGAGGATGATCCAGTAGCCCTGGGTGGGGTGGATCAGGTGCACCATGCCATAGCCGATCGACAGCGCCAGCGGCAGGCGCAGGGCATGGCGGAACAGCAGCGAAGTCGGCGTCAATTGGGTACGCAGGCGGGTCCACACATCCTTCAGCGAGCGTGGCGAGCGGTCGAGCAGGCTGCTATCGCTTGTGTCGGCAAGGCTGTCCGGGTTGCTGGCGGCGCTGAGCAGGCGGTCGAGCGTCGCCAGGTTGGCCGCCAGCGCCCGCAACGAGCGAAGCAGGCTACGCCAGGCCGGGTTGTTCTGCATGCGCAGGTGTTCCAGCGAGGCGTTGAGGTCTTCGAGGGCTTCGGGATAACCGCTGGCCAGCACGAACGGCTGGCGCAGGCGGATCGAGCGGGCCAGTTCCTGGCAGGACGAGCCCTGTTTGCGCAGCAGGCGTTGGCAGCGGAACATCACGTCGCTGTGGAAAAAAGCCTCGGTCAGGGCGTTGTAGGGATAGTGCGAGGCACTGACCCGTTCATGGATGTCCTGGGCCAGGAAGTACAGCTTGAGGTAGCGGCTGACCTTGGAGTTCGGCTGGCTGTTGCCCACCCGGTGCAGGATGATTTCCTTGGCCGCGTTGAGCGCCGCTACCACCTTGCCGTTCTGCTGGGCCAGCTCCAGGCGCCGGGCTTCGACGTCAAGGGTACGGATGGGTTCGAACAGGCTGGCCTTGAGCTTGAGGTAGCTGCCCAGCTCGAAAAACAGCTTGGCCAGGCTCTGCTGCACCGGCTGGTTGGAAAACAGCGCCTGCCACAGCACCGACAGCAGCCCGTACCAGGCCGCACCCGCCACCAGTAGAAGTGGTTCGTGCCAGAAGTCGGTGACCTGGCCGCCGCGCTGGTCCACGCCGATCATGGTATACACCGCGGTGATCAGGGTCGCTGAAGCGATGGCGCCATAGCGCTCGCCCAGGGCACCGAGCATGGTCAGGCCGAAGGCCGCCAAGGCCAAGGCAATGACGAATACCCACGGGTAGGGGAACAACAGTTCGACCGCCAGTGCGGCGATGGCAAAACACACCAGGGTGACGGCCAGGGCGCTGAGGCGGCCCTGCCAGCTGTCATCGGTTTCGGCCAGGGCGCTGGCGATGATGCCGAGGAACAGCGGAATCAGCAGGGCCATTTCGTTCTGGTACCAGCACAGGGCCAGGCTGCCGGTGAGGGCGATGGTGACCCGGATGCTGTAGCTGAACTTGTCTTGACCCCACAGGCGACGCAGTGACTGACGGAACGAGCTCGATGACATGATGGCCTGCTAGGCAGTGATCAGAGAAATACCGTTCGAGGCCGTGTCATTGGGGCCGCTGCCGCGGCCCATCGCCGGCAAGCCAGCTCCCACAGGTACTGCACAGTGCCGAGGGCTGTGATGATCCTGTGGGAGCCGGCTTGCCGGCGATGGGCTGCAAAGCAGCCCTAATGCTTTTCCGGCACTCCAGCACGGGCCAGCAAGAAGCGTTCCGTGCTGCTGAATGGATTCTACTCTACACGAACTGCGCCGCGGCGTTGGCGGAGGCCCAGGCCCACTGGAAATTGAAACCGCCCAGGTGGCCGGTCACATCCAGCACTTCACCAATGAAATACAGCCCGGGGCTCTTCAGCGATTCCATGGTCTTGGACGACACCTCGCGGGTATCCACGCCACCCAGGGTCACTTCGGCAGTGCGGTAGCCCTCCGTGCCGGCCGGCACCACCTGCCAGTTCGCCAGCTTTTCGGCGATCTGTGCCAGTTCCGCCGGGGTGTACTGCTTCATCGGCCTGGACTCGAACCACTGCTCGGCCAGCAGGTTGGCCAGCTTGCGGGTAAACACCTCGCCCAGCACGGTCTTCAGCTCGGCGTTGGCGCGTTCGGCCTGCATCTGTTGCAGCCAGGTCAGTGCATCACGGTCGGGCAGCAGGTTGATCTCGACCGTGTCACCGGCTTCCCAGAACGACGAGACCTGCAAAATCGCCGGGCCGCTGAGGCCGCGGTGGGTAAACAGCAGGTTCTCGCGGAAGCTGGTGCCGTTGCAGCTGGCGGTGCAATCCAGCGAGGTGCCGGACAACTCGGTGCACAGTGCCTTCAGTTGGGGCTCGGTGATGGTGAACGGCACCAGCCCGGCGCGGGTTGGCAGCAGGGTATGGCCGAACTGGCGGGCCACCTGGTAGCCGAAGCCGGTGGCACCCAGGGTCGGGATCGACAGGCCGCCGGTGGCGATCACCAGCGACTGGCAGGCGAACTGGCCGCCGCTGGTCTGTAGCAGGTAGCCGCCTTCGGTCTTCTCGATCTGCTCGATGCTGGTGTGCATGCGGACCTCGGCGCCGACCTCATCGCATTCGGCCAGCAGCATGTCGAGGATGTCACTGGCCTTGTTGTCGCAGAACAGCTGGCCGAGCTTCTTCTCGTGGTAGGCCACGCCGTGCTTGCACACCAGCTCGATGAAGTCCCACTGGGTGTAGCGGGCCAGGGCCGACTTGCAGAAGTGTGCATTCTGCGAGAGGAAGTTGCCCGGCTCGGTATACATGTTGGTGAAGTTGCAGCGGCCGCCGCCGGACATGAGGATCTTCTTGCCCGGTTTGTTGGCGTGGTCGAGCACCAGTACCCGGCGGCCACGGCGGGCGCTGAGCTGGGCGCACATCAGGCCGGCGGCGCCGGCGCCGAGGATGATCACGTCGGTGGAGTGCACGGTGTAAACCTTATAAGAAAGAAACACAGAACCCTGTGGGAGCGGGTTCACCCGCGAAGGCGGCAGTGAGCCCACTATCGCATTCGCGGGTAAACCCGCTCCCACAGGGACCTTGCATGGCTTTAGATAATGCGGACTTTCAGGGAGCGCCCCTTGATCTTGCCGCTGTTCAAGCGCTGCATGGCCTGCTTGGCCAGCGGTCGCTCCACGGCCACGAACGCCTGGAAATCGAAGATTGCAATCTTGCCCACCTGCTTGCCGGGGATGCCGGCGTCACCGGTCAGCGCCCCGAGGATGTCACCCGGGCGCAGCTTGTCCTTGCGCCCGGCGGCGATGCACAGGGTGCTCATCAGCGGCAGCAGCGGCTCGCCACCCTTGTGCTTCAGGCTGTCCAGCTGGTCCCAGCGCAGCGGGCTCTTCTGCAGGTCTTCGATGGCCTGGGCGCGGTGGCCTTCGGCCGGTGCCACCAGGCTGACCGCAATACCTTTCTCGCCGGCACGGCCGGTACGGCCCACACGGTGCACATGGATTTCCGCATCACGTGCCAGTTCGACGTTGATGACCATGTCCAGGCCATCGATGTCCAGGCCGCGCGCGGCCACATCGGTAGCCACCAGCACCGAGCTGCTGCGGTTGGCGAACATGGTCAGCACCTGGTCGCGGTCGCGCTGCTCCAGGTCGCCATGCAGGGCCTGGGCAACGATGCCCTTGGCGGTCAGGTGGGCGACCACATCCTCGCACTGCTGCTTGGTAAAGCAGAACGCCACGCAGGACTGCGGGCGGTAGTGGCCGAGCACGCGGGTGACCGCCTCGAGGCGCTGTTGCGGGTCGATCTCGATGAAGCGCTGCTCGATCTGGTTGTCGGCGTGCAGGCTCTCGACCTTGACCTGTTGCGGGTTGCGCATGAAGTCGGCGGCCAGTTGCTTGATGCCGGCCGGGTAGGTGGCCGAGAACAGCAGGGTCTGGCGGCGCGACGGGGTCTTGCCGATGATGCTGGCGATGGCATCGAAGAAGCCCATGTCGAGCATGCGGTCGGCTTCGTCCAGCACCAGGGTGTTCAGCCCGTCGAGCACCAGGGTGCCCTTGTCCAGGTGCTGCTGGATGCGCCCTGGGGTGCCGACGATGATGTGTGCGCCGTGCTCCAGCGAAGCGATCTGCGGGCCCAGCGAAACGCCGCCGCACAGGGTCAGGATCTTGATGTTGTCCTCGGCGCGGGCCAGGCGGCGCAGCTCCTTGGCCACCTGGTCGGCGAGCTCGCGGGTGGGGCACAGCACCAGCGCCTGGCAACCGAAGTAGCGTGGGTTGATCGGGTTGAGCAGGCCGATGCCGAAGGCGGCGGTCTTGCCGCTGCCGGTCTTGGCCTGGGCGATCAGGTCCTGCCCCTTGAGGATGACCGGCAGGCTCTGGGCCTGGATTGGTGTCATCGAGGCATAGCCGAGGGCGTCCAGGTTGGCCAGCATGGCAGTGGACAGCGGCAAGGTGGCAAAGGCGGTGGATTCGGTGGTCACGAGGCGGGCCTGCGTTGCGAAGCGAAAAATGCCGCACAGTCTACCAGCCTCGTGGCCATTCGCCCTACGACTCCATGTGTTGTTCCGGACGACGGGCACGCCTTCCGTCCGTCGGCGACAGTTGCAGGAAGATCGCCGCCGCCAGCATGGCCATCACGCCGATGGTGACGAAGGTCAGCTGGAATGCGCCCAAGGTGGTTTCCACACCGTCGGCGCTGCCGGCTGCGGTAAAGCCGCCGAGCAATGCACCCGCACACGCCACGCCCAGGCTCAGGGCCAGCTGCGCGACCACCGACAGCAGGCTGTTGCCGCTGCTGGCGCTGGCATCGTCGAGGTCGATCAGGGTTACCGTGTTCATCGCGGTGAACTGCATCGAGTTGACCGCGCCGAGCAGGCCCAGCTGAATCAGCAGCACGGCATAGGGCGTCTGTTCGTCGACCAGACCGAGGCTGGCCAGCAGCAGGCCCAGCAGCAGGGTGTTGCCGGTGAGGATGATGCGGTAGCCAAAGCGCTCGATCAGTGGCCGGGCGATGGACTTGGCCAGCATCGCCGCAGCCGCCAGCGGGATCATGCTCATGCCGGCCTGGGCCGGCGAGTAGCCCAGCGCCACTTGCAGCAGCAACGGCACCAGGAACGGCAGGGCGCCGCTGCCCAGGCGGGCGAACAGGTTGCCGAGGATACCAATGGCAAAGGTGCGCACGCGGAACAGGCTGGGCGAGAACAGCGGCTCCGGGTCGCGCCCGGCGCGCAGCCAGTAGGCCGCCAGGCAGGCCATGCCGGCGAACAGCAGCAACATCACCCGCAGGTGCGGTAGGTGCAGTTCGCCCAGGCCCTCCATGGCGATGGTGATCAATACCATCGCTGCGCCAAACAGCAGGAACCCGGGGCCGTCGAACGTGGTGCGCTCGGCGCCGCGCAGGTCGGGGATGAACTTCCACACGGCGTAGCAGCCGATCAGGCCGACCGGCAGGTTGAGCAGGAAGATCCAGTGCCAGCTCAGTATTTCCACCAACCAGCCGCCAACCGTCGGGCCCAGTAGCGGCCCGAGCAGGCCGGGGATGGTGATGAAGCTCATGATGCGCACCAGCTCGGTGCGCGGGTAGGCGCGCAGGACCACCAGCCGACCGACCGGCAGCATCAGCGCACCGCCCAGCCCTTGCACGACACGGGCAAAGATCAGGAAACCGAGGCTGTTGGCGGCGGCGCACAGCAGCGAGCCGAAGCTGAACAGCAGGATGGCGCTGAAGAAGATGCGCTTGGTGCCGAAGCGGTCGGCGATCCAGCCTGAGGCGGGGATCAGCAGGGCCACGGTGAGCATGTAGGCAATGATCACGCCCTGCATGCGCAGCGGGTCTTCGGCCAGCGAGCGGGCCATGGCTGGCAGTGCAGTGTTGAGGATGGTGCCGTCCAGGGACTGCATGAAGAAGGCGATGGCCACCACCCAAGGGATCCAGCGGGCGGTGACAGGGTCCAGCGGGGTGCGTTCGGGCATGACTTCCTCGTTTGTCAGTGCCGGCCTCTTCGCGGGTGAACCCGCTCCCACAGGGATATCACCACATTCAAGGGCAGTGGAGATCCTGTGGGAGCGGCTTTAGCCGCGAAAGGGCCGGTAAGTCCAGTCACAATGTCAGGGTCAGGCCTTTGACCAGTGCCCCCGGCAAATGACTCGACCCGGTACTGCGCTGTCCATAGGTACTGGTCGACAGAATCATCTCGCGCTCCAGCGTCAGGTCCTCCAGTTGGCTACCTAGCAAGCTGTACAGGCTGTCATCGAAGCGCATGGTGCTCACCGGGCCCTGGATCTGCCCGTTCTCCACCCAGAAAGTGGCGAAGCGGGTCAGCCCGGTCATGCGTGCCGCCGGCAAGTCGGAATAGTTCAGGTACCACAGGTTGCTGATGTACAGCCCGGTACCGAGCCGCTCCAGGATCTGCTCGCTCGGCAGGCTACCTGCTGCCAGGCTCAGCGCACACGGCGACTCGTAGCTGTCGGCGCCATTGGCCAGCAGCTCGAACTCGGCCGCACTGCGCGCACTGATCAATCGCTGCCGGGCTTCGCCTTGCTGGATCAACGGCACATCCAGGCGCGGCGAGCCTTCATCGGAAAACGCCGGGCTCAGCGAACCGCTGACCTGCTCGGTGAAGCTAACCAGCGGGCTCAGCCGCGCATCGCCGTTGTACAGGCGCTGCAGGGCGCTGTTGCCAGTGGCCAGGGCCTGTGCGGAAAAGCCGCCCCAGCACAGCATGCCGGCTATTTCGTCCATGGCCGCCGGGGCCAGGTAGGCACGGTAGCTGCCAGGTTTCAGCGTGACGGCAGGGCGGCCAAGGAAACCCAGCTGCTCTCGCGCCTGGCGCAGGCGTGCAGTGAAGTCGTCGGCGCTCCACACTTGCCCGGCATAATTGGCCTTCACCGCCTCGCCGTTTTCGTGGAACAGGCTCCAGTCGAAGTTGAAGCTGTTGGCCTGGTGCCAGCCGAAGGCCCCGAACGAGCTGGCGAAGCCCCGGCAGATGGGGCCGGCGGCGTAGATGCCGACAAGGTCCAGGTCGCCGGCTTCGCGCTCGAGCAAGGTCAGCACATCGCTCAGTTCGGGCAGCGGCTGCGCCTGCTGGCTGTGGCTGTGCCAGGCGCTTTCGTCCAGGCGCAGGTACGGATCGACCGCCAGCAGTGGCAAGGTCTGGCGCAGTTGCTCCAGGGCCGTGAACAGGCGCTGGCTATCCAGTTGCGTGTCACCACTCAAGGTCACCTGTTGCTCTGCCTGGCGGCCATCGCGGATCAGCCGCAGTTGCGCGCCGGCCTGGTTCACGGTGCCGGCCTGGCGCACCTTGGCATGGTTGAAACGCACGAATTGCGACTGTTCGGCGCTGTAGCCGAGGGTGAACTGTTCGCCCGTCTGCAGGGCTTTGCGTACATCCCCGACCAGGGTTTCGAAAGCGTGTTTCATCAGGCGTCTCCTCCGAATACGTCGATCTGGCGGAACACGCAGGCCGGCGAGGCGTGGCCGACCCGCACCACCTGGTTGGGTTCGCCCTTGCCGCAGTTGGGCGTGCCCAGCACCTGGAAGGTACTGCTGTCGCCGACCGCCGCCAGGTTGCGCCAGAACTGCGCAGAGATGCCACGGTAGTTGGGGTTCTTGACGATGCCCTTGAGCTCGCCGTTTTCGATCAACTGCCCCCATTCACAGCCGAACTGGAACTTGTTGCGCGCATCGTCGATGGACCAGGAACGGTTGGTGCGCATCAGGATGCCGTGCTCGATGCCCTTCACCAGCTGATCCAGGCTCTGGTCGCCCGGCTCGATGTTGAGGTTGGCCATGCGGTCGATCGGCGCACGGTTCCAGCCGCAGGCGCGGCTGTTGGCCACGCCGTCGAGGCCGGAGCGGAACTGCGACAGCGCACCACCCAGCGGGCGCAGCAGCAGGCCATCGCGGATCAGGAACTGCTTGCTGGCCGGGGTGCCGTCATCATCGAAGCTGTAGCTGGCCAGCTCTTCGCCGATGGTCGGGTCGAAGGTCACGTTGAGCAGCGCGGAGCCGTACTGCCGGTGGCCGAAGTCACCGGCCTTGACGAAGCTGGTGCCGGCGTAATTGCGCTCGTCGCCGAGAATGCGGTCCATCTCCAGCGGGTGGCCGATGGATTCGTGAATCTGCAGCATCATCTGGTCCGGCATCAACAGCAGGTCGCGCGGGCCGCTGGGGGTGTTCGGTGCCAGCAGCAGCTGCAGCGCCTCGTCGGCCACCCGGCGGGCAGCCCCGACCAGGCCACAGCGCTCGATGATCTCGAAGCCGCCCTGCTGGCCGAAGTTGTCGCGGCCCAGGCTGCGGCTCTGGCTGTCCTGGCCATCGCTGGCGGTCACGCCCAGGCCCGGGAACAGGAAGCGTTGGGCGTGGCGCAGCTCGGCGCCGGCCGAGTTCAGGTAGGTCTGCTCGACCAGGCTCAGGCCCAGGCTGGCCTGCCAGTCCACCAGGCGGCTGTCCTTGGGCACGCTGGCCGATTCGGCTGCGAGCAGGCCAAGGCAGTCGGCGAGGTTGGGCACGGGTTGGTCGAAGTTGGGCGAAATGTGGTCATGGCGTGCGCTGGTCACCGGTTGCTCGCGCAGGTCCAGCAGGTTGTACCGGGCGATCTGGCGGGCCAGCGCCTCGGCCTGCTCCAGCGCGCGCTGCAGGCCGGCCTGGGACAGGTCGGCGGTGGCGGCATAGGCTTCCACGCCACTCACCCGCACGGTGAGCATGGCGCCCTCGTCCTGGCTGAAGAAGGGTGGTTCCGCGACGTTGCGGCGAACCGACAGCGCCTGGTGCGACTGTTTCACATGGCGCAGGGAAAACAACTCGGCCGTACTGCGCAGCGCGGCAAAGCGCTGGCGCAGCAGGGCGCTGGTATCGAACATGTGGAAGCCTCCGTGTACACGGTGGCTCCCCCTTAGAACCACTCGTCCTGCATGGTGAGGCAAGTGTCGTCGCGCGCCTCGAGCAATGCCAGCTCATTATGGCAGCCAGGTACTTCCCAGGTCAGGAAATAACGCGCGGCTTGCAGCTTGCCAAGGTAGAAGTCGCGGTCGGCGGGGTTGCCCTTGAGCAGTCCGAGTTCGGCATGAATCGCCTGTTCCAGCCAGCGCCAGCCGATCACGCAGTGGCCGAAGGCCTTGAGGTACAGGGCCGAGTTGGCCAGGGCTCCGGCGACTTTGCCCTGGGCCAGGTCACCCAGCAAGGCCAGAGTCACACCTTGCAGGCGGTTGACCAGTTGCTCCAGCGGCTGGCGCAGCGGGTCGAGGTTCGGATGGTGGCTGGCGCGCTCGCCGGTGGCCGCAATCGACCGGATCAACTGCTTGAGGCCGGCGCCATTGTTCTGCGCCAGCTTGCGGCCCAGCAGGTCGAGCGACTGGATGCCCTCGGTGCCTTCATGGATCGGGTTCAGGCGGTTGTCGCGATAGTACTGTTCAACCGGGTATTCGCGGGTGTAGCCGTGGCCGCCGAGGATCTGGATCGCCAGTTCATTGGCCTTGAGGCAGAACGTCGAGGGCCACGATTTGACGATCGGGGTCAGCAGGTCGAGCAGTTCCTGCGCCTGCTTGCGGGCGCTGTCGTCGCTGGCAGTCTGGGTGTCGTCGAACAGGCGCGCGGCGTACAGGCCCAGGTCGAAGGCACCCTCCACGTAGGCCTTCTGTGCCAGCAGCATGCGTTTCACATCGCTGTGCTCGATGATCGGCACCGCGGGGCTGTGCGGGTCTTTGTTGTCCGGCAACCGACCCTGCGGGCGCTGGCGGGCGTACTCCAGCGAATACAGGTAGCCGGCGTAGCCGAGCATCACTGCGCCCATGCCGACACCGATGCGTGCCTCGTTCATCATCTGGAACATGCAGGCCAGGCCCTGGTGCGGCTGGCCGACCAGGTAGCCGACGCACTGGCCGTTGTCGCCGAAGTTCAGCGCGGTGGAGGTGGTACCGCGCCAGCCCATCTTGTGGAACAACCCGGCCAGCAGCACATCGTTGCGCGGGCCACGGCTGCCATCTTCGTTGACCAGGTACTTGGGCACGATGAACAGCGAGATGCCCTTCACGCCGGGCGGCGCATCCGGCAGCTTGGCCAGCACCATGTGCACGATGTTTTCCGACAACTCGTGATCACCGCCGGAGATGAAAATCTTGTTGCCCTTGAGCCGGTAGCTGCCGTCACCGGCAGGTTCGGCGCGGGTGCGGATATCGGCCAGTGACGAGCCAGCGTGGGGTTCGGTCAGGGCCATGGTGCCGAAGTAGCGGCCTTCGATCATCGGCTGCAGAAACAGGCGTTTCTGTTCATCGCTGCCGAAGCTCTCGATCAGGTTGGCCGCGCCCATGGTCAGGAACGGGTAGGCCGTGGTGCCGGCGTTGGCCGCCTGGAAGTGGGCGAAGCAGGCCTGCGAGACCAGGCTCGGCAGCTGCATGCCGCCGACTTCGAAGTCGCGGTTGGCGTTGAGGAAGCCGGCTTCGAGAAAGGCGTCGACGGCGGGTTTCACTTCGGGAATCAGTTCGGCGCGGCCATCCACGTAGCGCGGCTCGTTTTCGTCGGCCTTGCGGTTGTGCGGGGCGAAGAACTTTTCGGCGATGGTGCGGGCAGTTGATAGCGCCGCATCGAAGGTTTCGCGGCTGTGCTCGGCGAAGCGCGGGCGTTGGGTCAGGGCCTCGGCGTCGAGGACTTCGTAGAGTTCGAAGGCGAGGTTGCGGGGGTTGAGCAGGGTCTCGGGCATGATCGCGGTCCTGAGGCGGGATGCTGCGAGTGTAGGAGGGTGGTGGGGTGGGGGACAGGTTAATAGGTTTGGGTGATATGGGTTGAGAACACCGGGATGTCTGGTGGTTGGTCGCACAGCTCACGCGGGGGGCAGTTGTTGTTTTGCCTGTTCGGGCCCTTTCGCGGGTAAACCCGCTCCCACAAGTACTGCGCAGCCGCAGCCATCAACGCTGCACCTGTAGGAGCGGGTTTACCCGCGAAAGGGCCGGAACAGGCGCAGGAAAATGTAGAGACGTTTCCTACAAGTCAGAGCGGAACTGGACTACTGCGGATCGAATGCCATTTGGCCTTGAATGCGTGCTTTGGTGTTCGCAATGAGGCTTTTCTGATGAGTGATGTCCACAAGAACGACTTGAATGATTTCGAGGGCAAGCAATTTCCCTTCTTCGTAGTCTCGCCCCTGAAGTTTGGCGTAATGACCTTCTTCACCCTTGGTTTTTACTGGCTGTATTGCTTTTATCAGAGCTGGAAGCTGCATGGAGTGAGGACAGGAGAAAAGGTCAGCCCATTCTGGCGAAGCGCTTTTGCAGTGTTCTTCATCTACCCGTTATTGAGAAGGGTGAATGATCATATTCGCGAGTCAGGCAGAACCTACCCTTGGTCCATTCTGGGGCTCACGCTGGGCTACTACGGTATGTGTGCTGCCTGGGTGGCTGCCAGTGTGATTCTGGATGATCAGTTGTGGGCGGCGTATTTTGCGGGTGTAGTCATTCAAGCAGCTTGGTTGGTCATTCTGGTGCCCATGCAGAAAGGCGCCAATTTCAGCGCGGGGGATGAGGCAGGGGTGGCCAACAGCCGTTTCACGCTGGCCAATTGGTTGTGGATGCTGCTGGCTGCCGTAATTACAGCAACGCAGCTGTTTGCTTTGGTCACACTTTCGTCCATGGTTTGAGCAGCGTCGCAGCAGAATTTGCCGGGGCCGCTTTGCGGCCCTTTCGCGGCGCAAGGCCGCTCCTACAAAGCTCGGTATTCCGGCGCGGTTCGAAGAGGGAGCATATTGAAGAACTCGAACTTGAGCTGGCATGCGATCGCTTTCCTGTTTTGGGGAGGCATGGACGCGTTCTACATCTGCCTTTATGTCTTCCGCAGTACGGAGCGAGGTGCCATACCTTTCTGGACGGATTTCAAGGATGCATTGAGCAACATGCAGGTCTGGGGAGGAGGGCTAGAGCTAATCGTCTGGCTAGGCCTGATTCTGCAGCTTTCGTTGATAGCGACCTGCGGGTTGTTTCTTATGCGTTGCCGGTTAGCTGTCTACTTGGCGATGGTGCAGATCCCCTTTCGCATCTTTTTTATCGTTCCGTCGATATCCATAATCTTGTTTTTGCCGATGCTGGCTTCCAGTATCAGTAACTCGGTGTGGATTGGGCTGATGCTGACTTCGGAGGCAGGGAAAGGCTGGTGCCTATTGTGGCTCTGGCGAAAGCGCGGGTAACGGCGTGCACCGGGTTTTTTGGATTTCTCTACCCATGCACCGCTGCCACCCTCTTGCTTGACAGCAGGTGGTGATAGTTCCTGATCCACCCCTGAACGCAGATTCACTCGAAGATCCTAATCTAGGTCGCGAACTTCGCACTGAGGCTTAATGATGTGTCGCCTGAGCCGGCCCTTTCGCGGGCATGCCCGCTCCCACAGGTACGGTGCAAGTCATGAAGCTTGTGGTGATCCTGTGGGAGCGGGCGCGCCCGCGCCCACAGGTACGGTGCAAGTCATGAAGCTTGTGGTGATCCTGTGGGAGCGGGCGCGCCCGCGAATAGGCCCGGCCAGGCACTCGAGAATTATCAGGGGGCAATGAGGGTTTGGCTTCAGGTTGAATGAACACCTGTCAGCCCAACCCCAGCCCCCATAAAAAAAGGAGAGCCGAAGCTCTCCTTTTTTCGTTAACAACCCTCAGCGTTAGCCAATGGTCATCAGGCTGGCATTACCACCGGCAGCAGCAGTGTTCACACTCACTGCCCGCTCGATCACCAGGCGCTCCAGCGCAATCTGGTGGTCGCCGCTGGACAGCCCGTGTACACCCACGATCGCCCCGGCACGCTTGGCCACCTGCTGGCACACGCCGCGCAGTTGATCCGAGTCGCCATGGTGGATCACGGCGTCGAACGCCACTTCATCCTTGTTCCAGTCCGCCACCAGCTTGACCTTGGCCTGCAGCTCTCGCGGCAGGCGGGCACGCAGGGCTTTGCCCGGCTCGCCGTCCGCCCATACCGCCGAGCTGCCAACGGCCAGCACTGCGGCGAACTGCGCCAGCAGGTCGGCTTCGTTGTCGGCCAGGCACAGCACGTGCTCACGCGGCAGGATGGTGTAGCTGTTGCGCTCGCCGGTCGGGCCTGGCAACAGGCGGGCGATGCCGCTCTGCGACTGGCTGGCGAACTGGCTGCACAGCGCGGCCAGGTCGGCCAGCTGGTTGCTCTCGGCCCAGGCCTTCAGGCCATGCAGTGGCTTGATCAGCTGTTCGTGCAGGGCACGGTCAGGCTTGCCTTCGCCGTCCTGCTGCTGGAAGTGGCGGCCAATCGCGTCGGCCGGGCGGGTCGACAACAGGCGGTACAGGTACAGCGGGCCGCCGGCTTTCGGGCCGGTGCCGGACAGGCCTTCACCACCGAACGGCTGCACACCTACCACTGCACCGACGATGTTGCGGTTGACGTACATGTTGCCGGCGTTGGCGGTTTCCACCACTTTGGCGATGGTCTCGTCGATGCGGGTGTGCACGCCGAGGGTCAGGCCGTAGCCGGAGTTGTTGATCTGCTCGATCAGCTGGTCCAGGTTGCGACGGTTGTAGCGCACCACGTGCAGCACCGGGCCGAAGATTTCACGCTTGAGCTCGTCGAAGCTTTCCAGCTCGATCAGGGTCGGCATGACGAAGGTGCCGCGCTTGAGCTCGGCAGCATCGGCAATGGCCACCTGGTAAACCGAGCGACCTTTCTCGCGCATGCCCTGAATGTGCTTCTCGATGCCGGCCTTGGCTTCGGCGTCGATCACCGGGCCGATGTCCACGGCCAGGCGGTCCGGGCAGCCCAGGCGGCTTTCGGCCATGGCGCCCTTGAGCATTTCGATCACGCGGTCGGCGGAATCTTCCTGCAGGCACAGCACACGCAGTGCCGAGCAACGCTGGCCGGCGCTGTCGAAGGCCGAGGACACCACATCGATCACTACCTGCTCGGTCAGTGCCGAGGAGTCGACGATCATCGCGTTCTGGCCACCGGTTTCGGCGATCAGCGGGATCGGGCGGCCCTGGTTGTCCAGGCGGCCGGCGACGTTGCGCTGCAGCAGGCGGGCCACTTCGGTGGAACCGGTGAACATCACGCCCTTGACGCGCTCGTCACCCACCAGGCCGGCACCGACGGTTTCACCGCGGCCTGGCAGCAGTTGCAGCACGCCTTCAGGGATGCCGGCTTCCAGCAGCAGGCGCACGGCCTGGGCAGCGATCAGCGGGGTTTGCTCGGCCGGCTTGGCCAGCACCGGGTTGCCGGCGGCGAGCGCTGCGGCTACCTGGCCGGTGAAGATCGCCAGCGGGAAGTTCCACGGGCTGATGCACACCACCGGGCCCAGCGGGCGGTGGGCGTCGTTGCTGAAGTCGTTGCGTGCCTGCACCGCGTAGTAGCGCAGGAAGTCCACGGCTTCACGCACTTCGGCGATGGCGTTGGCGAAGGTCTTGCCCGCTTCGCGGATGAGCAGACCCATCAGCGGCTGGATTTCGGCCTCCATCAGGTCGGCGGTGCGCTCCAGAATGGCAGCGCGCTCGGCTGGCGGGGTGGCCTGCCAGATCGGTGCTGCATTCAGTGCGCACTGGATGGCGTTGTCGACGTCGGCGACAGTGGCTTCCTGAACATGGCCGACCACGTCGCGGTGGTCCGCCGGGTTCAGCACCGGTGCGGCTGTGCTTTCGCTGGCAGCGCAGGCCAGCAGTGGCGTGGCTTTCCAGTCGTTGTGAGCGGTGGCCAGCATGGCGCAGGACAGCGATGCCAGGCGGTGTTCGTTGGCCATGTCGATGCCGGCCGAGTTGGCTCGCTCGCTGCCATACAGTTCACGCGGCAGCGGGATGCGTGGGTGCGGCAGGCCGATGCTGCCTTCCTGGGTGCCCATGCGCTCGATACTGGCGACCGGGTCGGCGACCAGTTCCTGGATGGAGATCGAGTGGTCGGCGATGCGGTTGACGAACGAGGTGTTGGCGCCGTTTTCCAGCAGGCGACGTACCAGGTAGGCCAGCAGCGTTTCGTGGGTGCCGACCGGTGCATAGACGCGGCACGGACGGTTCAGCTTGCCTTCGGAAATCTTGCCGACCACCTGCTCGTACAGTGGCTCGCCCATGCCGTGCAGGCACTGGAACTCGTACTGGCCCGGGTAATAGTTCTGACCGGCAATGTGGTAGATGGCCGACAGGGTGTGGGCGTTGTGGGTGGCGAACTGCGGGTAGATGGCTTCTGGCACGGCCAGCAGCTTGCGGGCGCAGGCAACGTAGGACACGTCGGTGTACACCTTGCGGGTGTAGACCGGGTAGCCTTCCAGGCCTTCGACCTGGGCGCGCTTGATTTCGCTGTCCCAGTAGGCGCCCTTCACCAGGCGGATCATCAGGCGGTGGCGGCTGCGCTTGGCCAGGTCGATGACATAGTCGATCACATACGGGCAGCGCTTCTGGTAGGCCTGGATAACGAAGCCGATACCGTTCCAGCCGGCCAGCGAAGGCTCGAAGCACAGGCGTTCGAGCAGGTCGAGCGACAGCTCCAGGCGGTCGGCTTCTTCGGCGTCGATGTTCAGGCCGATGTCGTACTGCTTGGCCAGCAGGGTCAGCGACAGCAGGCGCGGGTACAGCTCTTCCATCACGCGCTCGTACTGGGCGCGGCTGTAGCGCGGGTGCAGCGCCGACAGCTTGATCGAGATGCCCGGGCCTTCATAGATGCCACGGCCATGGGAGGCCTTGCCGATCGAGTGGATGGCCTGCTCGTAGGACGCCAGGTACTTCTGTGCGTCGTGCTCGGTCAGTGCGGCTTCGCCGAGCATGTCGTAGGAATAGCGGAAGCCCTTGGACTCGAAGCGGCTGGCATTGGCCAGGGCTTCGGCGATGGTTTCGCCGGTGACGAACTGCTCGCCCATCAGGCGCATGGCCATGTCGACGCCCTTGCGGATCATCGGCTCGCCGCTCTTGCCGATGATGCGGGTGAGCGAGGAGGTGAGGCCGGATTCGTTGTGGGTAGACACCAGCTTGCCGGTCAGCAGCAGGCCCCAGGTGGCGGCGTTGACGAACAGCGACGGGCTGTTGCCCAGGTGCGGCTGCCAGTTGCCGGTGCTGATCTTGTCGCGGATCAGCGCGTCACGGGTGCCCTTGTCGGGGATGCGCAGCAGGGCTTCGGCCAGGCACATCAGTGCCACGCCTTCCTGGGACGACAGCGAGAATTCCTGCAGCAGGCCCTGGACGATACCGGCACGACCGCCAGCGCTCTTCTGGTTACGCAGTTTTTCGGCGATGCTGGCGGCCATCTTGTTGGTCGCTTCGGCCAGCGGGGCGCTCAGGCGCGCCTGCTCCAGCAGCATCGGTACCACTTCCTGTTCGGGGCGGCGGTAGGCGGCGGTGATCGCCGAGCGCAGCACCGACTGCGGCAGGATGCTCTCGGCGAACTCGAGGAAGCACTGGTGGCTGTGGTCGGGCTGGACCTCACCGGCGTCGTCGGCCAGGCTGCTGGCATGGCCGTTGAGTTCGGTCAGGGTGGCACCACCCTCGAGCTTCTCCAGGTAATTGAAGATCGCTTGCTTGATCAACCAGTGCGGGGTGCGGTCAATCGACTGCGCAGCTGCCTTGAGTCGCTCACGGGTCGGGTCATCGAGTTTGACCCCAAGGGTGGTCGTCGCCATTTCTTATCCTCGTTATTGCCACGGTTGTGGCCTAAGCTGGCGCCAAGAGTAGCTGTAGGACAATTCGGGTGCAACCAGGTGCAACCCGAATTTTTCATGGAAAAGGTGCAACTCGTCCGGCCGTCATTTCCATGCCCGGAAAAGGGTCGTTTTCGGTGCGTTTTATTCTGAAAAGCGAGGTTGTTGCTCCCAAAAGGAGCAAAAAATCAGATTTGTCTGAAAATGCACGAGAAGGTGCAACTTGCAAATGAAAAATGGTTGCACCCACTTTGCGTTGTTGCATACAATTCGCGGCCTGGGTGCAACCGCCATGGCTGCGGTTGTGCATGACATAAAAACAAACGCCAGGGCACACGCATGGGCAATCCTCTAACGATCACTTTCGTGGTCTATATCGCCGCAATGGTGCTGATCGGCTTCGCCGCCTATCGCTCCACCAATAACCTTTCCGACTACATCCTCGGCGGTCGCAGCCTGGGTAGCGTGGTCACCGCGCTTTCCGCCGGCGCTTCCGACATGAGCGGCTGGCTGCTGATGGGCCTGCCGGGCGCCATCTACTTCTCAGGCTTGTCCGAAGCCTGGATTGCCATCGGCCTGACCGTCGGCGCCTACCTGAACTGGCTGTTCGTCGCTGGTCGTCTGCGCGTGCAGACCGAGCACAACGGCGATGCACTGACCCTGCCGGACTACTTCTCCAGCCGCTTCGAAGACAACAGCGGCCTGCTGCGGATCATCTCGGCCATCGTGATCCTGGTGTTCTTCACCATCTACTGCGCCTCCGGCATCGTTGCCGGTGCCCGTCTGTTCGAGAGCACCTTCGGCATGCCGTACGAAACCGCCCTGTGGGCCGGTGCTGCTGCGACCATCGCCTACACCTTCATCGGTGGTTTCCTGGCGGTGAGCTGGACCGATACCGTGCAGGCTTCGCTGATGATCTTTGCGCTGATCCTCACTCCGGTGATCGTGCTGATCTCCACTGGCGGCTTCGATACCACCTTCGCTGCCATCGATGCGGTCAACCCGGCCCACTTCGACATGTTCAAGGGCGCCACCTTCATCGGCATCATCTCGCTCATGGGCTGGGGGCTGGGCTACTTCGGTCAGCCGCACATCCTGGCGCGTTTCATGGCTGCCGACTCGGTGAAGTCGATCGCCAACGCCCGTCGTATCTCCATGACCTGGATGATCCTTTGCCTGGTCGGTACCTGCGCGGTGGGCTTCTTCGGCATCGCCTACTTCTCGGCGCATCCTGACCTGGCAGGCCCGGTCAGCGAGAACCACGAGCGTGTGTTCATCGAGCTGGCCAAGATCCTGTTCAACCCATGGGTTGCCGGTGTGCTGCTGTCGGCCATCCTCGCGGCGGTAATGAGTACCCTGAGCTGCCAGCTGCTGGTGTGCTCCAGTGCCCTGACCGAAGACTTCTACAAGGCGTTCCTGCGCAAGAATGCTTCGCAGGTCGAGCTGGTGTGGGTCGGCCGCCTGATGGTGCTGGCCGTCGCCCTGATCGCCATCGCCATGGCCTCCAACCCGGAAAACCGCGTGCTGGGCCTGGTGGCTTACGCCTGGGCCGGCTTCGGTGCTGCCTTTGGTCCGGTGGTGCTGATTTCGGTGCTGTGGAAAGGCATGACCCGTAACGGCGCACTGGCCGGTATCGTGGTGGGTGCACTGACCGTGATCCTGTGGAAGAACTTCGACACCCTCGGGCTGTACGAAATCATCCCGGGCTTCCTGTTCGCCAGCATCGCCATCTTCGTGGTGAGCAAGCTGGGCAGCCCGTCGCAGGCAATGGTCAAGCGCTTCGAGACTGCTGATGCGGCGTATCACGCTGACAAGTAATACCCGTTGAGTCGGCGGCGCCTGCTTCGCGGGTGAACCCGCTCCCACAGGGATTGCACAGAACTCAAATTCTGTGAGGTGCCTGTGGGGGCGGGTTTACCCGCGAAGATGCCGTCGCCGATCAGCAGCCAGGCCTGACTCCGCCTGCAAGGCAAGGTAAACTTGCCACCCCCGCAGGAGTTGCCATGAACTATCGTCACGCCTTCCACGCCGGCAACCACGCCGACGTCCTCAAACATATCGTGCTGACCCGCCTCATCGCCTTGATGTCGCGCAAGGAGCAGCCGTTCGCCTACATCGATACCCATGCAGGGCTTGGCCTTTACGACCTGCAGGGCGACCAGGCAACCCGCACCGGCGAGTGCCTGGAAGGTGTCGCCCGCCTGTGGAATCGCGATGACCTGCCGGCCATGGCCGACGACTATCTGCGTATCATCAAGCGCCTGAATGCCGATGGCGAGCTGCGCTACTACCCCGGTTCGCCCGAGCTGGCCCGCCGCCTGATGCGCCAGCAGGACCGCGCCCTGCTCAACGAGAAGCATCCCGAGGACGGGCCGCTGCTCAAAGAGAACATGAAGAAAGACCCACGCGTGGTCGTGCACCTGGGCGAAGGCTGGCATGTGCCGCGGGCCTTGCTGCCCGTGCAGGAAAAGCGCGCGATCATGCTGATCGACCCACCGTTCGAGCAGGCTGACGAGCTCAAGCGCTGCACTACCGCCATGAAAGAGGCGATCAGTCGCATGCGCCAGACCGTCGCGGCCATCTGGTACCCGATCAAGGACCAGCGTTCGCTGACCCGCTTCTACCAGGACCTGACCAGCACCGGCGCACCGAAACTGCTGCGGGTCGAGTTGTATGTGCACCACCAGGACAGCCCGCAGGGGCTCAACGGCTCAGGTCTGGCCATCGCCAACCCGCCGTGGGGGTTGGAAGAAGAGCTCAAGGAGCTGCTGCCATGGCTGGCCAAAGAGCTGGCGCAAACCGCTGGCAGCTTCCGCATGGACTGGTTGATCGCCGAATAGGCAGTTGCCTTGGGGCATCTGTGGGAGCGGGCGTGCCCGCGAAGCAGGCGCTGCGGTGCATGGCACCGGCTTTGCCGGTGTTCGCGGGCGCGCCCGCTCCCACAGGTTAATGCAGTGCCTATCCTGATGTTTGCGTTATAATCCCGCCCTTTAGCCGCCACCCGCCCAAGAGGCCGCTGGCGCATTTCTACCGAATGAAGAGGCTAATCCCTTGGCATTGACGATTCTTGGCCTGTCCGGCGCCCTTAGCCATGACCCTTCCGCGGCCTTGTACATTGACGGCAAACTGATTGCCGCCGCCGAAGAAGAGCGCTTCGTGCGTGACAAGCATGCGAAGAACCGCATGCCCTACGAGTCGGCGAAGTTCTGCCTGGAACAGGCAGGCATCAAGCCATCCGACGTCGACGTGGTAGCCATCCCGTTCGCCCCGATCAGCCTGTTCGGCAAGGCGCGCTGGCACTATGCCAAGCGCTATTGGTACGCCCCGGACCGCGCCCTCGACGCCATCCTGATGGGCAACCGTCGCTACAAGCGCTACCGCAAGAAGATCGTCTGGTGCCTGGAGCAACTGGGCTTCGACCCGAAAAAGGTCAAGATCGAGCCGGTCGAGCACCACTTGGCTCACGCCTCCAGTGCCTACCACTGCTCGGGCTTCAAGGAAAAAACCGCAATCCTCGGCATCGACGGTAAAGGCGAATACGCCACCACCTTCTTTGGCTACGGCGAAAACGGCAAGATCCACAAGATCAAGGAGTTCTTCGACCCGGACTCGCTGGGCGGCCTGTACGGCGCAATCACCGAGTTCCTCGGCTTCGAGATGCTCGATGGCGAGTTCAAGGTCATGGGCATGGCGCCGTATGGCGACGCCAGCAAGTACGACTTCTCGCGCCTGGCCAGCTTCGAAAACGGCGAGCTGGTGATCAACACCGAATACGCCAACGTCATTGGCCTGCGCCGCTATAAAGAGAAGGGCAAGGGCTTCTACTTCTCGCCGAAGCTGATCGAATGGCTGGGCCCCAAGCGCGAAGGCGACATCGCCGACGAGCCGTACATCCATTACGCGGCCAGCATGCAGGCGCTGTTCGAGAAGATCGCCCTGCAGATGATCGATCACTACCTGGGCGACGTCCTGCGTGAAACCGGCAAGCTGGCCTTTGCCGGCGGTTGCGCGCTGAACGTCAAGCTCAACCAGAAGATCATCGCCCGCCCAGACCTGAAAGAGCTGTTCGTCCAGCCTGCTTCCGGTGACGCCGGTACCGCCGTGGGTGCTGCCGCCTACGTTTCCCACGCCCGTGGCGTGCCGGTCGAGAAGATGGAACACGTCTACCTCGGCCCTTCGTACTCCAACGAAGACGTGATCGCTGCCTGCGCCCGTCACCCGAACGCGCCGAAGTGGCGCAAGCTCGACGACATGCCGCAGCGCATCGCCAAAATCATGGTCGATGGCAACCCGGTGGCCTGGTTCCAGGGCCGCATGGAGTTCGGCCCCCGTGCCCTGGGCGGCCGTTCGATCATTGGTTGCCCGAGCGTGCCTGGCGTAGCCGACCGCATCAACGAGCAGATCAAGTTCCGCGAACGCTGGAGACCTTTCTGCCCGTCGATGCTCGACACCGTCGCCCCGCAGATGATCAAGGTCGACCACCCGGCGCCGTTCATGACCTTCACCTTCGAAGTGGCTGAAGAGTGGAAGACCCGCGTGCCGGAAGTGGTCCACGAGGACGGCACTTCGCGTGCCCAGGTGCTCAAGCGCGAGTACAACCCGCGCTACTACGACATGATGAAGGCGCTGGAAGACCTGACCGGCAACGGCGTGTCGCTGAACACCTCGCTGAACCGCCGTGGTGAACCGATGATCTGCTCGCCGACCGACGCCCTGAACATGTTCTTCGGCTCGGACCTGCAGTACCTGATCATGGAAGACATTCTGGTTGTGAAGGACGGCGCGGCCCCGTATGACCAGCCGCTCTGAACCGCGCATCCTGCAGTTCTGCCATGGCTATGACGGGCCGTTCCTGGACTGCGCCCGTCAGTACGCCAGCCTGTTCCAGGGGCGTGGCTACCAGGTCACCACGGTGTTCCTCACCGGCGCCGCCGACCCGCAGGTAGCGGCTGGCTGCGCGTCGGACGAGGTGCTGTTCCTGGAGTTCAGCTCCAAGGCCGTGCGCGGCCTGAAACTCGGCGCCATCCGTGCATTGCGGCGGATTGCGGCCGAGCGCAATTTCGCCTTCTGCATTGCCCACCGCTTCAAGCCGATCTACGTGGCGTTGCTGGGCACCGGCTTGCCGGTGATCGGCGTGCACCATGCTTTCGGTGATTACGAGCGCAAGGGGCGACGCATCTTCGCCAACCTGTTCAGCAAACGCCTGAGCTTGCTGGGCGTGTCGGATGCAGTGCGTGACGACATGCGCCGCTGTCTGCCGCAGTGGCCGGCAGAGCGTATCCAGACCTTGTACAACCGCATCGACATCGACGCCCTGCAAGCGGCCCTGGTGCCACGCGCCGAGGCCCGCCAGGCCTTGGGCCTGGATGCGCAGGCGTGGATTGTCGGTAACGTCGGGCGCCTGCACCCGGACAAGGACCAGGCCACCCTGCTGCGTGGCTTTGCCGAAGCGCTACCGGGGCTGCCGGCTGGCGCCCGCCTGGCAATCCTTGGCAAGGGGCGCCTGGAAGCCAAGCTCAAGGCCCTGGCCGCCGAGCTGGGCATTGCCGGGCAAGTGGACTTCCTTGGCCAGGTGCCGGATGCGCGCCGTTACTTCCAGGCGTTCGATGTATTCGCACTGAGCTCCGACCATGAGCCGTTCGGCATGGTCCTGCTCGAAGCCATGGTCGCCGGTGTCCCGGTACTGGCCACGGCCTGTGGCGGTGCCCGCGAAGTGGTCGAGGGTGTTGGCGTGCTGTTCCCACTGGGCGATGCCGGGCAACTGGCCCAGGGCCTGAAGCACATGGCTTTGCTCGATGGGCAGCAGCGCCAGGCCTGTGCCGAGCACATGCTGCAGCGCCTGCGTGAACGCTTCTCTGACCAGGCGGTGCGCGAGGCCTTCTGGCAGCTGCCGCAAGTCCGTGCGTTGGTGGGGCAGGCCTGATGCTCAACCGTATCCAGGCCTTCCGCGAACGCGGTTGGCAAGTTATCGACGCCAAGGCCTACGCCGAGGCATGGGCCCGCTTTGGTGGCAGTGTCGCCACCCATCCTTTGGTGGTCGAGCAACTGGCGGACCTGGCACAGATCCCGGTGCGTTACCTGGGCTGGCACCAGGCCGGCGAGCTGAAGGCCGCCATCCCCACCTGGGGGCGTCACCTTGCGCTGTCCAAGGATGTGCTCAAGCGTGCCGGCAAAAAGGCCCTGTTCGACCTGGGCAACGCCGAGATCATCCTGCCGGCGGCGGCCGATGCCGCTGCACCGTTGCGCCATGCCGCGCGCTACCTGTCCGAACTGAACCAGGGCCGCTTCAGCGGCCTCAAGGCGCAGAAGGAACAGCTGGCCATGGCCCGTGCCCACGAAGACTTGTCGAAGAAGTTCCGCTACAACCAGCGCCGCGAGCTGCGCCTGCTGGAAGAGGCGGGCGGTGTGGTGCGCCCGATCAGCGACTTCAGCGCGCAGGAAATCGCCAGCATGTACTGCGACCTGTTCCTGCGCCGCTGGGGCTTCCCTGCCACCGGCGCCGAGCGCATGGCCGAGGTGCTGGAACGCCTGCGCGAGCTGCTGATCGGCTCGGTGCTGCTACTGGACGGCAAGCCGATTGCCATCCAGCTGGTATACCGTGTCGAAGCGCCGGAATGGATCAGCGTCGAGTACATCAATGGCGGTGTCGACCCTGAAACCAAGGCTTTCAGCCCCGGCAGCGTGCTGAGCTTCCTCAATACCCAGGCCGCCTGGGAAGACGCCCGTGCGCGCAACAAGCCGTTGCGGTTCTCGTTCGGCCGTGCCGACCGCGAGTACAAGGACCGCTGGTGCAACCCCGTGCCGGTGTATCAGGCGTGAGTCGCAAGCAGCAGTTGCTCAAGCGCCACCGGCGCAACAAGCGCCTGGGCCTGCTAGCGGGCCTGGTCGCGCTGGTGGCCGTAGGTGTGTTCAGCTGGTGGTGGTTGCCACTGTTGCTGTTGCCGCTGCTGTGGGCAGCCCATGAAGCCTGGTTTGCCGACCACCTGTTCTATGCGCCTGGCGAGGACTACGCCTACGACTTCGGCGAGCAGACCCGGGAGGCTCCTACCAGCCTGAGCGGCGGCTTGCTCAAGGCTGACTGCGTGCTGCAGGGCAACGAAACCCTGATCCTCGAGCTGCGGGTAAAAAGCAGCTGGCTGGGGCGCTTCCTCGACCCGCAGGTCGAGCTGGTGGCTGGCGAGCAGGCCGACCGGCAAACCTTCGAGCGCGGCGTCGATGGCGTGCGCTTCCTCAACTTGACCGGCCTCGCCGCACCTCTGCAGGCTGGCGCGTTGCGCCTGCGTGGCCGGCATTGCCGGCTGTCGGGCCAGCCGCGCTTGTGGATAACCCCGGCGGTCGAGCTGCAACGGCGCCGGGTGATGGTGATCGCGCCGCATGCCGATGATGCCGAGCTGGCCGCTTACGGTCTCTACAGTCAGGCCGACGAAACCTGGGTAGTGACCCTGACCGCCGGTGAGATCGAGGCCGAACACTATCAACAGATGGGCCTGGCAAAGGCCGAAGCCGCGCGCCTGAAGGGCCGCCTGCGGGCTTGGGACAGTATCGCCGTGCCGCGCTGGGCCGGTGTGGCGGAATCGCGTTGCGTGCAGCTGGGCTACTTCTGCCTGCAGCTGCCTGCCATGCAGGCTGCGCCAGACCAGCCGGCCGCGTCCCGTGAGGCCGACCTCGCCGACATTCGCGTCTTCCGCCGCTTCAACCCGTTCCCGCTGCCGGCCGACGGCGATGGCGCGCCGACCTGGCGTAACCTGCTGGCCGACCTGCGGACCTTGCTGGAAATGGCCAGGCCAGAGGTGCTGGTGATGCCGCACCCGCAGCTCGACCCGCACCCCGACCACATATGTGCCCAGGCAGCGGTGCTGGAAGCCTTGCAAGGCCTGGCCTGGCAGCCGCAAACCCTGCTGTGCTACGCCAACCACCTGCACGACAACGACCGCTGGCCGATGGGCGACAGTGGTGATGGCGTGGCCTTGCCACCGCAGCTGAGCACCGCCCAGGCGTGGGCACCTTGCAGCCTGGTACTGGACCTGGCAACCCAGCGCGACAAGGCCATGGCGCTGGGCATGATGCACGACCTGCAGCCGCCGGCGCCGTTCAAACGCCGCCTGCGCCGCTTGTTGCAGCGCTGGCTGGCCGGGCGGCGGCCGTCGCCTTACGGCGAGAACGAATTCTTCCGCAAGGCCGTGCGCCGACATGAACTGTTCTGGCGGCGTGAGCTGTAGCTACGCCCCCATGGTTGACCGCGATGGCGCAGAGCGCCCAAGGAACCCAATGAAAGTCCTATTTCTGGTGCAGAAGGAACAGCGGGCGATTCTCGACCGCCTGTACGATGGCGTCGCGGCCAACTGCGAGTGCGACCTGCGCTGGCTGACCAGCGAAGACCAGCGCAACCTGCGCCGCTATTTCAAGCGTGAAGTGCAGGTCGAGCGCTATGACCGCATTGTCTTCTTCCTGCGTTTCAAGCAGGAAATCCGCCAGGCGGCGTTCATCCGTACCGTGCCGAACCTGGTCATCCTCGAGCACGATGCCTACCAAAACTACATCCCGTGCAAATACACCGGCAAGTTCAGCGCCCATTACCGCAAGCTGCCCTGGGCGCGGGTGATCAGCTCCGGCTACATGGTCAGCGAGCGCCTGCGCCAGGAAGGTTTCGACGCCGTGTTCGTGCCCAAGGGCTACGACGAGCAGTTGCTGGCCGACCAGGGGCGTGAGCGCGACATCGAACTGGCCTTCGTCGGCAGCACCAACAGCGTGGCCTACAGCGGCCGCAAGGCATTGCTGGACGAGCTGGGCCGGGTCGAGAACCTGGTAGTGACCCGTACCAAGTCGGGTGAGGACTACTGCAACACGCTCAACCGGATCCGCTTCTTCGTCAGTGCCGACGTCGGCATGGGCGAATACATGATCAAGAACTTCGAAGCCATGGCCTGTGGCTGTGTGTTGCTGGCGTATGACCAGGGCGAGGAAGAGAACCGCGCGCTGGGCCTGCAGGACATGCACAACGTGGTGTTCTATGACAGCATCCCGACCCTCCAGGAAAAGCTTCGCCGCTTGCGTGCGGAACCTGAACTGGCCCGGCAGATTGCAGAAAATGGCCGCCATCTGGCGGTTTCCCGTTTCAGTTTCGGGGCAGTTGGACGTAGCATCGTCGATCATATGCGCCCAGCGCTCAGGCCTCATCCGCCGTTGTCTGCATGGCAGCGATTGCGTCTGAAGCTAGGGATCTAACCGAGTAATTCTCGGTCCTAGGGAGCGAAGTCGGCTATCGCAATGCGGAGGGAGTCCGGTGCGCTTTTCAAATGAGAGTGACGTCACGCTTGTCGTGACCAGTTGTGGGCGGTTCGATCTGCTCAAAAATACCCTTGAGAGTTTCGATCGCTACAATACCGCGCCCATTCGCGAAGTGTTCATCACTGAAGATTCCGGTGACGATGCCGTGCATGCCGCCGTGCCGGAGCACTGGAAACCGCACTGCAAGGTGTTCGTCAACCGGCCCAAGCTGGGCCAGTTGCCGTCTATCGACCTGGCCTACAGCCACGTCAAGACGCCCTACATCTTCCATTGCGAGGACGACTGGCACTTCTATCGCCAGGGCTTCGTCGAAGACTCCCGAGCCATCCTGGACGCCAGTCCCGACCTGTTGCAGGTGTGGCTGCGCAGCCATGCTCATGACCTGGCCATTCACAGCCCATACATTCGCCTGGGCGATCGCCAGGTGATCGCCGGGGTGCCTTGTTACCCGCTGCTGTCCGACAAGGCCGAGTGGCAGGCGTTTTCGCTCAACCCGGGGCTGCGTCGTTTGAGCGATTACCAGCGTTGCGCGCCGTTTGCCGCCTATGCTGGAGAGAAGGCACTTTCCCGGCGCTACGCTGAGTTAAATCTGACAGCGGTCACCTTGGAGGGTGACGCAGTATTGCACACCGGATTTGGTAATCACGTGACCTTGCCCATCGAAGTGGAGCGCAAGGCCAAACGTCGTAGACGTGATCGGATAAAGTTGACATTGACGCTGGTGGCGGGTGCCGTGATTGGCATGGGAATCACCATTTTTGTTCAATGAAGTCGCTGTCCCACCTGACATGAGCGGGAGAGGGCCCATGAACATCGTCAATATGATGTGGGCGGGTGGAACGCCATACATGTCCATCCACAAGGTGCATCGGCAGATACTGTCGCACGCGGGTGCCGATGCCCGGATCAGTAACTGGCTGCTGCTTGGTAGCGGGCTCAGTTGTGGGCTTGGTTCGACCCGGGAGTGGCATATGCCGTCACGGGCGCTGAAAGGGCGGCACTTCTGGCGGCTGTTGCGCCCATGGTTGCGCATGCGCTTGCGCAAGGCGCTGAACGAGGCCCAGGCTGAAGTCGTGCTGCTCGACGGTGTCGGTGTGGCGCGGTTGGTGTTGCCGTTGTTGCAGCAGGTTCCGCAGGTGCGTGCCAAACTGCTGTTCCACGGCAAGACGCGCCTGAGTGCCAGGGATATTCGCTTGCTGCGCATGTTTCCGGCCGAGCGGCTGAGCATCGCCGCCGTTTCGCAGACGCTTGCAACGTCACTCGAACACGAGCTTGGCAGGCCGGTGCAAACCTTGCGCATGGCCCTCGACCCGCTGGCTTTCGCCGAGCCGTTGTTGAACCGGGAGGCGGCCAGGCAGTCCCTGCAGTTGCCGCAGGTAACCGGGGTAATGCTGGGCGCGGTCGGGCGGCTGGTGGAAAGCAAAGGTTTCGAAATGCTGATCGAGGCGTTCGCCAAGGCCAGTGCGCACCAGCCGGGCCTGCAGTTGGCAATCATCGGCGAAGGCCCTCTGCGTGAGGTGCTGCAAGCCCGTATCGACGCGCTGGGCCTGGCCGGGCGTGTTCACCTGAGTGGTCATCGCGACGACCTGCAGCAACTGTACCGGGCGTTCGACTGGCTATTGGTGCCTTCGCGCTCCGAAGGCCTGGGGCTGGTGGTGCAGGAGGCGGTCATTGCTGGCGTGCCGGTGGTGTGCAGCGACCTGCAGGTGTTCCGCGAGCAGTTGCAGGACACCGGTGGCTACCTGCCCGTTGCCAATGAAAATGCCTGGGCCGAGGCAATCGAGCGTTGCTCGGTACTCGGTGCCGCGGAGGTAGCTGCCCGGCAGCGCCAGGCGCTGGCCCCGGAGAAGGCCTGGCAGGCATTCTGCAATGGGTCGCAAAGCCTGCTGCGCAGCTGACACTCAGCGTGCCAGCAGGGCTGCCTCGAAGGCGGCAAGGGGGAACCGATCGCCCAGGTTCTCCCGCTCGATGTAGCGCACCATATGCTGCACATTCCGCCGAATCATGCGCGCCGACAGTGGCGGGCGCAGGAAGCGCATGTCGGCCACGTCGATCAGGCCCAGTTGCTGGTCGGGGGTGACCACCACATTACCCAGGTGCAACGAGCGGAAGTACACGCCGCTGCGGTGCAGTTGACGGATCAGTTCGATCAGGCGCGGCAGGTAGGTGTCCCAGCTGAAACCTTCATCGCGCGACATCTGCAGCAAGGTGCGCCCTGGCAGCGGGCGGTACAGCACGGCGGTACGGCCCGGCAGGTCGAGCTTGTGCTGGCTGATTACTTCCAGTGTAGGGATGCCCAGTTGTGCAAGGCGTGCGGCGTTATCGACGAAGCGCTGCGAGTACGGGCGCAGCAGCGCAGATGAAATCAGCCGCTTCCTACGAAAAACCTTGAGGAAATTACCATCCGCGAGCAGGTAGACTTTGGCGCCATGGCTGTCTGCCTCAAGCACCTGTGCGCCTTGTGTCAGCTGATCGAAGTCGACCTGGGGGAGCCGGGAGCATTGCATGAATAGAGCCTTGTCGTCGGGCGAACGGAATGACCGGCAATAATGCCGAAAATAATGTTGTAGCACCATTCAATGGTGTCTTTGATTCAACGGGGGAAGGGATGTTGTATCAAAAAAACTGGGCGCGAGCCTGGTTGGGGTTTGGTCTGGTCTGGTTCCTGTCAGCGATCGCCCTGGCACCGAGCAACAAGGTCTATCAGCAAGGTCTGGTGCTGTTCCTGTGGCTGCCGACGCTGGTAATGGCGTGGTCCGCAAGGCAAGTAATAATGCAGGCCTGGCGGCGTCAGCCGGCCTTGTGGGGGAGCGTGCTGTTGCTGCTTGTGTGGAGCGGGCTCAGCCTGGTCTGGTCGAGCGCAGAAAACCCAGGGCGCGAGGCCAAGCGCCTTCTCTACATCCTGCTGTTCCTTTTGGCGTTTCCGCTGCTGGCCCAGCTTGGCCTGGCCCGTGTCCGCCAATTACTGGTGGTCGGTAGTGCCTTGCTGGCGGTGGCGGCGCTGATCTCGGTCATTCATTTCTACGGCCTGGAGGGCAAGCCTTGGCTGGTCCGCCTGGAGGGCATCGGCGAAATATCGCACCCTATTCTCGGTGCCTATGTCATCGGTTCGGCAGTGCTTTTCCTGGTTTACCAGCCGCCGCAGCAGCGTGGCCTGCAGTTGGCGTGGCTGGCAGCACTGGCTTGTCTGGGTGTGTTCGTAATGCTTAGCCAGAGCCGCGGGGCGTTGCTGGCCTTGGTGTTTACCGTGGTCCTGGGCCCGCTCTGGTTCCGCGACCGTCATAGCCGGGTATTTTCCATCCTGGCCGCCATCGCCACCGGCCTGGCCTTCTATTTCGTTTATGACCTGATCACCCACCGCGGTTCGTCCTACCGGCCGGAGATCTTCCATGCCGTAGTCGACATGATTGCTGCTGCTCCCTGGAGCGGCCTGGGCCTGGGGGCAGCCTACGACGTGACTGTTGGGAACAGGCATTTTGACCACACCCACAATATGTTCACCCATGTCGCTGTGGAGATGGGCTTGCCTGGCATGCTGCTGTGGATATTGGTGTGGTTGTATACCTTGGGCGAAATCGTCCGCGCACGCGGCACGCTGTTCGGCAAGATCCTGCTCGGTTTCTGGGTGTACTCCACCCTGGCCATGCAATTCGATGCCGCCAGCCTTACTGGTACGCCACGTGCCGAATGGTTCATCAGCTGGCTGCCTGTGGGCCTGGCCATGTTGCTGCCATGGGGGAGTGCCGAAAATGACGCCTGTGGTAAAATTTCCGGTTCAACCTGAACAGCGAGCTTGATAATGGCCGAAACACCGCGACCGGCGGAACACACCTCCAGCCTGAAGATCTACTTTCGGCTGCTGAGCTATGTGAAACCCTATGTCGGCATTTTCCTGCTGAGCATCATCGGTTTCGTGATCTTTGCCTCGACCCAGCCGATGCTGGCCGGGATCCTGAAGTATTTCGTCGATGGGCTGAGCAACCCCGAAGCGGTGTTGTTCCCCAACGTCCCCTATCTGCGCGACCTGCAACTGCTGCAGGCGGTGCCGCTGCTGATCATCCTGATCGCCGCGTGGCAGGGCCTGGGCTCGTTCCTCGGCAACTACTTCCTGGCCAAGGTTTCCCTGTGCCTGGTGCACGACCTGCGTGTGGAACTGTTCAACAAGCTGCTGGTGCTGCCTAACCGCTACTTCGACAACCACAACTCCGGGCATCTGATTTCGCGCATCACCTTCAACGTGACCATGGTCACCGGTGCCGCCACCGATGCGATCAAGGTGGTGATCCGCGAAGGCCTGACCGTGGTTTTCCTGTTCGGCTATCTGCTGTGGATGAACTGGCACCTGACACTGGTGATGGTCGCCATCCTGCCGGTGATCGCAGTAATGGTCAGCGTCGCCAGCAAGAAATTCCGCAAGCAGAGCAAGAAGATCCAGGTGGCCATGGGCGACGTCACCCACGTTGCCTCGGAAACCATCCAGGGCTATCGCGTGGTGCGCAGCTTTGGCGGTGAGGCCTACGAAGAGCAGCGTTTCGGCAAGGCCAGCCAGAGCAACACCGACAAGCAGCTGCAAATGACCAAGACCGGCTCGCTGTACACGCCGATGCTGCAACTGGTGATCTACACCGCCATGGCCGCGCTGATGTTCCTGGTGCTGTTCCTGCGCGGTGATTCCACTGCCGGTGATCTGGTGGCTTACATTACGGCCGCCGGCCTGTTGCCCAAGCCGATTCGTCAGCTTTCGGAAGTCAGCTCGACCATCCAGAAGGGCCTGGCCGGTGCCGAGAGCATCTTCGAGCAACTGGACGAAGCACCTGAAGTGGACAGCGGTACCGTCGAGAAGGAGCGAGTGAAAGGGCACCTGGAAGTGCGCAACCTCAGCTTCACCTACCCGGGTACCGAGCGTGAGGTGCTGAGCGATATCAGCTTCGTCGCCGAGCCAGGGCAGATGATTGCACTGGTCGGCCGCTCCGGCAGCGGCAAGTCGACCCTGGCAGCGCTGATTCCGCGCTTCTATCACCACGACCAGGGGCAGATCCTGCTCGATGGCGTGGAGATCGAGAGCTATCGCCTGCGCAACCTGCGTCGCCACGTTTCGCAGGTGACCCAGCATGTCACCCTGTTCAACGATACCGTGGCCAACAACATCGCCTATGGCGACCTGGCCGGCGCCCCCCGCGCCGACATAGAAGCCGCTGCGGCTGATGCCTACGCCAAGGAGTTCATCGACCGGCTGCCGAAAGGCTTCGATACCGAAGTGGGTGAAAACGGCGTGCTGCTCTCCGGCGGCCAGCGCCAGCGCCTGGCCATTGCCCGGGCACTGCTGAAGAACGCGCCGCTGCTGATCCTCGACGAGGCTACCTCGGCGCTGGATACCGAGTCCGAGCGGCATATCCAGGCTGCCCTGGACCATGTGATGCAGGGCCGTACCACGCTGGTGATCGCCCACCGCCTGTCGACCATCGAGAAGGCCGACCAGATCCTGGTCATGGACCAGGGCCGCCTGGTCGAGCGCGGCACCCATGCCGAGCTGCTCGCGGCCAATGGCCATTATGCCCGCCTGCATGCCATGGGTCTGGATGAGCCGGCCAAGGCCGATATCACCTGACCCCTCGCTGATCGGGGCCATCGCGGCCCCGATTGTCACGGGAATTTTCCTGGGGTGATCTGGCCATAAAGCCGTCGTCTACCCTGTGCTAATATCCTGCCCCTGTTCATTATTTCCATATGGGTTGCCCATGAAGTTGTCCATGCCGCGTTTCGATCAAGCCCCGGTACTGGTGGTCGGCGATGTCATGCTCGACCGCTACTGGCATGGCGGTACTTCGCGTATCTCGCCTGAAGCGCCAGTCCCGGTGGTCAAGGTCGATCAGATCGAGGATCGCCCCGGCGGCGCGGCCAACGTTGCCTTGAACATCGCCGCCCTGGGCGCGCCGGCTTCGCTGATTGGCGTCACCGGCCAGGACGAGGCCGCCGACAGCCTGGCCAACAGCCTGCAGGCTGCAGGCGTGCGCTCGGTGTTCCAGCGCATCGCGCACCAGCCGACCATCGTCAAGCTGCGGGTCATGAGCCGTCACCAGCAGTTGCTGCGCATCGATTTCGAAGAACCGTTCGCCACCGACCCGCTGTCGCTGGGCGCAGAGGTCGACAGCCTGCTCGAGGGCGTCAAGGTGCTGGTCCTGTCCGACTACGGCAAGGGCGCACTGAAAAACCACCAGAGCCTGATCCAGGCGGCGCGGGCCAAGGGCATTCCGGTGCTGGCCGACCCCAAGGGCAAGGACTTTTCCATCTACCGTGGCGCCAGCCTGATCACCCCCAACCTCAGCGAGTTCGAGACCATCGTCGGCCGTTGCGTCGATGAGGCCGAGCTGGTCGCCAAGGGCCTGCAACTGCTGCAGGACCTGGACCTTGGCGCCTTGCTGGTGACCCGTGGCGAGCACGGCATGACCCTGCTGCGCGTCGGCCAGCCGGCGCTGCACCTGCCGGCGCGGGCGCGTGAAGTGTTCGATGTGACCGGTGCCGGTGATACCGTCATCTCCACCCTCGCCGCGGCCATCGCTGCCGGCGAGGACCTGCCCCACGCGGTGGCCCTGGCCAACCTGGCGGCGGGTATCGTGGTCGGCAAGCTGGGTACGGCCGCGATCAGCGCCCCCGAGCTGCGCCGGGCGATCCAGCGTGAGGAAGGCTCCGAGCGCGGCGTGCTGGGCCTGGAGCAACTGCTGCTGGCCATCGACGACGCGCGGGCACACAAAGAGAAGATCGTCTTCACTAACGGCTGCTTCGACATCCTGCATGCCGGGCATGTCACCTACTTGGAACAGGCGCGGGCCCAGGGCGATCGCCTGATCGTCGCGGTCAACGACGATGCCTCGGTCAGCCGCCTGAAAGGGCCGGGCCGGCCGATCAACAGCGTCGACCGGCGCATGGCCGTACTGGCCGGGCTGGGGGCAGTGGATTGGGTCATCAGCTTCCCCGAGGGCACGCCGGAGAACCTGCTGAGCCAGGTCAAGCCGGACGTGCTGGTCAAGGGTGGCGACTATGGCATCGACCAGGTGGTGGGTGCCGATATCGTCAAGGCCTATGGCGGTACCGTGAAGGTGCTGGGGCTGGTCGAGAACAGCTCGACCACGGCGATCGTCGAGAAGATTCGCAAGAACTGATGCTTTGGGGCTGCTGTGCAGCCCTTCGCGGGCGTGCCCGCTCCCACAAGTACGGCGCAGGATTGAGGATTACACCGCTCCTGTGGGAGCGGGCATGCCCGCGAAGGGCCGCCTGGCGGCCCCAATCATCATTTATGCAGTGAAGTACGCGCCCGCTCCAGCAGTTCCCGCGCCTTGTCGCCAAACCGCTGCAGGTGCGATGCCCGCACCGGCTTGTTCTCCACCAACCCCTGCTGCTTCACCCAATCCTTCCAGCGCACCCGCTCGTCCGTGACCACCCAGCCCTCCTGCCGGGCAAAGCTTTCGGCCAGGTACAGCCCGCGTGTGCTCGCCGGCACCAGTTCATCCTTCTTCACGGTATACAGCTCAGCCAGTGGCTGGCCGTCCTTCAGTGGCATCAGGTACAGGTCTGGCCGTTTGCGGTTTAGCCGCGCCACCAGTTGGTCGCCCTCCAGCCGCTCATCAACGTGGAACAGGCTGAGCTTCTTGGCGTCCCGGGGTACCTGCAGGCGCATGTCGTAGATCAGTTGCAGCGAGGCGGTGGGCAGGTGCACATACGCCCGTGGCCGTTCCAGCAGCATCAGCTTGCCGCAGTGCACCGGGCGCGCGGCACCGGACTCCGGGGCCAGCACGAAGTGCGGCGTTTCGCGGTAGTGCAGGGCGGCAGCGTAGGGCACCGGCAACCAGGTGTCGTTGAAACGCCCGCCCAGCCAGCCTTCCGGGGTTTCCAGCAGGCATTCCTCGGCCACTTCCTGCACGGCCGTGTGCAATGGCAGGTTCAGCTCCTGCGCCGGCACATAGCCGGAAATCAGTTTCAGCACCACATCGCCACGGTCTTGCCGGCGCTGACGTACCAGCACCCAATAATCGCGGTTCTGCCAATGCAGGGTCAGCCGTACCGACACGCCCAGGTTGGCCAGTTCGATCACGAAGCGCTGCACGTCGGGCAACTGGATGGCCTTGCGCCGTTGTTGGATCTGGGCAAAGTTCAGCGGCATGCCGATGCTCTGATAGATCAGCCCTTCGGGCGTGGCCTCGACATGCAGCGGCAGTGTCTTGAAGTTGCTCGGGTTCTTGCGGATCAGCGTTCGCGCCACGAGGCTCCTCCTTGCGTCGGGTCAGTCCAGGCCCGTGGGCCTGGGGCAACTCAATGCTGGCCCAGGATACGGGCGACGGTGGCCACGTTGTGGGCCAGGTGCAACGGATTGATGGTGCCGACGATAGCACTGCTGACGCCCGGGTGGGCGAACAGCAGCTCGAAGCTGGCCTGCACCGGGTCAACGCCCGGGGCCAGGCAGATATGCCCGCTGGCCAGGGCCTTCTTCACCAGGATGGCCTTGCCGTGTTCGGCAGCGTAGTCCAGCACCGGGCGTTCTGCCTGTTCGTTGAGGTTGTAGGTGACCATGGCGCAGTCGCCTTGCTCCAGCGCCTTCAGGCCGCCGGCGACGGTCTTGCCGGACAGGCCGAAGCCGAGGATCTTGCCCTCCTGCTTGAGCTCGGCAAGGGTCTGGTAGACCTCCTGCTGTTCCAGGATCGCCAGGTCGTTGCCGTCGGAATGCACCAGCACCAGCTCGATGCGGTCGGTTTCCAGGCGCCGCAGGCTGCGCTCCACCGAGCGGCGGGTGTGGGCGGCGCTGAAATCGAAGTGCGATTGGCCATTGTCGAATTCTTCGCCAACCTTGCTGACGATCACCCATTCATCGCGCTGGCCGCGCAGCAGCGGGCCCAGGCGCTCTTCGCTGCGGCCGTAGGCCGGGGCGGTGTCGATCAGGTTGATGCCCAGTTCGCGGGCCTGGGCCAGCAGCAGGCGGGCTTCGTCATCGCCGGGGATGGTGAAGCCGGTGGGATACTTCACGCCCTGGTCGCGGCCCAGCTTGACCGTGCCCAGGCCCAGCGGCGAAACCTTGAAGCCGGTGCTGCCCAAGGGGCGATGGAAATCGTGCAGGGTCGGCAGGCTCATGGCAGCAGTTGCTCCCAGGCCGGTACGCCCAGCGGTGGGCGTGGCAGGTCGGCCAGGTCGGCCTGCGCCTGTGGGTGGATACCGTCGCGCTCCAGGTGGCTGATGACCCGGTCGCTGAAGTCCGGTGCCAGGGCCAGCTTGGTCGGCCAGCCGACCAGCAGGCGTTGCTGGTCGGCGAGGAAGGCGTTGTCCGGGCGTACCAGGCCCGACTGCGCCGGTTCCGCACGGTTGACCCGCAGGGTGGCCCAGCGCACCTGGCTCTGGTCGACCCATGGCAGCAGGCTGGCGATTTCTTTCTGTGCCGCGGCGATTTGCGCAGCCGGCTCGCGGGCAACGCCTTCGGCTTCGGCCAGGTCGCCGCCCAGGTACCAGACCCACTGGCCATCGGCGGCCGGGTGGGTGGTAACCGTCACCCGTGGCTTTGGCCCGCCACCCAGGCAATGGGCGTAAAGCGGTTTCAGGTTGGCACCCTTGGCCATCACCATATGTAGCGGGCGTGTCTGCATGGCTGGCTGGTTCAGGCCCAGGGCATGCAGCAGCTCTTCGGTGCCGGCGCCGGCGCTGAGCACGATGCGCTGGGCGCGGATGTCGCGCCCGTCGACGCGCAGGCCGACCAGGTCGTCGCCCTCGCGCAGTGGCTCGATGCGCTCACCGGCCAGCAGGCTGTCGCCTGCCAGTTCGGCCAGGTTGGCCAGCAGGCTGGGTACGTCGATGACCAGTTCGGCCAGGCGATAGACCTTGCCCTTGAAGGCGCAGTCCTGCAGCGCCGGTGGCAGTTGCTCGCCCTTCACCTGGTCGACGCGGCCGCGCACGGCTTTGCTGGCGAAGAAGCTGGTGAGGTTGCCGGCCAGCGTGCCTGGCGACCACAGGTAGTGGGCGTCGGACAGCAGGCGGGTGCGGGTCAGGTCCAGCTCGCCGCTGCCGCTCAGCGCTTCGCGCCAGCGTCGCGGCATGTCGGCGATGGCTTCCGAGGCGCCGGTCAGGGCACCGTGCAGGGCGTACTTGGTGCCGCCATGGATGATGCCCTGGGACTTGATGGTCTGCTCGCCGCCAAGGCTGGCGCGTTCCACTAGTACTGTCGAGTAGCCCAGCCGGCGCAGGCGGGCATTGAGCCAGAGGCCTGCGACCCCGGCGCCGACGATCAGCACGTCAGTGGAAATGGCGGATGGCATGGCGGTACCTCGAAGACTGGGACAGCTGGCAAGTATACAGGGTATACCTGTGATGGCCCTATCGCCGGCAAGCCAGCTCCCACAGGGATGGCGTTGACCCTGCGGCCTGTATCAACTCTGTGGGAGCTGGCTTGCCGGCGATGAGGCCTGTACAGGCTGCCTCAATGCCCAGCAGTCTTCGAAAACAGCTGAATTACCACCACCCCACCCACGATCATGGCCATCCCCAGCATCGCTGGCACATCCAGCTTCTGCCCATAGATCACCAGCGCCGCCACGCTGATCAGTACAATCCCCAGCCCAGACCAGATGGCATAGGCGATCCCAACCGGAATGCTGCGCACCACCAGGGTCAGCATCCAGAACGCAATGCCATAGCCAACCACCATCAGCAGCAACGGCACGGGCGTGCTCAAGCCTTTCACCGCTTTCATGGAAGCGGTGGCGATGACTTCGGCGCAGATGGCGATGGCGAGGTAGGTGTAGGCATTCATGGCGGGATCCTCCGGTAACTGGTCGGGCATTCTAGACGTAACCTGGATGGGGTAAAGTCATTACCTATCACTATTGGAGATAGGTCGATGGCCGAGCAGTGGAACCTTGAACAGTTGCGTACCTTCCTGCGTGTTGCAGAACTGCGCTCGTTCTCTGCCGTGGCCCGCGAGCAGCGCAAGGCCCAGTCGGCGATCAGCAGCGCGATCGCCCTGCTCGAAACCGACCTGGGGGTTACCTTGTTCGAGCGCAGCAGTGGCCGGCAACCCAAGCTGACCGAGAACGGCAGCGCCCTGCTGGAAGATGCCCGCGAACTGTTGCGCCAGTGCGAGCGCCTGGATGGCCGTGCGTTGGCGCTGATGCGCGGGCAGGAGGCCTTGTTGCGGGTCGCCCAGGACGAAGCCATGCCCTACCAGCCGGTCATCGACAGCCTCGACGAGCTGGCCAGCCGCTACCCGTTCCTGGAGGTGCAGTTGGCCAGCGGTGCCCAGGGCGATGTGGCGCGCAAGCTGGTGGAGCGGCGCGCCGATCTTGGCCTGTTCTTCCACCACGAGAGCATCCCGGCCTCGCTGGAGCGGCGCGCCCTGGGCAGTGTGGAAATGGTCACGGTGTGCGCGGTCGGCCACCCGCTTGCCGGCGAAGGCCGGGTTACTCGGCAGCAATTGGCGCGCCACCGACAATTGCTGATTGCCCCGCAGCAAAGCGGCTACCCCGGCGGCGAAGCGATCAGCCCGCAGGTATGGCGCGCCGACAGCTTCTATGCCATGGCCGAACTGCTGATGCGCGGCCTGGGCTGGGCCTGGTTGCCGCGGCACGTGGTGCAGTATCCGACCTATCAGGCGCACATGGTCGAGCTGGACAGCGAATGGCGGCCACCGGCCTTGGTGGTGGAACTGGCCTGGCGCCGCGACGAGCCACTGGGGCCTGCCGCGCAGTGGCTGGCCGAGCGCTTTGCGGTGCACCTGCGCGCGATCGGGTAAACTCCGCGGCCATGAACAGAACTCTCTATACCTTGTTGTTTCACCTGGGCCTGCCGCTGGTTGCGCTGCGCCTGTACCTGCGTGCGCGCAAGGCGCCGGCCTATGGTCAACGCATTGGCGAGCGCTTTGCCTTCAGCCTGCCGGCCATGCGCCGGGGCGGCATCTGGGTGCACGCGGTGTCGGTGGGCGAGAGCATTGCGGCGGCACCGATGGTGCGTGCCTTGCTCAAGGCCTACCCGGAATTGCCGATCACCCTTACCTGCATGACCCCGACCGGTTCAGAGCGCATTCGCGCCATGTTCGCCGACGAACCTCGCGTGCAGCATTGCTACCTGCCCTACGACCTGCCTTGGGCGGCAGGGCGCTTTCTCGACCATGTGCAGCCGAAGCTGGGCATCATCATGGAAACCGAGCTGTGGCCCAACCACATCCACCAGTGTGCGAAGCGCGGCATTCCAGTAGCGCTGGCCAACGCACGCTTGTCTGAGCGCTCGGCCCGTGGCTATGGGCGCTTTGCCGGGCTGACCCGGCCGATGCTGGCCGAGATGAGCCTGATTGCCGTGCAGACCGAAACCGAGGCCCAGCGTTTTCGTGACCTGGGCGCGCGTCCGGAGTGCGTGCAGGTCACCGGTTCGATCAAGTTCGACCTGAAGATCGATGAGCAACTGTTGCCGCGCGCAAGGGCATTGCGTGAACAGTGGGGGGCTGCACAGCGCCCGGTGTGGATCGCCGCCAGCACCCACGAAGGTGAAGATGCGTTGATCCTGCAGGCACATCGGCAGTTGTTGCAGGTGCATGGCGATGCCCTGCTGATCCTGGTGCCGCGCCACCCCGAGCGATTCGCAGCGGTGCATACGCTGTGCAGCGAACAGTTCACCACCGTGCGGCGCTCTGCCGGCGCGCCGGTCGATGCGCAGACTCGCGTATTGCTCGGCGATACCATGGGCGAACTGCTGTTCCTCTATGCCCTGGCCGACATTGCCTTCGTCGGTGGCAGCCTGGTGGCGACCGGCGGGCACAACCCGCTGGAGCCCGCGGCGCTGGCCTTGCCGGTGCTGATGGGGCCGCATGTGTTCAACTTCCTCGAAATCAGCGCGATGCTGCGCGAGGCGGGGGCGTTGCAGCAGGTGGACGATGCCGATGGGCTGGCTGAAGCGGTGCGGCGGCTGGTCGAGTTGCCGCAGGACGCGCAGCGCATGGGCGAGGTGGGCAGGGCGGTAATGCGGGCCAATCAAGGGGCTTTGCAGCGGTTGCTCGATGGGCTGGGTGCCTTGATCCGTTGATTACCGACATATCCACTCAAATGCCCATTCTAGAGTGGATATGATTAATTTTAGTCATTCTTTCCTACGACACTAGGTATAACTTCCTACATTGGATTTATCGTCGATAGGAAATTTCCTACGAATATTGCTTTAAAGTCAGAAGTGTCCCACGCATCTGTCGGAGCCTTGTAGGACGCTTGTCCTATTGCTTCAGGCTAGTATCGCCTCATGTTCAGTTTTTATATGAGGTGGCGTGGTGCCTGATTTGTCTTATGGGTGTAATGCCAGCGCTATTGAAAGTGGGCTGGTCTGTCTGATCACGCTGGCGCGTTATCATGATATAGCCGTCTCTGCCGAGCAGTTGCAGCACGACCATGCACCAGCGGGTGAGCGATTCTCGACTGGCGCAATACTCCGGGCATTTCAGCAACTAGGTCTCAAGGCCAAGCATCGCAGCATCGATCCGAATCGGCTAAAGCATGCGCCATTGCCTGCCATAGCCGTGGATACGCGTGGTGAGTATTTCATCATTGCTCGCGCGGAAGGTGAGCAGGTTCTGGTGCAAGCCCCAGGTTCCCGTGCACCACAAGCGCTGACCTTGGCAGAACTTGCCATGCGCTGGTCGGGAGAACTCATTCTGGTTCGCTCCGATGCCCAGTTGCCGCATGGGCTGTCGCGTTTCGATCTGACCTGGTTCATTCCGGCCGTGGTGAAGTACAGGCGGCTATTTGGCGAAGTGCTTGTTGTCTCCTTGGTCATTCAGATATTGGCGTTGCTGACACCTCTGTTCTTCCAAGTGGTAATGGACAAAGTACTGGTGCATCGTGGCTTGACCACACTGGATGTTATCGCCCTGGGCTTGTTGGTCGTGGTTCTATTTGAAACATTGCTGAGTGGTTTGCGTACTTATGTGGCAGCTCATACAGCGTCAAGGATTGATGTCGAACTCGGGGCAAGACTGTTCAGGCACTTGATCGATCTTCCCGCCGCCTACTTTCAGGCCAGGCGAGTCGGTGACTCGGTTGCCCGAGTACGCGAACTGGAGAACATCAGAAGTTTCCTGACCAACAACAGTATCACGCTGTTGCTGGATGTAGTGTTCACGGTGGTCTTCATCGCTGTCATGTTCCTTTATAGCGGCTGGTTGACGTTGGTGGTCGTCGGCTCATTGCCTTTATATTTTCTCGTATCCCTGGTCGTTACCCCACTGCTGCGGGCGCGGATCGACCAGAGTTTCCAGCGCGGCGCCGAGAATCAAGCATTTCTGGTGGAGGCGGTGAACGGCATCGATACGCTGAAGTCGATGGCCGTGGAACCGCAGATTACCCGGCGCTGGAACAATCAGTTGGCTGCTTATGTATCGGCCAGCTTCAAGACCCAGAACCTTTCCAACCTCGCGAATGAGAGCGTAGGCCTGATCGGCAAGCTGGTCACGGTCGCCACGTTGTGGCTGGGGGCTCGCCTGGTCATCGACGGCGAACTCACGGTGGGCGAACTGATCGCCTTCAACATGCTGGCAGGGCGCGTCTCGCAACCCATTATCCGGCTGGCTCAACTCTGGACCAGCTTCCAGCAGACAGGCGTATCGATTCAACGCCTGGGCGACATTCTCAACACCCGTACCGAGGTCAACCAGGGCAAGGGTACGGTGCTGCCAGCACTAGCCGGGCAGATCGAGCTCGATCGTGTGTGTTTTCGCTACCGGCCGGACGGGGGCGAAGTCGTGCGCGATGTCAGCCTGAAGATTGCTGCCGGAGAAGTGGTTGGCATTGTAGGTCGCTCGGGGTCAGGCAAGAGCACGCTGACACGCCTGATCCAGAGGTTGTACTCACCCGAGCGGGGGCGGGTATTGCTCGACGGTGCCGACTTGGCGGTAGCCGATGTGGCTTCACTGCGTCGGCAGATCGGTGTGGTGCTGCAGGAGAACGTGCTTTTTCGGCGCACCGTGCGCGAGAACATCGCCCTTGGCAACCCGGCGGCACCGCTTGAAGAGGTCATCGCTGCAGCGACGATGGCGGGGGCCCACGAGTTCATCCTCGAATTGCCGGATGGCTATGAAACCTTGGTCGGCGAGCACGGTGCCAGCCTGTCAGGTGGCCAGCGACAGCGCATTGCCATCGCCCGGGCGCTGTTCGGCAACCCACGCATCCTGATTTTCGACGAGGCCACCAGTGCGCTGGACTATGAGTCCGAACGGATCATCCAGCAGAACATGGCGCGGATCTGCGCGCAGCGCACGGTGATCATAATTGCCCACCGGCTTTCGGCTGTACGTCACGCCGACCGTATCGTGGTCATGGAGCGCGGGCAGATCATCGAGCAAGGGCCTCATGACGAGTTGGTGGGCAAGCCACAAGGCACCTACGCCTATCTGTATCGGCTGCAACTTGGGGCTGCCGTATGAGCACGGCCTTCAAGGAGCTTTTCGAGCGCTATCGGGAAGCGTGGCGAGGGGCCTGGCGACAGCGCCGACGCATGGATGGCCCCATCCATGAGCCGGATGAGCTGGCCTTTTTACCAGCGGCACTGTCCCTGCAGGAAACACCAGTACATCCCTTGCCGCGCTACCTGCAGTGGAGCCTGCTGACGTTCATCGGGCTGGCGCTTGTCTGGGCTTGCATCGGTGAGATCGACGTCGTTGCCAGTGCCGAGGGCAAGATCGTACCCAGCGGCAGAAGCAAGCTGATCCAGGCCAGCGAGGTCGCGGTGGTGCAGGCGATCCATGTCGTCGATGGCCAGGCAGTGCGCAAAGGCGATGCGTTGGTCGAGCTGGAAGGGCAGTTGACCGAGGCCGATGTAAAGCGCTTGGGCAGCGAACTGCTGGCGGCGCGGATCGATCAGGCACGAGCCAGCACACTGCTGAGTGCGCTGGACGGCGATGACGCGCCTGCTTCCCTTGCACCACTGATACCGCAGGCCACGGCCGCGCAGCAGGCAAACGCGCAACGCTGGCTGGAAGGGCAGTACCTCGAGCTTCAGGCCGCGTTGGAGCAGGCTGATGCCGAAATCGATCAACGCGCTGCCGAAATCCGTTCTGCCCAGGGCCGGGCTGACGCGCTCCGGCAACTGCTGGTTATCACCCGCCAACTGACGGCGGATTACAAGCTTTTGCTCAGTGAATCGGCCGTGGCCAAGCACACCTACCTGGAAAAGGAACAGGCCCGCCTGGAGCAAGAGCGCGAACTGGCACTCCAGCGCTCACGCATCGACGAGTTGAACGCTGCACGGCTTGCTGCTCAGCACCGTCGAAGCGGTGCCATTGCCCAACTGCGCAGAGCCATGCTCGATCTTCACGGTGATGCGCAGCGGCGCATTGCAACCCTTGAACAGGAATTGAACAAGGCCGAGCAGCGCCATCGCCTCAAGGTCCTGACATCACCCGTTGACGGTACCGTCCAGCAATTGGCCATCCATACCCAAGGTGGTGTGGTTACACCCGCGCAGACATTGATGGTCATTGTGCCAACGGGCCAGCCGGTGGAAGTGGAAGTGAAAGTCGAGAACAAGGATATCGGCTTTGTGTATCCGGGGCAGCCGGTGGAAGTGAAAGTCGAGACGTTCACGTTTACCAAGTACGGGGTTGTGCCGGGGGTGGTGGAGAGTGTTTCTGATGATGCCATTGAAGATGAGAAGCGGGGGTTGGTTTATAGCGCTCGAGTCCGTCTGGGTAAAGAAATATTGCGTGTAGGAAAAAAGGATATGCCGTTGACGGCGGGCATGTCAGTGCGTGCGGAGGTTATTGTAGATAAGCGCAAAATTATAAGTTACTTCCTAAGTCCTTTGCAGCGGCATGTGCAGGAAAGTTTGACGGAGCGCTGAATGAATATCAAGAGACTGTTCTATTGCTTGTATGTGTTGGTTTGGAGTTCTCTAAGAGTTTGTGCCGCTGTGCTCTTGCTGGTTCCTGTATTGGCTGTAATTGATATGGTTTGGCAAGGTGAGCCTTGGAATAGGCGAGAGAGGATAACGGCAGATCCGATAGTATGCGGAAAATTATCGGGGGTGGTATATGAATTTCCTAGATCGTATTTTCCGTTCTGGCCGGAATACGAGGGCAAAAGTTCTTTTGATTCCGGATTTGTGAATAACAAGAAAGGCTGTGACGCAAATCTTGTATCTGTTTTTTTGTCAATGACCTGGCCTGGGCTTACTCCGGCGGATGACAGTCTGATCTTTCGACAGGGCTTAGAACATGAAGGGCTGTTGGTCTCATACTCTCCTGTTGTGGGTAGGCAAGGCGACTTGCGCAATACACTGGATAGTCTGATGAGAAGCAGTTCGTCTGGACTAGTTGATCTTGCTAAGTTTGATGAAAGTGTCGGATTGTATAAGGTGAAAGGGCGTCATAGAGTATTTGAGAAAGATGAGCAATTATTTTATTGGGAGGGAGAATTAGATAGCCTTGGTTCGGTGGGGTACTGTAGTTGGCGGCCTCGGAAGCCTCATTATTATTATTGCGAAATGATTTACGTTTTTGAGGGTGATGTATTGGTTAAAGTTATAATGCGGCCTGATAAGTTAATGTATTGGTCGCAGATTAAGTTTTCATTGGAACGTTTTCTATTGAATAGTAAAAAAGCGAGGTAGCAATGTTTGCTCTAGTTGAGGGTGACGTAAGGCGTGCTCGTGAGATTTTTGAATCTCAGGGGCCTGGTGGTATGTACGACTACTTGGCAGGCAGGGGAGATAAATACGCGCTGCTCGCCAATGGAGTTGCTAAGGGTAACTCCATTGCTGGGCTTGCCGCGCTAGAGTTTATGAAACGCACTGAGCGTGATGCCGGACGCGTAATGGATGAACGGGACGTTCAGCTTGTGCGAGTGGAGATGGCAAAAGCCTATTTGGGCTTGCTTGAAGATAAAGTCAAGAGTGACTCGATTGGTGTCACGTTGGATCACAAGGAAGTTTGGGGGTTTCACAATGAAGTATTTGAGAAATTGGGCAGATCCCGAGACGCCTGGACGCTGAATTCTGTATTCGAGTTGATGGTGCCAAGCGATCGTGAAACATACTGGAGAAGCGTGCTTGACTCGGCTGGTAGTCCCGCTGGCGAGGTTTGGCTATCGATCGAAACCGATAGGAAATTGTCCACAGCCTCGGCGATTGCTCCGCAACACTTACGCCCTATGGCAAAGTACTGGCTAGAACGCATTGACTCACTCAGTGGCTTGGCATCGATTATTTATTCTGCTGCTGAGGCCACAGGGACCGGTATTGTCGGACTAGTATCCGACTTTATAGATGCGAATGAAACAGACGCAACAAACCCATCCCTTAAAATCGAAATCACCCCCGCAACCGAATCCCGTCGCGACCTCCAAGGCCAAGACGACATCCGCAACGACGTCTCCAGCGGCTACATCAACCGCCGCCTGACCCACAGCATCGCTTTCACCGACAGCACCCTCGACAACACCGACTTCACCTCCGCCCAGTTGGGCAGCCTGGCCACCGGTGGTATCCGCCCTGGCGAGATCCAGATCGACCCCAACGTGCGGCCGAACCAGCATCTGGCCCAGTTCTATCGGGACGGTAGCGAACAGCCGGACTTCAGCCTGCGTAATGCAGTGGTGCTCAACGGGCTGGCGGCGATGACCACGGTGAACACCTTCGTCGACCCTCTGTTACTCGATCTGAGCGGGCAAGGTGTGGGCTTGGCCGGTATCGAGGACGGCGTGCTGTTCGATGTCGATAACAGCGGTACGTTACGTCGTACAGGCTGGGCAGATCGTGTGACCGGCATGCTGGTACATGACAACGGCACCGGGCAGGTGAGCAACATCAGCCAACTGTTTTCCGAATACTACAGAGGCAAAGCCGGTAGCGATGGCAACTCCGGCGAAACACCGTTCAAAGATGGCTTCGCCGCCCTGGCAAGCGTGGACGCCAACGCCGATGGCGCTATCAACGTTGAAGATGCTGTCTGGGCACAATTGAAGGTTTGGGTCGATGGCAACCATGACGGGCGTGCCGATGCCGGAGAATTGAAGGCATTGAAGGAGCATGGCATCAGCCAAATCAAGCTCGGTCAGGTCGAGCCGGTGGGGGAAGCACGTCAGGGTAACCAGGTCCTCTCCCGCAGTGCATTCACCATCAATGGCGAGGACCGAGAAGTACTGGCGGTGAAGTTCCTCGCTGATACCGTCGGCAATCGGATTGAGGCCCAAGGGGGCGGTACGGTACTGACTTCATCAAGCGGGCCCACTTCGCGGCGGGCTTACATCAGCCAGAGTCCTCAAGGCAGCACTCTGGACGCCGCCGCGCTCGGCGTGGACACGCTGTACGGCGCCGCAGGCGATGATGTCTTGACCGCAGCCCCGGGCGGCAGCTGGCTGGTCGGCGGCGCTGGCAGCAATACCTATCACGGCGGGGCGGGCGATGATGTATTCGTGATCAGTGCCACTGACGACTGGGCGAACATGCACGGCAATGGCGGGCGTGACACGGCGCTGATCGTGGGGGAGCAGGGCGTTGGGCTGAACATGGCCAAGGCCGGGTTGACCATCGCGCAAGGAGGGCGGGGTAGGGACATCATCGCCAGCGGCGGTCAACGCGGAGTTTTCATCAAGGGCGGCTCGGGCGATAGCTTGCTGATCGGTGGCGGTGGCGACGATGTGCTCGTCGGTGGCAGCGGCCGCAACGACATCATTGGTGGTACCGGCAAGTCCGTTATCTACGCAGGCCCAAATGGGGATCGCATCCAGGCCTCGGCGGGCGGCAGCATTATTTACGCTGGTGGTGGCGCGGATCGGATTACGGGTGGGGCGGCCGATGACGTGATCGAAGCCGGTCGGGGCGATGCCACGATCGATGGAGGCGCGGGAACCAACTTGGTCAGCTTGCATGGTGCACACGACGAGTACCTGATCACGCGTACCGAATCGGGTCACCAGATCACCGACACCGTGGCGGGGCGAGACGGCCGCCTGACCTTGAGCAACATCCAGAAGCTCAGCTTCGCCGATATTGCCGCTATCGATCTTCTCGGCGCGGGCGCCATGCCAATCGGCGACAGGCTGTCGCCTGAGCAACTGGCTACCTTCACCACCACTGACACCGCGCTGATAGTCCCTGCGACGGCGCTGCTGGCCAACGACCAGCCATTCAATAGCAGTGGGCCGTTGCGCATCGCGTCGGTCAGTGCTGGCAAGGGCGCTACAGTGCGGCTGAACGAGCAGGGTGATGTGGAGGTCACGCCGTTGCCTGGCCATTACGGTGATGTCAGTTTCCGCTACGACCTGGTCGATGCGGCCGGTAACGCCTCCATGAGTGTTACCGAGGTGGGCAGCGGTGCATCGGCACCCTTGCGCGCGACGGTAACGTTGCGCCATGAGCAATCGCCTGGTGACCCGCTCTCTGGGCGGCAGTGGTATCTGGACGAGATCGATGTCGCGCCAGTATGGCGTGACTTCACGGGCAAGGGCGTGAGGATCGGGCAGTTCGAGCCTGGCGGTGAATTTGCCGTCGCGCCGGAAATCTTCGATATCGAACACCCCGATCTCAAGCCGAATATCGACCCCATCTGGCTGCAAACCCAACGTACCAATGGCACGCTGGCTGCCCTGGCGTCCAATCATGCCACCCAAGTGGCGGGTGTCATGGTTGGAGCGCGCAATGATCAAGGGGGAATCGGCATTGCCTACGATGCGAAGATCGGCGGGCACTACCTGGCCAACAAAGGCGACGACCTGACCAACCTGGGGCAAATGGTCAACTACGACATTGCCAACAACAGTTGGGGGTTCAAAAAGGACTTCGCATTGGGGAATGTTCCGGAAGGCAAGGTCGATACCGCATTGGCGCTCGCTTTCAGTACTACACTTGCGGCCACCAATGGTCGTGGCGGGCTTGGCACCATCGTCGTCGCCTCTGGCGGCAACCAGCGCGACAAAGGTGGTAGTGCCCAGGGCTCGCTGACTAACAACAACCGCCACGCCATCGAAGTAGCGGCGATCAATGCAAAGGCAGACCTCTCGGTGCTGCAAGCTGCCACTGCACCCTTTTCCAACCCAGGTTCCAGCTTACTGGTCGCTGCACCAGGAAGCCATGTGTTGTCCACTGGCGTCAGCCTTGAAGCGGAGCGCGGTGCATCGGTGGGCAGCGCCTATAGCACGACCCAAGGCACCAGTTTCGCTGCGCCGATTGTATCAGGCGTGGTGGCGTTGATGCTGCAGGCCAATCCGGGGCTCGGTTATCGGGACGTCCAGCAGATCCTCGCACTGTCTGCGCGCAAGGTGGATGACGCATCCACCCAATGGGCCTACAACGCAGGGCGCAACTGGAATGGCGGTGGCATGCACACCAGTCACGACTACGGTTTTGGTTTGGTCGACGCCCGTGCGGCTGTGCGACTTGCCGAGTCATGGGGTAGCCAGGCGACCAAGGCCAATGAACGGGTGCTGACCGCTGCCAGTGAGCCGCTTGCCCACCAAGTTGCGGCGGGGCAGGTCGCGACTTTGTCCTTGACCCTGCCGGCTGATGTGCTGGTGGAGCATGTGGAGGTCGATATCCATTCGATGGTGGGCCGTCTTGGTGACATGACGCTCACGCTGGTGTCGCCTGGCGGCACGAGGAGCGTGCTGCTCGATCGCACGGGCAAGGCACCGGGCTCCGGTGATGACGATCTGGGCGATTCGCGCTCAGGAGCGTTCAAATATGGGTTCATGTCGACCCATCATCGCGCAGAGCGCTCAGCGGGGGAGTGGAAGCTCGAGGTGCGCAATGCCGATGCTGGTTTGCCGTTGACACTCGATCGCTGGACGTTGCGCCTCGTTGGCAGCCCCGGCACCATCGATGATACTTATTACTTCACCGATGACTATGCGAACCTGGTGGCAGAAAACGCCGGGCGAGCGCTGCTTGACGACGCAATCAGCGGCACCGCTGGCGGGCGTAATACGTTGAATGCGGCTGCGGTAAGTCGCAGTATTTCGGTGGATTTGGCCAGTGGCAGTGCCAATATCGCCGGAGTGGCGCTGACCATAGCCTCTGGTTCGGTGCAGAACCTCATCAGTGGCGACGGCGACGATACCTTGATCGCTGGGCCCGCCGGGGCATTACTGGATGGTGGCCGTGGATACAACCTGCTCAAGGGCGGGGAGGGTACTGACCGCTATGTTATCCACAGGCGTGCAGCCGGAAACGATGTACTCGAGCACTTCGAAACTTCGCGTGAAGTGATCGATCTGGTCGGTTTTGGTGGTTTAGGGTTTGCTGACCTGCAGATGCGACAGGACGGCAATGCGGCTGTGCTAGACCTTGGCGATGGGCAGAAGCTCACGCTTGCAGACAAACCGATCGCCGAACTGCAGCCAGCGAACTTTCGCTTCCTTGACGCATTCGCTGCTGCGCCAGGTTACTTCGAGGGCAACCCTGAAGTGCAGACGTCGCCGCCTGCCAACGCGAATGTTCTGCTTACCGGTGGTGCAGATGGCGTGTCGCTTGCCAGCGACGAATCGGGGCAGTTGGTGGCTTCTCTGACAGGCACGATCTATGCCCCGCCAACGGTTGCGCCCAGCGTGTTCCTGGTGACAAAACAAGAAGGTGTGAGCGATTACAAGAACACCCTGCGGGGGTTCCGGCACGGTATCGACAAGATTGACCTCAGTCAGGTAGGCATCAGTCGCTTCGAGGATCTGCAGGTCAGCAAAGTCGAGCGCTTCATGCTCAATGACTTTGCGCAGATTCATGGTGTGGCTGTTGATACCCAGGCAGTGCCGGGGCAGGAAGGTATCGTGAATATACTGTACCTGGATGCGCTCGAAGTTGCGCAAGTGACAGCGGAGGACTTCATCTTTGCGCAGCCGGCAATAGTCACCTCTGAAATGGTTGCAATGCCTGAGGCCTTGGCCCTTTCAGCGGGGGCATCTCTGTTTGCTGTCGAGCACTCGCTGCCGAACCTGGGAAATCTTGTTGATGCAATGGCTGCGTTCGCCCCTGAGCCAGCTGGCTCTGCGCTGATCGGGGATATGTCGGTTCAACGCATCGACTCGACGATTGCCGTAGCCGCCTAGTCGCTGTCCTGTAGCGGCTGGAGTGATAATTGATGGCCCTATCGCCGGCACGCCAACTCCCCCAGGTTACCCCGCGGTGGGAGCGGGCTTGCCCGCGACTGGTCCAACACCTATCTCAAGGCCTGCGCTCGAAGTTCTTCGCCGCTGCAGCCGCCAGGTCCGGCGGCAGGAAATCCTTGTCCGGGTTGTAGTCTGGCTTCAGGTACCGCTTGAGGTCCTGCAGGTCCTGCGGGCTCAAGGTGCCGGCCGCCTGCTTCAGGCTCAGGTTGTCGAGGATGTAGTCATAGCGGCTGTTGTTGTAGTCGCGCACCGAGGTGTACAGCTGACGTTGGGCGTCAAGCACGTCGACGATATTGCGGGTACCCACCTGGTAGCCGATCTCGGTGGCTTCCAGCGCGCTCTGGTTGGAGATGATCGACTGCTTGCGCGCCTGCACCTGTTCCACGTCGGTGTTTACCGCGCGGTGCAGGTTGCGGGTGTTTTCCACCACCTGGCGGCGCAGGCTTTCACGCTGCTGCTCGGTCTGGCTCAGGCGCTGGTAGGCCTCGCGCACCTGCGAACTGGTCAGGCCGCCGCTGTAGATCGGGATGTTCAACTGCAGGCCGATGCTGGTCTGCTCGACGTCGCCGCTATAGCGCGTGACGGGGGCCGGTGCGGGGTTGGTGAAACCGAAGTTGTCGTTGTCACCCTTCTGGTACTTGGCAACTGCATCTAGGGTCGGCGCGTGGCCGGCCTTGCGCTGGCGCAGGGTTTCCTCGGCAGCGACGACCGCGTGGTTGGTGGCCAGCAGGTTGAGGTTCTGGCGCCCGGCGGTTTCGACCCAGGCCTTGGCGTCGTTGGGCGTAGGGACCTGCACCGGCAAGGTATGGACCACGCCTTGAATCGATGTGTATTCCCGGTTGGTCAGGGTCACCAGGGCCTCGAAGGCATCCTGTACCTGGCGCTCGGCAATGATCCGGTTGGCCCGGGCCGTGTCGTAGCTGGCCTGGGATTGCAGCACGTCGGTCTTGTCGGAGAGGCCGACGTCGAATCGTTCGTTGGACTGGTCCAGCTGGCGCTTGAAGGCAGCTTCCTCGGCCTTGGTCGCGGCCAGGTTGTCCTGGGCACGGAGCACGGCGAAGTAATTCTGCGCGGTTTGCAGGATCAGGTTCTGTTCGGTAGCCGACAGCTCCAGCGCTGCCTGTTCGTTGACCGCCTCGGCCGCCTGCAACTGGAACCATCGGTCAGCGCGGAAGATAGGCTGCGCCAGGGTCGCGCTCCAGGTATTGCCGCTGCGGTTGCTGGTGGCCGATGGTTCGTCCAGCTTGGTGCGGGTGTTCAGCATTTCGGCACCGGCCGAAAGGTTGGGCAGCAACCCGGCGCGAGCCTGCGGTACCACTTCACGGCGGGCGCCGTAATCGGCGCGGGCCGCAGCCAGGTCAGCGTTGTTGTCGACCGCTTCCTGATAGACGCTGACCAGGTCGGTTTTCACTGTAGTGGGCACGTCCGCTGCCCAGACCACTCCGTTGGACGCACAAGACACGGCTATTGCCAGTGAGAGTTTGCGCAGCATAGAGGCAATCCTTGTACGAAATTGAATTACTGAACTGTTGAGTATCGAGCGATGGGCCAGTGTAGTGCCATGCGCACCCGGCAACAATCGCTCGGGGTGCCTTTCATCATCCGCGCATTTACCTGCTTGGCTTTGCCGACCACTCCAGTCTAGACTGCGCATGTTCTTGTCGGGGTGCCTTGAAGCAAAGGCTGAGATCGCAAAGTTGCGGATCCCGTTGAACCTGATCAGGTTAGCGCCTGCGTAGGGAACAAGATTGCTCGCCTTCCCGGGGAGCCTCTTGTGCCAGGTCCGGGAATGTCGCAGCTGCATGCAGCTTCAGGCACCCCCATATCCGGCACTGCACCCATCAAGGGTGCGTCCGCGCCTTTCAGGTTCACCCCGACATTCCACTGCTAGGAAGCCGTCTGGAGAGCCTGTGATGACCAAACAAGAAAAAGCGATCAACCTCAGCGAATCGGCGCAAGTCGATCAGCAGTCCGTGCAACCGTTCCCGCGTTCGCGCAAGGTGTATGTCGAAGGCTCGCGTCCGGACATCCGCGTGCCCATGCGTGAAATCAGCCTGGACGACACCCCGACCGATTTCGGTGGCGAGTCCAATGCCCCGGTGCTGGTCTACGATACTTCCGGCCCGTACACCGACCCCAACGTTGTCATCGACGTGCGCAAGGGCCTGGCCGACGTGCGTTCGGCGTGGATCGAGGCACGCGGTGACACCGAGCGCCTGGCCGGCCTGAGCTCCGACTTCGGCCAGCAGCGCCTGAACGATGCCGAACTGGCCAAGCTGCGTTTCGCCCACGTGCGCAACCCGCGCCGTGCCAAGGCGGGCGCCAACGTCTCGCAGATGCACTATGCCCGCCAGGGCATCATCACTGCCGAGATGGAGTATGTGGCCATCCGCGAAAACATGAAGCTGCAAGAGGCACGCGCCGCCGGCCTGCTCGACGAGCAGCACGCCGGCCACAGCTTCGGGGCCAACATCCCGAAAGAAATCACCCCCGAGTTCGTTCGCCAGGAAATCGCCCGTGGCCGCGCGATCATCCCGGCCAACATCAACCACCCGGAAGTGGAGCCGATGATCATCGGCCGCAACTTCCTGGTGAAGATCAACGGCAACATCGGCAACAGCGCCCTGGGTTCCTCGATCGAGGAAGAAGTGGCCAAGTTGACCTGGGGCATCCGCTGGGGTTCGGACACGGTCATGGACCTGTCCACCGGCAAGCACATTCACGAAACCCGTGAGTGGATCATCCGCAACTCGCCGGTGCCGATTGGTACCGTGCCGATCTACCAGGCCCTGGAAAAGGTCAACGGCGTGGCCGAAGACCTGACCTGGGAGTTGTTCCGCGACACCCTGATCGAGCAGGCCGAGCAGGGCGTGGACTACTTCACCATCCACGCTGGTGTGCTGCTGCGCTATGTGCCGCTGACCGCCAAGCGCGTCACTGGCATCGTCAGCCGTGGTGGCTCGATCATGGCCAAGTGGTGCCTGGCGCACCACAAGGAAAACTTCCTGTACACCCACTTCGACGAAATCTGCGAAATCATGAAGGCCTACGACGTCAGCTTCTCGCTGGGCGACGGCCTGCGCCCCGGCTCGATTGCCGACGCCAACGATGCCGCGCAGTTCGGTGAGCTGGAAACCCTTGGCGAGCTGACCAAGATCGCCTGGAAGCACGACGTGCAGTGCATGATCGAAGGCCCCGGCCACGTGCCGATGCAGCTGATCAAGGAGAACATGGACAAGCAGCTGGAGTGCTGCGACGAGGCGCCGTTCTACACCCTCGGCCCGCTGACCACCGATATCGCTCCTGGCTACGACCACATCACCTCGGGCATTGGTGCGGCGATGATCGGCTGGTTCGGTTGCGCGATGCTCTGCTACGTCACGCCCAAGGAGCACCTGGGCCTGCCGAACAAGGATGACGTGAAGACCGGCATCATTACCTACAAGATCGCAGCTCATGCCGCCGACCTTGCCAAGGGCCACCCAGGTGCGCAGATTCGTGACAACGCCTTGTCCAAGGCACGCTTCGAGTTCCGTTGGGAAGACCAGTTCAACCTCGGCCTGGACCCGGACACTGCCCGTGCCTACCACGACGAGACCCTGCCGAAGGAATCGGCCAAGGTCGCGCACTTCTGCTCGATGTGCGGGCCGAAGTTCTGCTCGATGAAGATCACCCAGGAAGTGCGCGAATACGCCGCCAAGATCGAAACCGTGGATGTGACGGTCGAGCAAGGCATGCGTGAGCAGGCCGAGCGGTTCCGCCAGGAAGGCAGCCAGCTGTATCACAAAGTCTAATACCGCTGGGGCCGCTTTGCGGCCCTTTCGCGACGCAAGGCCGCTCCCACAGGGACCGCGCAAGGCTTGAGGTCAGCGCGGTTTTTGTGGGAGCGGCCTTGTGTCGCGATACGAGGACGCAGTCCTCGCCAGGAACACCAACAACATTGCCGGCGAGCGCCAACCATGACATCACCCAGCCAATTCTCCCCCGACCACCCGGTCCCCACCGCCCAGCGCATCTTCGGCGCGCGCGACCTGTTCTCGCTATGGTTCTCCCTCGGCATCGGCCTGATGGTGCTGCAGGTCGGCGCCATGCTGGCCCCTGGCCTGGGCCTTGCCGGCGCGGTGCTGGCTATCGCCCTGGGCACCGGTGTGGGTGTGCTGCTGCTGGGGGCTGCCGGTGTCATCGGCAGCGATACCGGCCTGTCGGCCATGGGCACGCTGAAACTGAGCCTGGGTGGCCATGGCGCGCGTTTGCCGGCGATGCTCAACCTGCTGCAACTGGTGGGCTGGGGCGCGTTCGAGATCATCGTCATGCGCGATGCCGCCAGCCTGCTGGGCGCGCGGGCGTTCGGCGAAGCCAGCGCCTGGAACAGCCCTATGCTCTGGACCCTGTGCTTCGGCGCCCTGGCCACCCTGCTCGCGGTCGGTGGGCCGCTGGCGTTCGTGCGCAAGGTGCTACGCACCTGGGGCATCTGGCTGCTGCTGGGCGCTTGCCTGTGGCTGACCTGGAACCTGTTCGCCAAGGCTGACCTGGCGGCACTGTGGGACCGTGCCGGTGACGGTTCTATGTCGCTGGCCGTGGGCTTCGACATCGCCATCGCCATGCCGCTGTCGTGGTTGCCGCTGATCGCCGACTACTCGCGTTTTGCCCGTAACGGCAAACATGTATTCGGCGGTACGGTGCTGGGCTACTTCATCGGCAACACCTGGCTGATGAGCCTGGGCGTGGGCTACACCTTGGCCTTCGCCGGCAATGGCGAAGCCAACGCCCTGCTGCTGGCCCTGGCGGGCGCCGGCATGGGCATTCCACTGCTGCTGATTCTGCTGGACGAGTCGGAAAAGGCTTTTGCCGACATTCACTCGGCAGCCGTTTCCACCGGTGTGCTGGTGCGCCTGAAGGTCGAGCACCTGGCGCTGGCCATTGGCGTGCTGTGCACGCTGATCGCCTTGCTGGCGCCACTGGCACAGTACGAGAACTTCCTGCTGCTGATCGGCTCGGTGTTTGCACCGTTGTTCGGTGTGGTATTGATGGACCATTACGTGATCCGTCGCCGCCGCTTGCCGGCACAGGTGCATGGCTTGCACTGGCAGGCACTGCTGGCCTGGGCGGTGGGCGTTGCCGCGTACCATCTGATCGCCGCGCAAGCGCCCGACCTGGGTGCGACCCTGCCAGCATTGCTGCTGGCAGGGCTACTGCACGGGCTGTTGAGCTTCAGCCGCGGCCGGGAAACAGCTCGGGCTTGAGCACGCCATTCAGGCGTGGGTACGGGATCTTCAACTCCACGTGGCCCATGGAGTAGGGCGCGATGGAATAGACCTCGTACTTGACCACCACCGCGCCGTACGTCAGGGCGACGTGCGGCGACTGCTTGAACGGCCAGGTCTTGATGAACTCGGCGTCCTTGTCCATCCCTACGCTGATCAGCCAGGCGCGGTGCGACTCCTCGACGGTTTTCCAGAAGGTGTCTTCCTGGCCAGGCACCAGCATGTCCTGCAGGGTCAGCACCTTGTCCAGCTTGCGCGAATAGTTGATGAAACCACGCCCGGGCATGCCATGGGCGCCGCCGCTGTCCAGGTAGCTGGACAGTTCGATGATCACCAGTCCGTCATGCTGCTCGCGTACCTTGGCCTGAAGGTAGCTGCTGTTGCGCTTGTCGGCACTGGCCAGGTACTGCTGCTCGTAGGCTTGCAGGGTGGTCGGTGCGTTGCCGCGCTGGTTGTCTTCGGTCAGTTGCAGCAGGCGTTTCTCGACGATGCCATCGAGCTTGGGCAAGGCCGGGAAGTGGATCATGTCGATGTTCACCAGCGGGCAGTCGCTTTCGCTGCAGCCGGGTTTGACATGCTCCCAGGCATCACGCTTGACCTCGAGCGGCGCCCGGTAGTTGGGCGTGAACAGGCTTTGGCAGGCACCCAGGGCCAGGGCCAGCACAGCCACGGAAGTCAGTTTGACAAGTGTCATGAGGATCCTTGCAGAACAGGGAAAAGTCGGCCTTTGACCGTCTGCGCGGCCTTCAGTTCGCCACTAAGCTAACAGAGAGAAGGCGCGCTGTCCCGAGTGCGCGAACGGTTGCCGGAAAGGGATGAAACCGGCAGGCGTGCAGAGTAGGATGGCGCGATGCGGTATTCGAGGTAATGAGGATTTCCATGTCAGACGCGTTGAACTCAGTGCCCAAGGGCTTCGAAATCATCGAGCGGGCCAACTGCTTCCAGGGCTTTTACAAGCTCGACAAGCTACGCCTGCGCCACGAGCTGTTTGCCGGGGGCATGGGCCGCGAGATCAGCCGCGAACTGTTCGTGCGCCATGATGCGGTGTGCGTGCTGCCGTACGACCCGTTGCGCGATGAAGTGGTGCTGATCGAGCAGTTCCGCGTCGGTGCACTGGACAAGGTCGACAACCCCTGGCTGATCGAGATGGTGGCCGGGCTGATCGACAAGGACGAGCAACCCGAGGAAGTTGCCCACCGCGAAGCCGAAGAAGAAGCCGGCCTGGCCTTCAGCGCCCTGTGGCCGATGACCCGTTACTTCCCGTCGCCCGGCGGCAGTGACGAATACGTTCACCTGTTCCTCGGCCGTTGCAGCAGTGAAGGGGCGGGCGGCCTGCATGGCCTGGAAGAAGAGGGCGAGGACATTCGCGTGCGCGTGTGGTCGTTCGAGGATGCCATGCAAGCGGTGCGCGACGGGCGCATCTGCAACGCGGCGACCATCATCGGCCTGCAATGGCTGGCGCTGAACCGTGACGAAGTACGAGGTATGTGGAAGTGAACCTGCTGCGCGAGCGTTATCGGGTCGACCTGGTCGGGCTGCAGGCAGCCTGCGAGGCCAACTACGCCCGGCTGATGCGCCTGTTGCCCGACATGCGCACCACCCAGAGCTCGCGCCGCATCGGCATGACCCAGGGCGACCAGATGCTTGGCGTGCTGGTACTCGACGTGGTGCTGGCCTGCCCGTACACCACCACCCTGCACGTGCGCCAGGAGCACAGCCTGCCGTGGTTGCCGGTGCCGCACCTGGAAGTGCAGGTGTACCACGATGCGCGCATGGCCGAAGTGGTCAGTGCCGAACACACCCGGCGCCTGCGCAGCATCTACCCGTATCCGAACGAGGCCATGCACCAGCCGGACGAAAAGGCCCAGCTCAACCTGTTCCTCGGTGAATGGCTGAGCCACTGCCTGGCTTGTGGTCACGAACTGGCGAGCGTTCGCTGAAGTGTGACGCAGGTCGTTCGTGGGTGTTTGCTCGCACCCGTTGTGCAGCCATAATTCGCGCTGAATCCGTTCGAGGAGACGGCCGTTGCCGCAGCCAGACCAATCGCGCCCCGTGCATGTGGTGCAACTGACCGATGCTCACCTGTTCGCCGACCCGGCCGGCAGCATGCTGGGCCTCAATACCCGTGACAGCCTGCGCCATGTAGTGGCCCAGGTGCGGCGGGAGCAACCGCTTGTCGACCTGCTGCTGTGCACTGGCGACCTGTCCCAGGACGCCAGCGTAGCGTCCTATGAAGCATTCCGTGAGCTGACCGCACCGTTTGCCGTGCCCACCCGCTGGTTGCCTGGCAACCATGACGAGGCCCGAGTCATGGCGCAAGTGGCGCCGGAGCTGGTACAGGCGGTGACCGATATCGGTGCGTGGCGCATCGTCATGCTCAACACGGCCGTACCCGGGGCGACGCACGGGCTGTTGGAGGATGACCAGCTGGCAGTGCTGGAAACGGCCTTGCGAGAGGCGGGTGAACGGCATTGCCTGGTGTGCTTCCACCATCAGCCGGTGGATATCGGCTGTGCCTGGATCGCGCCGATCGGCTTGCGCAATGCCCAGGCGCTGTTCGATATCGTCGAGGGTTATCCACAGGTGCGGGCGCTGCTGTGGGGGCATGTGCACCAGGAATGGGATGAAGTGCGCGACGGCCGTCGCCTGCTGGCTACTCCGTCGACCTGTATCCAGTTTGCGGCGCGCAGCGAGGATTTCAAGGTGAGCGAGGAGCAGCCTGGATACCGCTGGCTGCGCCTGCACGCCGACGGGCGGTTGGAGACCGGGGTGGAGCGGGCACTGGATTTCCAGGTGAAGCTCGACTTCGATAGCCCTGGTTATTGAGGATTTTGGGGCTGCTGCGCACCCCTATCGCGACACAAGGCCGCTCCCACAGGAGATCGCGTACCCCTGTGGGAGCGGCCTTGTGTCGCGATAGGGGCGCAAAGCGCCCCCGGCACTCTCAAAGCTGTTGAAGAATTTGTTGCTAAAACCCCTGTGCGGCGCCAAAACCCGGCGAACGCGCTACACTGCGCGTCCCTGCGCCCATATCACCGGGCGCGAAGCCACAGATTCCGGGGGCAGCATGTCGGGTTCCATCCTCTATATCCATGGCTTCAACAGCTCGCCACTTTCGACCAAGGCGCGCCAACTCGAGGCCGTGATGCAGCAACTGGGCCTGTCGGCCCAATTGCGGGTGCCCGCCTTGCACCACCACCCACGGCAGGCCATCGCCCAGCTCGAAGCGGCCATCGCCGAGCTGGGCGCGCCACTGCTGGTGGGCAGTTCGCTCGGCGGCTACTATGCCACCTGTCTGGCCGAGCGCCACGGCCTCAAGGCCCTGCTGGTGAACCCGGCGGTAACACCGCACAAGCATTTCGACGGCTACCTGGGCACCCAGCACAATCACTACACCGGTGAAGCCTGGGAGCTGACCCACGATCATGTGCAGGCCTTGGCCGAGCTGGAAGTACCAGCACCGGTGGACGCCAGCCGCTATCAAGTGTGGCTGCAGACCGCCGATGAAACCCTGGACTATCGCCACGCCGAGCGCTATTACCGTGCTTGTGCCCTGCGTATCCAGGCCGGTGGCGACCACAGCTTCCAGGGCTTCGCCGAGCGCCTGCCGGCACTGCTGGCCTTCGCCGGCGTTGCCCGTGGGCAGTACGCAGCGCTCGATTTTTCTGTATTTTGACTTTTTTGCATTCACCAGACTGACGACGAGACCCTATGGCCACTCCCAGCGCTAGCGCCTATAACGCAGACGCCATCGAAGTCCTCTCGGGCCTTGACCCGGTCCGCAAGCGGCCGGGCATGTACACCGATACCAGCCGCCCCAACCACCTGGCCCAGGAAGTCATCGACAACAGTGTCGACGAGGCCCTGGCCGGTCACGCCCGTTCGGTGCAGGTCATCCTCCATGCCGACCACTCGCTGGAAGTCAGCGACGATGGTCGCGGCATGCCGGTGGACATCCACCCGGAAGAGGGCGTTTCCGGGGTCGAGCTGATCCTCACCAAACTGCACGCCGGCGGCAAGTTCTCCAACAAGAACTACCAGTTCTCCGGTGGCCTTCACGGCGTGGGCATCTCGGTAGTAAACGCCCTGTCGACCCAGGTGCGCGTGCGCGTCAAACGTGACGGCAACGAATACCAGATGACCTTCGCCGATGGCTTCAAGGCCAGCGAGCTGGAAGTGGTCGGCTCGGTCGGCAAGCGCAACACCGGTACCAGCGTGTACTTCAGCCCCGACCCCAAGTACTTCGATTCGCCGAAGTTCTCCATCAGCCGCCTCAAGCACGTGCTCAAGGCCAAGGCCGTGCTGTGCCCGGGCCTGCTGGTCAGCTTCGAGGACAAGGCCAGCGGCGAGAAGGTCGAATGGCACTACGAGGACGGCCTGCGCTCATACTTGGTGGACTCGGTAAACGAGTTCCAGCGCCTGCCCGACGAGCCGTTCTGCGGCAGCCTGGCCGGTAACAAGGAGGCGGTGGACTGGGCCTTGCTGTGGCTGCCAGAAGGCGGCGACAGCATCCAGGAAAGCTACGTCAACCTGATCCCTACCGCCCAGGGCGGCACCCACGTCAACGGCCTGCGCCAGGGCCTGCTGGATGCCATGCGCGAGTTCTGCGAGTTCCGCAACCTGCTGCCGCGCGGCGTGAAGCTGGCGCCGGAAGACGTCTGGGAACGCATCACCTTCGTGCTGTCGATGAAGATGCAGGACCCGCAGTTCTCCGGGCAGACCAAGGAGCGCCTGTCGTCGCGCGAGGCGGCTGCCTTCGTTTCCGGCGTGGTCAAGGACGCCTTCAGCCTGTGGCTCAACGCCCACCCCGAGCTGGGCATGCAACTGGCGGAGCTGGCCATCAGCAACGCCGGACGCCGCCTGAAGGCCAGCAAGAAGGTCGAACGCAAACGCATCACCCAGGGCCCGGCACTCCCCGGCAAACTGGCCGATTGCGCCGGCCAGGATCCGATGCGCGCCGAACTGTTCCTGGTCGAGGGTGACTCGGCCGGTGGCTCGGCCAAGCAGGCTCGCGACAAGGAATTCCAGGCGATCCTGCCGCTGCGCGGCAAGATCCTCAACACCTGGGAAGTGGACGGTGGCGAAGTCCTGGCCAGCCAGGAAGTGCACAACATCGCCGTGGCCATTGGCGTCGACCCGGGGGCCACCGACCTTGCGCAGCTGCGCTACGGCAAGATCTGCATCCTCGCCGACGCCGACTCCGACGGCCTGCACATCGCCACGCTGCTGTGCGCGCTGTTCGTCCAGCACTTCCGCGCGCTGGTCGAGGCCGGGCATGTGTACGTGGCCATGCCGCCGCTTTACCGCATCGACCTGGGCAAGGAAATCTACTACGCCCTCGACGAGGCCGAGCGTGACGGTATCCTCGATCGCCTGGTGGCCGAGAAGAAACGCGGCAAGCCGCAGGTCACTCGCTTCAAGGGCCTGGGCGAGATGAACCCGCCACAGTTGCGCGAGACCACCATGGACCCGAACACCCGGCGCCTGGTGCAGCTGACCCTGGACGATGTGCAGGCCACCTGCGAGCTGATGGACAAGCTGCTGGCCAAGAAGCGCGCGGGTGACCGCAAGAGCTGGCTGGAAACCAAGGGTAACCTGGCCGAGGTCATGGTTTGATTCGGCGGCTTCTGGCTGCCTGCCTCGCGCTGGTTGCCCTGCCGAGCCTGGCGGGCAACTGGCCAGAGTTGAAGCTGAGCGCCGAGCACCCGGTCGAAGGCATGCGCGGTGGCAACCTGTCTGGCCTGGTGGAATGCCGGGGCGGGCTGTGGGGTGTGTCCGACCGCGACGACGACCGTATCTACCGCTTCGACCAGCAAAACCCGACCTGGCGCGCGCAGCCGCTCACCTTCACCCCGCCAGCGGTGCCGGAAAGTGGCCTGCCGTGGGGCCTGAAGTCGCGCAATTGGGCGGCGTCGTATATTCGTGGTGGCGAGCTGGATTTCGAAGGCATCAGCTGTGACCAGGCAGGTAACCTGTACCTGGTCAGCGAGGCGCATGCCGCGGTGCTGCAACTGCCGCTGGAAGGCGAAGCGGACTGGTTGAAGATCGACCCGGCCATGGTTCGTCAGGCCCGTGCCAGCGGCATGCTGCTGAACTTCAACGCCTTGTTCGAAGGCCTGGCGATCAACCCGGCGGGCGACCGCCTGTGGCTGGCCGCCGAGCGCGAGCGGCGGGGCCTGGTGGCCATCGAGCGCCAGCAATCGGTGTGGACCTGCGGCCGCAGTTGCGTGCTGCTGAGCGAGGCTGGCGTTGAAATGCAGCCGGCGCAGATGCCCAATGCCCAGGCACTGTCGCGCGACTTCGCTGACCTTGCCTGGTTCGAAGGCAAGCTGTTCACCCTCGAACGCAACGCCTACCGGGTCTGCCGTCGGGATACCGACAGTGGCAAGGTCGAGCGCTGCTGGTCGTTCGCTGCCGATGCCTTGGTCGAGTCGCGCCGCTATCAACAGCCGTTCGGCCTGGCCGAGGCTCTGGTGATCGATGCCAAGGGCGCCTGGATCGGTGTGGACAACAACAACGGCGCCCGCGCCGATGGCGAGCCACGCCCGATCATCTGGCGCTTCGATGCGCCGGAAGGCGGATGGAGCGCCAAGCCATGAGCCAGGCACCGGGCAAGCGGGCTGGCAAGGTATTGATGATCGTCGCCTGGGCGGCGGCGCTGTTCCTTGCCACGCGTTTCTTCGGCCAATGGGAAGACAGCCAGCGCAACCCCAATGCCCAGGTGCAGTCGTCGCATGGCGAAGGCTTTATCGAGGTGCGCCTGCTGGGCAACGGCCAGGGCCACTTCGTGATGGATGGCGCGATCAACGGCCAGGTGGTGCATTTCATGCTCGACACAGGTGCCACCGACGTGGCCATCCCCGAGGCGCTGGGCCGCGAGCTGGGCCTGGAGCGTGGCAGCCCGGTGCAGCTCAGTACCGCCAACGGCCGTACCGAAGGCTACCGCACGCGCCTGGCCAGCCTGCAGCTGGGGGATATCCGCCTGCAGGACGTGCGCGCCATCGTGGTGCCGGGCCTGGACGGGCAGACCGTATTGCTGGGCATGAGTGCCCTGAAACAACTTGAATTTACCCAGCGCGGCGGCACCATGCTGCTGCGCCAGAACCTGAAATGACGAGGCCCGCATGAGCGACTCACTGGAACTCAGCCTGGACGGCGTGGAACGCCGCTCGCTGGCTGACTTCACCGAACAGGCCTACCTCAACTACTCCATGTACGTGATCATGGACCGCGCCCTGCCGCACATCGGCGATGGCCTGAAGCCGGTGCAGCGACGCATCGTCTACGCCATGAGCGAGTTGGGGCTCGATGCCGATGCCAAGCACAAGAAGTCGGCGCGTACCGTCGGTGACGTGCTCGGCAAGTTCCACCCCCATGGCGACTCGGCCTGCTACGAGGCCATGGTGCTGATGGCGCAGCCGTTCAGCTACCGCTATACCCTGGTCGACGGCCAGGGCAACTGGGGTGCGCCGGACGATCCGAAGTCGTTCGCCGCCATGCGTTATACCGAAGCGCGTCTTTCGCGCTACGCCGAAGTGCTGCTCAGCGAAGTCGGCCAGGGCACCGTGGACTGGGTGCCCAACTTCGACGGCACCCTGCAGGAGCCGGCCGTGCTGCCGGCGCGCCTGCCCAACATCCTGCTCAACGGCACCACTGGTATCGCTGTGGGCATGGCCACCGACGTGCCGCCGCACAACCTGCGTGAAGTGGCCACGGCCTGTGTGCGCCTGCTCGACGAGCCCAAGGCCACCATCGAGCAGCTGTGCGAGCACATCCAGGGGCCGGACTACCCGACCGAGGCCGAGATCGTCACGCCGCGGGCAGAAATCCTCAAGATGTACGAAAGCGGCCGCGGGTCCATCCGCATGCGCGCCGTGTACCGCGTCGAGGATGGCGACATCGTCGTCACCGCGCTGCCGCACCAGGTCTCCGGGGCCAAGGTGCTGGAGCAGATCGCCGCGCAGATGCAAGCCAAGAAGCTGCCGATGGTCGCCGACCTGCGTGACGAGTCGGACCACGAGAACCCGTGCCGCATCGTTATCATCCCGCGCTCCAACCGCGTGGATGCCGATGAACTGATGCAGCACTTGTTCGCCACCACCGACCTGGAAAGCAGCTACCGAGTCAACGTCAACATCATCGGCCTGGACGGCCGGCCACAGCTGAAGAACCTGCGGGCGCTGCTGCTGGAGTGGCTGGAGTTCCGTACCACTACCGTCCGTCGCCGGCTGCAGCACCGCCTGGACAAGGTGGAGAAGCGCCTGCACCTGTTGGAAGGTTTGCTGACCGCGTTCCTCAACCTGGATGAAGTTATCCACATCATCCGTACCGAGGACCAGCCCAAGCAAGCCCTGATCGCCCGGTTCGACCTGACCGAAATCCAGGCCGACTACATCCTCGAGACCCGCCTGCGGCAGCTGGCGCGCCTGGAAGAGATGAAGATCCGTGGCGAGCAGGACGAGCTGCTGAAAGAGCAGGCCAAACTGCTCGCCCTGCTGGGCAGCGATGCCAAGCTGCGCAAACTGGTACGCAGCGAGCTGATCAAGGATGCCGAAACCTATGGCGACGACCGCCGCTCGCCGATCGTCGAGCGTGCCGAGGCCAAGGCGCTGTCGGAAAACGAACTGATGCCGACCGAGCCGGTCACCGTGGTGCTGTCGGAGAAGGGCTGGGTGCGCTGCGCCAAGGGCCACGATATCGATGCCACCGGCCTGTCGTACAAGGCCGGCGATGGCTTCAAGGCCGCCGCCGCCGGGCGCTCCAACCAGTTTGCCGTGCTTATCGACTCCACTGGCCGCAGCTACTCGCTGGCCGCCCACAGCCTGCCGTCGGCGCGTGGTCAGGGTGAACCGCTGACCGGCCGCCTGACGCCACCACCGGGGGCCACCTTCGAGTGCGTGCTGTTGCCGGACGACGATGCGCTGTACGTGGTGGCTTCGGACGCCGGCTATGGCTTCGTGGTCAAGGGTGAAGACCTGCAGGCCAAGAACAAGGCCGGCAAGGGCTTGCTCAGCCTGCCCAACGGTGCCAAGGTCATGACCCCGCGACCGGTGGCCAACCGCGAGCAGGACTGGCTGGCGGCGGTGACTACCGAAGGCCGTCTGCTGGTGTTCAAGGTCAGCGACCTGCCTCAGCTGGGCAAAGGCAAGGGCAACAAGATCATTGGGGTGCCGGGCGACCGGGTAGCCAGCCGTGAAGAATTTGTTACCGATTTGGCTGTGATTGCCGATGGCGCGACACTTGTATTGCAAGCCGGCAAGCGTACCCTATCTCTGAAAGCGGACGACCTGGAGCATTACAAGGGCGAGCGCGGACGGCGCGGCAGCAAGCTGCCACGCGGGTTCCAGCGGGTCGATGGGTTGCAGGTGGAAGTGCCGGCGTAACCGGTTGAAATGTCTGGAACGGCAATTTCAGCGTCGTTCCGGGCAGAAATGCTGGAGTCGGACGGTTATTTCGCGGATGATATGGCCCTTGCGGTGCCGGCGTGGCCGTGTGCCCGTTTGAATCTATGTGTATCACTGCGGTTGGCCTTTTGGCGACCGCCTGGATGGGATGATGAAATTTCTGCGCCTTCCATTTGCGCTGTTGATGACTGGCCTGCTGGGCCTTGGCGGGTGCACCATGCACCAGCCGGTTGCCCTGTACCAGCTCGACAGTGGTGATCCTGGCCAGCCTTCGCAGAGTGCGGGCATGGCCGTGGTGCTCGGCCCGGTATCGGTTGCCGATTACCTGCAACGTGAGACATTCCTGCAACGTCAGGCCGATGGCAGCCTGAGTTCGGCGACCGACGGTCGTTGGGCCGGTAGCCTTTCGTCGGATATCGACCAGCTGCTGGTGCGCCAACTCGCCTGGCGCCTGGACAGCCAGCGTGTGGTGCTGGCCCCGGCGGCGACCGGTTTCAACCCGGATGTACAAGTACTGCTGTCGATCACTCGCCTGGACTCGGGCAAGGACCAGCCGGCCGTCCTGGATGCCCAGTGGCGCTTGTTGGACCGCCGTGGCCATGTGCGTGACAACCGCATCGTTCACCTCGAGCAGCCACACGCGGGCAGCGAGGCGTCGCAGGTACAGGCCCAGGGCCAGTTGCTGCAGAAGCTGGCCGAACAGCTGAGCACTGCGGTCAAGCCGCTGGCCAACCAGCCGGCGATTGCCGAAGAGTCGCCAAAAAAGCCGGCTGCTCCGGTGCAGGTGAAAAAGACGCCGGAGAAATCCAAGATCCCGATGGCTGCGCCGATTCGTACCGATATGGAAGTCTACCGGTTCTGATCCAACTGCCAGATACGAAAAAGCCCGCATCGTTGCGGGCTTTTTCGTATCTGCTGTTTTTGTACTGTCTGTGCTGGCCTCTTCGCGGGTAAACCCGCTCCCACAGGTTGGCGCAGGCCCTGTGGGAGCGGGTTTACCCGCGAA